>NZ_JBLQZO010000002.1:0-855258 GCF_047872835.1 Priestia sp. RMT2NF4
TACTTCTTTCAAACAAATACAAATGTCGATGAATGGAACAGCGTATCGCTTTTAAATTTAACTGCAAATGTTATGTTATTTTCACCTTTAGGCTTTGTCGTAGCCCTTATTTGGAGAAAATATCATTCAATTAAGAAAGTAACAATTTTAGGTTTATCTGTTACATGTTTAATTGAATTTATTCAATACTTTATAGGTCGTAGCTCAGATATTGATGATGTTCTACTCAACACGTTTGGTACAGTTATAGGTTATGTGGTTCTTTTAATCATTCAGTATTTAATAAGTAAACCAGTAAGACAAAAAAAGGCGACTATGTAGCTAGTAGCCTTTTTTTATTCCTATAAGCTACATTAAGGTAACTAAGGTTGTATAGTGTATACCTGAGATGATATTGAGAAATGTATGAAGAAAGAGGGATAACAGCTTGAAGATAGTTACTTTAATGGAGAGTGAAATCTCCTCTTTAAAACGACTATATGGGGATATTTATTTTCAGGATATTCAACTTATAGACAAGTTCTTTGTAAAAGGAGCTTTGGATCGGTTTAATCGAATTTTAACTGAAGAGGAAGCAGAAGAACTGTTAACTAATAAATATCAAAATAAGCTTGATGAAATTAATTATATAAATTACTTTCATGAAATTTTTGAACTATGCGGTAAACAGCAGGTATACGTGCATTGTGCAGATATTTTTCACAGTAGCTTAGCTTCTTATAAAAAAATTCTTTCGATCGAGGAATATCGCTATATTTTATTACTAAAACAGGCTATAAAAGGAGAATTTATTCGAACAGATGATAGTAGAGTTTTGGGATTTTTATTTAGACTCTCATTAGATACAAATAGTTTCTCAACTTTCTTCTTTCCTTCAATCTCTACAGTAATATTAGGAAATTACGATATGTCATTACCTATCTTTTGTAAGGATAATCAAACTATGACAAGATTAGAAAATATAGCTCACATATCAGGGTTGTATATTCGAAGATAAAAGCCCTTTTAAAGGGCTTTTATTTGTTACTACCTATAATTTTGATTATTTAAACTGAAAATGTATAGAGTCTACATCTTATGTTTCTCTTTTTAAAATATATCTTGGTGGAGCTCCATATCCTTGTTCTGCTTCAAAATATGCTAGTTTATTTGGAATGCAAACGATAATAGAAGGAAAACCATAACCTACTGCATCTTTAAGAGCTGTAAGTAAAGGTAATTCTTCTCCGTCTATTTTCTTGTTCCATGAAATTGAATAACACTCTTTTCCTGCCCCGTGCTGCTTTAATAATTTGGCTATTTCATTGGCACAAGAATTTGGTTTAGGAATCTCAATCATATATTCTTCTCTCAATGTTTTTGTGTAATTATGATTAAGACGATGTAATGCGTCTTCTCTTTTCTTTTCAGAGAAAAGTTCGAATATCACTCTATCTTGGATTCTCTTAGTAAAGAAGGATCTTACTACTTTTTCTTCTAGCTCTTTATCCATTCAATCCTCTCCTTGAGTAATCTTTATTATATAGAATTTTTCATCAGAGAATCATTAAATTGGTATACGATGTAAATTTAATAATAGGTCAATTAATGCAAAGATAATACCTAATATGAGTGAAAGGGTCAGTATGAATATCCATTTAGTTTTCTTCTCTAACTGAAAGACATTCAGTTTTTCTAATGCAAACGAAACAAGCCACATTATAATTATTGTTTCAATAAATTCAACTATAAAATTAAAAATAAAATCCACTTGTTCTCACTTTCTTGTTTTGAAATATTTACTTTTCTATTAAAACACTTATAGATAAACATTAAAATACTTTTATTCTTATAAAATCCATTATGTTAACTACGTGTGTATTGAGTATACAGTAAAAATATCATTTAAAATAAAAATGTTTTGTATAATGTACTTCTACGATCTCAATTGTAATATTTAGTTTTAAACAAAAAATGGGAGTAAGATAATGCTATGAAATGGACAAAAGTAAAAGGAAATATAGAGAGTTTAATTTGCGATAAATTAAAACATAGATTAAGTATCCATTTGACTCAATATAATGTTTCCCTTGGTGAGCAAAAGCGTATATGGATTACTCTAGATAAAAAGGAAGTCTTCAATGCGTCTTCAGCAAATTATTTAATGGAACATGATAAACTTTGGGCGGAAATAAAAAAGGCGACTGACAAATCTTTTCCCGACTGTTTATATGAATGTTTTCCAGAGTTTATTGGCAAGACGAAAGATTTAAACTACACTACAGTAATTCTAGAGGATAAAGGTATCTTTAATGTCGATCTAGTTTATGATGCATTTATTCAGTATCCTCAACTATCCATTGACAATGCTTTAAATTCTGAGAATGTTATTATCAAAGCCTTCGCACTGTTGGATAAAAGGTTAGGTAAGAGAAAGTTAAAAAATTTGAGATACAGTTCTAATGTTCATCCATTAATCTTGGAGTTTTACAAATTGAGATGGGAAGTTGAAGGGATTAGGACCTTTGAAGACATACCTAATTACTAAAAAAGGCTCTTTTCAGAGCCTTTTTTGGTGCCGGTAATGGTGATTATATTGACTAGATATTTATATCACACAAAAAGAATTCATTAAAAAAATGTTAAAATAAAATCAAAAACCACGGAGAAAAACATATGAACCATGATATTCTACATTCATTTTTAGAAAAACATTTTGAAAAACTAATTTTAAGCCCTTCCTTATTTTATTCTTGGAAAAATAGCATTCGATTTGAAATATCAAATCCTTTAATACCTCATTACAAAAAGGAACATTTAGAGCAAGCATTTTATCGTTCAATCAGATTATTTGAAGCAGTATTTGGAGAAGAAGATGAGATTCTTCTTGTTACAGATGTACATTCCATAAAAAAAGATATCTTTCTCCAAAAAAGGCCTTTAAACGTATATTTAAAGTACATAAAAGATAAAGAAAAGTTATACCAATTAAGTCATTATCTTTTACCCAGTGTATTTGATGAGGAAGATGATCAATCTATTACTCATCGATTTGCAATTTCTTGTAAGAAGTCAGAACTAAAGTATATACAACTCTTAAAAGCTATTTGTTATGAAGACTTTACTCATCCATCTAGTATACTTAAAAGCAATCCACAAAGTGGTTATGATATTTATTTTATCAATCGTTCTAAAGAAATCATTTTTCACCTGTATGATGATCGAGGCTGTGATGTATTAGCCTCTAATAAAGAATCTATAGAGTTTCTTTATGAAGAATATAATCATTGGATTTTAGATTATGACCGAAAAGAAATTGACCTTTTATTTAAATAAAAACATTATCAATGCGCTAACGATTGTGCTCTTTAAACTACCGATAAGCTACACTACGTTAATTAACAATGTATTGGATAAATGTGTTAAATTTAGTAATATTGGGGGGGGGATATAATTGATTTATTTAGTTTGCACAATTATAGGTTCAATAATTGCTATCTTCAACATTGTCAAAGATAGCAATTTTATATGGTTATGTATGTTTATACCTATGTTGATAGACCTTCTTATAGCAAATGTTGATCTTTTAAATTTTATAACCAATGGTTACAGGACTGCTATTTTTTTAATTCTTTATATTGGAATATATTTCACTGTGTTTTTATATGACATTGATAAAATAAATCCTGAAGAACAACCTGACCATTAAAATATATTTTAATGGTCAGGTTGTTCTTCGTACCGATAATACGTTTTATGTTAACTAGAAAGAAATAGCTGCTGCCATAACATCAAATGCTGTTCGATTTCTAAAGTATTAAAAATTAAAAAAACTGTTAAAGTTACAGGTGGTGCAACTAAATTTGCTAACAAACTTGCTAAATCTTATGATTACTATTCAAGAATTAAAAAGCCTGGTAGCAGAGTTGCTAAATACTCCAAAACAAAAGCTATGAAATTAGCGTTGAAAAAGACAGCTAGAGCTACACCAGGTGCTTTTGACGCATTATAAGCACCTCTAGGAATAGATACGTTTATTAATGGTTTTCTAAAGTAAGTTTCACTACACCCTTGGAGTAGCTTATTCAGGTAAAGGGGATTGTTTTTTATGTTTAGTAAAAAAAGAACCTATCAAATATTAATAGCAATTGTTTCGATTGGACTTGTTGTTTACAACTACACTTTAAAATCTAGTGTGAGTGAAGCGACAGATGCCTACGTTATTTTCCCTATTAGTATTGTGTTACTTTTATTATTTGCCTTTATGTACGTAAAAATAGATAAAAAAGATGATTAAAAACAGCTTTTGTCTCCCCTACTTAAACCCCAGATAATCAAAATATCTGGGGTTTTTTATTATAAAGGTTTTAATGTTTACATTAGATAACGACAAATACATAGCTTTTCTACAAATTGCCTATATCTTAGATTACTAAATATTAATGGATTTAATACTAATTCTGTTTATCTAGATGAATTAAGGAGATACTTATTCCTCAGGTTCATTAAAAGAAGTATTTTTTATCCACTCTTTTTTCAATAATGCATACTGAAGAGTATTTTCATACTTAGGTGTTCCATCTTCGTATTTAGTAAACGAAATAAACTCAACAAAACGTCCTTCTTTACGCATTCCTAATTTTTCACATAGTTTTTGTGATTTATAGTTATCCTCCTCAACGTATGCATAGATTCTTCTTGCATCCAATTGAGTAAACAGATACCTAAGGAACTCCTTCACACTCTCGCTTGCATACCCTTTCCCCTCATATTGATCATTAAAGTGCCAACCAATGGAATAAGTATCTGGATCTTCCTTTAAGTAGAATATTTCTCCTATTAGATAATCACTGCCTTTTAAGCAGACTGCAACAAAAGAGTCATCTTTTTTTCTTTTTTGAGCTTTTAAAGTAGCTTCCTCTATTGTGTGAACTTTGTCTTCAAGAAAGCAGTTTACCCTTGGATTAGCCAAGTATTCCAAAAGAGCTTGAGAGTCTGCTTTAGAAAAGTTTCTCAATAGTAATCGATCAGTTTCAATCTTTTTCATTAAAAATCCTCCTAACCTATATTTACGGGCTTATTTCTCTGAAAAGACAACAACAATAATTTAAGGGATAACATAACAATAATGGTTGGCTAAGCTTTTGTGGTTTTAGCTGTTAACGTCTTCAGCAACGCGTTCACCAATATCAAGTACACGCGAAATATTTTGCACAATTTCAGGAAGACCAACTACTGCCTCTTGAAACATCCAAATATAAGCTAGAACTGCATAAATAGCACCAGGCGTAGTACCCTGAACACCTGTAAGCCTAAGTAGTGTAGCTAGGGTTAAGAGAATGACGACAATCTCCATCATCCCCCATGTTTTAGCCTCAGCGTTAGAAATAGCAACACGCCACAAACGTAACCGTGCAAAATGTTTTTGAACAATGGTAAGTGGACGATGAACGACTATATCTGCCTCTTCTTCAATTCGGTTGTTAAGTGCGTGATTCAAACGATAAGAACGTCGACCGAACCAATGGTTTATGATTAGTATTGGAATTAGTGCCAATAAACTTAAGAACCCAATAAACCGGTCATAAAGAAATAACATGATAATAGCGCCTAAAAATCGAATAACCGTTGTTACAACTGCCGGCAGCTCCATCTGAAAGAAATCTACTACTTCTCGAGACAATGAGACACGTCCTACAATTCGAGTTCCTTTTACTCCATCAGCACGCTGGCGCTCCACCATTTCTACAGCAACATTAGAATAAATTCCAACGAATACTTTGGTATCGTAAACGTGCCTGAACAAGCCAACCCCTAGGTGAAGGATCCATAGTAGAGCAAGTGGTATAAGGCTAGCTGGATTCCCTTTAAGCAACCCATCGATTGCAAAACCAATTGTTGCAGCGTAAAGAAGATCGCAAACATTTTCAACAAGAGTGAGCATATAGGTAAGGCTAATTCCTTTACGATTTTTTGACCATATACCTTGAAGGAGTTGACCTACGGAGGATTTTTTCTTTTTTATCATTTGCATCTTATCTACTCTTTCTTTTCTTTAATTAAACAAACTTTAATTCTATTCATTGCTTTATCTTCAAATTCATCATCAATTTGCCTTTTCACTTACTTTAATGAAATAAAGGACTCGTCATTGCTGTTTATATCTCCTTTCCAGTACAATGAACATCATAAAGTATATGGTTACCGTATAGTCAAGGAGGATTTTATGAGGGAAGAGTTGGAAAAGTACTTTACTACTGGTGAATTTGCGAATCTCTGTCGTGTAAAAAAGCAAACTCTGTTTCATTATGACGAAATAGGGTTACTTTCACCTCAAATAAAAACAGAGAATGGATATAGGTACTATTCGTATGAACAATTTGAAGTCTTTCAAGTGATTGCCCTATTTAAAGAACTTGGTGTTCCATTAAAAGAGATAAAAGTTCTTTTAAAAGATAAAAAATCAATAAATATGATTACTCTTTTAAAGGAAAAATCTCTTGAAATTGAAGAAAAAATTAAGAGCCTTAATCATTTACAAGCAATTATTCAAACGCGTTTACAGTTAGCAGAACATGCTTTAAAAACTGATTTTTCTTCTATTTCATTGCAATATTTAGATGAAGAAACCTTTATGATTAGTGAAAATATTTTAGAAGAAGCCGAACAAAAATATACTACAGTTATTCCGGAGCTCATTCATTATACTCAACTTCATAAATTAGATCGAGGGTATCCAATTGGAGCAATGCTTGCGAGAGACCAAATCCAAAAAAAAGAGTTTTACAATTACGAACATTTGTATATCAAAATCCCAAAAAAGATAGAAGAAATTCATTGTCATACACGTCCCCAGGGACTATATGTTGTTGGGTATCAAAAAGGTGCCGAAACCGAACATGCTTACAATCGAATTATTCAATTCGTTAGAGAAAAAGGGTTAAAAATAGGGGAGTATGCATATGAGGAATACGTGATTGATGAGGTAATGGCGGATGGAATAGAGAATTCAATTACAAGAATTCAACTTCAAATTCAAAGCCAATAACGTTTTTTTAGGTTGTATTGCAAAGAGGTACTATATTTACTAAACATATATGGCGTATACAGGCTAAAAATAGAAAACCCAACCTGTGAACTCTAAAGGTTGGGTTTTCTATTTTTGTAAACGGAGTATAGGAGAATTGCTTATTGATTTTTCTAGATGGCAATAATGAGGAAACGTTATTCTTCATAAAGGCGGATTGCTTCTTTTAGCACAATAACATCCTTCTCATTAATCCTCAATCTCAATTCCAGCTTCCTTGAATGGTTCCAATACTTCTGGATCACACATTGAAATATAGTCCACTGTTTTTAAATTCGTTAAGTTCTGAAATCCTTCAACAGATAGTACATCAAATAAACTATCTTCTCCATCCCAGTCTGGCTTTAGAATATGATAAATTTCATTACCTCCATCAAAGCATAAGGATTCAATCTTTTCTAAATCACTCATTTCCAATGTTAACGCTTCTAAATAATCCCTGATTTCAACAATTGGGCCAGCACCAGAATACCATTCAAAATTATTCGTATACTTATCTTTTAAGTCGGTTAATTCTTCTAGAAATAATGGCTCTTGATCTAATAAAGCTTCAATGACCACTAGTTTAAAATTAAAATCTTTAAACATTCCACTTTTCCCCATTTTGCTACCTCCGATTTTATCTCTGTATTAGGCTTGCAATCGCCCCTGCACTATTCGTATTATAACAATCATCTATAAACAAAACCTGCGTTTTCACGTATGTTTTTCGTTTTTATTATTTTCGCGTTGACGGCACAACTGAACCAAATATTCAACCACAACTTAGTTGACTTTACTTTTATTACGTGTTAATTTGTATATGCAAATGAAGAAAAGGAATGATTACATGAATAACGAAGAAGAACAAATATTAATACACTGTCTTTACTTTACAGCTAGCCGATTTGCTCGCAACATTACAAAATTAGCTGAAAAAACATTTGATTTTGGTAACGTCGCTCCCTCCTACCTTTACATGATTATGATTGTAAAGTTTCATCCGGATATCACTCAGAAAGAACTGTGCCACAAGCTATCAATTGCTCCTTCTACAAGTACGAGGTTTATTGATAAACTTGAAAAATTAAAGCTTGTCGTCAAAAAAATGGATGGAAAGCAGACGCGGATCTCGTTAACGGATGAAGGAGAAAAAGTGTATCATCAGTTTCGCGTTTCGTTAAAAGAATTGTTTACTAATTACTCAGAAATATTAGGAGATGAATTTAGTAAAGATTTAAGTAAAATGCTGCATGAAGCGAGCAATAAGTTAGAGAAAGAATCGTAATTTTTTTACCCCTTCATTTGCATATACAAATATAATGGAAGGATTTAATATGTCTGAAAAACTATTACTAATTGTTGGTTCTGGTCCAGGGATTAGCTTAAATACAGCAAGAAAATTTGGAAAAGAAGGATTTTTAAAGTCGCTATGATTTCCCGCAGTATGGACTCCTTACAGAGATATGAAGATGAACTTAAAAAAGACGGAATTATAGCAAAAGGATTTCCAGGTGATGTCTCTTCTGAAGAATCTTTAAGAAAAGCCATCGATAAAGTAATTAAAACTTATGGAAAAGTTGATGTTCTTTTATACAATGCTGCTTCAGGAAGACCTGGCAAACCAACAACATTGAGCGCTGATCAATTAGTAGAAGATTTTAAAATCAGTGTAGCTGGAGCTCTTACTGCTGTTAAAGAAACAGTTCCCCATATGCAAAACGGAGCCATTTTGTTAACAGGCGGCGGATTAGCTCTTCATCCATATGCTGACTATTCTTCATTAGCGATTGGAAAAGCAGGCATTCGTAATTTAGCATATAGCTTGAATCAAGAACTTGCTTCAAAAGGAATTTACGTTGGAACGTTGACTATTAAGGGTTTTGTTGAAGAAGGAACGTACGTCTCACCTGCAAATATTGCTGAGACCTTCTATCACATGTTTGAAAACCGAAAAGACGTAGAGGTCACTTTTGAAGAAAAGTAAAAATTTTTAACACATCATTTGTATATACAAATATAAAAGGAGTTTATTTATGAAAAAAACATTAGTTATTGTTGCACATCCCAATTTAACCACTTCAACCATTAACAAAACATGGAAAGATCGCTTGAGTCAAGAGAGCGACATTACTGTTCATGATTTATATGCCACATATCCAAACGGTACTATTGATGTTGCTTACGAACAACAATTGCTGCTTGAACACGAACGGATTGTGTTTCAATTCCCGCTCTACTGGTACAGCAGTCCTTCTTTATTAAAGGAGTGGCAGGATGTTGTTCTTAGTTATGGTTGGGCATACGGATCTGAAGGCACAAAATTGCATGGAAAAGAGTTTATGTTAGCCATTTCAACAGGCGGACCTGAAGCAGCCTATCAAGCTGGTGGATCTAACCTTTTCAGCATGAGTGAACTAACCAAACCGTTTCAAGCAACAGCAAACTTGACCGGTATGCGATTTTTGCCCTCTTTCATAAAACAAGGAGCACGTATCTTAACGAACGAACAAGTCCATGAAAGTGCTGAGGAGTTGTTGCATCACCTCAAACTTACCTTTTAAGCGCGGACAATCTTTGTACAAAACATCTGATATATTCTCACAAAAATTGTAGTCCAAATAAAAAAAAGACTAACGCGAAGGCGCTTAGTCTTTTTTGTTACCTCTTTTCACTATTCTACATGCAGACACCATTATCTTCTATGTTTGCCGAACAATCAAATCGTACCAATAATATCTTGACTACTAATCCTGTCCCTTTTAGTCAGCGTTAATTTTTTTTGAATCATCAAGTTCTGGAAAAACCACATACATTTCTATTCCCTTACCCTTGTCTTTTATATAATCAAAATCAGCAGTACCTAGGAAATCACCTGGTTTCACATAATCTCCTTCATTAGCACTAAGCTCAAGAGGAATGCCCTCTAGCTGTACTGTATCGGTACCAATATGAACCAAAATGCTGATTCCACTGTCAGTTTTCATTGTAAAGGCATGTTTAGTTGGAAAAATAGAATCGATTGCTCCTGCGATAGGTGCATATATTTCTTTTGCATGAGGTAACACATAGAACGACACCATTTAATTAAGGTCTTACAATGATTCTTGAGAGGATTTGTCCAAAATAGAGTTGCATAATTTTTTTGCTTCTTACTTAATTTGTTGTTCTTGTTTCACTTTTAACAATTTATCAAATGCTTGCCAAGGCATTAACGCACAATTATGTCTTGCAGGCAGCTTATGAATATCTTTTAAACTAATCGCATCTTGTATTTGAGAATCTTTTGCTTCACTTCCACGTACAATCATATTTTTTATAAGGGTAGAAATATCCTTGATTTCTTCTATTTTTTTGTCTTTTGCTATCGTTGTAAACATTGATGAAGAAGCCATACTAATAAGACAACCTTCTCCTATAAAAGATATATCTTGCACTCTATCGCCTTTAATGACTGCATACATTGTCATGATATCCCCACAAGTAGGGTTTTTATAATGTACTTTATGAGTGTGGGATTCCATCGATCTGTGGTTTCTTCTATTTTTCGCATGATCCATTATTACATGCTTGTATAAATGATCTAGGTTCATTTATTTCCCCCCTTATGCTTTTAAGGAAAACGATCTACTGATAGAAAATTGAGGCTTTTCTTACACCTTTTCTTCTACTTTAATCAGAACCAAACAACCTATCCCTCTTATTGGATAGGTAAATTGTGAAGATGTCGTCTTTTTTATAAAAAGCTTTTTTGCTTCGCGCTTTCTTCTAAGCTTTTTAACTCTTTGTTTAACTTTTCTTTATCAAATTTTTCGCCAATAAAGACGAGATTGTTTGGAAAGGATTTTTTTTGTGGAAAAGAGTAAGGAATTCCATATGAATATTGAAATAAATAAGTATCTTCCTCATTTACCACAAACTGTAAAAAGCCTTTTATTCGATAAATAGTACCAGGCAGTTCTTTTATCCATTTTTCAAATTCTTCTTTTATAACTTTACCTTCAAATTGATAAGTCATCGTTTGAATATGCAGATGGTGATGAACGTGTAGTTCAGTATGATTATCCACAGAGGAATGAAAGGAATGATTAATTTCTTCTAGGGATGAAATATTCCCATATGTTGTTTTGCTCATTTGAGCCTTAGTATTCACCTCTCTTATTTCCTCTTGTAGAGATAATTGATCTTCTTTGGTCACTAAATCACTTTTATTTAAGATTAAATGATCACTATATTTTATTTGTTCTACAAGCAGCTTCTGAATTGATTTATTCAATTTCTTACGATCTTTCCATCTGCTTAAATCAATGACGCTAATAATAGACTTAACATCAATATATGGCGCAATAATAGGGGATAAACAGGCGTCTAAAACTTCTAAAGGATGTGCAACTCCCGTTGTTTCTATGTAAATAACATCTGGTTGATGCTGTTGATAGAGAGATAATAGCTGCAGTTCTAATTGATCCTTCATCGTGCAGCAAATACAGCCATTTAAAAGCTCTCTTAACGGCGTTTCTCTTCCAATAATATCTGTATCAACAGAGTGCTCTCCTATTTCATTTAATAAAACAGCCACTTTTTTCTTTCGTTTCTTCTCTTGCTCTAAAATAGTTTGTAATAAGGTCGTTTTTCCACTCCCTAAAAAACCACCAAGTATATATATTTCAATTTTTTTCACCTATCTTCACTCATTTCTTCTTTTATATTCAATGTTTCGTTTCTTTCATATGACCTGAGCGCTTACTTTTAGTTTCAATATATCTTTTGTTATACTCTGTTGTTTCACATCATACCGGAATTCTTCTATTAATCTTAATTCCTCTATCTACCCTCATCTAAGAAAATTTTACTGCCGGTAGCATTCTTTTGTCCCTGATATTTTCCTCTGTAAGGATTAATGGTCGATTGATCCATTTGAGCAAATACTAGTTGGCAAATTCTCCACCCTTTAATTAGCCTTATGGGCAGGCGGTTAGCATTATATAGTTCAAGAGTAATTTGTCCTTCAAACCCTGGATCTACCCAGCCGGCATTTTGGATAAACAACCCCATTCTGCCTATAGAGCTTCTGCCTTCTACAAAAGCAGTTAAATCGTTGGGAAGTTTAATGTACTCCAATGTAGTTGCCAGCAAGAAAGAATGCGGCGGAATAATTATTTCATCACTTTTTAGGCATTCATATTTAATTTCTTGGTCTAAAGACATAACACCTACTTGATGCTCTTTAACCTTTAAATAGCTAGATCCTATTCTTAAATCCACTGAAGCAGGTTGAATTTGATTATCCGTTAACGGTTCAATATGTAATTGTTTGTCTTTTATTTTCTGTTCGATAGTTTTATCAGATAAAATCATCCTATTCTCGCTTTCTTTACGTTTTAGTATAAAAAACCAATGATTACACCTTATGAAGAAGAAGCAGGTTAAAAAGTATTAACCTGCTTCCTTCGATTGCAGTATAAATCAAACCTTTTGACATTTTAGAAGTCACAAATGAGATAAGATATTTTCTACTACGCCTGTTGTAACTTCCAAGTGAAGGAATCTGTAAACTCACTCCAATCCTCTTCCAGCTCTTCCTCCGTTAGAAGACATTGGTCTAATTCCTTTTCAATTTTATCTTGTTCTAAATCCACACCGATAAATACTAATTTGGTATGACGGTCACCAAACTGATCATCCCATTCATCCAATAAATGCGGATTTTGTTTAATAATTTGCTCTTGTTGGTTTCTTGGCAAGGAGGCAACCCAATAAGAAATAGGCTCAATACTTACAGATGGTCCAGCTTGAGACATTAAAAGCGCTACATTATTTCGGCTAGCGCACCATGCAATCCCTTTAGCTCTCACTATTTGCTTTGGCATTGAATAAACCCATTCAGTAAAACGTTCTGAATGAAAAGGCCTTTTTATGTCATAGACAAAAGAACTGATTCCATATTCCTCTGTTTCAGGTGTATGCGCATGATGACCTTCATTGAGTTCCTTTATCCAGCCAGCCGAAGCGCTCGCTTTATCGAAATCAAATAAGTTCGTATTTAAAATTTTCCCTAACTCAACTTGTGAATGACTAGCACGAATAATTTTAGCACTAGGTTGTAATGTTCTTAGTACGTTCTCTAATTTCAGCAGCTCATCTTCTGTTACGAGGTCACATTTGTTTAGAATCAGCACATCACAAAATTCAATTTGATCAATTAGCAGATCTGCTATTTCCCTTGTATCCTCTTCTCCTAACGATTCTTTACGATCAAGTAAAGAATCTCCTGACTCGAAATCTTTCCAGAAGCGATTTGCATCTACAACCGTCACCATCGTATCAAGTTTACAGAATTGAGTTAGATCAATTCCTACCTCTTCATCGATATATGAAAACGTTTGTGCTACAGGAACGGGTTCACTTATGCCTGTAGACTCAATTACTATATAATCAATATTTCCTCTTTTAGCTAATTTCTCTACTTCAATTAGAAGATCTTCTCTTAAAGTACAGCAAATACACCCATTTGACATTTCAACAAGCTTTTCTTCAGTTCGAGATAAATCTCCACCCTGCTTTACTAGTTCAGCATCGATATTGACTTCACTCATGTCATTTACAATGACTGCTACTCTTAATCCTTGTCGATTCTTTAAAATATGATTTAATAATGTAGTTTTTCCAGAGCCTAAATAGCCACTTAAAACGGTAACAGGTATTTTCTTCATTAGAACACTCCTATACACAAATCGTAATTATTACGATTTAAATATACTATGTAGATTAGATGAAGGCAAGAAATTTAGTAAAATTGTTATTTATTTCTCTTGCATTTTTATATGAGCTGTAAGGCACTCTTTTTATTAACTAGTGATTGGAGCCCCTCTGCTGTATAGATATACTCAAGGATCATACTAAAACCCAAAAAAACTTATTAAAAGAATCCATAGGTCCTTTTAATAAGTTTTTTCCGTTACCAGTGCCTTTACAGTTTTTCCGTATAACCTCTTAAATTTCGAATTAAAAAAGAGATCCCCGTCAGTAAACAATTAAGAAACAAATATTTAGTCAGATAGTGTTGAAAACTGTATGTGAAGTAGAAGTATAAGAAGAACACAAAACTAAAATAGAAAATAAACTTTAAATATCTTTTTAAAACTGCGTTATGAGGAGAATTCACGTTGACTACTCCTTTTAAAGTCATATAATAAAATTATTTTTTTAACCTATATTGAAACGTTTTTCTGTGTTATTTTACAAAACAATTAGAAAAATGATAGGCAATGTAGCAAGGCTTAGAGAGGTACTAATTAACGTTGCGCTTGATACAAACTCCGGCTCTGTATTAAATTGCAGCGCGTACATAGTTGTATTAGCAGCTGTGGGCATAGCAGCCATAATAATCATGATTTGTTTCACCATCTCATCCACAGGTAGCAGAAGCGTTAGTATATAAGCAATAAACGGCGAGATTACAAGCTTGATAGCTAATGACCATGAAACTTTGGCTTTGGCTAAATTTCTAATTGATATTTTAGCAAGCTGCATGCCAAGTACAATCATGATGGTAGGAATAGCTGCACCGGCTACTAAATCAACCGCTTCTTTTACAGAGTTGCTTAACGGAATATGAAGAAACTGAAATATAGCTCCTAAAAGTCCCCCATACACAATTGGTATCCGTCGGACTGCGTCAATAGCTGATTTTATACCATTTCCATTTGGACTTCCTTTCGCAGCATAGTAAACTCCAACTGTACACATGACCAGTTGCTGTATGACCATGAGAATAATGGCAGAGTCTAAGCCGGTAACGCCAAAAAGTAATAAAACAACAGGTGTACCGTAGTTTCCATTATTCATAAATGAAGACGCTAATATCATTCCACAGGTTTCTGAAGTAGAATATCGCTGAAAATAAGCAATAATATAGACGACAGCAATTAATGCAAAGCAAAGTGCAAATGTGTATAACGTAAGATATAAGTAATCAATCGTAAATTTGGTTGTGTAAAATGTTTTGAACACTAGAACTGGAGACATCAAATAAAGTGCCATTGTTGAAATCGTTTTGGTATCAAATCCTATTTTCTTTTGTCCAATAAATCCAAGTGCAAAAATCCCGAAAATAGGAAGAAGGATTGTTAGGAACTCCATGTTTGTTCACCTTCGTCATTTTTTCTTTGTTATTTTCCAAATGAAAGACCTAGAAAATTAAGAATCTAGGTCTTTCATTTAAACTAATACATTATAAATTTAGAACAATGATACGTTCTTCCGTCATTTCTTCAATTGCATATTTTGGACCTTCTTTTCCGTTACCGCTCTTTTTCACACCGCCATACGGCATATGATCGACACGATACGCTGAAGCATCATTTACAATTAATCCGCCTACTTCGATTTCACGAGCTGCCTTCATAGCAAACTGTAAGTCGTTCGTAAAAAGGCCTGCCTGTAACCCATAGTCAGAATCATTTACTTTTGAAATCACTTCATCAATCTCATCATATTGAGCAATGGCTACTACTGGCCCGAATACTTCTTGACGACAAACTTTCATCTCATCATTTACATTGGTCAAAATTGTAGGAAGATAGAAAGCACCGTCACGCTTTCCTCCTAGTTCAATTTTTGCCCCTTCTTCCACCGCTTCTTTTACCCATTCTTCCACTCGCTCTGCTTCTTTAAGACGAATCATAGGTCCAATATCAGTTTGCTCATCCATTGGATTACCGACTACTAACTTTTCTGTTTTTTCTTTTAGCTTATTAACAAAAGCAGTATAAATATTCGTATGAACATAAATTCGTTGAACCGAAATGCAAACTTGTCCTGCGTTATTAAAGCTTTTTTGAGAAATTAAAGATGCAGCTTTTTCTAAATCAGCGTCTTTATGTACGACAGTAGCCGAATTATTTCCTAGTTCAAGTGAAACTTTACGTAAACCCGCCTTAGATCGGATAAGTTCTCCTACTCTTGGGCTTCCTGTGAACGTAAACATATTAACATCTTGGTTTTCTAATAACCATTCACCAATTTCTGCCCCATCTCCAGTCAATACTTGAAGGCGCCCTTTTGGCAGCCCTGCTTCTTCCATTAACTCAGCTAGCTTGAGCGCACAAATTGGAGTGACTTCAGCAGGCTTTAATACTACGCTATTCCCAGCTGCAATTGCCGGTCCAAGTTTATGACAAACTAGATTGATAGGTACATTAAACGGTGTGATAGCTGCAACAACTCCAACCGGGACTTTTACTGTAAAAGCCATGCGACTTTCTGAGCCTTGAGCTGATTCAACAGGCACACCTTCTCCATGAATACGCTTTGCCTCTTCCGCTGAAATTTGTAAAGTTGTAGCCGCACGCTCAACTTCTCCGCGAGATTCACGAATAGACTTTCCAACTTCAGTAGCCAAGATTTCAGCAAATTCTTCTTGGCGGCTTAGTAATAACTCAGCTGCCTTCATTAATACCTCGTAGCGTTCATATGGTGAAAAAGTGTTTTTTAACGCCTCTTTCGCGCTGGCCACAGCTTTATTTACATCATCTTTTGTAGCTACTGAGATTTCAGCTGCAGGCTGCTGCGTATATTTATTTAAGACTTCCATTTTTTCTGCTGTTGTTTCCCATTCCCCATTTACATATAAACCATATTGTTTGACTTGAGTTAAACTTGTCATTATCTCCACATCCCCAATTGTATTAGCGTTTTATCTTGTAAGCTCAATATTGTAATGATATTTATCACTGCGATATTTTGTTACCGTAAATTCGAGTGGCTTATCATCAAAACCATAACTTACTCGTGTCATTTCAAGTAAAGCTTCTCCGCCTCGTATGCCTAACAGATCGGCTTCATAAATCGTTGCATTAATCGCAGATATCTTCTCTTTAGCTCGTTTCAAGAAGATTTCATTCTCTTCTAGCACTTCGTAAAATTTTGCACGATTTAAATCTTGTTCAACTAGTGTTTTTCCAATATGCGTAGGCCAACAAGAACGTTCAATAGCGATAGGCACTTCATCGGCAAAACGAATTCGTTCAATAACTAAAACTTCTTCTCCAGCATCCAATTCCAGCATGGAAGTTTCATAATATAAATCTTTTTTAAAATCAGTACGAATGAGTTTTGAATTCGGTGTTAATCCTTTTTCCGCTACTTCTTCTGCTAGTCCTTTAAGCTTGCCTAAGCTGCCGCCAATAAGCGGCTGAGGTTTTACAATTGTTCCTCTGCCTTGTTTTTTTTCCAGCAGTCCATCCTGTACTAGCATAGAAATAGCTTGTCTTAAGGTAGTACGGCTTACATCAAATTCTTGCATTAATTCTTGTTCTGTTGGAATTAACGTATTCGGCTTCCAAGTTTTCTCTTGTATACGTTTAATTAAGACATCTTTTACTTGAAGATAAAGCGCGATATTTTTATTAGAACCTATTGTATCCTTCATGTTCTCAAACTCCTTTTAAGTTAGCGTTTGGTATTATTATATAGTATTGGCTAACTTTTACTGTAGCGGAGAAGTACGATTTTCTTAGATATAGACCTTTGTTTCTAGATTAAGCATACGTCCTAGTTCAATTAGATGTTCTGTCACATCACCATAAACTAGTGCAAAGTGAGGTTCATATCCTGCATGCATAAGTTCATAAAGTGTGTCTGATGCATTTGTCGCCAGTTCCACTTCTACAGACGTACCTGTAAAAGGCTGCTCTACATCTAAGGCATCTCCTTTCATCACTAGAAGGCGATACCCGTCAGGCGTATGACTTACCCTGAAGATCGTTACTTCTCCTGCTTTTAATCCAAAATCCATCGCAAAACCAATTTTTCTGTTAGGATGTACCCCTGCTGTTGCTCCGGTAGAAGGATTGGCAAGCGAATATGCTCCTGCACCGCAGTGCCAAAAAACAACTGAGTTTTTTTCTTCGTCTATGTGAACTAAATCCCCTAGGTAAGGTGCATTTCCGCCTGCTAACTCACGCAGGATAAACATGGAGATTGATCCGTGAATATCTGACTCACAGGATGTCACCATTCCGTCTTCCGTAAACTGAGATAGAGTTGAGCACGGAGCAGCTCCTAAATCATTAAAGAAATCTGGCCAACATCGCATAGCTAATGCATCTAACTTTTCACGTTGAATGTGCTTTTTAATATATGTGGAAAATTGAGCAAATTTAGTAACGGTTTCATCGTTTCGATTTAGACCAATCACCTGCTTTTCTGCCCGCTCAACTTCCCCTAGCCATTCGTGTTCTGGAAGCTTTACGCACTCTTTAAACGCTTCTTGTAAATCCATCTTATGAAGAGTTACGCCAAGTGCGCTTTTTAATTCATCTTCGTTAGCTTGTGAAAAGAAGAATCCCGGCGGATAATCTCCCACTACCCCAATTTTTAATTCATTTAATGCTTTTAACACGCGCATAACGTTAATTTGTCTTAATAGACGATCCTGCAACGCTTTCTCATCTGGATTTCCAAATACAAACGCAAACGGATGCTGATGATTACGCAGCACATTACTGGTGCTATTTCCGCCTGTTAGAGAGTTTAAACGTAAACGTCCCCCTACACTTGGCTCACGTACTGACCAAACAATTACAGGCTGTTTAAAATACTCCAATATCTTAACCATAAATTCACCGTCGGCAAACGTAACGCTTTGATATAAGACGGTATCAATCTTATCCCCTTTAATTGAATCAAGAAATCCCTGTAATTCTTCAACTGATGTTATAATTTGCTCCGGCGCGATAAGAGTACTGCAGTTGCCGTTCAGCCACTCCATACTTTTTTGACGATACATTTCAGCTGCTTCAATATCAAATGTTTTTCTACCTATAGGCACATATAAAACTGTTGTATTTTGCATATAGAGTTCCCCTTGTCGTAAAACTATTTGTTATAACCATTTTAAAATACATCATTACCTTTATCAATACTATTTCTCTGTTTGACTATATTTCTTATATAAATAGCTCTTAAATTAGATGTGAAGTAGTTTAGAAAACAACTCACTCCATATAGATTTTTTACGGTAAAATACAGGTGGATAACCTAATGGCGCTTGAACAGTAACCGATCCTCCTGTATACTCTTCACCGCTCCATACATGGACCCACTGATCTTGTGGTAAATATACTTCCCACTCTGTTTGGTTTTCTTGATGAACCGGCGCAACAAGTACATCTTCACCAAATAAATATTGATATTGAATATCATATGTTTTTTCGTCTTCTTCATAGTGCATAAACAAAGGTCGCTGAACAGGAATTCCACGTCGCGCATTTTCTTCTACAAGTGATCTAATATAAGGTGCCATCGTTACATAAACATTAGACATTCTTGCTAAATGCTCTAGTGTCTCCTCATCACCGTCAAACTGGAAACAATCATCCGGACGATTTCCTTCATGTGTTCTCATCATAGGCGTGAAGGCTCCCATTTCTGCCCATCTCATCAGCAGCTCTTTTGAACGTTTATTACCATGTAGACTTGTGTACCCGCCAATATCACTATGGTGTAAGCCACAGCCACTCATTCCTGATGATAAAGCTGCAGGAATAACGGAAGCTAAACCATCATCCAGCGACCAATCTACGCTTTGATCTCCGCCCCAAAGAAGCGTACAGTATTTTTGTATGCCCGTATATCCGGCACGCATAAAGTATACAATTTCACCAAGTTTTCCTGCTTCTGATACCGCTTCATAGTTCGCTTTTGCCCACATTGTCGGCCAAGCATTATGCATAATCTTAGCGTCGACTCCATTTTTGAGCACAACATCCGTTGGTAAGTATTCGCCAAAGTCGGCCATCCATCCGTCTAATCCAAAATCAATCATGTTCTCTTTAATAACTTGTTTATACCATTGGGTAGCCTCTTCGTTGGTAAAATCCACAACTCCGCAATAAAATTCACCGAAATCCACTAAATACGTATTTCCTTCCGTATTTAATGCTAAGTATCCTTTATCTTCAGCTTCCTTATATAAATCACCTTCAATGGCTACATATGGATTAATGTAACCTAGAAAACGAATATCATTTTCTTTCCACTCTGCAATTTTTTTATCTAACTCCGGGTATTCACTCTCGTTCCATTTCCAATTCCACATTAAGCGTTTGCCGAAAGAAGTAATACGTTTGCCCTGCCAATCTTGGCACCATACTCCAGATACCTTCATACCTTTCGCTAAAACTTTTTCTAATTTTTGTTCAACAACATCTGTACCACCTTGAATACCTAAAACCACGCCGTTATATACCCAGTCTGGTAGCTCGGGCTGTCTTCCGAATAAACCCGTAATTTTTTCAACTAATTCAAGGTACGTATCCGCCGTTTCAAACAGCATATATTCAGGTACTTCCCAAACCTGCAGTTCATGGAACGTCTCATTGCGAAAATCAAAGTCCGCGTATGCCGTTGTTTCTACGTGACAATAGTACTTTTTACTAGATACATATGTAGGCTGAGGAAAGTTGGTATTATAGTAATCTCCTCCAGCTCTATCAACTACATCAGCTTGCCATGTTACATATGTCTGTTTGTTTCTTCCTACGCCCGGCTCAGATGTCCATAAAGGAAAGTTTTTTCCTCTCATATTAAAATGAGAAAGTTGTTCTCCGCATCCATAGACTTTTTCCTGTTCATCTGCAGCTACTCGTAGCCAAAAGCGGTTAATGTTCGCATCGTGTTTTTGGTATTCTACTTTTAGACGATCCTCTTCTTCCTTAACTATAAGAGACAGCATAGTAGCTCCATTGTTAAAGCTGGAGAAATCAATTTTATAAGCCCCTTCTACTTCTTCAACATTCGCGTAGCGAAGAGCTGTACGTTCAGTCACATAATCTTTAATATCAAAGTTCCCTCGATACATTTCAATCGTTTCTTCTCCATAACCAACAAACAGCATTGGCTTTTGTATTGTATGCTGAAGCAGAACTACACCGTTAAGAGCAACTTCAAATCCATCTTGTAAGATCTCCACATTTACCCCTTTAGTTACGTTTAAGGTACCTGACATTTTTCTCTCTCCCATCAATTAATAGAGCTTAGTCTTTTGTCTAACATTCATGCGCTCTATTGATAAACTTTAATATTTTCTCCTTTTATACCTGGGTGTGCACCTTTATTGATTAATTGCTCTCTTTCAGGATGAGCAATTAACCATTTATTTTTCATAAACAATAACTCATCTTCTTTTGTTCTTTTTTGAATATTAGTTGATAACGGATCATTTGTTCCTTTAGGTAAAATGACGACTGTTTTAAACCCTTCGTTATTGACCTTACAAGGAGCAAAATGTAATGTCGTACCATACAATTCAACTGCTGCTCCCTCAGGTACGAAGAAAGCGATTACATCACTTGAATTAAAAAAGTTATTTTCAACTTCCTGTACCTTACCTAATAAAAGAACCATATCCGTTATAGCGATGTTAATTTCACTGCTTTTATGATACTCAAGACCATTCAAAGTTGAATTAGGACCATTACAATATCCAATTTGAATAGGCATCTCACCATAAAAAGCTTCTTGAAGCTGATCTTTAATAATGGTGTTTTCCATCTCCGTGACGGATGCTACGTATACATTCTGATCTTGAGGAATAGTTAAACTATCCATATATGTTTCTAGTTCACTGAAATCGTATTCATTAATTACCTTTCCATAAGGCTTAAATTTGCTGTCCTCTATATGATAAAAAGATACATGTTTATTTAAGTCTTTCATGTATTGAAAGCTGCTCAACGTTTTTTTCTCTCCTTTTGCTATATAAAAAGCCCCTCCAAGAAGATAATAAGATTCTAAGAGGCGCCTTTTATAAAATACATATGTTTATTTTAAGACAGGAGCTTCTGTGACTGTATTATCCCAAGCGTTGCGGAATTTGTTTAAACCATAGTCTGTGAACGCATGCTGGAAGCTTTCTTTATATACATCAAATCCGCAAGTCACAATATGCGCACCAGCTTTTGCCGCATCTACAATTTGTTTACCATTACGTAAAGCAGCAACAATGATTTCTGTGTTGTAATCGTAGTTTTTATAGATATTCACAATATCCTGAATGTATTGAGTTGTATCGTCCCCGCTATTTTCTTTCCAGCCGACAAATGGAGATACAAATTTAGCTCCAATTCTTGCAGGCTGAAGTGCTTGTGATGGCGAGAAGACAAGAGTGACGTTAGTAGAAATACCTTCTTTTTCAAATTCCTTTGCTGCAATTAAGCCAGGCTCTGTGCATGGAATTTTAATAACAAAGTTTGACGATAATTTAGCAATCTTTGTCCCTTCTTCTACCATATCTTTAGCATTATCTAAATGAGGATTGATTTCCACTGAAATCGGGAAATTTTCGACTCCTTTAAACTCACTTGCAAATTCATCTAAAACCGTTAAGAATGGTTTACCGCTGTTCATAATGTGGCGAGGGTTTGTTGTAACTCCATCAATTGCCCAGTTTTCATACGCGTAACGAATTTCCTCTAAAATTGCACTATCTAAAAAATACTTCATCTTTATACCTCCAGTTAAGTGACTATTACCCCTAAAAGATAATGACCTTTATATAATTTGTAATAACCTTTGTATTTATAATATGAAAACGCCACCAATATTTCAAGTACTTTTTGCTAGATTATTAAATTAATTTTGTATTTCGTCCATTTTACCTATCATCTTACATTGGTATTCTATTTTTACTTTTAGCAAGATCCGCTACGATTTTATTGTATTTTTCATCTGAAAGTTTATAAAAGAAAAACATGACAATAATCGTTGCAATGGCTAATGCACTTGGATAAATAAACATTAACCCTCTGATTCCCTCCAGCACATTTGCACTTTGCACCGCGTTTGGAACGTAACCCACAATTCCTAACACAACGCCAGGAATAAAGCCTGCAAGCGCTTGAGAAAGTTTACGGAAGAACGTAAAGAAAGAATACACAACACCTTCAGATCGATTTCCAGTCTTCCATTCGCCATACTCTACAGCATCAGAAACTAATGCCCAGTTTAAACTGTTTACAAATGAGCTTCCGAAGAAAGCAAAGCAAGCTAATGTAATAAAGATCACTGCGTTATCTGCAAAAACATAAGCTAAAATATCTCCTACAGCCCAAATCGCGCACCCTAATATGTACGTAGATTTCTTTCCAATTTTTTTAACCATGAAAGGAACCATTGCTACGCCGATAAATACACAGCCGATACTAAAAAAGCCCATATAAGGAACGATTGCTACATTTTTTAAAACGTACTGACAAAAATAGACTTGTACAGCAAGCTTGACGTTAAAAGCTGAAAAGGTAAACAAATTAACTAAACAAAGAATGAGTAAAGGCGTATTCTTAAAAAGCCCTTTATAGCTGTCAGTCAGCTTTACATTTGTATTTTGGGGTTTTTCATACACATATCTTTCTTTTACATTGGCATAACAATAGATTTGTAATAAAACGCCCAAAAATGCAAAAATAGATACAGCCACTAAATAACCAGTAGATTGATTGTTAAACATTAAGACAATCGGCATAAACCCTACAGTTGTAATAAGAAGACCTAAATTTGAGCCTGCTTGTCTAAATGATGCCATTTCTGCTCTTTCAACGGGATCTTTTGTCATCGCAGGTACCATTGATCCATAAGGAATATTTGAAATGCTATAAATTGTTCCAAATGCCATATACGTTACATATGCCCATATAATCTTTCCGGTTATTGAAAAATCAGGATTAGTAAAGCTGACTATCGTTATCAAAGCAAGCGGTATTGCAGCATAGAGAAAGAATGGTCTAAATTTGCCTTTAGGGCCTATCTTCTTACGGTTATCAATCCAAGTACCTACTGTAATATCAGCGAACGCATCCCATATTTTCGTAATTAAAAATACTAAACCTGCTGTTGCAGAAGGCAAGCCTAACGCGTCGGTATAAAACTTCAGCAAATAAATTTGACCCAAGTCTAACATAAAGTTATTTCCTACATCTCCCAATCCATAAGCAACCTTCTCTTTAAGTCTTAGTTTCTTAGGCGTATTAATTGAATGTTCTACATTTTGAACCAATGGCTGTTCCATAAGTTCTCCCCCTTTGATTAACACTTTTTAAGACTTCACATTAAAGATGCATCACATAGGAGATTACAATTTTGATACACTTCCAAACTTATAACCTCCTCTAAGTTGATACTAAAATCACCCCTCTTTCATAACATCACAATGTTTTAAAAAAAGTTACTACCTTTTTATTTATAATATGAAAACGCATACAAATTATCAAGTGTTTTTTTTATTTTATTTACAAAAGGCTGAATAATAATAACAATAAATCTATAGATGTCCCTTGAGGAATAAGGATTCTTTTTGGGTTGTGTGCCGCAAAGAATGGTTATGTACACTAGTTTTATATATGATATAAAGATCTTTCCAAAGAATAATTATGATAAAATAGGATGAAAAGGAATTTAAAAATTAAAAGAGGTAAAATCAATTTGGGAAGAAATTTTGTTATAACGTTATTCATTTGTGTATTAAGTATTCTACTGAAAATTATAATGCTTGTTCTAAATTTAAATGGCATTTACGTGCAAGGCACCAACTTTTCTCAGGACACTATTGACCTTATTATAAATACCGTAATCTTACTATCCGTTACCAAGATTATTATGTATAAACTAAAAGATAAAACGTTAAAAACCCTTACTGTTATATGTTCGACCTTTCTCATAGTAAGTAATTTTTGCTGGTGGCTGTTTATAGATAGTGATACTGCATACACTACTTTTTATTCTCCTAGCAGGAATGAAGCTTTTGTGGTTAAAGAAACGCGTCATAGTGAGGTCTATCAACTGTTGAAATTTAAATTATTATCAAAAAAACTTGTGGATATTCGTGGTGATGATGGTTACAGAATGTTTTACGAGAATAACTACAAATTAGAATGGATGAATCAGAACCAATTAAAAATCCACTATCTATTTGACCCAATAAGCCCTAATGATTATAAGAATGTAACTGTTACATACAAGGAATATTAAATATCTAGATATACTAACAGCCTTTAGATTTGCCAATCTAAAGGCTGTTTTGATTGTTGAAACAGGTATTACATTAGTTTCAACTTATTTTTTTACTTCTTCCAAAGTAGCTTTAATATCACATTATAAATCTTATTGTTTTAAAAAGAGTATTCCTAAAAATATCCTAATAAAAAATAAGTTTGATCGATAACACAAAAGAATTAGTCAGCATTACAGGAGTTCCTTTTGATAGCAATAGCACTCATGCACTCTATCGTATTCACGAATAATCTTTTCCTTTTCAGGCCCTGTATAATGGGCAATTGCCTGAACTGGCTGTAAATAGTGGACTGAGCTACTAAGGGCTTTTTTTATTTCCGTAGATGTTTCAAGGAATACATGTAAATAAGATGCCGTGGTTTTAAAATTGTTTTTTAAATACCATTTATTTACCCAGTGATCATCCCGAGTCCACGCTTCAAGATAAGTAATCCCTAGCTTTCTAACTTGATTTTCTGCTTCACAAAGCAGTTGATTGGCAATTCCCTTGCGACGAAAATCTGGATGAACAGCAAGATGCCAGATCATACCTCCAAGCCCGCTTTCTAAACCGGAACAAACCGTGCCTTTTTGAGATTCACATTCAACATCAATAAGTCCCACAATTTGCTTATTGTCTACAGCCACTAGCTCAACAGCTGAATTTTTATATTTCTCTTTCACTCTAAGAACGTTATCAAAATAAGCAGTGTCCAAGAACGATAATACTCTACACCGAAGCCATTCAGTTTCATCTGTTTCTTTATAATCTCTTATATACAAGAAAATCCTCCTAAACTTATTAATTGCTTAAGAAGACTTTTCTTTTTTCACTTATAAATTTCCTCGTTTATACCAAAAGTTTTTATTTAGTGGGATAAGAAGGTACTATTACGGATACTTTTTTAAACGTATATCTTTCCAATCCATATGTATTGTAACCTTAACTAATCAACGTTAAGGCGAGCTATTAAAATCGTTAATGCTAAAAAAGCTAAGTTTCTTAGTGCGATAAGTAAGAAACTTAGCTTTATCTTTTATTTAGATACTTTAACAACTGTACCATTTACATTGATTGCTTTGATTTTTGATAAATCTAACGGAGAAGAAGGTAAAAATTTAGCTTTAACGCTTTTATTATCACTAAAGTTTTGTAATGAGTCGAGTGATTGAATGCTTCCATTTTTCATTTTCACACTCACTTTTATGTTATCAGTATCTTTAAATTGGCCTTTTCCATATAGCGTTACACCTAGAGATGAAAGGGTCATTTTAGTTGCTTTCCAACTGCCAAAGTCTTCATTAAAGTTCAGGCTTTTTTCATTCCCTACAGAATGCAGTTTAAATGTAGTGCTCCAATCACCTTTTGTAAAATTACCGTTAGATACAAGGTGTCCCATCAGCTTTAACTTACTAAGATCTTCATTATTTACATCAAAAATATATTCTACATATTTATTTCCATAAACGATTTTCCCTGATTTATCTACTCCATAATGGACGCTAGAAGAAGCATTTATCTTCTTTCCAAAGGAATCAACTAAGTAAAAATCTCCGTGGCTATCGATATCGTCATCGGACCATTTTGTTTGAACGTGAAGTTGACCATCCACAATTCCAATGTTTGATACATGCATAAACTTTATTTTTGGTAGGGAAAGAGTGGTTTCGTTAGGTTTCAAGATTTCTATCTTTTCACCTTTTTCAAGTTTATCAAACATCTCTCCACCACCTCCAGACGTACTATCTGAGTTAATAGAAACTGTCGCTACTTCTTTATTTTTTAAATCTGCTAAGTGAGTGTCTACATAAATACCATCATGGTTATGCTTGTGCCTAAGGAAAGAGCTTATTTGGAAATTTATTTTTTTATTGTTTAAGCTTGTGCCTCCATTTGCTTGAACTCGTAACGTCGCTGTGTTTGTATCTTTATCGTAGTCAACAATTTGGCTATTAAACATATGCCCTTCAGTTAGTGTGTAATCATAAATGTCCAACGTTTGGTCTATGCGGTTACCGGTTAAATCTTGCATCGTAACATAAATAACAGCCATTTCATCATCATTTATGGCACCTATAACCTTCATTTTTATTCCTTTATCTTCACTAGTGGTCTCAATAGGCTGAAGAAACAAAGCAATGTCGGGACTAACAAGAGATAGTAAGTGGTTAAAACTTGGAAAGGCCGCTGCACTTACACCTGCAGAGCCTATAAGGAATAAAGCTGCGGCAACTGGAAACACAATTGCTTTTTTAAACGTTCTTCTTGGTTGCTCCAATTTAGCCTTTTCTACACCGAGTTTGGCTCTCATATGTAATTCTTTTGGAATTTCAATTTGTTCAAGTTCTTGTTTTAGTTTATTCTTCATAAATACCAACGCCTTTCACTTGTTTACGAAGTTTAGCTAAAGCACGATATAAAATAGATTTTGCCGTGCCCAAAGGAATGGTTAACGTCTCAGCTATTTCCCTAAAAGAATAGCCTTCGTAAAATCTTAAAATAACCACACTTTTTTCATCTTCATTTAATTCTTCTACTAGTTGGTGAAGGGACAATGTAAGGGGAATATCTTCAATGTCTGAACCGATGATTTCCTCATGTTCTGGATGTAATTGAACAACTTTGCTATTTTTTCTTAAATGATCGATTGCACACCTAATGGTAATCTTGATTAACCATGTCTTAAAGTATTCTGGCTTTTTTAATGTATCTATGTTTTTAAAAGAACGGTATGCTACTTCTTGCACTACATCAAGAGCATCGTCCTTATTTTTGACATATACATAAGCCATTCGATAAATATCTTGTTCATATGTCTGAAAAAGCTTCAAAAAAGCTTTATCATTACCTTTTTGAGCTTTCTTAACGATCCTAATAATTGAAATCCTTCCTCTCTTCTTTTTCCTTTTATACTTATTAGACAAAGTTACTTGGCATTTGGCTTAAAATTTTAATAAAAAAATGAACTAACGGTATAAAAAGACTCTAATTACCTTTTTTTAGTCAAGGTGTTTTTGACTAAGAGCATGGTAAAGATTGTAGAAAATATAAAAAGCTATCCCGCCATTGGTAAACGAGATAGCTTTCTAGTAGAAATGCATTTAATTTTCTTTGTTTATTGTTTTCATTCTTCCGTTTATTAAAGATAGTATAAGCTGTAGAATTCTTGTTGTAATGGTATACATTAATTATTTACTACTTACCTAAATCCCATTTAATAAGGTGGCCTGCGTGGGTAAGGCCTCCTCCAAATCCGTAGAGTAAGAGAACATCTCCATTTTTTAATTTCCCGTCGTTTATCCCTATTTGTAATGCTAGAGGAATGGAAACGGAAGAAGTGTTTCCCATGTACTCAACACTAGTTAATGTCTTCTCGACTGGAAACTCTGATCTTTCACATATAGATTCAATCATTCGTAAATTGGCACTGTGTGGAACGAACCAATTTACTTCTCTCTTTTGTAGATTTGCTTGTTCTAGCAATTCAGATATACCTAAAGGAATTGTTCGAGATGCCCACTTATATACTTCCCTTCCGTTTTGCACCATCTTGCCACTCGAACTCAAAGGTTGTCCATGCATAGTAGTAGATAAATTGGTGCGGTATACATGTTTACCTCCCTTTCCATTTGTACCGATATGCGTAGCAATAAAACTCGGGCGCTCTACATCACTTTCGACCAAAACAGCTGCAGCTCCATCCCCAAATAGGACACATGTAGTGCGATCTGTATAATCTGTAACCTTTGATAACGTTTCTGCAGTTACGATTAGGACTTTATGATGAAGTCCTGATGTAATAAAAGCGTTTGCCATGTGTAATCCGTATGTAAAACCAGCACAGGTAGCATTAAAGTCTAGGGCCCCTGTTGTAGGAATATCAAAGTAGTCTTGTATTTGAGCTGCTACGCTTGGAAATGCATAGTCCGGTGTCGTAGTTGAGACAATGATACATCCTACATCCTTTAACTCTTTCTGATACTGCTCCACTAAGTTTTCAATTGCTTTAACAGCTAGATCAGAAGAATATTCGTTTTCATCAGCAATTCTTCTTTCCTTCATGCCAGTTCGTTTCACGATCCATTCATTGTTTGTATCTACAATTCTTTCTAAATCGTCATTGGTAAGTCTTTTTTTCGGTACATATGTACCTATTGCTGTAATACGTGCAGTTGATTTCATTGTATTCACCCTTCTCTTATTTGTTACCAAGATATATAAATTGATATTAGTACTAGGTACTAATAAAGTCAATGATTTTATATGAAAAAATTGTAAATTAAATTCATTCAAGCTTAATAATAAAAATATAAACCTCCCCCGAATTATACCTGGAAGAGGTTTATATTTAGTAAGCTTATTAGAGGGTTAAGGTAATGACCATATGCATAAAATGCAAATTTTTTATTCATTCATTTTATTTTTTCTCTTGCATCAAACCTTTATAAATAAGGGATCTATAAAAAGCTGTATAAACGATAAACTCAAAAGGCGAACAAGCCCTTGAGTACCAAGGGTTTGTTTTTTGCATGAGTTCCGGAAACAGGTATTATGGTAACTACAAACTTACGAAGTATGACTCTTACTAAGCAAATTTTTTATTTATTGTTATATTGTTTTATAACTGTGACTATAACTGCCAGTAACAGAACAATTGCGCTATTTATAAGTAAATAGTATCCAACTTGTAAACCATAAAATATGGCAAAAGCGTCTCTAATGATCAACAGTGCTAATATACCGCCTATTGCCCCAAATAAAGCGGCCAGTATCAATATTGTAAAAGCAGCAGCGTATAGACTTTTCTTTTTTTTGTAGGAGATAAATCCAACGATATTTGAAATAATAAGAAAGAAGCCGATAAGTATTAAGAAAAAGGTAGCCATTTTCTTTAATTCTCCTCTACGGACTATTAATTGGTTAAAATTTCCAATACCTAATATCACTTTAACATAACATTCTATGTAAAAGTTTTGCTTCTTATAACAGGTTTGATATTCATCCAAAAGAAGATGACTTACATTTTAAGATCTTTCTTTATATTTTTCCTTATAGTTAAATTGGCTAAGCGTTTACGCGCTGATTCCATAGGACCCATGTTAAAATAACGAAGCCACAAAGTAGCAAATAGCATTTGAAACAAACAGATTAGTATCCAAACAAAAATGACGAAGAATGAACGTGGGTGTCCACCCCACCCAAGGCCCCATCCATAAAATAAAATGGAGCTTAAAACATTCTGTAACACGTAGCAACTTAAAGACATCTTCCCTACTTTCTCTAAAACGCTCCATAACGAAAAGGCCTGAAATTTTTCAATTAGAAAACTAATGGCTCCCATGTATCCAATCGACAAAATAGGGGCAAATACATACCTTACTGGAAAATCAAAGTATCCTCCAGGAACAAATAATAATAGGTTTAGAGGTAGCCCAACTAAAAGTCCTGTCTTCATCATCCTCTTTCTGATATTAATACCCTTGGAGTTATTGTCAAAAGCCCCTATTCTCACTAGTAAAACACCAATTAAAAACATACATATATTAAATGGAATGACGAAAATTGCTTCTGTGCGCAGCTCCCAAAAATGAAAAAGTCGATACTGAATTTGATTCATCCATGATCCATGTTGATAAAGGTTCATCACTTCTTTCGGCACAGCAACTAGCTCATCTCCTATTGAGTTAGTTAGCACACCTAAGAACACAAGTAATATAAAGAAAAGATGAATCGCTGCTGCACTAATCATTGTTATTCGTATCATCGTCTTCCGCATTTTTACGATAAATGAAACAATAATTGCTGTTACTGCATAAGACATTAAAATATCGTACTCTAAGACAAAAATAAAGTGCAAAAGCCCTTCCATTAATAAAATCAAAGACAGCCATATGTATCTTCCTGGCCACGTCTGATTTAACCGTTTTGATTGCTGATATTTCAGTTCTAAACCAACACCAAACATAATGGCTAAGAGGCCAAGTAATTTTCCGTTAATTAAGGATAGAAAAAGGATTCTTAAAAAATCATCTCCTGATAACCACCATTGATTATGGTTAAAAGTAAATATATAGTTTATATCTCCCAGATAGGCAAACAGCCAAATGTTTGTTCCCAATGTTCCCAGAATCGCTAGCCCTCTTAATATATCTAAAGAGCGAATTCGTTTTTTATTCTCCACTTCTCACGCCCCCACCCTTTACTTTCATTCTAATAACGTTCCGAATACATTTCCAAAAAGGATTGTTTATTTTCGTTACTCTCCTTCTTGATCTGTCATAGTTCAACTATATTAGATTACGTCGCGTCACCTTCAACCCTTATTTTTAAATGAATTATTTTTAGTACGATAAAGAAAGCGTGGATACGTTTTGAGAAGTGCAAAGACTGCCCGCTTTAATCCAAAAGATATACTGGCTTACGCAGAGTACTAATTACAAAAAAAAGAAACCCTAGTATTTTCAAGGTTTCTTTCTTTCTGACATTCCACTCTAAGCGACAATTGAAGATAAATTAAATAACGTGGTTGAATACATACTTTCTAAAAGCTGGCATCTAGCTTTTAGAAAGTTCGTTTATCTCCCTTTCAATAAGAGCTACTGAAAGCTCGAATGCTTGTATCCTTCTTTTAGCTAAGGTTATTTGAGATTTATATCTATCCGCATTTTCTTTAGCTTCAAACGTTTTTACTGTCTGTCTGAGTTTATGTAAAGTTGAATCAATTTGCCGTTTGGCTTCAACTAATTCAAGCACATCAAATTTCATTGGAGTCGCTCCTTTTTATCATTTTTATCGGTAAGATGTTTTCCTTTAAAAAGATGGTTTATCAGTAGAGGTACTGTTATCTATATTTTTTGCCCTGTATATGAAGAGCCACCCAAAAATGCTTATTATATTAAATACAGTGACCACAAACTTACTATTTAAGACTTCTACTAACAATATACCTGATAAAATAGTTTTTGTTTATCTATAGAAATTGAAAAGGTTCCTTTAAAAGCAGCAGATTTCTCTGAGGTATTGAAAGGTAACATTGATTTTTATTGAGATGCTCAGCTGTTTTAAACTAGCCTCTTCGCAAGGGTCACGCTAAATGAACCGTTCAAATTCTCTCACCGCAATAAAATTTGTCATACAAATTTCAATTTTCATCTTCACAACAAAAATAGTTTGTGATATACTTCACATGTAAGGATGTTCATAACGAACTAACAAACTCTTGAATGTAAAGTAGAAAAAGCTATTTCACTCCGATGCCAATACGATTGAAATAGCTTTTTTTATGTTCTTATTTCGAGAACCACACTATTTCTGCTGCTATGGCCTTCTATGAAGTTTATTAATCTTGTTAAAAAATCATCTAAGTAAACCTTTAATTGTTAAATTAAAGGTTTATTTCTATATATTGTGTTATACTCTTAAACATGTATTACGGTTGTAGAGGAGTTTTAAATTGAAACAGAAAGAGATTTTTTCGTGGATCAAATCCATCATTATTGCTTGTATCCTGGCTTTTGTGGTGAGAGAGTATATCTTTACGCCTATAGTAGTAGACGGCGAATCGATGATGCCTACTTTAAAAGATAGTGAACATATTATTCTTAATGAAGTGGGCAAAAATAACCCCGATAATATAAAAAGATTTGATATTATCGTTTTTCACGCTACAAAGGAAAAAGACTATATTAAAAGAGTAATTGGTTTACCGGGTGATCATATAGAATATCGCAATGACACGCTATATATAAACGGAAAAAAATATGAAGAGCCTTATTTGGATCAATACAAAAAAGAAATAGTAACAGGCCCGTTAACTGAGGATTTTACAGGCAACAAAACAGTTCCAGAAGGCCAATTATTTGTTATGGGAGATAATAGAATGTACAGCTTAGACAGCAGATCACCTCAAGTAGGAACAATCTCCGTAGACAAAATCGTAGGAAAAGCTAAATTAGCTTATTGGCCTTTAAAAGAATTTCAATGGATGAAGTAACATATTTAAAAGCTCCCTCACCAAAGGGAGCTTTTTCTATTAAAAACAAACTAAAAAGTAATAATATTTATCTATTTTCCCTCTATTATTGCTTCCCCACTATACTCAGTGCTGCAGCTGCTTTTGGCCACCCCACGTAAAAAGCCATATGAGTTATTAGTGCAATAATTTCTTTTTCAGTCACTCCATTCTTTTTTGCCAGCTGCAGATGAAAAGGCATTTGTTCAGTGTTGCCAATACTGATTAAAGCAGAAAGTGTACTCAAACTTCTTTCTTTTGGTGTTAAAGTTGGGTCTCCCCACACTTCCCCAAATAAGATATGTTCTCCATATTTCACAAAGTCAGGAGCAAGATCTCTCATGTCGTTCAGCAGCTTAGAATCAATACCGTTATTCATATTTATTGTGCCTCCTTTTGATTAACCATTTGTGCGATTCCTTGCCCAAATGACCAGTTTTCAAGGGTTGTTTCGTTTACTGTAATAAAGATATTGTTTGTAGAAAGGTCTAAGTCAGTGTGAAGTCCCTCTGCAATGGACTGATATAGCTTCTTTTTCTGCTCGATAGTTCTCCCCTGCCCACATGTAATGGAGATATAAATCATTGGATCCGTTCTTTTTTCTCCATTTTCTAAGAGGTACTGTGAGTCATAGAAAAAATGCTGAGATGGATACGGTAAAAACAGTTGAAAATAATCTTCTTTTGGGATGTGAAAATGTTGGATTAACGACTGATGAATATGATTGCTTACTTTTTTTAATTCCTTATTATTTAGTTGATGTTCTGGATAATAAACGTTCACAAATGGCATCTATCATCTTCCTTTCTATATTTAGTTTACTTCCAATATCTTCATTTGTATAATTGAAAATATATCGTATAAGTATCGTAAAATCCGATAGAGATGGGGTTAGAAAGTGGAAATTAAAGAATTAACGACGTTTAAAACAATTGTGGCAGAAGGAACGTTTTCACTTGCAGCACAAAAATTAAACTATGCCCAGTCTACCGTCACTGCTCATATTAAAAAGCTAGAAAAAGACCTTGGATTTCTTTTGTTTGAACGAGGCTGGGAAGCAACATTAACAAAGGAAGGTACGTTATTTGTAGAAGAAGTAGATAGCTTGTTGAAGCACTGGGAGTATTCCATATCTCAAGCGCAGCGTATAAGCAAAGAAGAAAAAGGAACGATCAAAATAGGCTTATCAGAATCGATTGCTCAAAAGCTGATGCCAGCTATATTAAGCTATTTACATGGTGAAAAACCGTACATACATTGCGATTTCACTATTGGAAACACGGCTCTTTTATCAGAACTACTACATCAAGATAAATTGGACTTTGCTGTTTGTGGAGAGAATACAAACCTTTCCGGCGTATCTTTCACCCAGCTTGATAAAGAACACATTCAATTTATTGTTAATACCCCTGATCACCCGTTATTAAAGCAAAAATCAGTTGAAATAGCCGATATTATTGGCTATCCCATTTTAATAGGAGAAAATAGCTGTTATTACTATCAATCCGTCAATCATTTTTTAGCAGAGAATAATTTAGCCTTTAAAACCGTTTACAGCTGTAGTGCCCTACACCTTATTCCAGAAATGATGTTTGGACATGCGGTGGGAATTATCCCTAGAGGAACTAGTTTGAAGCCAATTAATATCCCGTTTAAAGTACAAAGGTTTGACCCCGAAATGCCTATAGGGCTATTAATTTCTACTGAAAAAAGAACTTATTTGAGTCAGACAAAAAAGAGTATTATAGAGGTAATTAAATCTTCGTTTTTAAATTAATTAACCCTTTATTGATTTTCCAAGAGAGCTAAATCAATAAAATTTCATATATGAGCTTGTTGTAATAAGGATTTTTAAAAGCAAGGAGGAGTATATAAGTGCAAATAAAAAAACATGAAAGACAGTTATTTTATGCCGGATGTCAATTCGTAGATATAGAAAATCAAGAACATGAAAACGTCTTGCCTCTGCTTATTATGTATCCTACATACAAAGAAGAAAAAGTTGAAAAGATGGGACCTTACACGATAAGCGCTGCGCAAGATGCTCCGCTTTCAGATGGATTATTTCCTTTGGTCATTATTTCTCATGGAGATGGAAGCACGCCTCTTGCTTATCGAACCATTGCTCAATTTTTAGCACGTAATGGTTTTATTGTAGGGGTACCTCAGCATCCGTTTAATAATCGAGAAAATAATACGCTATCTGGAACAATAGACAATCTAAAAAATCGGCCTACTCATATACGTACTGTAATCGATTGGTTTTTAAAAGAAAATTCCTTTTCTCCATCCATTCATTCAAATAATATTTCTCTTATTGGCCATTCAATGGGAGGATATACGGCTCTTGCTGTAGCAGGTGGAGTTCCCACTTCTTTTCCTTCTGAATCTCCTGATCAAAAGCCTTATTGTTTATCTGTTGATCATGATAAGCGGGTTCAATCACTTATTCTTTTAGCGCCAGCCGCCGTATGGTTTAGAGAAAGAGGAGCGCTTCAAGACGTGAATATACCTATTTTAATGATTACAGGAGAAAAGGATACGATTACTCCTTCTTTTCACGGGGAATTTGTGTTAAATGGGGTTCCTGATGCGGAAAAAGTTCAGTATATCGTTGTAGAAAATGGAGGACATTTTTCATTTCTCAGTCCATTTCCGGACTTTATGAAATCTCCTACCTTCCTCCCTTCTCAGGATCCGGAAGGCTTTAATCGCAAAGAGTTTCATGAGGACCTGCAAAACACTATATTGGACTTTTTATTACATTCTTTTTAATAGATTAGTCACTTGTACCACCTTTTCTTTTGAAGCAATTATATCTAGGAAGAAAAGTTAAAAAACATAACACACACTCTTATTAATCTGTAATAATTAAGAAATAGATATATATAGAAAAAGTGCTGCTTATCGAATTAATATTTTTACTCTTTTACAAAATAAAAGGGGGATTTACAATATGGTTTTTAAAAAAAATCAGCTAACCGGACATGTATTTTTGGCTAAACTTATTACACAGTACGCAATGATTCATGAAAAAACGGTAGGCCCCGTAGCTGAAGAATATATTAAACAACTTGGTATTCGTACTGGAGATTGGATGGAAGGCTTTTATAGCGATAAGCATGAAAAGTGGACGGTAGAGAAATATGCAGAAGTTATAATTGACCTTAAAAATTCAATTGGAGGTCACTTTGAAATTGTTTCCGTTCATCCAGACCATGTGATTGTAAGCGCTACTCAATGTCCATTTGGTGACGTCGTACAGGATGCTCCTCATCTGTGCAAGATGACGTCTAGTGTGTTTGGAGGAATTGCAGCTCGTAAATTTGGCTATGGAAAAGTGAGCTTGCGCCAGCGTATTGCTCTTGGTCATCCAATGTGTGAAGTTGCTATATACTTTACAAAACACAGTGAAGAAAATGGAGATGTGTATGAAAATCTTCCTATTACGCCTTCTTATGGTAACCCTTTCAATTGGGAAGAGGAAACGATTCATATGCTTAATCAAGAACTTCGAAGAAGCGATGAAATGATTGAAACCCTTCTTGCGGAATTAGAAGAATTACGTAAATAGTATTTCATTACCACACTTAACTATTAAGACATTTTGTTCTAGTTAGAGAAGCAAAACAAGATGTAGAAAACAAAGAGCAGCCTTTAATTAAAGGTTTGCTCTTTGTTTTTACCACTCATTTCAATTATTATGGTAAACAGAAGAAAATAAAGTAAAAGTTATTATAGCTATTTAGGGATTTTATTTGTAACCTTATGCTTACGAATCAGATGCGTCACCCTAAAGAATCCTTGAAGCGGTCAGAATGCCTTTGTTAATTGCATGAACTGATAATGAATGGATTGACGATACTACTTCAAACTCTTGTCTATCATTTTTTATTTCTCAACTTTTTTGTAAGGCACTGCATGACTTTCTTGCTTGCGTATACTGGCCAAGATCATTATCAGTAACACTAAACCAATACCAACCATAATGGTAGTTTTTCCACCGAAATGAGCTAGCCCACTCAAGAATAGTCCCACTATACCGAAGTCTGAATCTGAAAATGTAGCATTTGATAGACCCAAATCTCCCAACACGGGTATTAATAGAATTGGCATGAAACTGATTAAAAGGCCGTTCACAAATGATCCTAAAATCGCACCGCGTACACCACCCATTGCATTTCCAAACACCCCTGCAGCTGCACCGGTAAAGAAGTGAGGTACTACACCTGGCAAAATAATGATTCCTCCTGATAAAACTAGTATTAACATACTAACAATGCCGCCTAAAAAACTTGAAAAGAAACCAATTAATACAGCGTTTGGTGCATAAGTATAGATGATTGGAACATCTAATGCTGGCTTTGAATTTGGCACAATTTTAGAAGATATCCCTTTAAATGCTGGTACAATTTCAGCTAATACCAATCGTACACCAGCTAAAATGACGAAAACGCCGGCAGAAAACATTCCTGCTTGAAGTACCGCAAATAAAATATAGTTTTTTCCGTCACTTAATTTTCCTTCGACATAACCAGGCCCCGCAAAAAGAGCGACAATAACGTAGAAAATCGCCATAGTTAATGCAATACTAACCGTACTGTCTCGTAAGAAGCCGAGCCCTTTTGGAAAGTTAATTTTTTCTGTTGATACAATCTCTTTCTTTCCCTTTACAGCCATCCCCACGAGACCACCAACTGCAAAACCAACTGCTCCAGAATGTCCTAGTGCCACATTATCATTACCTGTTAATTTACGGATAAAAGGCTGAACGAGGGCTGGAGAAAGCGTCATAAAAATTCCCACTGTTAAAGCACCAAAAAGAATTAATGAAAACGATGTAAAACCACTTACGGATAAAATGATGGCAATCATACATGACATGTACAAAGTGATATGTCCTGTCAGAAAAATATATTTAAATCGTGTAAAACGAGCAATCAGCAGGTTTACAATCATACCAAAAAACATAATTAATGCGGTCGAAGAACCATATTTACTCAGTGCAATCGCAACGATGGCTTCATTATTTGGAACGACACCGTTTACGTTAAATGCTGCTTTGAACATTTCTCCAAATGGAGCGAGTGCTTGCTGAAGAATCCCTGCACCTGCTGTAATAACCAGGAACCCAACAAACGTTTTTGTTGTTCCTTTTAGTGTATCTGAAAGATTTTTCTTTTGTGCAAGTAGACCTACTAGAGCAATTATGGCTACTAAAACTGAAGGTTCACTCAGAACGTTAACTAATACATTTAACACCTGATTCATCGCTATCACCTCTCAATTTCTTTACAGTAGATTTTTTTCTTGCAGAACCCCTGTTAATTTAGCGCGTAATTCTTCTAAATCAATAATATTATCCAAAATTACGACGTTTCCTAAGCTTGCCCCGCCCTCTGCAATATCTTTTGCAAGGAAGAACACGTCTGCATCCTCTGGTGTTGCAGAACCTAAATCAGAATGATTTACTTCTACGCCGCTTACTCCCATCTCATTCAACAATTGTTGAATATTCATTTCCACCATAAAACTTGTTCCTAATCCTGATCCGCATACTGTTAAAATTTTCATTATTCATCTTCTCCTTTTTTTCGCATCATAGCTATAATTTCAGCTGAAGTTTCAGCTTCTTTTAAACGCTTTAATGAGTCTTCATTTACTAAAAATGAGGTCAATTCTGACAGTGCTTTTAAATGTAATTTGTTATCAATGGCTGCTAGACAGATAAACAAGTCAATTGCATGTTCTTCTTGGTTCAGTAACAAAACTGGTTTCTTCATTCGTAAAAGGGACATACCAAGCTCTTGTACACCTTGTTCTGGCCGGGCATGAGGAATAGCAATTCCTTTCCCTATATGAATAAAAGCTCCCATTTCTAAAACTCTATCAATCATTGCTTGAGTATAGGCTGAGGTAATATAATGCTGTTCCTCCAAAGGTTTTGCTGCCAATTGGATTGCTTCTTCCCACTCTAGAGAATCGTCAGAGAATTGAATCTTATCCTCTGTTAAAAGTTCAGAAAGCATAGGGGCGTAACTCCTTTCACGTGTATGGCTTTGTCTTAAATGTTTCGTTAAATCTTCATAAAGCGCTTTTTCATTTTTAATAGTTGCATATTTTCGTATGGTCGCCATTAACTTATCCATTGGGATAGTTGATTGAACCGGCAAATTGAAATCGGCTGCCACGGCCTGCTGCAAATAGTTTTCCTCTAGCGCTGTTAATAATGGACGTGTTAAATAAACAGGCTTGGATGATTCCAAATAAATAGTTGAAAAAATCATATCGTAACTGTCTGGTGACAGTTTTTCGATTTCTGCAGCCGAATATGATTCTGTAAAATGCAATTTTGGAAACAGTTGTCGTAATTGCGTTCGTAGCATCATAGAGGAACTAATCCCGTTTGGGCAAACGATTGTGGCTCTATACACTTTAGGTTTAGCCTCCAGTTTTCGAACATGCCCACCGAATAAAATCGTAAAATACCCTATCTCTTCATCTGAAATACATTTTCCCGTATATTCAGAAAGCGGCTTCAACGCCTGTTTAACAAATTCAAAGAGTACACCGTGCTCTGTTTTAATTGTGTCAATCAACGGATTTGATAATGGCACTTCACAGATGATTCTAAAATAGGCTGGTACCAAATGTTTATATAAGAGCGATTTTAAAATATGCCTTTCCTTAAATGGTACTAATATTAAGCGCTCTACTTCTGAAATAATAGTACTCGATACAAGGTCAAGCTTTTCATCAATATGGAGCTCGTCTATATTCTGCATAGCAGATAACAATTGAACCGTTAGATAGATAACCTCTGCTTCAGCCACTTCATCAAATAAATAAGCTGATAGCTCTTCCCCCATTTTTAGTAAGGGCTGTTCTTTCATTAATTTAATTTGCTTGATTGGTAGAATCAGTTTATGATGCCCAGACCTGCACTGTAGAAATAAGAGTTCATAAACTAGCTGATCTAGCCGGTTACTAACAAAGTCAATCCGATATTTTTTAGCTAAATCATTTACGTTCTCTCTAATTGCTGAACCCGTATTTTCATAATTCCAACTATTAAGAACCTGCTTCATCCCTGAAATGCCCATTGGCAATTGCAAAAGTGTTCCAATACAAATAGTTGCAAATCGACGCTTAAGCCTCTCTTCTCCCTCTAGATGAAAGCCATCTGTCCGGTTATAAGATAACTGAATGCCTTCTTTCTCACAATACGAACGAAGCTTTTTAATATCCGCTAGTGCTGTATTCCTGCTTACCTGCAGAAAAGACTGATAATGTATATTTGCTATCGGCTCTTTTCTTATATACGTGTATAAATAAATTAAGTATATCCGCTCAGTCTCTTGAAAAACTGACTGCTGACGGTTAAGCGATGTTCCTTCTAGTTTCCAATAATTTTTAATTCTTTCATCAACCTTAAATTCTATATCAATCACTTGAATTTTCGGTAAATCTAAATTGCTTAATGCATTGTTCAACTTATCAAGCGTATAGGCAAATTGTCGAGGTGATAAATTTATTTGAAGTCTCAACTCCGGAATTGATAACTTCGGGTAATTAATCATCTGCTCAAGCAGCTGCAATGATTTATGATCAAACATCTTATTATCCTCCTCATGTTTATTATAAAATAGAAGTGTTAGCGATTACATAACTGTTCAATCCAATCTTTGTTGTCATTTTAGAATAGCTGTTGGACTGAAGGTTATATTTCCCATTTAAAAGTTTAACATAAGCTCTCGCACCACAGAATGGCAAACGTTTATTATTTGATTTTTATCTTTTAAAGCTATAGTAAAGCAATTTAAATGGCCTCCCTTACTATAGTACGCTTTTCTATCGGCGTAAAAACCAAAAAAGAAGCAACCCTTCGGCAACTTCTTCCTGTTTTTCCTATTTATACATCAGATTGCCATCTACAAAACAATCACTTACATTCAGTCTCTTAAAAACGACAGCAGCGCTTCGTTAAATTCATGTGCATGCGTTGCATTTAAGCCGTGTGGACCGCCTTTTATTAAGGCTAATTTGGAACCAGAAATAGCTTCATGCGTTCGCTTTCCGCTATATTCAAATAGAACGATCTCGTCTGCATCACCGTGAATAATAAGAGTCGGTATTGTAAACTTAGCTAAATCGGCTCTGAAATCCGTTTTGCTGAAAGCAGCTATACAGTCTAATGTTCCTTTAGGCGATGCAGCTGCTGCAATATCCCGGTTGTACAGTCGAAATGGTTCGCTGACTAAGCCATTTCCGGCTTCAGCTCCAAAAAATGTTTTTGTAAAATCATCAAGAAAAGCTAAGCGATCATTTTTTACACCGTTTTCAAATTCTTGGATTCCTGCATCATCCAATGCTCCTTCAGGATGATCCTCTGACTTGTAAAGAAATGGTGGTACGGCTCCTGCAAATACGGCTTTTTCTACTCTATCTGTGCCGTACGTTCCTACATAACGGGCTACTTCTCCGCCACCCATTGAAAATCCAACTAGTGTCACATTTTTTAAATCCAAATGTTCTAGCAGCTGATGTAAATCAGCAGCGAATGTATCATAATCGTAGCCGTCCCATGGCTGAGAAGACTTGCCGAATCCTCGGCGGTCATACGTGATGACTCTGTGTCCAGCCTCAATAAGAGCCGGAACTTGATATTCCCAAGAACGTCCGCTTAGTGGCCAGCCGTGAATTAAGACAACCGGCTTTCCTGTGCCATGATCCTCGTAGTATAGTTCAATAGGTGCTTGATTTTCTGTTCCTACCGTAATCTTTGCCATTTCGCTACCTCCATTATATAGTCATTCTTTATTTGGTTAAGTAGTTGTAAACCTAGCGTAGATCATAAAAAAGATCGCTAATTCTCCTATAATAACAGTGCTGGGAACAATCAGTATTAAGTTAATAATAAAAAACAGCGCTAAAATTCCTAAAAACATTCCCAAGTGATACACTTTCAAACGATGTTGTTCAAATCTATATTGGTGAAAAACAAGAGTGGTTGCCATGAAATAAAGCAGCACGGATCCGAATACAAAATATAAGCTGAATGTGTACTGAACTTCATGTAAAAACATGAGCTTAATCGATGCTGCAATCATGCTTAGAGACATGAGGATAAGTAAGTGTCCGTAAATAATCGTTTGTCCGGCTCTTTGAATAGACTTGTTTACTTTCTTTTCTACATTCTCAAAGTACTGCCACCACATAGCAATAATCAGGACAAATGAAATAACCGAAAATAAAATGGTATTCCAGTCCCCTTTTTGTGGCTGTATCACAGCAAGAATGCTGACAACGGATTCTCCAAACAGGATTAATGTTAACAAAGCAAAACGCTCTAATAAATGAGCGGTGTTGGTCGGTAATTTCGCCAGTCTATTATGCCCTAAAATAGGTAAAATAATATCCACTGCAATTCCTGTATACAACACGGCGTAGCGAATCCATGAATCAAAAAGAAGCGAAAGAAGTGAGATGAAAATCCCAATTCCAAAGCATGTGCCTAAAAACACAGCAACTTTTTTTCGTTCATCTCGTTCAAATTTTTGAACAATAAGGTATTGAATCGAGGTTAACGCTCTTAGCCCAATATAGCCAATCAAAAAAGAGACGTAATATTGATCAAAATCTACGGACAAGCTTGAGATCATAATAAGAACAAACAGCATTTGAAGAATCATAAAGATGCGCTGATGCAAAAAATCTTGTCCAAACCGATTGATAAACATCGTTTGTCCGGTCCACGCCCACCATATAGGAATAAAGATTAGTACAAACTTTAACAAATACTCTCCATGAATATACCCTTGTTCAACGTGAAGCAAAACATGCGTAGCAGTAGCAACGGCTGCCACAAATAACAAATCATAAAAAAGCTCCAGCCACGTAACTTTTTTTTCTTCCACTACTCCGCATCCCTTCCTATCATTTACCAGGCTGTCGTGAATGTACTTTATTTTATATATAAGAGACGCATACTTCATGAAAGGCAGCTTAGTAAAAGATAGGTGAGCCAACGGTTCATCAGTGGGCTCACCTATCTAACAATTACTTTTATGTTGTTACATTTTCTCCATCACATAAATGATCCATAGATGCCATTCTACTTTCGTGTTTTATATGTAAAGAGAACAACCGATGCCAAACATAAGCTCCGCTATGTTAGACGCTCTGCTTGCTGAAATCGCGCTGAGCTCCTCTATAGCTGCCCATCAAGTTTTGATAACCAGGAAGATGACTAGAAATTAAATTGCCAAAACCTTCAACGTCGTTGCGCCAGTCACGCTGCAGCTCGCACGCTACGCTAAACCAGTTCATAAGCTGCGCGCCGCCGTGAGCCATACGCGTTAATGCCGCATCTGCGACTTGCTTATTGAACGTCCCGGAAGCGTCTGTCACAACAAACACTTCGTAGCCTGCTTTAATGGCAGAAAGCGCAGGAAAAGCAACGCAGACGTCTGTCACTACACCGGCGATAATCAGCTGTTTTTTCCCGGTCGCTTTAATGGCTTTAACAAACTCTTCGTTGTCCCACGCGTTAATTTGTCCAGGACGAGCTATTTTTGGCGCGTCAGGAAACAAATCCACGAGTTCCCCCATTAGCGGGCCGTTGGGTCCATTTTCAAAGCTAGTTGTTAAAATAACCGGTAAATCAAAGAATTTAGCCGTATCACCAAGAGCCAATACGTTGTTTTTAAATTCATCAACACCATAATCACGTACAAGGCCGGAAATAAGACCCGTTTGGTGGTCAACTAAAAGCACGGCAGCATCATCTTTTGAAAGGCGAGAGTAAAGATCAGACATTTTATCATCCTCCTTAAATTAAGGCAAGTAAGGACACGTACCTTTTCCATTCCTTACAAGCGGTCTATCATTTGAACGGTTTTTTGGATTTCATTTATGATCTGTTGAGTAAAACATGTATAGAAAGAAAAGTTATTTCTGAGGTGAAGGTTCGTGAGGTGTGTTCTCTTTCTTAATCTAGAACAGGAACAGGCGCTTGATCAATCCAATGAATGAACTGCTGTAAGTAGCGCTGAAGATAGCGTTTCGTTGACTCATCAGTTAGGACCTTTTGTTGAGCATCAACTTTTTCATGAACTTGCGAAATCAGCATTTTTTGAAATGGTAAAACATGAACTTGCATAGCTTCTAGTACTTCTCTCGTTTGCTTTTGAGCAAAAGCCGTACCGAAGCCTCCTGGAGTTGCTCCAATGAGACCAACTGGTTTTCTGTTTAAAACAGAAGAAGTCCGAGGCCTTGATGCCCAGTCCAAAGCATTTTTTAATACCCCTGTAATTCCGGAATTATACTCTGGACTTACAATGATAACACCGTCAACATCTTGAATCGCAGCTCTAAAGGATGCGACAGATTCTGGTGATCCGTCAGCTTCTAAGTCTTCATTAAAAAAAGGCAGGCTGCTTATTTCAATCCAGCGATATTGAGCTGAGTCATCTAATGTAGTCAATGACTCAGCAATCATTCGGTTATACGAATTCTTTCGTAAACTTCCACAAATAAGACCAATGGTTTTTGTCATCTATTCACCTCCTCACTTGGAATTAATTTCATATTACCACGGTGTTTCAAATATAGATATTAGTTTTATATATAGATAAATTAATTCCTTCTTTGTACCTAATTTAGGGTTAAACTAGCGTTTTACCATTACTAAAGGAATTATTTCAGTAAAATTCAGTCTAATTCTCTCACTTCAAAAGGAATCAAAGCTCTTTCAATTTGATCTCGATGGGTTTCGTACTGTTCAGGAAGCATGAGCTTTTCTCCCATTGTTTCAAGTGACTCATCATGTGCAAAACCTGGAGGGTCTGTTGCAATTTCAAATAGAATGTCTCCGTGTTCTTTAAAGTAAATCGCATTAAAGTAATTTCGATCTCGAACAGCCGTCACTCCGTATCCGCTATCGGCTACGTATTTCTGCCATTCTAATTGATCTTCATCATCTTTTGCTCGCCATGCAATATGGTGAACCGTTCCAACGCCCATTTGCCCGCGCCCAATGGTTGTTAATTTTAAATCGATGACATTTCCAATGTCAGCTGATGATTGAAAACGTATAAAATCTCCTTCTTGCCCTACTTTTTGTAGACCCATTACGTTTTCTAATAATTGAGCTGTTTCATCAGGTCGAACCGATAATAACGTAGCGCCTCCGAATCCTTTAATAGCTACTTCAGGTTTAATTTCACCAGCTTGCCACGTATTCTTTTCACCTTCTTCTCTTTCCACAATCTCTAGATGCAAACCATGAGGATCGTCAAACTCTAAATACTGCTCTCCAAATCGCTCCATCTTTGTAGCTGGAACTCCAAACTTAGCTAACCGTTGTTCCCAAAAGCTCATCGCACCTTTTGGAACCACATAGGAAGTTACCCCAACTTGCCCGTCACCTATTTTTCCTTGTCGTGCATTTGCCCACGGAAAGAATGTGATAATCGTTCCAGGTTTTCCGCCTTCATTCCCAAAGTAAAGGTGATACGTTCCTGGATCATCAAAGTTTACCGTTTGTTTGACCAAGCGTAATCCTAATACACCCGCGTAAAAATCAACATTTTCCTGAGGATGACCTACAATCGCCGTGATATGATGAATACCCGCTGTTTTTTTACTCATTACTACCATCTCCTTCGATACATTTTTCGTCATATGTTTCGTTATTCCTCTTAAAATTACAACTATTTATCGTAAATATCTCGAATTCGAGATATTAGTCAAAAAATAAAAGCACCTTGCTTATTCCAACCCATTTTCTCTTTTAGAAAATAAAAGTATCTAGTGCATAATAACCTGGTCCAGCAATAGCTACACCGATTGCTACAACTAAAAGCGTAAGATTATATTCATATCCGTTTTGTGTTGCCCAGTATCCATTTGGACCGTGTACTTTCACAATCGCCATAACCATTGTTCCGGCAATCAAAAGTGCTCCAAGCGGCGTAAGAAGTCCTGCAGCAAATAAAGCTCCACCTACCAGCTCTGATAACCCAGCCATTAACGCCATTCTAACGCCTGGCTTCATTCCGATTGATTCAAACCATCCGCCCGTTCCTTTTAAGCCGTGGCCGCCAAACCATCCAAATAACTTCTGAGTTCCATGAGCCATAAAAGATAATCCAATGACCAAACGTATTAACAACAAACCAATACTCACCATTTTTTATTCCTCCTATTTTTTCATCATCTTAAAATCTCGAATTAAAATATCTTGAATTAAGGATAATTATAAAATCATATACTCCTGCTGTCAACATAAATTTTTATATTTTTTTGTAGCTAGTTGAAAGGCTTAACGACTTATTAAAAACATATTCTAGATTTTGTGTGGATATGAGCACGGGGGCGGAAAATATAACGGGTGAACTTTGTTGTTTATTAATCATATTAAAAAAGCAAGCAAGGTTATAAAGTCACCAGGATGAGTAGCGGGAGTATTACAAAACGTATCGCGTATGACCCAAGTTCTAAAAATAATTAAGCAAGGTTTATTTACTTTTCTGTGAAATATAAAAGTAATATCACTTATTCATACAAAAATGCACCCTACAAATGTAGCAGGATGCATTTCAATCAGTTTTCTGTATCTTTATTATTTTTTCTGCTGAAAGGTTCCTTAACACACTCAAATGATTAGAAAATATTCAGCAGTTTCTATTGGTCCAATTCCTTCAAGTACATAACTTGAAAATACCTCTAAATTTTAATAATAGGCAGCTGAAATAATCAGAAGTTGGTTTAGCTGAATACTTCTGAAGACTCTAAAATAGCCATAACGCTTTGTACGGATTCGATTGAACGTTTTAGCCCTTCATTTTCCTTTTCCGTTAAAGGAAGTTCAATGATATGTTCAATTCCATCTCCTCCTAGGATTGTTGGTACACCTAGGTAAAGATTATTACAGCCATATTCACCTTCTAGATAAGCTACGGAAGGGAGAATTCGCTTCTTATCCTTTAGAATCGCTTCTGCCATTTGAACCATAGAAGCAGCAGGAGCATAATAGGCACTTCCATTTCCAAGCAGATTAACGATTTCTCCTCCACCTTTGCGCGTTCGCTCTACAATAGCTTCTATACGTTCAGGGGAAATGATTTTTTCAAGTGGAATTCCTCCAGCGTACGAATAACGAACTAATGGCACCATATCATCTCCGTGGCCGCCTAAAACAAAACCTGATACATCTTCAACAGATATATTTAATTCTTGAGCCACAAATGTATTAAAACGGGCTGTATCTAATACACCAGATTGGCCTATTACTCGATTTTTAGGGAATCCCGTGGTTTTATAACAAACGTACGTCATTGCATCGACTGGATTACTCAATACAATAATATAACTGTTTGGTGCATGTTTTTTTACGTTTTCTGATACTTCTTTCATAATTTTTGCGTTTGTTGAGACTAGGTCATCACGGCTCATTCCCGGTTTTCTTGGAAGTCCTGCAGTAATTAATACTAAATCTGCATCCTGAATGTCTTCATAGCTAGATGTCCCCTTGATATTAGCGTCAAACCCTTGAACTGGGCTTGCCTCTAACATATCAAGTGCTTTTCCTTTGGTCGGATTAGTCTGGGAAGGAATATCAACTAATACTACGTCTCCAAGTTCTTTTTGCGCCATCATTAATGCTGCTGTGGCTCCTGTAAATCCCGCTCCAATTACAGCTATTTTTTTACGCTTAAATGCCATGATTTATCCCCCATTCCTCGTCGTTTATATGTATGCTATTCTACTTTTTGATCTTCTTCTACAGCAGCAGAATCTGCTTTTGCTTTATATTGAATACTGGATTTTGTTTTAGCAGCCGATGATTTTTTAGTCGCTTTATTGTCTTTAGGTGTCTCCTTTGACTGCGATTCTTTATTTTCATCTTTTAATAGGCTATTTCCAACCTCTTCATCAGGATGGGGAATTACATGCGCTGACACTAATTCTCCAACACGAGCCGCTTCTTCTTTTCCCATATCTACAGCTGCCTGTACTGCACTAACATCACCTTCCACTAACACTGTTACAAGAGCCGCGTCCACTTTTTCTTGCTTCACTAAGCGAACATCAGCTGATTTTAGCATCGCATCCGCTGCGACAATCGAACCTATTAAACCTCTTGTTTCAATCATTCCAAGAGCTTTACCCATTCTCTCCACCTCTTTCTATATCAACAGAATCTATAATTCCGATAATAATCGCATCAATAGGTAATGGAGTGTCAGATGCCATATGTGCTGCGGCACTTCCTTGAGTAACCATTACCTTATCACCAATCCCGGCTCCAATACGATCAACTGCAATAAAAGAAGAGTCGTTATTCGATTTATTTAAAAGTTCTGGTTGAACAACTAAAAACTTTAAACCGCGTAAATTATCTTCTTTTCTTGTTGCCCAGACGTTACCAATTACCGTCCCTATTTTCATAAAACATCCGCTCCCTCTATGTCTATCACGCAAATTTCTTTTCCTAATTCTCTTGCTGTATCGCGTGCTAAAGGAGTGATAATCGTTTTAGGTGAAACAGTAATTTTTTCTTCTTCTACTAATTTCACATGTCTTTGGGTTAGCACTCGTTCTGTAAATGATAAAGAATGTCTGTTTAAGCCTGATTGCAAAAATCTCTCAAATGATTGAATTTTCACTCCAAAGCTTTCTAATGTATTTTTATAAGCAATTAAATGTGCTGCATATTTGTTGTTTACTGGTTTTTTTTGATTACTGGATAGCAAAACGTTTCCTAAAGTTACAGAAGGAATGAGTGAAACAGAAATTCCTTCTAGCAAAGCCTCAGCTAAAAGATAACTTTCTAGTGTATCTGTCATACCTAGAGCCCCTTTTACTAGCAGATCCTGCTTTGCTTCTGCAAATAAAATACCTTGTATATCTTTTGGAAGGTTTTCTTTTTGGTCATCTCCGTAAACCAGTGTCCAGCTTGTTTCTAACTTTTTGATTTGAATTGGATCAATTGCTGCCGACTCTTTTACGATCAGCAGCTTTGGCTTTACGTTTAGGTGCTGCTTGCCTGATTTATCTAATCGTTTTAAAACTTCTACTACAATTTGTTCAATCAGAGCATGTTTGTTCATAAAGCTTCCTCGTATAGAGAAAGAATCCCTGTAGCTCCAGTAGAAATTAGCCCAGCATTCGCTTCATCTGTATCAATATGCATTTCAAGCTTAAACTTTGGCGAAACTCGAATTAATACACGTTCGAGCATAGTAGGTCTTTCTCCTTGAGAGGTAATGCGAACACACTGACCATTTTTTACACCATAAGCTTCAGCATCATCAGGCGTCATATGAATATGAGCTCGTGCAATGATTAAGCCTTCTTTCTTGTAAATGCTACCCTTTGGTCCAACTAATGTAATCGCTTCTGAATTCTTTATATCTCCAGACTCACGTAGTGGAGGAACAGAACCAAGTTTAATTGAATCTGTTTTACTGACCTCCACTTGAGTTATACTCCTTGCTGGACCAAGGACTCGCACCTTTTCGATGCTTCCTTTAGGTCCCACAATAGTAACTGTTTCATTAGCTGCAAATTGACCAGGCTGAGACAGGTCTGATTTTTTTGTTAGCTCGTATCCTGCTCCAAAAAGAGCTTCTACATCTTCTATACTTAAGTGACAGTGTCTAGCAGATACAGCCATTGGGACTGTATTGCTTTGCTTGTTTGTTTGACTTAGCTGCTGAACAACCTCTGCTACAATCGATTGAATGGCCTGCTTATCCATGCGCTATGCTCCTAACTTTTTAAGCTTATAGTTCACTATCGATTTTCGGTAAAATACTTTCTAGTTCATTGTGTGGACGTGGGATAACATGAACGGAAATAAGTTCTCCAACACGCTGTGCAGCTGCCGCACCAGAATCTGTTGCCGCTTTTACCGCGCCTACGTCACCGCGTACTAAAACCGTTACAATTCCTCCACCTACGTGAACTTTACCAACTAAATGTACGTTTGCTGCTTTTACCATTGCGTCTGCTGCCTCTACTGATGCTACTAACCCTTTTGTTTCAATCATTCCTAATGCTGTTAGTTCTCTTGCCATTTTTAATTCCCCCTAATTAGTTTGTTTGATATTTTTGAAGTGCTTGATTAACCATTTCAGAAATTGCTGCCGAATCAATCGGTCCCTGTGGCTTTAATTGATTCATAACTTCGTTGACAATTTCCTGTACGTCTTGATGATCTTTTGTATCTGATGAAGCAAAGGTAGAAGATACGGATGGTTTCGGAATTGTCACCTCTTTTGTGCCGTAGGCCATTCGCTTAATATTTAATAAATGGCGAGCGGTCACATTGTCTGACGTAATGTTGCCTCCAAACGAACCGCATCCTAGTGTAAAGGATGGCTTAAGTCCAGTGGTACCACCCACAGCTCCCACTGACGAGAGTGTGTTGACCATGAGTCTTGAGACCGGCATTTCAAGAGCAAACGTTTTAGCTACCGCATCATCGTTTGTATGAAGCGATAAGCTGTGACCTCTTCCACCAAGATTTAATAAGCTTAAACATAATTCCCTTGCCTGCTCTTCGTTCTTAGCTGTATACAATGGAAAAATAGGTGCTAGCTTTTCAATCGAAAACGGAACATCCTTTGCCACCTTTGTTTCTTCAGCAACTAAGATTCGTGTATCAGAAGGTACTGTAATACCTGCCATTTCAGCAATTTTCACAGCACTTTGACCAACAATATTTGGATTAAGCTTCTTTGGAATTGGTGAAATCACTTTTTCCATCTTAGCTTTCTCTTCTGAATTTAAGAAGTAGGCACCATTATTCTTTAATTCTCTAATAGCCATTTGTTGAATATTAAGATCGACAACAATCGCTTGCTCGGTTGCACAAATCGTGCCGTTATCGAACGTTTTGCTATCGACAATCATTTTTACTGCTTGGTCAACCTTCGCAGTTTTTTCAATATATACAGGTACATTTCCTGGACCTACACCATAAGCTGGTTTCCCAGAACTATACGCTGCGCGAACGAGACCACTTCCGCCTGTTGCTAAAATTAAGTTCACATCTTTATGCTTCATTAATTCATTGGTTGCAGCCATAGAAGGATTAGAAATCCAACCAATAAGTCCTTCCGGAGCTCCAGCTTCAACTGCTGCATGCGCACAAATTTTAAGCGCTTCTACTGTGCAGTTCATTGCTCGGGGATGGGGGCTGACCACTAGAGCGTTTCTAGTTTTTAAACTAATTAATGTTTTGAAGATAGCCGTTGAAGTTGGGTTAGTTGTGGGGATAATTCCAGCAACAACTCCAAAAGGAGAGGCGACTTCTACCACTTTGTTCGCTCTATCTTCGTGAACAATACCTACTGTTTTTTCATTTTTAATTGATTCATAAACAGCTCTAGACCCTACCTCATTTTTGATTTTCTTATGTTCTACAACACCCATTCGCGTTTCTTCAACTGCCATTTTTGCTAATTCCAACGCTTTAGAATAAGCTGCTTCGGCAACTCGTTCAACGATGCGATCTACTTGCTCTTGTGAAAAATTCAAGTATATCTGCTGTGCGGCTTTTGCCTTTTCCACTGCATTTCGCATCTCTTGTAAAGATTGAAGATCTTTATCAAACTGCACATCCAACAACTCCTTTCTACTGTCTATAAGCTTTTTAATAATGAACTGGATTTCTTGCAATGTCTAAAATAGCCTGGCGGAACGCATCAGCAGCTGCTTGACAGGCTGATTGAGATCCTGTTAAAAAACCACCGCCAAAATTTGTTTCAGAAGGAGGACCAAAAAATTTCACAAGCTCTACATCAGCTGCTTTAAGCGCTACATCAAGTCCATACATAGCCTCTAGTGGCGGGGCAATTAAATAAGCGAGTGGTTCTCCAATAGAAATTCCTGCTTCTTTAGAAAGGTAAGAACCTGTCCTTGCCACCACATGTGCATACAGCGCGTGATTTTTTTCTTCATCCAATGCTTCAAAATAGGCATCTGACTTCGTCACTTGTAAAATGGCATCAAGTCCAGCTTTAACTTCATCTGGACTTGGACCCGCTAATACACCAATCATTTCACCTGATAGCGGACCTGACGCATGAGCAGCACCAGCATAAAAAGAACGGGCATAAGCTACTTCAACATCTGCTCTTTTGGTGGCTTCGTCTAAAGCTGTATAGCCCACGTCATCAATACTTGATGTAAACATGGCTAAACTTCTATGGTAAGGCTGCAAGTTAAACTGCTGAACTAAAGCGTCATCCACATTTGGAATCACACGAACAGCTAAAATGTCAGCATGGATACGTGTTAAAGCCACTCCTATTCACCTCTATTGTTCTTTTTGAACAAGCGATACACCGCTAGCTTCATATTTTAAAATTTTTTGAACCAATGTACCGAGATAAGCACCCGCTTCAACTGGAGGAATGCCGCCTTTATGAATATTGGAAACCACCATTCTCTCAGCTTCAATCATTCCTTTTCTCGGTTCATAGCATAAATAGGCACTTAAGGATTCTGCACTTATAAGTCCCGGACGTTCTCCAATTAAAAGTACCACCACTTTTGGCATCAGGAGTTCACCAATGTCGTCCATTACAGCAACTCGACCTTTTTCTATGTAAAACGGAACGCCTACATCTAAATCTGCGCTTTTTAAGGACTGTTGAAGAGATAAATAAACGTCCTCGACATTTTCTTCAATGGCTTTGGAGCTTAAACCATCAGAAACAATAATTTGAACAGTTGGCGATTTGGTACATTTTTCCTGGATGCACTTTTTGGCTTCGTCTGATAGCTTTCGTCCATAATCCGGTCGGCGAATGTACACTTCTTTATCTGTTACCTGAGTATTTACTTTAAATAAATTCAATCGCTTTAAGAGATCGTCGTTCACATTGCCATAAACAGCATCAACGGCTGCTGCATGGTCATAGCGGAATTTCAGCCATGTTTCTGTTCGTGGACGTAAGCCTGCTCTGCCAATTCCGATTCGAGCAGGTGTTTTTTGAATCAATGTATCTAATTCTTCTTGATTCACTGGATTTTTAATACCAGCCACCTGCTGTTTTGATTCAATATCTTTTTCTTCCTGTGGAATAGTCATTTTACTTTCCGGCAGAGATGTTGAATCAAATTCTTGAATATTCGGAAATTTAATTAATTCCTTTTCCGAACCATCTTCTACTACTTCAGCTAGAGGACCATTAATCACTTTCTTATTTGCATTGGATGTATGAGCCCAAAAAGTTACGCTGCTTTGACTATCGTCAGTAGGAGAGCTTTGTTCGAAGCTAGATTGTTGTTCTAGCTTTTCGACAATGGATCGTGTAATTTTTTCAATCAATTCAGGATTCATCCTCTTCATCACCTACCTTGTAAAAATACTTGGATCTCCTGCATATTTACTTAATTTCCCTTGTTCAAAAATCCCCATTTTCTCGAGCCACTCTGCAAATAAAGGAGAAGGCTGTTTCCCCATCGTTTGCCTTAAAGTCGCTACATCATGGTAGCTCATTGATTGATAGTTAAGCATACAATCATCACCCATTGGTGTTGCAATGATAAAATTAACGCCTGCAGCAGTTAGCAATACACCTAAATCTTCAATATCATTTTGATCTGCTTTAATATGATTGGTGTAACAAATATCTACACCCATCGGAATTCCATGCATCTTTGCCATAAAATGATCTTCTAAACCTGCACGAATAACTTGTTTGTTGTTATATAAGTACTCAGGTCCAATAAAGCCAACCACGGTATTTACAATGTAAGGGTCATAATGACGTGCAAACCCATAGTTACGAGACTCTAACGTGAGCTGATCCATCCCAAAGTGTGCTTCAGCTGATAGCTCAGAACCTTGTCCTGTTTCAAAATATAAGCACTGAGGCCCTGTTCCTGTTCCGTGACTTTTAGCTAATTGATTTGCCTCTTCTAGTAAAGCAGCGCTGATTCCAAATGAACGGTTAGCGGCTTCTGTTCCAGCAATACTTTGGAAAATCATATCCGCTGGCGCTCCTTGTTCAATAGCTTTCATCTGAGTCGTAACATGAGCTAAAACGCAGTTTTGAGTTGGAATTTCCCAATCATTCATAAAATTTTTCGTAGCGTGTAACAGCCGTTTTACACTTTCAACCGAATCATCAACAGGGTTAATACCAATAACGGCATCTCCAATTCCGTAAGACAGCCCTTCTTTTAACGAAGCAATCATGCCTTCTACATTGTCTGTAGGATGGTTAGGCTGTAGTCTAGAAGCTAAGGTTCCTTTTTGGCCAATCGTAATATTGCATTTTGTTAAAATTTCAATCTTATTTGCAGCGTGAACTAAATCAAGGTTTGACATTAGTTTTGCTACTGCAGCAATAATTTCACTATTTAACCCTCGACTAATCCTCTTTAAATCCTCACCCGTTGTTTCATCACTTAAGATATACTCTCTAAGTTCTGCTACGGACCAATTTTTTATCGATTGATAGATGGGCTCATTGACTTGACTCTCAATAATTTGAGATACTTCGTCTTCTTCAGGGGAGATCATTGGGTTTTCGCGAATATCAGCAAGTGTTAGTTCACTAAGCACTTCCTTTGCTGCAATTCTTTCTTGAACGGTTTCTGCAGCTAAACCTGCCAGCCGGTCGCCAGACTTTTCTTCGTTTGCCTTAGCAAACAAATCTTTTAAATCAGAAAATTGATAGACAGCACCTAAATAATGTGTATGTAACTTCAACAGTGAAGCCCCCTTTCTTATGAATGGAACGTAAGGGTTTTGACTACTACCGGTACCACGCTTGTTTGTAGCAGCTGACCAATATCTAAGTAGTCACCGTGTTCCACCTTAATTTGATCAATACAAATAATGCTTTGCGACGAATCTTGGGCAACCAGCGTTTGGCCTAATACCTTGGCATGATCGCTTTCAAGAACAATGATCAACGGCTGATCTCTTTTGCTTTTTTGTTTCACTGCTTCTAGCAGACCTTTTGCCAATTGTTGAATATCTCGAAATCCTACGTATGGAAGTCCAGATAAGTACAAAGCAAAGTTTTGCCCTTCCTGCTGAGGATCATGTATCTCAATTGCATCTTTTACGGCGTCCTTTAAGTGATGAACACTTTTTTGAAACCCATCCTTAAACGAAATTTGATAAACAGGTATATTTCGCACAGGTAAATCTTTACTTTCTACCTGAATCGTGGCTCCACTGATTTCAGTTGTTTGTGTACCGGCACCAAGAACGGTTGCGCGAACGGTTTCATCAGGGTGAATCCATGACCATCCCTTCAAACTCTGACTATCTTTTAAAGAGTCTGCAAGCATTACTCCTATGTCGTGGTAAGGAGCTTGTTCAACACCTTTAGACTCATATTGATAGAGACACTCACTAATTCCACCAGAAAACATAATGACATCAATTTCTTCTTTCCAATTCGGTTCATGCCCTAAAAGTAGTACCTTGTCCTCTGCTGTCATGGTACGTGTTAGCATTCGACTAATCACATCGGCCATATAATTTGTTATATTCTTTATCTCTTCTTCCACCATTACATCGCCTGTTGCAAGAGTACTATTCCACTCTCTTAATAGGTTTCTAACGGGTGGCGAAATACTGCTGATTTTATCTTCCGAAAACTCGATCAGCCTGCCTCCTATGTGCAGCGTGCAGGTTCCACACAGCCTTCCCATTCGATAAACTGCTACATTAGCTGTTCCCCCGCCAATATCTATATTGGCAATCGTTTTGCTCGTTTTTTTGGAGTATTGGTAAGCTCCTGATCCTTTTGCTGCAATAATCCCCTCTAGATCAGGACCTGCAGTTGCTACTAAAAACTCACCGGCATGATTTGATAGATGGTGAATCATTTCCTCCGCATTTTGCTTAGTTGCTGTCTCACCTGTAATAATCACGGCACCTGTTTTAATATCTTCAGAACCAACGTTTGCTTTATCATACTCATTTCTAACAAGCTTCTCTATTGCTTCAATATCGATTGTTGTTGATGTGAGAAGTGGTGTTCGATAAATCGGGCTGCGATGAATAATTTCTTTATCAATAATCTCAATACGCGGCAAGTGTGTTCCTCCTGCCATATTCATCAGAGAAAATTGGCTTAACACAATTTTGGTTGTGCTTGTTCCTATATCAATTCCTGCACTGATAATCTCCTCTTTTAGCGGTTCGTATCGCTTCATATCCCTCCACCTCGTCAACCTTCAATCAGCAAAAGGTTTTAGTCATTACTGATTGCTAATTAGTCGTGTTTTAGTCAAATAAAAAAGGCACCTCATACGAACTATCTCCTAAAAGATAGCTGTATAAGGCGCCTTTGCCCGTAATTTTTTTGTATATTTAGAATATAACTGATTTCTTACAAAATGTAAAGGTTTTCATTTAAAAATAATAGTTTTCGATTTCCAATTATCACTACACTCTTTCATCTCTTGTAAAGACTGACACTGTACCAAAGCTCGAATCTCCTCAAGCCCTTCTTTATTAAAGGAAGAAGTGACAACAATAGGACCATTTACAACTACTTGTCTTGCTTTTTTGATAGCTAAGCTCACATCAGCATCTTCTGCATCACTTTTTGTAATGACCCCAATAGCTAACTTATTAATACCTGTACTAAAATTGGGTGGAAAGACTGTCTTTTTCTTTGTGGCGTCGTGCAAATATAACACATGTGTAACTTCAAGAGCGGTTGCCATAATATTTTTATAAAAAAAAGGATTTTCAACATATTCTCCAGGTGTATCAACGATCCAATCATAATAGATTAAAGCTTGTGTTTTAACTGCCTCGACCGGCTTTCCAAGCAGAGCATTTGTTAATGTCGATTTACCGGCACCAATTGAGCCAATGAGCATGGCTCTATTTTTTTCATGCATAAGTCTCCCCTCCCTACTATACAATTAGGATTTTGTGATAATTGAAGGTGTGTAACCTAATGTTTCGGAGAGAAAACGATTGATTTCTCTCATGGCCATATCTACTTCTGAAACGCTCCCCACAATAACAAGACTTCCTGTAAAACGATCTAAAAAACCTAATTGAACATGTGCAGCTTTTGTAGCCAAATCACCTGCAATGATAACCGTCTCACTGGGAGTCAATGTTAGAATGCCTAGAGCTCCTTCTTGCTGTATACCTAATTTTTCGAACATATCCGGATCTGGATTTGCAATTAAATGGCTCAATGTAATTTGTTTTCCAGGAACAAACTCTTGGATAAAACGTTTTTTTTCTTCACTCATAAAAATTACCTCTCCCTTATCGCACAAATTCTATACAATGCTTACATCACTTGTGTCTTACTGCTTTTTTCTTCTACCTCTTCATTTTCTTCAGCTGCTGAACTTAAGTACTCGTCTTTTCCAATAATGCCTGCTTCGCGATCCTTCTTTTCTAGCTCTAAGGCTTTTGGAACAGATAGCCAATATGCTAAACCAATGCCTATTAAACCTGCTGAGAACTTCCCGATAATAACTGGAAGAATTAATGTCGGCTGAAAATTGGCTGTAAAAGATAAATGATCTCCTAATAAAAATGCCGAGCAAACTGCAAACGAAATATTAATAACTTTGTCTTTTGGAGGCATGCTGCGAATGAGCTTAAACATCGCTAAAATATTAGCAATCGTAGCTAAAATACCTGCACTTCCTTCTTTACTTAATCCGAGTTTTTTCCCTACAGCTTCAAGCGGCTTTCCTGCATATTTTTGAAGCAAATAAACCATTGGAAATGCACCAGCAAGCATGATTCCAATATAACCTGCTGTTTCTAGCGCACGGAATTGATCCGCTTTATCAGCCATGATCGGATGAAATCCCCAGCTTCCAAATAAATGAGAGAATAGGCCCGTAAAAATTTCAACAATGGAGAAAACAAGAACTAGCTTAATTCCGGCATCCATAATACGCCCAAACCACATAAATCCTTTAATCATTAAATCTGGCAAGAAATATAGTCCTACCGCTAATAGCACAACAAATAATAAAAGTGGAGATAAATTCAAAATAATTTTTAAATAACTTAGCGTAAATTCGTATGTTGAATCACTGGTAGTGGAAATAATTTTACGCACATCAGAATTGGTTACCATAATCAAAACACTTGAAATAAAAGCACCGATAGGAATAGTTAACACACCTGACATAACGCCGAGCGCCATATATTTATGGTCACGTTTATCAAGCATGGCAAGTCCTACTGGAATCGAAAATACAATGGTTGCTCCGGCCATAAATCCTACTATCATGGCCATAACCCATCCTTCATACGACTCTTTTAATACGTGTGCTAATTGATATCCTCCCATATCCGTTGCTAAGATAGAGGTTGCAGCAATAGCAGGGTCTGCCCCAATAGCTGAGAAAAAAGGACCGCATACCGTACTAATAAACCAAGAAAGATATGGAGTTGCAGCCATAATACCAGCCGCTGGTATAAAAATGTACCCGATAGAATGTAATCCTTCCATGAATTGCTTTCCTAATCCTTCATCACTATTTCTAATCGCAGCAATAGCCCCACACACTGCACAAGTCATGATAATATAAATCACGATTTTCCCAATGATAACCACACCCAATTCCCCCTATATGATGATTTTTATTTAAACAGATAATAGTTTAACTATTTCTATCTATTTAAAGCATATGAAGTAACCTGTTAAGAGCTTTGCTGCTAGAGAAAGATTAAAATTGTTCCCTTAAAAAAGACAAAAAGGTGCCAGGTGGTTTTTTATCACTTAAAACCACTAAGCACCTTTGCTCAAACTATTTACTTGTACAGTGAGGTTAAGTTCCATATTTCTCAATGATGTGTTTTGCTAATTTCTCTAGTGTAACCTGCTTTTTCATGCTAATCGTTCGCATTTTTTTGAAAGCACGATCTTCTGTTAAATTATATTTATCCATTAGAATTCCTTTTGCTTTTTCAACAATTTTTCGTTTTTTAAGTTCGTTATTCATTTCCTGAACTTTTTGCTCATACATTTTTGCATTTTCTGCTTGTTGTAAAGCAATTTCAACTGCTGGAATTAAATTGGATTCAGAGATTGGTTTCACTAAATAGCCTACTATATTCGCTTTTTTCGCTTTATCAATAAACTCCTTCTGACTGTATGCTGTCAACAGCAGAATAGGAATATTATATTTATTTGAAATAATTTCACTTGCTTTTAGTCCATTTAACTTAGGCATTTTTATATCCATAATAATTAAATCTGGCTTTAGTGCAAAAGCTAATTCAACCGCTTTTTCTCCATCTCCAGCTTCTCCTACTATTTCATAACCATTATCAGAGAGCATCATTGATAAATCTAGTCGTACAATTGACTCATCTTCGACAATCATAATTCGTTTAGTCACGGTGTCCGCCTCTTTCTAATGGGAACCTAGCTGATGCCATGGTGCCATTTGCAGTTCTCTCAATCGAAAATTGACCAGATAAATCGTGAGTGACCATCATGGTAACTATATCTAATCCTAAAGATGGCTTGGCTTCTCTTGAGTACCCAATACCATTATCTTCAATTGCAACCTCTATTTCATGGTTATTCTGTTGAAAAGAAACGTGAATGTTACCTTCTTCTCGCCCCTTAAACGCATGTTTCATACAGTTTTGAATAAGCTCATTAATAATTAACGCTATGGAAACAGCTTTATCCGACTTTGCAAAAAGCTGAGTGCCCGAATATTCAATTGAAATATTTTTATTTTCATCAGTAGCGCTATACACTAGCATATTACCAATTTTCTCAATCAAACTAAGAATATCTACATTGTCTACGCTAGAGTTAGAAAGAATAATCTCATACACAGAAGCGATACTTAAAATCCGGTTAAGACTCTCAATAAAATGAGCCTTGCTTTCTTCAGGAAGTCCCCTTCTCATCTGAAGCCTTAATAAACTCGCAATAGTCTGTAAATTATTTTTGACACGATGATGAATTTCTTGAATCATGACTGATTTAACAACAAGTTCTCTTTCTCGCTCTCTAAGTTCAGTCATATCTCGAAATGTAATAAAAGCACCATTCGTTGGGCTTTCTTGTTTTAAACTAACTTTTTTGACTTGAAATACCTTATTCAAAATAGTCACTTCTTGCATAAACAACTTTTCTGGATGATAAAATAACTCTTCTAAACAAGGGAAATATTCGATGATTTGATTCCCTACCTTACATTCTGAGGAACAGACTTCAGAAACCAAATTGAAAGCAGCTGAATTAAAATATAGAATGTTTAAATTAGGATCAATAAAGAAAAGGGCCTCTCCAATAAACTCTGGAATAAGCGAAGCATTTTCTGTCATCTCCATTAAAATTTCGCTTAACGTGTCATTAGTATTTGATAACGTTTTCATTTTTTCTTGACGTTCAACCACTTCACTCATATCTTTCTCCATAATCAATGTAGCGATTACACGATTATTAAATCCTTTAATAGGAACTACACTTTGTTCTACCGTTTTTCCTTCTTGTGTTAAAGCACGATTTAAAGACATAGGTTTTCCATTTTTCAGCGTGTAAAATACTGCTGGTTCAAACGCTTCGTACACAAATTTCCCTGCGACTGGACGTTCGTAAACTGACGGTGCAGTTTCTGGTGCTGCTTCTGCCACTACGACCGCATGCTGCCCTTCTTTTGTTAAACAATCAATAAACACATTTGCTCGGTTTAAATCAGCAATAAGCGGCAAGTTTTTAGCAACTTCATCAATTTTTTGAATATCTACTTCTGCTAGATTTGTATGAAGCCTGCATAAAGAATTTAAGGATAATGTATGAGTCATATGTAAACTCCTAGCTGCTTTTAAACATTTAAGCATTAAAATATTAGAATATAATAAGTATTATATTTTTCTGAACTTTCTTTGTCAATGACCCATTTTGATGTGAAAATATTTACTTTACGAAGGAAACCTTATTTCTTCTATGACTTGTCACCTCTTTTTCTAAAGATGAAAGTAGACCATGGTGAACTATCTACCAGGTGAATGTGCACACATATGGTCCCCTTGCTTTAGAGCTTTTTCTCATAAAAATAGTATTCTGTTATTTTGTTAGTAATAGCTTATGTAACGAGTTTTGGATTTTAAAAAAAGATAAGATCTACTATGGTACCGTTTGATAAAAAGAAATACCTAATAAAATCATGTAACAAAAGAGAGCTTTAATACAATTTCGGTGTAGATAGGAATGTGGATTGCTATGTTTGTTGCCATATTTGGGAGCACATACTCGGGGTATAGATTAAACAAAAAAAGGAAAGAAGCAGAAAAAAAGAGATCCTACAGCACGATAGCACGCTGTATTGTCTCTTTTTTTAGCCTTTTTGCATTTATATAGACTACTTGAGATGAACTTAGACGTATGAAGCGATTTTCAATTTAGTTCTGTAAAGCATCTTGTATTTTATACTAAATCATAGTCTAACTCTTACCTCCGTACCGTCAGTAGCTTTAACATCTACTAGCACCATTCCCTTATGTTTCTTTAGTTCCTTGACGATAGGCTTTAACACGCTTTTATCTATTAGCGGAAAAGTAAAGTTCAGCTCTTTTCTTTTAAAATGTTCTTTTGTCCATTTATCTACATGCTTCTGGATAAATTTCGAAAAAGCAACGCTAATAGCAACATTTAAAAGAGCATATGGAATTGGGATACTAAACCGAGCTTCTTTGGTTTTCACTTTTACATGAATCATAAGCAAGCCGCTACTCAATGATGACTGAAACGGTATCTCCGTTCGCCGATTTAATATCAACAATCTGGCCATCTAACTCGTTTTCAATTGCTTCAACAATCAGGTTTATGTCTATATCTTTTACATATTTTTCTGATTGAGGAATACTTGCTGCGATGCTGTGTCCAGCCATTAATACCAGCTTGACAAGCTTTATTGGCAAATTAACCTTCACATTATCATTTTCAGTTGAAACAACTCGAATTTTTAACGTTTTATCTAAATACGCATTCGGTTTCTTCAAAAGCTTATTGCCTGTTTCTTCTTTTTCTTTTAACACTTGAATCAGTTCTGATCCCTTTTCTGCATCAATTTTTCCTTCTTGAACCATTGTTAACACTTTTGTAATTTCCTCTTTCATAGACAATCCCCCTATTCTTCTTTTAAGAGCTTGATGGCTTCTTCTGCTGTAATTTCACCATTTTCTAACATAGACACAACTTTTTTCTCGTCTACTTCGTTTTTCTTCTTTTCTACATATCCAAGAGATGAAATGATGTCAGTCAGCTTGCCTCGGACGGTTGGGTACGAGACGCCCAGTTCTTTCTCAACTTCTTTGATATTTCCTCTGCACGTTAAAAACACTTCTACAAAATGAAGCTGATCACTCGATAAAGATGCCAGCTTAGATAATTCAAACTCATTTTCAATCGTCGTGTGACAATGGCTGCACTGCAGCTTTGTAATTTTTAACGTTTCACTGCAGACAGGACAATTTGTAAGTACTTTATAAGCCATAATCAAATCTCCTTCTTTTAGTTAATTTGATTATACAACAATTATTTAATATTAAAAAACAATAAAATTAAATAATTTTATATTAAAAATTAAATATATTAACTTTAATTTTAAAAATATTGATAAATCGTTCTAAAACCAAAACAATAAGAGCCCAGATTCTTCACACCTAAAAAAGTAAACACAAGATAAAAATGTTTATTTTTGGAAAAATATGTTGTAAAATACATTTGGTACTATAAAATTATTTTTGGTACCAAATGGAGGTTTTTTATGAAAGAAAGGATTACACAAGAAGCCATTTTTTTAATTCAGCAAAAAGGTTTGTCTTTTACTATTAGCGATTTGGCTAAGAATTTAGGAACGAGCAAACGAACCATGTACCAACATTTCAGCTCCAAAGACGACATCATTGACTCGATAATTGAAAATCTCATCCTACAGATCAAGAACAAAGAAGAAGAAATCTTCCATGATGAAAGTCTAAGTTTGCTTGAAAAGATTACTCAAGTTCTTATATGTGTTCCTGAAGAGTTTAGTACAATGGACATTCGCCTATTAGTAGATTTAAAACGGCTTCACTATAATCAATGGGTTAAGATAGATGACTTTCTAAAGCAAGAGTGGAATCTAGTGGTAAAACTTATGGAAGAAGGCATAGAAACCAGAGTTATACGTGAAATTAATTTACAACTGTTTGTAGAGCTATACCTAGGCGCAATCAACCAAATTTATCAGCCAAACTTTTCGCTAAAAACTAACTTAACAATGAGTGAAATATTAAAATCTGTTATTGATATTCTTTTGAATGGCATTTCTATAAAAAAATAAGGTGGCGAAAAGATTTGCATTGGCTCTATCTATGTTTAGCTATTCTTTTTGAAGTAGCTGGTACAACGTCCATGAAATTATCAGACGGTTTTACTAAAGCTATACCAAGTGTGCTACTTATACTTTTTTATATTTGTAGTTTGTACTTTTTAACGTTAACTTTAAAAAGTTTAGAGGTTTCAATCGCTTACGCTATTTGGTCAGGGATGGGGATTATAATTATTACGCTAATTGGATTTATGTACTTTAATGAAAGTGTAAGCCTGCTAAAAATTGTTGCTATAGCTCTAATCATTATAGGGGTAGTGACATTAAATATGACCGGGGAAAAAGAAGCTAATACTAGTAAATCAACTTTGGAAGAACACATGAGGTAAAAAGATGAAATATTTAAAACCTTTTTTTCTTGTCACAGATATAGGATTTATTGTTTATTGGATTGTTACTTACTTTGAATGGATACCCAAAAGTGCAGCCTTCAAAGATTATGATAACCCTATAGTCATGGCTTGGAACTGGTCGTTCTTCCCTCTAGATATTCTTATTTCATTCACTGGCTTATTTAGCCTATATTTATACAAGCTGCATAGAGAATCATGGAAAGGATACGCTTTAATTTCTCTAGTGTTAACATTTTGCTCAGGGCTACAAGCCATTGCGTATTGGGCATTTATTAAAGATTTCGATTTCACATGGTGGGCTTTTAATTTGTACTTGATGATTTACCCTCTATTCTTTATAAAATTACTTATAAAAGGCAATGAGGATCAAAAAAGTAAACTTTTCATTTAATGAACGTTTTAAAATCAGTTTAAAGCAATAACTAAAGAATTATTAAAACCTCTTGAGGAGGGGTAACAAATAAATAAGAAAATCGCTAATATCATCATCTTTTTTATGTGGTTTCTGTTCTTGCTTCTTCTATGGATCATCTTCTCTTTTTCTAAAGGCCAAGGTGGAGAATGGTGGTCTATGTACCATTTGAACTCCCATAAATATGGTCCTTGGGCTTTGGGGATTTCTTACATAAAAATTAGTGTTGCTGCGGTTATTTCGTTAGTAATAGCCTATATCGCGAGTTTTGGATTCAAAAGAAAGAAATAAGATCAACTGAGGTGCTACTTAATAAAAGAGGATTTCTAACGTAGCTTTTATATTTTAGGGAGAAATGCAAAACCACTTATACAAGAATTCACACACATATAATTCTAGTTGTTTGAATTGAGGTTACAGTTCTTCCTGTAACCTCTTTTATAATTCCTTACCTGCAATTTTCTTTTATATAAGTGTCATATGAGGTATTTTTTAATTTCCACAAGTTTGATCATGGGAAGCAGCCTTTCTAATTCCTAGGACGCCATTGGCTACCAACACTACCTTATTTTTAAACATAACGTTTACATCTCTTTTATTGTCAAGCTCTGGAGAATTGCTATATTTGCGTGTTCACTCATTTCGCTTGGCCTTCTTTACTATCTTTTTTAAGCAGATTTCCTAAACCTAAAAGAACTCAGTTAACAGCTAGAGTAGAAGCTGGATTATAGCAACAGATAATTTCAGAAAAAATTTTATGGTTTTGTAATTTCACGAAAGTTTCTCTTGCCTCCCTTTCTGTGTTAAATTCAAACATGATAATATTATGTTCTCTTGAATAAGCATTGATTACAGTAACCACCCACATCAAAAATCTCCTAGGGCTGTTACAATTAAATTTGATTCTGATAAATGAATATCTCTGGAATTCTTATGAATAGCTGCTATACTTGTAGACTTATTTGGAATAAACCCCTTTTCTAACCGAATAGAACCGCTTTGAAAATTCCATGTTCCCAAGTAAATCTCCCCGTCTCTTACTATTGATATAATAGATTAGTTTATTTAATTGTTTACAGCAGCATCTTCTTTACATGCTTTGATAACATCCAACCAATGATCTGGCTTTTGTCCTTTAAACTTTTCTTTTAAATTAAATGAAGCCAATGTTTCTAACTTACTTTTTGCCGCTCTAGACATAACAGAATTTAAATTAGAGGCCTCTAGCATTTGAATAGAGCCGTCTAACTCAATTGATCTTCTTAATGCATGTATAGAGGTTCCAGTTACCAATCGGTTCATTGTTTCTCTAAAGCTCTTACTATCTAAAGTTTCACTAATAGAATCTAAGACTAATTGTTCTACATTAAATTCATGAGAAGCTTCTAATAACTCTAGATAAAGAGCAACTACACCTTTCATATAAATGCTGCGAATTAGCTTTACAGCAGAGGCATCACCAGGTTTTTCACTTACTTTAGTTATGTCCATACTGTACGGAGTCATTAAAGAAATCAGTCGATCTACACCATTACCACTTGCTGAAATAGGAACCTTATGTTTATAAACTGGCAGGGGACCTAGCATTGCGGCATCCACAAAGAATGCATTCTTCTCTTGTATATTTATATCAATTTTTTGTTTTACGATGGGAGTGGAAGCTGATACATCTACATAGATACAACCTTTCTTTATAAATGGTTTTAGCATCTCACTAACTTCAAGTGCTTTATCTGCGGGTACTGCTACCATTACTATATCTACTTGTTTTAAAACTTCTTGAGGTCTACAAAGAAGCTCTACTTGAGCTTGATCAGCCCGTTCTTTAATTTGTGGACCAAATGTAGGATGGTCTATCATAACATCATGAGCAAAAATGGTTTCTAACCCTTCACCTTTTAGACCCACTGACAACTCAAAGGCCGCCTCTCCAAATCCAATAAAACCTAATTTCATTTTAAAGCTCTCCCTTCTGTTTATAATCCATATACTTTCATTTGTTCTCTTAACCATGAAGGCTGAATGTTCCCTCCAGATTCACCTTGCAGACGCGCTCTTTCAAATGCTTGGATCGTTTCTAAACGTGTTTTCTCATACTCTAGTTTTTTTTCCGCTTTAAAAAGAACCTCTTCAATCTTTTCTTTTGGAACTACAACAACTCCGTCATCATCACCTATAATTAGATCTCCTGGAATAACAGCTACGCCTCCACAAGAAATAGGTTTATGTAACTCACCTGGACCATCTTTAAGAGGACCATTCGGAATAAATCCTTTTGAGAAAATAGGAAATCCTGATTGACTAAGGGTCTCTTTGTCCCGAACTGCCCCATCTATAATAATCCCCTCAAGTCCAATAGCTTTAGCTGCAGCTGCCATTAATTCTCCAAGGTAAGCATTTGCCGTATGCCCCTTTCCATCTACAACTAGTACATATCCTTCTGTACCATCATAGATTGCCTGATGAAGAAATAAGTTATCTCCAGGTCTTAAACTTACAGTTAGAGCGGTTCCAACTACCTTCATTCCTATAGATACAGGCTTAATTTTATAATCCATTGAGCCTGTACACCCCATTGCATCGGATATAAGAGTTGTATTAAGAAGGTTTGCTCTCTTAATAATGTCTTCAGATAATACTGGTGCTAAATTACTCACTGATATACACTCCTCTTCGATTTTAATATATTCTAATCAATGCTCTACTCAGGATAACGCTTACAAAATTAAATTAATAAAATTAGATATTGCCCCCCTATTCGCAGAATATCTACAGTTTATTTGCTGCATTTTTGAAAAAGATAGAAAAACATCGTAAAAAATAAATAAAGTAATAAAAATTACTACATTTTTTATTTAAGTAATATTTATTACTATAATCTTAAATGTATCTTATCACCGGTGCCTAATAAAGTAAATCTATTTTTGTAAATAAAGCACAGGAAAAACATATCCTAAGCTTTATTGCTTAGAAGAAACATTTTTACATAAAAAAGTAAACATGCTAAAATTCAAGTAAGTATTGTGATAAATACTTTTTATATGCTTAAAAAAATAAAATTTACAATATAATCTGTTTAATTGGAGCGAAGGTATGGAAAATCCAATATTAAAATTAAAAGATAATATCTCACAACTAACAGAAACTCAACGGAGAGTAGCAGACTATATCCTTAAAAATCCTGTCGATGTAGCTTTTTTAACGGTTGATCAATTGGCTTTGACAGTAAAAACTAGTACGACCACGATAATGAGATTAGCTTTTAGTCTAGGCTATTCTGGATATGCAGAGTTTCAAAAAGGACTTCAGGAGCTTTTACGTAACAATGCTGCTCCTCAAATCAGATTAGAAACAAATTTGAAGGGCTTAGATGAGAGTGATTTGTGGATGCGATGTGCAGAAAGTCAATTCAATAACATTCAATCAACAGTAGAAATGATTTCTACAGAGAGCCTAAATAAAGCGTTAGAAATGATTGTCTCTGCAGACCGAATATTTTGTACAAGCGTTAGAAGTGGTTTACCCGTGGCACAGCATCTATCTTTTGGGCTTAATCGACTACTCGGAAACTGTGAGCTAATTGTCTCTGACTTAAGTGATTGGGTGGATAAAGGAATTACTTTAACTTCTAAAGATTTAGTTATTGCAACCTCCTTTCCAAGGTACGCTAGAAGAACTGTTGAGTTTGTAACAGCTGCCAAAAGTAACCATGCCAAGGTCATTTCAATTACCGACAGTTATTCTTCTCCTTTAGTTAAGTACTCAGATTTAGTACTGACTTGTAGCTCGAGTAGTATCGCTTTTCATAATTCACCTATAGCGTCGCTACTTGTGGCCGATTATCTTGTAAGTGCGATAGCTATAAATTATCCAGAAAAGACAAAGGATCGTCTCGATAAAATCACTTCAATCCTTACAAAAATTAATTATCATTACACTGATTAAATTTACGAATGTGGTAAAAGCATGAAATATCGAATGTATAAAATAATTCGATATTTTATGTTTTTACCATTTTTTTTTTCAGTTAAGTCTAATACTTCCCTTTCACTTTTCATTTCTATAAAAAAACATTTACTTTTCATTAGAAGCCATGATAGTATACTTTTAAATAGTCACAATTATTACAACAATTAAATAAAAAGTAATAATTATTACTTCAAAAGATGGGTTGTAATAATGAATATAGTTAGTTCTGTAAAATCATTTTTAGATATCATCCGGAGATATCTGACTGCTCCCCTACTAAGATATTACAAAGTGACTATAAGTTTATTAATCCTAACACTTGTATTTTGCTTGTTAACACGAAAATGATGAGAGCAGTACCTTTGGTTCTAAGCAATCATCAACAAAAGATTTTAGTAAAGGAGTGATTAGTTAAAGAAACACGAGAATAGAAAATAATCTATTAATGATTCTATATATACAGTGGGCTTAAGGGGGGAATTCACGCTAGTTTTTTTGTAAACCCTTACATTCGTTCTGATACCAGGTTTTAAACCAATAATATGTAAAAAAAGCCAATTGTTTTCTACTAATGAATGATTGTGCAAAGTAGCTTTATAATAAAGAATGATAGTTAGATAGTTTCATGAGAATTTAAAAAGTATGACATTAAAGATAAACAAGAGGGAAAATGAAAGAAAGTTCTAGAGGGGGTATAATATGTTAACATTTTTAGGTTTTTCGATGATTGTAGTATTTATGTATTTAATCATGAGTAAGCGTTTGTCTGCCTTCAGTGCATTAACAGTGGTTCCTATTGTTTTTGCTTTATTGGGCGGCTTCACTGATTTAGGACCAATGATGATGAAGGGTCTTGAAACCATTGCTCCGACAGCAATTATGATTATCTTTGCCATTCTCTATTTCGGGGTGTTAATTGATACAGGATTATTTGATCCCCTAGTAGCGAAAATTCTAAAAATGGTAGGCGGTGACCCTCTGAAAATTGTAATGGGTACTGCAGTACTATCTTTAATAGTTGCTTTAGATGGTGACGGTACCATTACATATCTAATTGTAGTAACGGCATTTCTACCCCTATACAATCGGTTAGGTATGAATAAACTTATTCTAGCCTGTATTCCTGCATTAGCAATGGGTATCATGAACATGACTCCATGGGGGGGACCTGCTGTACAAGCTGCGGCGGCAGTAAAAGCAGATGTAACTAGTTTACTTATACCCCTTATTCCTTCTATGATCGCAGGAATGATATGGATTTTGGTGGTTTCATATTTTCTTGGACGACGCGAGCGTAAAAGACTTGGAGTTATCAATATAGATACAGAATTTAATAATGAAATTGCTGCAGCTCTTGATGTAGGAATGGATGCATCAATAAAGCGTCCAAAATTATTTTGGTTTAACTTAGCTTTAACACTTTTACTTCTTATTGCTTTAGTTCTAGGGTTCTTACCATTACCAGCTTTGTTTATGATTGGATTTGCTATCGTGATGATTGTTAATTACCCAAATTTACAAGATCAAAAGGAACGCTTGCATGCTCACGCAGGGAATATATTAACGGTGGTTTCCATGATATTTGCTGCAGGTATATTTACTGGAATTATAGATGGAACAGGTATTGTTAAAGCTATGGCGGATACTTTAATAGCCGTTATTCCTGATGCTCTTGGCCCAAAATTAACATTAATTGTTGCCCTTATAAGTATGCCATTCACATTTTTTATGGCAAATGCCCCCTTCTATTTCGGGATTATTCCTATTATGTCTGAAACGGCTGCTCACTTTGGCATCCCTCCACTAGAAATTGGTCAAGCTTCTTTACTAGGGCAACCCTTGCATCTATTAAGTCCACTTCAAGGTTCTATTTATGTCTTAGTAGGACTCCTTGGCATTGATATAGGTGACCATATTCGCTTTGCTGCCAAGTATGCCATTGGAACAGCGTTAGTTATGACGATTGTGGCTGTATTATTCGGAATACTATCTATATGAATGATTTATGGGAACATACAAAAGAGAGAGCTGATTCTTCAAAACAGCTCTCTTCTATATATTTAACTTTAAATTACATTAAAGATTGAAATATAACATAAGCAAATCACTAATCAATCATGACTGATACAGTATCTCCGTTTGTCAATTTGATCTCAACAGTTTAGACATCAAATTCATGTTCAATTGCTTGAATAATAAGGGGATGTCTATATCCGCCAAATTAAAAAATAGTGCCTACGTAATCCCACTTAAGGTTTTAAATCAACTCCATTTTTTCACCTTTTCAAATAAATACTGCACTCCATATAACAAATATGCCTTGTAGTGAAGGTAGATAAAAAATTGAAAATGATTTATTCGGTTTAAACTTACAATTTTCAACCTTTTAAGAACATCAATAAAGTAAAAAGCAAAGATTCCATCAGCTATAACATTCAGCAATAAAAACTTCTTAAAGTTTCCATATGAATATTTAAGCAGCCACATTGAAAGAGGCATATAAGGCCCAATGCTAAAAGGAAGTTCATCTTTTATAAACGAATCTTTTTTATCATAAAATTTCCACCACTTCCTCTTATGCCCATACAAATGATTAATAATTTCAAAGATAATAATAAAAATCCCTGCTAACGAATAACGTCTTATGCTGCGTTTTCCTATAAACAACAACGACAACCACGGAATCGCTATTATAGATAGGTTAAATCCTAAGTGTTTTCTTGATATCATAAGTGAACTCACCTCAACGTACTTTATCTAGTCTTCTTATAGTGTCCGCCTATTACAAAAAAAACACAGACCATCCAATGGTCTGTGTTTTTTATTAATGTGCTTTTTGTTCAACATTGACTCTCTTGATAAAGAACGAGATAACCAATCCAACAATGGAAACAATGATCGCAAAGACAAACGCGTGTTGAACACCGTTGGTAAAGGCAAGAATTTGATTTAGTGGATCCATTTTATTTGATACCGTCTCAAGGAAGCTTCTTGAACCCGATGAAAGAATGGAAATTCCAACAGCTGTTCCAATTGCGCCTGAAACCTGCTGTAAAGTGTTCATAATCGCTGTCCCATGCGGGTACAGCTCAGGTGGAAGCTGGTTTAATCCGTTTGTTTGAGCTGGCATCATAATCATCGAAATGGCTATCATAAGCGCAATGTGCAGAGCAACGATAAACCCTGTTGACGTTTCCAGCGTTACGGTTGAAAAACCATACATGGTGCCGGCTACAATCACAAGACCAGGGATAACTAACCATTTGGGACCAAAACGGTCAAATAATCCGCCCATAACCGGTGAAAGAATTCCGTTAATCACTCCTCCAGGAAGAAGCATTAGACCAGCGGCAAAGGTTGATAAAGCTAATGATGTTTGTAAGTACAGAGGTAAAATCATCATCGCAGACAGCAGTACCATCATGCAGACTAGAATTAATAAAAGACCAATTGTAAACATTGGATACTTAAAGGCTTTAAGGTCTAACATTGGCTCTTTCATCTTCGTTTGACGAATAGAGAATGCAACTAACGCGATCGTTCCAATGACAAGAGTTAGAATAACCTGTAGACTTCCCCAGCCCCCGCCTTCTCCAGCGCTGCTAAATCCAAATACAATTCCTCCAAAACCTATCGTTGAAAGAACAACGGAAATCATATCGATTTTTGGCTTTGTTGGTGTCGTAACGTTCTGCATAAAGAAAGCTCCAAACACCAAGGCAACCACTAATAACGGAAGTGAAATCCAAAAAATCCAGTGCCACGTTAATGTTTTTAAGATTAAGCCTGATACAGTTGGTCCAACAGCTGGCGCAAACATAATAACGAGGCCGATGATTCCCATTGACTTTCCACGCTTATGCGGCGGAATAATAACAAGAATTGTGTTAAACATAAGCGGTAAAAGTAAGGCCGTTCCCACAGCTTGCACGACACGGGCAATCATGAGCACCCCAAACGTTGGTGCGATAGCGGCAATAAATGTTCCGATAATCGAGCAGATTAGCGATGCTATAAAAAGCTGTCTCGTCGTAAACCGTTGAAGAATAAAACCTGAAATAGGTACCAGAATTCCTAACGTTAATAGATACCCTGTTGTTAGCCATTGTGCCGTTGTTTCGTGAATACCAAAGCCTGAAATTAGCTCTTTTAACGCCATATTTAGCGCTGTTTCACTAAATAAACCGATAAACCCGGCAATAAGAAACGACGTAATAATCGGCAGCGCTTTGATGTTAGAGCTTTCGGTTGCTGTTTGTTGATTACTCATATTAAATTGTCTTCCTCTCTTTTACGTACTCTTTTTGGTGAATTTTTTTCTATCTCAATGATAAGTTGATTAGCAGACAAACGATACATACCGATATAAAGATTAGTAATAAGTTTAAGACATTGTGCTGATTAAGCTTTTTCCTTCTCTTCTCTTTTGACCGGATTGCTTTTTGTCTTCTAAATTCGTTTCTTTCCACAGATACCTCTCTCTCCATTTCATTTCTAAATTACGTATGTAAACTGTTTCCCATTTATGTATATGCTTTTTCAATAAGCAAGATAGAACTAAAAAATGAAAAGAGGAAAGGCACATATTTATACCATTCCCCTGCACAAAGGAAAAATGAATTTCCACTTTGTATCCAGGAATATTGTAACACAGCTATAAGCACTGTTTCTATCTAAAATATACTAAATAATGATATCTATATACCTAACTCAGTTCACTCGCGACAATTATAATTTGTTTCTGTTATTTTGTTGGGACTGACATATATAGTGATTTTTGAATGTAATAGAAGTTGAGCTTCTATCATTAATTTTTTATATTTAAATCCAATATAGAACATATGTTCCTAAAAGTCAATCTTCAACAACAATCACAAACAGAGCCAACTAAAAAGATATTCTCCTAAACAGAAGAATATCCTAGCTGAAAATTCATTTGAATAACTAATAGTTCTGAACAGAATGATTGAATTCAGTGTCTCCATTTTAAGATATGTTCATTTTCCGTTTGAAGCAGCTTCGTCATATAAACGATTTGTCCCGTATGATAGGCATAATGTTCAACGGCATATAAGATAACACTTAAGCAAGGCTGTATTTTACTTGGTTCTGGAATTAAGGTACTTGTTGTAGAGGGCATTTGTATGGATTTTTCTAAATCGTTAAAATCAAAATTCCCGATAACTTCTTTACTTTGTTGTCGTGTAAGGATTAAATTTTCTATCAGCTGATCAGCGTTCATTACTCTGTTGTCAGTAAACTCTTTAGATCGCTGTCTAATAAAAGGCTTACCACCAATTATGCTGGCGATAAATGCATATTCGCTGCCGGCAAGATGTAAACACAAGTTTCCAATACTATTCGTTTCTTGACGGAACTTTTTCCAAATGTCATCATCTTCTAGTCTACTAATACAAGTTTGAATTATATTCAATTGTGTATCAAGGGATTCAATACTTTCTTTTATGAAGGAATTCATCTAGGTTCTCCTTTTGGATTTTTATTCTATTTTATAAATAATTATACATATTTCCATCTATATTTGCACTGTATTTTTTGTATTAGTTATTAATTTACATAAAACATACCTGTAAAGCGTACATGTAGAAATGAAAAGAGCAAACTCCCTTGCACGTGAGTTTGCTCTTTCTCTTCTTCATTCAAATTTCTTAAGTTTAACTTATTGTCCTATATCCTTCATCCTTTTAAGAGCTTTTCTATATTCTTGATCTCTCATATGCAGCATTTTATCAGGAGAAGGTTTAGGCTGGCCAAACTTTTTCAAAGCTTCTCTATACTCGCTGTCACCAATGACTTGATTCGAAACAATCTCTTTAGGCGAACGCTCAAAAACGGGAGTAGCTTTTTTACTGTGAACCTCTTCGGTACTCAGTTTTTCTTTATTTTTTTCTTTATCATGCGGCTTATGAGCCAGCTTGTGTCCTTTACCTGTTAGAAACATCAAAAACGAGAGAATGAATACCACAATGCTCAATACACACGAAAACGTAGAAAAGGTATGATACGTAATGATTTCAGATTTTACATGTAGAGACTGAGTAAAATTTTCTTTACTAGCAACCTGGCTCTCTGCACTTACCGTCGCAAGGTTATCTTTATACACCTTTGCAAAAACAATACTGCTGATTACAGGAATGACTGCAGATACTGTAACTCTTATAAATTGAACCGTGACCATTCGAGGGACTAAACTTGGTAGTGGTCCGCCTAAAGCAGCACCCATAAGACCTGCAGCGACTGTGAATCCTACTCCTGCGATTAAAGCAGCGAAGTTACTAACAAAGAGAAAAGCTGAAGCATGACCGTCCACATACATCCACTGTATGTTTACTCCCATAATAATGACGGCTCCTATAATACCTAATACGCCCGGCCCGACTTTATCATATAATACGGCACTTAATATGGCCGCAATTACTATCCCCGCAAAAAGCCCGATATAGATCAGTGACATCTCTCCTTTATCAAAACCAGATCCACTTTTAAGCAATCCTTGTAGAGATAAAAGAGTGAGACTCATACTAATATTTCCTATAACAGCGATTAAGATAGCGAGAGCTGGTTTTCGAGAAGCCACTAATCGAAAGGGAATTAAAGGATTTTTAATATGCCATTCTGCTATAAATAAAAAACATAAAAAAATGATGCTTCCTACTATGCCTATCCATACATAAGTAGATGCCCATCCTGATTTTTGGAGATTAATTAATGTAAACGTAATAAATGCAGTAACCATAAACATTAACGCTACACCGATGATGTCAAATGGTTCATGATGTTTGTTCTGCTGCTTGGCGTGATCATTTGTTAAAAATTTGTAGCTAAAACCTATTCCCAGTAAGGAAAGTACGGCCGCTATATAAAATAACCATCTCCAGTGTCCGTAGCTGTTCACTAACATTCCGAGAAAAATACCCACAACGCTAGATCCATAAAACCCGCCAATAAGAATCAATAATGCCAAGTTCCGTTTCTGAATCGGAAAAGAAAGAACCAGCATTGGAATCATCATCATAAGTGCTAAACCCGTTCCTGTCCCTTGTAAAAAACGACCAATTCCCATTCCTAAAAAGCTGTTAGAAGCAATACTTACGATAGCTCCTATAAGAAACAAACACATCGAAAGAACATAATTCCTTCTCTCCCCTAACTTGTGTCGCAGGATAGGTCCAAACGGAATACAAAATGCAAAGCTTATAACCCCTATTAAAACCGGTGTTATTGAAATATAAGATTGATTGTGAAACGTTTGTTGGAGAATTTCACGTATAGAATTTAATGACGTGTTTAACATTAAACCAGGACCAATAGCTAAAACTGCCAGTAAGGAAATCCCCCAGTGTTTTTCTATTTTCATACTACAATTCCTTTCTGCCTTTCATGATTGTAAAATATCTTTATTTCAACAAACTAAAAAATAAAGCTTCAGTAAGGAAGCTTTATTTTATTTTCTAAACCTGCCACTCGAATTGGCCCTAGAAGGGTTAAACGGGTTAATTTATCAGCCATAAATGCAGGGCTAAATTTCATATCGCTTTCTAACCAAGAACAAATGACACCTATATGAGCTGATGTGATATAGCTAATCAGGATATCTTTAGGAATATCCAGTCCATCCTCTGCTTCTCCAATCGAAGAGATTAGCTCTCCGTACACTCTTTTCTTTACGATTTCCGTCATATAACTTCTGAATTGAGGCAATCCTCGGTCACTTAGCATGACTTTAAAATAATCAGCGTGTTCGTAGATGAATTCAAAAAGCTTTAAAAAAGAAACAGACTCATCTTTTTCTTCTACTTCTGAGGAAGCCTCGTTATTTTGTTTAGGCTTTACCTGCTCTATTAGTTCTTCTAAAACTTCATTCATGATTTGAACAAGAAAGTCTTGCTTATCTTGATAGCGTAAATAAAATGTTCCTCGCGTTAATTCCGCTTTTTCCGTAATTTCTTGAATCGTAATGGACGCGACATCTTTCTCTTTAAGAAGTTCGACTAAAGCGTCTCTTAAGTATTTATTTGTTCTTTTTATCCTAGGATCTACTTTTGTTTTTTTAGACATAGTTGATCTCCTTGTATCACTTTTATTAAGACATACGATGGACTATTTAAACTATCCTGTATCATCAGCATATATTCTATACATAATGTAAACTAATGAACATTATGTATATTAAGTCTCACAAAGTATTGCCAATCTGTCAATATCAAAAATTGGGTAGGGTTAAAACATTCCATTATTAGAGATGGATTGCGTGAACTCAAGAGTGAAATCTTTTTTAAAAACGTTCAAAAGAAATGGTATTAGAAATGAAGGAATAGTAAAAATTGATATTATGGAGGTGTTTTCTTATGAAAAAGTTTGAAGTAACGTTTCATTTGATCAATGGTGAAATCAGTCATATAGTTGAAACTAAATCACTTATTCGTGCAAAGAACTACATACAATATAGATTTGAAGATAAAAGTAAAGTATTGGACTTAGCAAATGACTTGGTACTCGTTAAAAGCAGCGTTCAATACTTTACCGTAGCTGAAAAAGAATAAGTAATGATATAAACAGGGTATAAATTGCTTGTTACACCGCTGTTAATTTCCATGCAAGGCTTCGCTTTTCGCAGGCGGCAAGTGAGCCCGCAGGAGTCTTGGCCTCGCTATCCAATTAACGGCTACAAGCACCTACATTCACCCTCATAATAAAAAAGATCCGAACGGTTTATCGTTCGGATCTTCAGCTCTTTTCTAGCTATTTTTTCACCCAGTTGTCATTACTATCCTTTTTGTACTTTGTTTTTACCGCATTCCACGCAACTTTATGCGCCGTAGCTTCTTCTTTGTATTCGTCACTCGCTGAGTTAAATGCTTCTTTATAAATTTCCTGAGCATGATGAGGAAGGTTCTCTTTTACTCCATCAGGCAGTTCTTTTAATGAATTGTAGGGCATATAGTATTCCTCCTTGAAAACGTCTTTTACTACTGATTTACCTGTTCTTAATGAGTATAAACATTTAATAAATAATGAAAATGAATGCCTCTTAAGCTAATTATAGTAAGACAATTTTTAATAAATTATATATAGGATGATGTAGTGTAAAAAGAAATCCAACGAAAGAATGTATATAAACTTTAATTTTTAAAAATAGCTTCTCGAATGGTAACTAATGATATAATTACCTTTAACTGTATAAAGGGTGATTTTGTTGATAGAAGATTTAATTGGAGGAACACTACCGTTTTTCCCTCCCAAGGAAACAATGGCTGCTAAAAAAAACTTAAACTTAGTCTATTACGTAAGCAAGAATGGTTTAGAACGCCTTAGTTAAGAAAGGATCGACGAACTATGAAAAAATCGAATAAAGATCACTTACTTTGGAACATGTTAAAGTTATGGATTTCTATACCTAGAAATATTCGTGTAGCATTTCTTTGGGCTTTTATTTTAGGACTCTCCTACTTGGGCTGGGTAAAGCTAATCCACCGATTTATTTAACATTAGCAATTTACTTTCGGATCGTTTTTATTGTGAAATAATCCAGAGGAGTTATTTGAGTTGTAAAAGATAAAAAAGCTTATTGGAAAGGGATAGATTCATATGGCTGTAAATATGATTTTTAATCCATTTTTTGCTTTAATAGTCCTTGTGGTAGGGATGTGGACAGCAAGTACGGTTCACCAATTTTTTGGGTTAGTATCGATTTTAGGAGGTTTGTTATTAGGGTTCTCTACCTTATTCAAAAACGGTACAACAATCAATAAAAAGTCAAAGGTTTTACTTTTTGCATCTTTTGTTTTTCTGTTGAGTTTATTCTCATCAGCTTACTTGGTTGTATCGGCCTTTATCTTTCATTTCTAAAAACACTTTAAGTAAATAAATAAGCAGATAAAAGGATCTTCTAACGAAAGATCCTTTTTTAATGGGGCTAATGCGTATTATGGGAACCAACATCCACTAGTCCTATGTTAAACTGTACATAGAAATATCGATGAGTCTGGAGGCAAGGTAATGAAACGTGCAATAGGAATATTTCTTATTGCTCAAGCTTTATTAACGTACTTAACTATTAATATGATTTATACTCCTTATACAACTACAACAGTGAATAACAATACGGGAGCAGTGACAGTTTCGTATAGTTACCCTTGGGTATATTGGTTAGGTTTTATTGGCTTGGGCATTATGCTTATAGTGGGAACATATTTAGTTTTTGCCAAAGATAAGAAGCAGATTTTTAATTAAAGGTCTGCTTTTATTTCTATCGAAAAGTCACATTATGATACATACGTCTTTATAAGGATTTTAATATATAATTAAGACTAAAAAAGAATAATTTCAGAAAGAGGAAAATGTGTGAAACGTAGTCGTTTGTTGCTTTTATCGTTAATGAGTAGTTTGCTAGTTATTCTAGTATCGTTATTCCAGTGGGATCTCGTTGATATAATAACGGAATTTTTAATGTTGCCTGTCTGGTTATTTGTCTATGCCTTCTTTATCATCATAACTGTATGGGCATTGATTCACCTTTTTAAAAATAGAAAGTGGCAGCCGGTTGTTATTCAGTTCATTACTATTATATTATGGTTCTTCTTTCCCTTTACTCAAGTCAACTTGGATTTGAACTTTAAAATCCATCAAGAGAAGAGAGAAGAAGCTGCGGCTAAAATAGAAAATGGCGTGATTAAACCTAACGTACCCGATAGTCCATCACTTATTCAATTGCCAAAAGAGTATACTCAATTGTCTAAAGGCGGAGGCGACATTGAAGTAGAAACAAAAGGAAAGTCGACATCAATTCTTTTCTTTACGTACCGCGGGATGCTAGACAATTTCTCAGGATTTGTTTATGACCCAAATGATCATAAACCTTCAAAAAGCGATTTTGACGGAGATTTTAAACAGATAGAAAAAGTACATAAGAACTGGTATTATGTATCTTCTTATTAAAAATAGATACTACTTAAAAACTGGCCCCAAATCGTTAGACACTGTCTGACAATTGGGGCCGGTTTTTAATTTTCATTCTTTAATTCAAGCTCTCTACTTCAGAATGCCGTTTTTTATCTACACGGTCAAAGTAAGCTTGTTCAAGAATTTGCATATAATCAGCCTCGGTAATTAAGCGAACGTTACTTGGCGTTGAGTTGTTTTGCATAGCCAACTTTACAATGCTCGGAAAGTCTTCTTTCTTTACACCCTCTAGCTCTTTTAGTTTAGGAATGTTTAATGATTCTGTTAATTCTATAATCCCGTAAATTAATTTTTCAACAGCTATTTCATCTGAATCTGAATCTTTGGCAAAATTCATATACCTTGCTAATGTAGCATGCAGCTGCTTATTCTCCATAGAATTAAAACGTAATACGTATGGTAAAAACACTGCGTTAGCAACTCCATGCGGGGTATCATAAAGTCCTCCAAGCGCTTCTGCTAAGCAGTGTACCGAAGCAACATCTGCAGATCCGAAACACAAGCCAGCTAAGAGACTTCCTTCCAGCATATCTTGACGAGCCGCTTCATTTTTACCATCTCGGAAAACGATAGGCAATGCTGAAACAATCGTTCTCATTGCTTGAGCCCCAAGCGCTTGTGATATAGGATTTGTTATTTTACACGTATAACCTTCAATCGCATGAACGAGGGCATCAATGCCAGTCGCAGCCGTAACAGAAGGAGGAAGACTTAATGTTAGTTCAGCATCAAGAATCGCCAAGACAGGTCTTAATGTACTATGTTTGAGCGTCATCTTTCGATGTGTAGATGCTTCCGTAATTACAGCAGACCGAGTAACCTCTGAGCCAGTACCTGAAGTAGTTGGAATACAAATAACTGGTGCAATGTTTGAATACAGAAGTCGGCCGTCTGCATAGTCAGATGGTTCCCCGCCGTTTGGGCCGCACAGCGCAATAGCTTTTCCTGTGTCCATTGCACTCCCGCCACCAATGGCCACAACTGCCTCCGCACTAAAGTCACGAAATAACTTAGCACCTTCCAAGCAGTTCGTATCTCGAGGGTTTTGTTCAATTGAATCAAATACCAGCACTCGGTAACCAGAAGCCTCCAAGGCAGTTACAATTGGTGAAACTAATCCTGCACGAACCACACCAGGGTCACTCACGACTAAAATTGATGAACCAATATTTAAAGATGTCAGCATTTCTGGTAATTCTCTAGCTTTCCCCATTCCTACCTCAATTTGAGTAGAACAAAAATAGTTATAAGATTTCATTTATACCCCTCCCGTTGTCTAAAATCAAATACATATCTTAAGAAGTACTAGTTTTTAAAATTTCATCATGGCCGGTAAGCTTACTTATTCCACTCTGAAGCTAATATACCCATAAAATATGTATCTACGTATTTCCCATCCACATAGGCATGGTTTCTTAATTTTCCTTCGGTAACAAAACCAATCTTTTCATATAGTGTAATGGCCTGTTCGTTTATTCCCCTTGTGGTTAAATAGATTTTATTTAGACGAAGCTGTTTAAACCCTAGATCAATCATTTGTTCCATAGCCATTCGACCATATCCGTGACCTCTAGATTCTGAAGATAGGAGAATTCCTATACTAGCTCTTCCATGTGCATAGTCTATATCCTTCAGAAATACCCATCCGACTAATTCTTTTTCATCGCTTTCAATTCCTAAAATTAAATCGTTGTTCATTCTTTTCTTTTCTACTTCTTGTACCACCTCTTCATAAGTTAAAGGTGTTCTGCCTATCATTCGTATTGCCCGTTCATCATTTAACCATTTATGTAAGTATTGAATGTGAGTAGTTTCAAATGGCGTAAGATGTATTCTTTTTGTACTCATTGATTTATCTTCTCCTTCTAAAGAAATGCAATCACAAATTACAATTCATTCCATACTTGATTCCCTAAATATCGCTGACAAAGGTAAATGTGTATTTCTACTTACGATATACAACAGCCAAATTAAAATAAGTAGATGCATAATTGAATGAAGCCATTAATCTATTTAAATAGAACATTTTTGTATATAATTCTGGAATCAATAAAAAAACCCTCTCTTACATTTTACGTATAGTTAATCTTTGTCTTTAATTAGGGTTAATTCATCGGTTTGAACTATTAAATCAATTATCTTATTTCCTTTTTCGTAATACGTCGAGGCACCTTCTCGGTCCCTTTCCTTCCACCCTTTTGATTTAATCACTAATTTATATCCTGACGGAATGCCGTTTTCTTCAGAAGCTTTAGACCAATCATATATTGCTGTACGTTCTTTTCCTTTTACTAACTTTGCATTTTTAGGAACAGGGAAACCGAAAAACTTATCAGATGGGATATAGGCAAAGAATGTAACAAAATAAAAAATCCCTGCTCCTATTAGTAGAATTGCTGAAACGGTCGTCACGGCTTTTTTCAAAGTATTGCCCTTCTTTCAATGACATTTTTACAATGAGATGGATCTTATTGCATTAAAATTTCTGTTGTTTTAGATTTAAGCATCTTTTTGTACATTCGTCTTATAGAGCTTTTTCAACCAGGAATAAAGAATACATTCGCTAATTATAAAGAGAAGAACGCTTATAAACGTAGTTGCTAAAAACTCAAAGATGTTAAGAATAGACATAGCGTGTCCCCACCACCAATATCTAAAATCCGTTCCGAACAAAACAAAATGAATAAAAAGAGAAATTGCCTGAACTTCTCCTACTGATCTATGAGATTTTATAATAAGTATTCTTCCAATAAAGAAACTAATTATGAAAGAGAAAATAATGAATACAAAATAAAGAGAACTGGCCAATAAGGCTTCCTGTGGTGAATACATGATAACCTCCTTTTATATTGATTATTTTACCATTAATTATAATTAAAGGAAGTTAACTTTTAAGGATTTGCACCTTAAAAAATATTTAAATAGAAAAAGAATTTTTTGTAGCATTGTTGACACATTGTTTCTCAAAAAACAGGATCAATTTTTCTCTAATCTAAGGTTGGTCCTTCTAATAAACCCCATTATGTTAATCCGATGTAATAGAAGAAGGATTTTTACTTTTTAAGGTAGAATAGTTCCTTAAAGAATCATAAAGGAGTTGATTTCATGTCTAAACAAACAAAAGATAGAAAAGAAATAAAGCTTTTGGATTCTCAACTTTACTTATGTGAGGAAATTAGAAAGCTGTTGAGGAAAAAAGAAAAAAGAAGTCTAGCCTTTGAACAAGAGTATACAGAACATGATATATTACACATTGCTTTAAACAGATTAATGAGTGAGCTAATCTCTAGACATTAAAAATTTCATCTATTATATTTGATATTATTCGAAATAGATACGTTTAATATAAAAAATAGACAGAATATTTCATTAATATCTTTACTTTGTAAACGCTTTCGTTTATACTAAGTATAGGTTGGATGGCATGAGTGGCTGTCATAGTATTTAGCGTAGGCGGGGCTGATATGAGGGAACAGGGCATAGAAGAAATGTCCTTTTTTTGTTTGGGCAACATTTGTTAGAGACTAGGAAATGTTATAAAACTTCTTTCAAACGCTTTTTTTGTTTCATATGCCCTATCCAGTCTAGAAATTGAAAAAGACCACCTCTTCCCAGTCAAAAGAGGTAGCTTTTTTTAAAAATTGAATGAACAGTAGTCGTTAAATAATGCTTTATTGCTTCTTGAGTAAGTTGCTTAACTTAAGAAATGGTATTCGTAGACAGCATATTCACCGCTTTTTCCAACAGTAAAATATCTTCTTCAACCATTCTTTTCATATCATCGAGATCAAGTTGAATATATTCTTCTTTTAAACGTTCTAATTCCCTGACGAACAGGGATCCCGTATAGTACCTATAATTTGTCACTACTATTTATCCCCTTTGTATGCTCTTACTAGATGTAATTCCCCTTTATTCAGATTAACAACCAATAAATGCAAAATTTTTTAAAAAAATCCTTCCCTGATGTAGGCAAAGGATTTTTAACTTGATTAAAATAGGGAAAATATGTTATTAACGTGGCCGGATTTTTAGTTTCATATACATACAACGTTTTATCGTTCTACTTTGATTTTAAATCAAATTTATCTTCTTTCCCATTCCATTTTATTGTCACGTGATAAGGAGCGTTGCTGCTTTGAGTCGAACACCCGTTGCAGCTTTCATTTACCATCTAAATCATGGTTTCTCTTCTTCTATTAAAGGGAATTAAACCCTAAAAGTGAACCTTAAAAGGAGACCATCATGGTTACAATTGAATCAATTATAATAGGTATTGTTTTTATCCTCATTCAATTATACGCATTAACGATTGTCGAACGTTCTCCAATCGGGGAGCAAAAGCTGCTCTCATTATCAGGTGGTGTAGCTATTGCTTATGTATTTATTTATATCTTACCGACGCTTCATAAGAAACAAGAAGAGTTTGGAGGATCGCTAGCCCTTGATACTGAACTATATTTTCTTGGTCTTCTCGGCTTACTCGTCTATTTTTCAGTGTATTCATTTGCTCAGACAAAAGCAGCCACTCACCTAACGGAACTGACCGTTTATATGGTACAGGCTAGTTTTTTTATGATTTATTCTTTTATCATTTCTTATGTCGTGTTTTCAACCGATGTTAAGCGAGTTGAATCAGTATTCTACGGACTGGCTATCAGCCTTCATTTTATCGGGTGGTCTTACCATCTAGGAAAAAAACATCCGCGCTTACACAAAAATAGAGGTCGCTATATGCTTGCCGGAGCAACTTTTCTTGGGTCAATTTTGGGCGTCTTTGGCCCCTCATCAGGCCTGCTTATTGAGTCGATGATTGCTTTTAGTTCAGGTGCAATGTTATTTAACGTCATCAGTAAAGAGCTCCCTTTTGAAAAACATGCGCATTTGCCAACCTTTTTAATCTCATCTCTTGTCTACGCGGCTACAATGATTTCGTTAAAAGCTTTTTTCAATTGGTAGCTGCGTGCGCGTGTTTTTACAAAATAAAAAGAGCAGCCTTTAAGGCTGCTCTTTTAAAGTATGGTTTTTATTACTAGATATACTGCAGCAATCGATGCAAGAACGATAAGCACATTTAAAATACGATGTTGAGTAGCTAAGTGGCCCCGCTTCATTTCTGCACGAGTCAATGGTTTATTTTCATCGTGATTTCCACTCACTCTGTTACATCTCCTATCCTGTTTAGGTATTGGTTCTGCCAATTTAAGCAATAGGCTGATCTTTGTCAGCTGCTTCTTCCTTTTTTATCTTCCCTCTACATAAGATATAGAAAACACTGAACATAACAATCGACCAAATAAGGTTAGCTCCTGGCTCAGTGTTAGCTACCTTAAACAAACTCGGTATAGACCCGAAAACAGAATCATCCGTTGTAAGGAACAGAGCGAGAAATATGTTGTTGGCTGCGTGTGCGCCAATGGTAATTTCTAAGCTTTTTGTTTTAACCGCGATATATGTAAGAGCAAAACCAGCTACAATATAATCTAGTCCCACCAATATAATGGATTTATTCATTTCAGGATTAGCAAAATGACCTATTGAAAACATTAGTCCCACAATAATCGCAAGTAAAATTGGACGCTTCACTTTCTTACCCACCCATTGAAGAAGAAGACCTCTAAAAAACAGCTCCTCGGTTGTTGTTTGAATAGGTACTAATAAAAGCGTGATCAGTACTAACAGGGCATACTCTTTTAAACTTACATGATTCCATGAATAATCCGAGTGGTTAAACACGACATCAATTAATTGTGAAACGATTAGTAACAGACTAAAAGCTCCAAAAGACCATATTACTTTCTTCCAGTTCACACGTTTGTTAGCAGTGATTAGTGATTTCATTTTTCGTTTGTGAATAAAACGAATCCCGATCCATAAACCAAAAATCCAGCATATGTACATAATATGAGACAACAGAAAATCAAGATTAGCATTGATTCCTACAGCTAATCCGCTATCAAAATCAACATATGATTTTCCACTTTCATCAGCTACAACCATTATCATTTCAGCAATAATATAAATAATGGATCCTAACAGTATAAACACAGAAGCAAGGATTGTTGTACTTACATAACGCTTCCAGCTATTTTTTCCTTCTTCCACATTTAAATAGTTTTTCATTTTATTCTTACTCCCTCAGCCTTCTCTTCTCAACTACATCGTTCTTCTCTACTTCGTTGTTGTCTAGGCAATGTAAAAATCTATTAGGACCCGAAGTCCTGCAATTATGTTAACTACCGCCTGCTTTTTACCTTTGAAGATAAGGGAAGAGACTGAAAACATTAAGAAATTACAACTCTACCCATTACCTCTTTATATAAAATTTAGCGCCTTAAAAGCCGTCAAAAAACAGCTTCTTCTAAAAGAAGACTCGACACTAAGTCATCGTTAACCTTTATATCCTGCTCATACGTGCCCGCATACACATAATTTTGAAGAAAATACTTGCTACTCAAGAATATATATCCTAGAACAACTAAAATAAATATTTTTTTCAACATCGTCCTCACCTTTTTATCTAAAGTTTTCCCCTCGCGGCTGCTTCCACAATCGCTAAGGGCTTATCCATAAATAGCTTTTCATTTTTTAAAATTAGCTACCATTCTATCTAACACCGCAAAAATGTATATAAGTTACAATTATATTACATTATTATTACAAATGTAACAATTACATTATAACTAAGAAAATGAGGATAATCAATATGAAGTGTTTAGTAAAGCAAATAAAATTGCTAGATTAATATGATGCGTGTAAATAAATCCAAAACATGTCGGAAAAGACGTTTGTTATTAAACAGGAATATTTAAAGAACAAAAAAAGCAAACTCCCTACCGTTAGGAGTTTGCTTCTTTTATTCAAGAGTTTTTATAACCTCTCTCATCTTGACACTCTTCTAAAGGAGTGATTAGATATATATGTTAACCTTTTAAAAATTAAAGTTAACTAATTTTATTGTCGGTGGTGAGAGTGTATTGTATTGGGAAGAAGATATTAAGAGAGAACTTGCCTATTTAGATGAAATTTTTCAAAAACGGCACCTTGTTACTACAGAATTTGCTGAACAACCATGGCTTACAGTCAATGGACGTAAAATGTTAAACCTTGCCTCTAATAACTATTTAGGCTATGCAGGAGATAGTGGACTGAAGAAAACAATGAGTGATGCTGTGATGACGTATGGAGTAGGAGCAACAGCTTCACGCTTAATAGTAGGAAATCACTTCCTTTACGAGAAAGCAGAAAGAGCCCTTGTTAATTGGAAGAAAGCTGAGGCAGGACTTATTATCAATAGTGGTTATAATGCAAACCTAGGAATCATCTCAGCCTTGGTTCCGCGTAATGGCTTCATCTTCAGCGATAAGTTAAATCATGCAAGTATCATTGATGGGGCCCTACTGAGCCGTGCAAAACTTCAACGCTATCGCCATAACGATATGAACCACCTAGAAAATTTATTAAAAAAAGTTCCCTTAGAGTCACGGAAGTTAGTTGTAACAGATACTGTTTTCAGCATGGATGGTGATTTCGCCAAGCTCAAGGAGCTTGTTAAATTAAAAGAGCAATATAACGCCCTACTAATGGTTGATGAGGCTCATGCAAGCGGTGTATACGGAAAAAATGGTGAAGGATATGCACATTTTCTTAATCTGCAAGATAAAATTGATATTCAAATGGGAACGTTTAGTAAAGCGCTAGGGTCATTTGGAGCTTATGTTACGGGAAAACAGTGGCTCATAGATTATTTGAAAAATAGAATGCGAGGACTCATTTATTCAACTGCTCTTCCCCCTGCTATACTCGGTGCAATAACGGCTGCAATTGAAAAGGTGCAACAAGACACAGAGCGCCGCGCACTTCTTCAAGAACATGCACTATTTTTTAGGAAGGCACTTACATACGAAGGATTTAACACATGTAATAGTCAATCTCAAATCATTCCAATTTTAACGGGAGAAAACAAAAGAACAATGCAGTTTGCAGAGCGTTTACAGAAAGAAGGAATTGCTGCTATTGCAGTTAGGCCTCCTACTGTTCCTGAAAATAAAGCAAGAATTCGTTTTACTGTAACAGCCGATCATACGCGAGAAGATTTAGATTGGGCCATAAAGAGAATTTCTCTAATTGGAAAAGAAATGAGTGTGATTCAATGAAACCATCCACTATTATAATATTTCCCGGATGGGGAATGGAAAAAGCAGCGTTTCAACCAATCATAAAATCATTGTCTACTATATGTAACGTTTTGTGTACAGACTGGAGAGGCGTAAAAGAACTAAGTGACTTTAGAGAACGAGCAATTCAATTGCTTATTTCTACTCCAGGTACTGTTTATTTAATGGGTTGGTCATTAGGTTCTCTTGTAACGCTTGAACTTGCAAATTTATACCCTAACAAGATAGAAGGACTCATATTAATTGGCGGAACTAGTCGCTTTACAAACGACATGCATAATACATTTGGATGGGAGCAACGCATCGTTGAACGTATGAAAAAACAACTACAGCGTAATAAAGAAGAAACCCTTACTTCATTTTATAACGCTATGTTCACTAAATTTGAAAAAGAAGAAGAATTTCATCATCAATTTATGGAAGTTGTTCAGCGTGATTATCAAGGAGACAGCATGTACTCCCTCCTTACAGGGCTGGATTATTTACTCCAAAAAGATGTTAGAATGCAACTCAATCAAATTCAAACTCCTTGTTTGTTGATCCATGGAAAAGATGATCAAATATGTTTACCTGAGTCTTCTTCTTTCATAGCTGAAAGAATTGGTGGAAAAGCGCAGCTGTGTATTCTAGAAAAAGCTGGCCATATTCCTTTTTTTACAAAGCCTCAGCACTGTACGCAACTTATAGAAAAATTTATCGAAAAGGAGCTCATTTATGATTAATAAGCAACTTTTAAAGAAAAGGTTCAATAATCATGCTAAAACTTATGATGCTTATGCCGATGTACAAAAAAGCATGGCAAACCAATTAATAGATCAGCTTTCCACCAATTTCTTTAACGAGGAAATAGCTATTCTTGAAATTGGCTGCGGCACGGGTTATTTAACACAATTATTGTGCAAAAAATTCCCTAAGGCTGCTATTACAGCAGTTGATTTGTCATCAGGAATGATTGAGTTAGCAAAGGAAAAAGTAAGGGAAGATCGAATTTCTTTCATATGCGGAGATATCGAGGAACTAAGTATAGAAAGACATTATGACCTTATTATTTCTAATGCAACATTTCAGTGGTTTAATAGTCTTCATACGACAATTAAAAAATTGTATAAACAACTTAAGCCTACAGGCAGCCTGCTATTTTCAACCTTTGGTAACCGTACGTTTCAAGAGCTTCATTCATGCTACAGCCATGTGAAACAAAAGCTTGGTCTTTTCAGTAACAGTTCACCTGGCCAATCGTTTTTTTCTCTTGAAGAGTTGTCTCAAATTTGTGAACAAGCATTAGTTCCATTGAGAGAGCATCCATTTAAACTATCAAAAACGGAGGAGCTAGAGGTTCAATACTTTGCGACGGTTAAGGCATTTTTTACATCAATAAAAAAGATTGGAGCAAGTAACAGTAACGAGGAAAGCTACTTTCAGCGCCCTTCCTTTTTTCGTGAATTAATCAACCTATACGAAAATAATCATCGTGACGAAAATGGCGTAAAAGTAACCTATCATTACTTAATGTTTAATATTACAAAAACGAACTAATAGCCAATCCAGCCCTGGCTACTCTCTAGAAGTGATGACTTGCCGCCAGTAAAAAAGGGTACTCTTCTATTTAGAAAAGTACCCTTAAATAATCAATTAGATTTAATTAACTTACTGTTTTTTAGAAACTAACTCAATAATATTTGTTATACCTTGCTCATTGTACCCTGTTTTTAATAACTGTATTTGATTATGTTCAGATAAATTTGTAAAAATGATTGGTGTAACAAGTGATTTAGCATTTTCTTTAATGTAGTTTAGGTCTATTTTTAAAAGCGGGGTTCCTTGTGTAACCTTTTCTCCCTCTTTAATTAGACATGTAAACCCTTTCCCATTCAAGTTCACTGTTTCTAACCCTACGTGAATTAATAACTCTAGACCTTGATCTGTTTTTAGACCTATGGCATGTTTTGTAGGAAAGATGCTAACAACCTCCCCATTGATAGGAGAAATAAGCGTATTATTAGTTGGTTCGATGGCAAAACCGTCTCCCATCATCTTTGAAGAAAAAACGGCATCAGGGACTTCTTCTAGAGGCACAATATATCCATCAAACGGAAGTTTGAATGCGCTTCCTAAAGTTGTATCGTTCATTTCTTTTTTCTCACCTGTTGCAGCAACTTCAGCTTTTGTCTTCGCTTCAGGTACTTCTTTGTTATTAGAGCCTTCTGTAATAGCCTCTTTTGGTATGCCAAATAAATATGTGCAGATGAATCCTCCAGCATATCCTGCAAGTAAGCCGATGATATATTTCAGCCATAAACCATGAGCAATTAATGGAATTAAAGCTAGGCCAGATGGACCGATAGCAATGGAACCAACGTTTCCGAACATTCCAATTACAGCTCCTCCAATTCCTCCACCGATACAAGCAGTAATGAATGGGCGTCCTAATGGAAGAATAACTCCATAAATAAGTGGTTCTCCAATACCTAATATTCCGACAGGAAGAGCCCCTTTAATAATGGTAACAAGTGATTTATTTTTACGGCAACGAACCCAAAGTGCTAAAGTTGCACCTACTTGTCCAGCACCAGACATGGCAAGAATCGGAAGCAAGATGGTCATACCAGCTGTATTAATCATTTCAATATGAATAGGGATTAATACTTGATGCAGACCTAGCATCACCAATGGTAAAAATGCCACTCCTAGTACAAAACCTGCAAAAACCCCTCCACGTTCAAGAGTCCAATCTATGCCTCCAATTAAATTACTAGAAATTAGACCTGCAAGAGGCATAATAAAGAAAATCGTTAGCAATCCGACAATCAGAAGAGCAATTGTAGGTGTAACAATAATATCGATTGCATCAGGAATAAATCGACGTAAGAATTTTTCTAAAAATGAAAGTAACCATACAGCAATTAAAACTCCGATAACCCCGCCTTGCCCAGCAGTTAGAGGCTGATCGGTAAAGATATTCATAATAGGGAATTCTTCTGTAACTCCCGTTAAAAGGGTGATACCTCCGATAACTCCACCTAGGGCCGGAGTAGCACCAAACTCTTTTGCTGCGTTAATACCTACATAAATAACTAAATAGCTGAAGATTGCATTTTTAATTACATTAAGAATCGTAACGTATTGTTGCCAATTATCTTTATCAAGGTCTCCCGCGGTTATGCTGTTGGCTAAAATAGAAGCAATGCCAGCTATTAAACCTGCGCCTACGAAAGCTGGAATGAGAGGGATGAAAATGCTTCCAACTTTCCGTAAAAAATTTTTAAATGGCGTATTGTTTTTCTTTTTTAGCTCAGATTTCATACCTGCACCTTTTGACGTCAAACCTTCAGATGAAGCTTTTTCTTGTGAAGGAGCTGCAGAATCTTCTTGAAGTACAATACCAAATTGTTCAGCAACTTTCGTAACTACTCCTGGTCCTAGAATAATTTGATACGTATCATCATCGACAACCCCTACCACTCCTTTCACTTGTTTTATACTCGCTTCATCGATTCTATTATGATTCACTGGGGTGACACGGAGTCTTGTCATACAGTGTGTATAATTCGCTATATTAGAACTGCCTCCAAGAGCTTGAAGCAGTTCTTTAGCTGTTTGATGATGTTTACTCATAGCTGTTCCCATCTCCCTTATAGTTTCGCTACTTAATTCACGATTGCTTGACGGATAAACCCTTGTGTTTGTTCTAAACGATGTAAAGATTCCTCATATGAAAGTCCTGTTAAAATCATGACTATAGCAAGCTTAGAATTACAATTTGCTTTTGCTAAGTACTCTTCTGCCGTATCATACGTGCATGAAGTTGCTTCCATCACAATTCGTTTTGCGCGTTCTACGAGCTTTTCATTCGTCAGCTGAACGTCTACCATTAGATTTCCATACACTTTTCCGATACCTACCATAGAAGCTGTCGAAAGCATGTTACAAACCAATTTTTGTGCTGTTCCGGCTTTCAAGCGAGTAGAACCTGTTAATACTTCAGGACCATTTACTACTTCAATTGCAATGTTTGCTACTTTTCCAATATCAGAGCCCTTATTACAGCTAACTGCTATTGTTTGAGCTTCAATTGAGTTAGCATATTCTAATGCTCCAATGACATAAGGTGTACGACCGCTTGCTGCAATCCCTACAACAATGTCTACCTTAGTAAGTCGAATGTTTTGTAAGTCTTCCATGCCCAACTCTTTACTATCTTCCGCTCCTTCTACTGCTTTGATAAAAGCTTTTTCTCCGCCGGCAATTAAGCCTATTACTTCATCTGGGTTTGTACCAAATGTAGGCGGACACTCAACAGCATCAAGCAAGCCGATGCGGCCACTGGTTCCTGCACCTATATAAATAAGGCGCCCCCCTTGTTTCTTAGCTTCTATAATAGCTTCTACAGCTTTTGCAATAGAAGGAAGTTCTTTTTTTATCGCACTCGCAACTTTTTCATCTTCTTCATTCATGGTTGTAAGAAAATCAAAAATGGACATTTCATCCAGATTCATTGTTTTTTCATTACGAGTCTCAGTAGTTAAATGTTCAAGCATTACTTATCCATCCTATCTTTGTTTTTGTTTGAAATCGTTCTCAAGTACAGAATAACGTCTTTGAAATTAAATTTCAACAATTATTTTAAAATGTTAAAATTTAATTTCAAAAACTATAGTAATATGTGACTTTGAACAAGCATCATATACCTGAATTTTAGTAAATAAGACAACTCTCACCGTATAAATATCAAGCATGTCTTATATCAATAATGACTCCTTCCCTGCTGCAGCAAGGATTTTTTTACAAACGTTCCTATTAAAATCATTATTTTCATCCCTATATAGAGACTACCTTATATTAAATGGGTAAAAAAGCGAAATAATTTCCATTTTTTAGAACAGAATAGTTCCTTAAAAGGTTATAAAGGAGCCGAACTCATGTCTAAACAAATGGAAGATATAAACGAAATGAAGCTTTTAGATTCCCAAGTTCACTTATGTGAGGAGATTAGAAAATTGTTAAGAGAAAAAGCAAAAAGAAATCTCATAAAAATAATGCGTTTATCTATTTATTCTTCGTGCGGACAAATGATTGGATATTTCAAACTCAAATTACTAATAATACCGTTACATGTCTTTGGCGTAAAAGGAGCTACGTAACGATGGAACTGAAAAGAATAATAGGCATCACCTGTTTATCAAGCGTTATCTTATTTTCGGGACCTTTATCATTGGTCAATGCATCTATAAATGATTCTAAAATGACTGTAAAACATTCAGTGAAAGAAGAGTTGCCCAATATAAAAATTTTGGCCACTGGAGGTACGATTGCAGGTTCTTCTGAAAGCAGCACAGACACAACTGGATATGAATCAGGAGCCCTTGATATTAAAACCATCATTAAAGCTGTTCCTCAGTTGAAAAAACTAGCGAATGTAAGCGGAGAACAAGTCGTAAATATCGGAAGTCAAAATATAAATAACAGCATTTTGTTAAAGTTAGCCAAACGAATTAATACACTATTAGCGTCTAAGGATGTTGATGGTATTGTCGTAACACACGGATCTGATACGATGGAGGAAACGGCTTATTTTCTAAACTTAGTAGTAAAGAGTGACAAGCCTGTGGTTGTGGTTGGTTCAATGAGACCAGCTACCGCTATAAGTGCAGATGGACCGCTAAACTTGTATAACGCAGTAAAAATTGCTTCTACAAAAGAAGCACGAAATAACAGCGTTTTAGTAGCGCTTAACGATCGAATTGGCGCAGCTCGTTATATAACGAAAACACATACAACGGCAGTGGATACGTTTAAATCCCCTGAACAGGGATATGTAGGAGAAATAGCTGGAGATCAGGTATTATTTTATAATAAAGCAACTCGTAAGCATACAACGCAATCACTATTTGATGTATCAAAATTAGATAAGCTTCCTCGAGTAGACATCATATATGGGTATCAAAACGACTCTAGGAACTTTTATGACGCAGCCGTAAAAGCCGGAGCAAAAGGAATAGTCGTCGCAGGAGCAGGAAATGGGCTGCTATCGGATGCTGCCCTAACAGGTGCTAGAGATGCGGTAAAAAAAGGCGTAGTTATTGTGAGATCCAGCCGCGTAGGAAGCGGGGTTGTGACACATGAAGAATCAGATGATAAAGATACGTTTGTTACATCGGATTCATTAAATCCACAAAAAGCCCGTATTCTTTTAATGCTTGCTTTAACGAAAACAAAGGATCCTAAAAAGATTCAAGAATATTTTAATGAGTATTAATCAAAAATATCTCTCCTCCTCCATTTTGGTATTTTAAGAACAATCGGTAACAAAAGTATAAACAGGCCGAGACACCACCACTAGCATACTTTTGTCTCAGCCTGTTTTCATAAGAAAAAACATCAGCAGGTCCCTTATTCATTTCCCCAGTTCTTGCTTTCTATAATTAAATGATTGGATGTGGCGTCTAGCACACGCCATACCAAGGTCTTACCTTCTATATCTTTTAACTCGATAATGCCTTCTAGCTTATTGGTATTCACATGGACACGCTTCTCATCTATTCTTTGCGCACTTTTTAATCTCGTTCCAAATGTTGCAGGACTTTCTTCCGTTAGCTTTACAATTACATCTATCATACGTTTGTCAGAAATATAGGTTTCGCTGTTTTCATAGTTTTGATCAGCAGGTTTAATAGCGTGTTCTAACCCAGTTTCATATTGGCGCCAATCAACAATTAAAAAAAGCGCAAATACTAAAGACACTGTTAGTAATAAGCCATACACAACATTTCGTTTCATTTATTTTTGCTCCTTTCAATAGCGATTTATAGGTAAAATGAAGAAACCACCTGTTGTAAGAATAGGTTGTATCAGAAAATAGTATCGTACAACTCTGAAAAATATTCCGGTTTCCGAGTAAAAGAAGGTATATTTTTAAAGATTTCTACCTACAGAGACTATAAATATCTAGACAATCAGCTTAATATAGGTCAAGCACTAACAATCCATTAATTAAGAAAAACAAGAGATAAATCATGGTAGAAAACGGACGAATTTATCCTTCTCTATCACAAACTTCTCATCGCGTTGTAAGAGCCCGTAAACATATGTTTACGGGCTCTTGTTTCTCGTTCATAAGATATAAATATAATTAGTCAAGTATACATATTTTATTTAACCTACGTTATTTTTCAATATGTTCTCCCGATATCCGAATAAAGCCTTCATTTCTATCTAATGGAACAGGAGGACGCTCGCCTAAAGGAACCTTCCAGTGCCACCATTTGAAGATTCGAGCGATGACGAAACATAGAATTGATATGCCTGCAAAAATCCCAACAAACGTCCAGTGCTGTCCACTTAGCAGCATAACAGGCCCCGCTGACCATGCAAATAATTCTAATGGCGTATTAAGCGGTCCAACTACCGCTGTGTCTGTAAGTGTTTTTGATTTATTGTTAGGATCAATAATTCTTAGTAATGTAAGTCCGATAGCGAATACACCTGTTGAGTAGCCATACACGAATATAGAACGTTCAAACCAGCTTTCATAGTTCATAGCAGGTCCAATTACGACTAACATCACCACCACTACTACTATGCCTGAAAGCATTAATAAACCAAGCGGAAGTGCATATTCAACCACAATCGGTAATTTAATTGACGCTACACCGAAAAATACAAGAAAATCGGTTGCTGCACTTCCTAAACGATCGACTATCTTACTATCAACGTATTTGTAAACGCCTTTTTCTCCTTTGCCTAGCAATATGTACATAAGCAGTGCTATTAAAAATGCTATTGTAAACGTTGGGAATTCTAGTCCCCAAGCAGTAGCAATATAGTTATTTAATAGATAGCCCAAACCTGACGGCACAACTAATAATGCTAAATGAAAAGCTAATGGATCCATGGCAATTGGTGAAATCGTGTCATTCCCCATTGCCGTTCTATTTTTAGGCTGAACTAATCCTGTTTTTAGATCCTCCGAAATTTCCGAAAAATCTTTCACATAGTGAGTATAACCTTTTCGCGTTGCCCATTTTATAAAGATAAGTCCACCAAAAATACCTGCTAAAATACCGCCGGTAGCAGCTGTCATTCCTAAGTCAGTTGCATTTTCCCATCCTAAATTTTCAAAGGTTGTACCTACCGCTGCCGCCGTTCCATGACCTCCATAAAATCCGGCTGCTAAAAGCAAACCAAATCCGTTATTAATCTCCGGGGCAAACTTTGAAATCACTAAAATCGAAAAAACAATTGGAATAGACATTTGAAGACCTATACAAAGAATTTTATAAGTAGCATATGCGCCCATTCGATTAATATCCTTTTTCATATTGCCTGGTGAAAAAGAAAACCCGTTTATCCCAACTGCCGCAAATACAAAGATGGTGATGATTCCTGCATAGGAGCTAATATCTTCAGAAAAAGGTAGAACATTTAGAAAGCTAGGTCCTAGTGCTAAACCTAAAAAACCTGCCAATAAGCTTGCTGGAATAAAGCTTCTTTGAATAAATTTAAATTTTGCGCGAAGCAGCATGCCTATTAGAATCAGGACGCTGGCACAAGCAAAATCTACTAGTATCGTATATACAGTCATTCATATCCTCCTTTCGTAACGTTACATGCTTAAAAAATTAGTTGATCTTGTTGATGTAGCCGGTGGTGCTGGGTCTAGTTTTTCTTCTTTTATATGTAATACGTCTTCTGGTTTGATCCAAGGTCTATTTTGGATAGCACTTGTTTCTTCATGTGTAAGGTATCCTTTATAAGCGGTTAAGCTTCGTCTTAAAAATCCGTCTTTAATACAGGCTGATTTCACACCTGAATTTAGGATAGATTGGATATGCGGCAATACAGATGCCGCATAAGCTACAGAAGTAGAATTAGCAATAGCTCCAGGAATATTGCTGACACAATAATGAACGACACCATTTTCGATATATGTAGGATTTTCATGAGTTGTTTCACGGAAGGACTCAATCGCACCGTCAGTATCATTGCTAATATCTACAATAACTGATCCTTTTTCCATTAAATTGAGCATATCACGATCTATTAAATAATCTTCGCGTTCCTTTGGCCATTTAACACAGTTAATCACCATATCAATTTCAGGAAGCAATTTTTTAATATTTTGCTTAGTTGATAGCTGCGTATTTACTTTTTCATTATACGTTTTGCCAATATCTCTTAATGTTCCGTAATTGATATCCATTACAGTACACCACGCGCCTAAAGAATGTAGCACCTGCAGCGCCGACCTTCCTACTAGTCCTCCTCCAAGGATAAGTACCTTCATACCAGGGGCTCCGGCTAAGCCACTAACAAATTTTCCTTTCCCGCCGTTAATCGTCAGCATAGCCTGCAGACCCATTAATGCACCTTGTTTTCCCGCTGCTTCACAGTTAACTGAACCAAATCTATGAGAATCCTCTGCTGTGAACGCAATACATTTGCTATCGAGTATAGCTTGTACCTGCTCTTTGTGTGCAGCTGGATGTATACACGTATAGATAATTTGATTTTCCTTAAGCAGCTTATACTCATTTTCTTCAATTTCTTTAACTTTTGCGATAAAGTCACATCTTTCATACATCTCTTCTGTTGTTTCTACTATTTCCGCCCCTTCTTTTTCATACTGTTCATTCGTAAATCCCGCTAGTACGCCCGCATCTTTTTGAACAAGAACCGTATGACCATCATCTTTAATAGCAGCAGCCTCCACAGGCGTCATAATTACTCGATACTCTCCCACTTTATTATCTTTCAATACACCAAATATCATGTTGTTCCCCCTAAAGTCGTTTTTTTGAATGCTTCTCCTTCTCATTCCTGCGTGATATCAAAGTTAATTAAACTATTAATAATATTCAGATTAAAATGAATACAGCTTGTTTTTCTAGCACGCAAGTTTTGGAGTAATTGTTCTATTAGAACCTTATTCTGCATTCACTTACCAAATTATAAATTAAAATGAATAAAAATTCAAAATAATATAATATTACTAGCTATTTTTTGTGTAGTAACAAGCTTTTAGCTTATTAATCTTGCATAGAAAAAAGGTTCCACTCATCAACGTTCAATGAGTGAAACCTTTTTAATTTAGTTATAGCTAATAGGTTACTTTACTACTGAAATATTGCCATTGTGAGTAGCTAGTTTAATGATATTCTTTCCATTTCCAATAACAGCGTTACGATCATATTTATTCAAAATATCGACTTTTCCATTATCGACAGAAACGTTAAATTGAACGTCACTTGGTTGTTTTTCTGTCGTAATCGTAATCTTTCCATTGTGCGTTTTAAAGTCAATGTCTCGATCAAGTTCTTCTGTTTCAAGAGCGATACTTCCGTTATGCGTTTCGCCTTTTAAACTACCTTGCACGTTACTCAGCGTTATTTTCCCATTATTTCCTTTTACTCTAACTATTTTTGCCGCAGCATTTTTTATGCTTGTGAGTCCATTGTGTACGTTTGTATTCAGGCTTTCTGAGTCAATATCCCCTAATTCCACACGTCCATTGTTTGCACGAACAGAAACATCCGCTGCGCGTAATTTTTTAACAGACACGTACCCATTGCTGCTAGAAACTTTTAATGAATTATACTGCTTTTCAGGTAAATAAACATTGATGGATAGCGGTTTTAATACACTAACAATGTCAAAATTGACCCAGCTGCGCTGCTGTTCATTATAGGAGATAAAAAGCGTTGAATTTTTAACGTCAGTAGTGAAGTCTCTTTTTATATTAGGAGATGTTTCACCTTTTAATGTTACTTTGATATTATCACCTTTGATAGGATACACATGAACACGAGTATTATCCGTATCGATGTTTACCTTGGATACTTGATTGCTGTTAATAACTTTTTCTTTTGAAATAGGTTCAGGATCAATAGCACGATAAGTAAGGAGGCCTCCTATAATCCCAACAAGGATGAGAATGCCTGCAAGAACGGAGAGTTTCTTTTTATTCAACACGTTTTAAACCGCCTTTCACCAGTGATACATTGTATTTCAGATAACGTACAAAGCCTTTTATAGCTAGCTTCGTTACAACAAACATACCTAACATAATAAAATATCCAATTCCGCAAAATGCTAACGCCATAAATAAATTAAAGAGAAAAAAGCCGCTTGAATGTACAATAGCCTCACCGAGAACTAGAATAGGAGATAGCAAGAAACATAGACCTATGGCCCAAGCTGATAAAATAAAGCCAGCTAATGCAACGGCCGGACCAAGAACAATTACTACATTAAAAAAAGCTAAACCAATTACGGCCCAAGTGGCTCTCAAAATATTTTGAGTTGTTGCCTTAGCTGTTGCTTGCTCAACGTGATAATCTGCCAGTAATTCTTTGGCTATTTGATTCGGGGATCCTAGCGACGCTACAATTTCTTCTTCTGTTTTTCCTTCTTCTAAGCCAATGGAAAAATGTTCTTCATAATCTTGTAAAATATCCGCTCGTTCTTTTGAGGACAATGGTTTTAAGGATTCATTTAATTGCTGTAAAAATTTACTCTTCGACATTGTTCACACCTTCTTTAATTAATTGATTAACACCTCTTGAAAATTCGTTCCATTCATCGATAAGTTCGTATAAATACTCCCTTCCTTTAGCTGTAAGCTGATAATATTTTCTTGAAGGACCTTCTGTAGATTCTTTTAAGTACGTTGTAAAATATTCTTCTTTTGTTAATCGGCGCAGAAGAGGATATACGGACCCCTCTGATATTTCAATTTGATCGGAGATTTTTTGAACTAATTCATATCCGTAGCGGTCTTTCTTATCCAGTAACACAAGGACACACAGCTCTAAAACCCCTTTTTTAAATTGCACGTTCACTGCTCTTCACCCTTTTCTTTTCACAGTCCACTACTGTTTATTGTATAGTACTGATTTATAATAACTTCCTAATAATTACAATATATCACCAGCTATTGTTTATTGCAAGGTACTGTTTAATATTTTTTTAAATTTTAACCATTTTATAGCGAGTATGATCAAACTAAAATAACTTATTGGAAAAAGATACATGGCGTGCTAAATTCAGCTAGATAATAACTACGTAAGGTGTTTTTTAAAAAGAAGGTCCTAGATAGAATTATTTTTAATGCAGCAAAATAAAAAGCAGCCTATAACTATAGACTACTCAGCAGCGAACATTCTAGGCTATTTTTCTTTTGCTTGCTTGATAAATAAAAAGAAAACCGTAATTAAGATAAAATAATTTAGCGGGTTTTTAAAGATATTCCCGTCTAAAGCTAATTGTAATAAGATCCACAAAGCGAATATAACGAGTATGGCTGGTATTATAAGTTTGTTCATACATTGCTCATCCTTAGTCTCAGAGTAATACAGTAATCATGACTCTCAATATTTTTTATACTGTAAAAATTAAAGCCACAAATAGCTTTGAAAGTATATTGATTGAATTCCTGTAAGAATATCACTTTTTAAGATAAAATTTAACAGTTTCCGCCACGATTGATAGAAATGGATCAATTTCATTTGATTTTTTTGTAATAAGTTCAAGAAAAAAGTAACCGTTATTTTACATTTTCTAATAATAAAAACAGTCAATTTTATGACTGTTTTAAGTAGAATGCTATCAAAAATTTAATTTCCTAGGTGGTGTATCACCTTTATAAAAAATGCAGTTCTTATAGATTCGTTTTTTATTCCCCCTACTGAAAAAACGTCCATAAATCAATGCTGGCTGTTCATATCAGTACTTTTGATAATCCACACTTAATTATGAAGCCAGTCACTTGCATCCTTACCCTATATGGTATATGGTTATTTCCGCGTTGATATATCATCGTATTCATTCTTTACTTTGAGTAGATCTTCTTTGCTCAACCTTCTTCTCCTGATAGCGTTGATAGAACCAGATAGCAATAGCTAGCCAGCAGCCGCTAGCAAAATAGCCTCCAATAACGTCGCTAGGATAATGCACGCCTAAGTAAATACGACTAATACCTATTGCTAGAATCATTGTAGTGCTAATAACGATTAAAAGTGTACGTCCCCAGCGAGTAGAAATATGACGCCAGAGCAAAAATGAAAGGACGCCGTAAACAGCAAAAGCACTCATAGCATGCCCACTTGGAAAGCTATAACCATTGATTTCGATTAATCGATGGAAATCAGGACGTGCACGATGAAAAAGTAGTTTTAGCAACTCATTGAGGATTGGAGAACCTACAATAATCGCGATAAATAAAATAAGCTCCGTTCGATGTTTTAATACTTTATAGAGAAAAAACAAAATAAAGAGAGAAATCACTGCCACAGATGGCGTAGAGCCAATAAAAGTAAAGCATTTCATAATAGTCGTTAGCCTAGGAGTTTCGAACCCTTGAATTAGCGATATAATAGACCGATCAAATGCGACAATTTTTGATCCATTAATTAAAAGAGCCATCCCACTAAAACAAATAAGGGACAACAAGCTTAATATAAAAGCAAGTGTAAATTGAAACTTCAACTTCATACTAGATACCTCTACTTTCTGTGCTTTATCAAGCTACTTTTGATGAAATGTGATAAGGTCTTTTTACTTTTAGATTTTGATGCTTCTTTGCTTTTGAAGTTAGGAGTATTAAAAATACAGAGCTTGTTTGATATGCACATTTATAGAGAGTTAGTAAACAGAGGCCATACAGCCGTTACATTTGTTCCTTCGCCCTCTTTACTCTCGATGTTAATCGTACCGTGGTACTTTTCAATCCATCGTTTGGCTATAGCCAGTCCTAAGCCAAGTCCTCCTTGTTTTCGGCTCCTTGCCTTATCCACTCGGTAAAATCTATTTAAAATATAAGGTATATCCTCTTCTGGAATTCCAATTCCTTTATCCATTATTTTAAGGGATACCTTTTCATTGATGAGAGAACAGTCTATAACTACCTCTTTCTCTTCCTTCTTAGAATATTTGACTGCATTATCTAACAAAATGATTAATATTTGTTCTAGATGGCGAGAAGAAATATTCACGTACAGATTTTCATGTGAGTGTCTTATTTTAAACTCATAGTTGTTATACAGTACTTCAAAATTCCTTACAACATGTTGAACAGTGGCCAATACGTTAATAGGTTCAACATCTACAGGATTTATCAGACTATTTTCAGCTCGGGATAGCTCCAATAATTCTTGCACAAGATTCGTTAAACGCTCTACTTCTTTCAGACTGGATTTCAAGGACTTATCTAATACTGCTGCATCATTTTTCCCCCAGCGATTTAACAATGTCAAATGTCCTTGGATAATGGCTAACGGAGTTCTTAATTCATGTGAAGCATCTTCTACAAACTGTTTTTGCTGTAAAAAAGAGTCTTCGAGGCTATCCATCAACTCATTAAATAAACTGCCTAATTGAGCAAATTCATCGTTTTTTTCATTAACTGGAACACGTTCTTCAAGGCCATTTGTTTTTATTTTTTTCATCGTCAATGTTAACGCTTGAACGTTAGATAGTATTTTCTTTGCTAGAATGGTTCCACCTAGAATACTAAAGATTAGTGAGCCTATCCCTGCAGCAAGCATTAATAAAAAAATCTTGTCCATAAAAGCATCAGACATCTCCATATTTCTAACAATTTCAACCGTTCCAGTGAAGTTGTCGGTGACAATTGGAGAACGAAGAACGAGTAGACGTTCATCGTGGTTTCGAATCACTTTATACTCTTTGTGCTTCACCGCCTTCGGTTGCTGCCAGTTTGGTGAAACATTGTTTGAGGTACTGGTTATAATGTTCCCTTTCCTATCAAGAACACGAATCAACTGATTCTTTTCATTAATTTTCGATAAGTATCCTTCACTGTTTTCAATTTGTTTTAAGGATAAAGGTTCATCATCAGATTGAATAAAAGCGAGAACCTCGTTTAATTGATGAATACCATTTTGCTTCTCATAATTTAAAATACCGTTATCAATCACAATGTATTGAAAGAGGTTATAAGAGAGAAAAAGAAAGAATAAAAACATGGAAGACCATAACGTTATCTTCCATCTTATAGGCAAATCTTTTATACCCTTTATCCACTTTCTCATTTAAACATCACGCATCACGTACCCAACCCCTCTGATGGTTTGAATATATAACTCTTTGTCCTGCGCACTTAATTTATTTCTTAAATATCTAACATATACATCGACAACATTCGTTTCAACAACTGAATCGTACCCCCACACTTGCTCTAAAAGTATGTCTCTCGTTAATACTTTGTTAATGTTACGCATAAAAATGGCTAGGAGTTCAAATTCTTTATTCGTGAGTTCAATTAGTTTTTTTTCTTTTATCACTGTTCTTGATTCCAAATCAAGTTCAATATCTTTAAATGTTAATAGTAGCTTCTGATCCAGCATCTTGTTGTTTTCTTGACGTCTAAAAATGACTCGCATTCTTGCAAATAATTCTTCAATTGCAAATGGTTTGGACAAATAATCGTCAGCTCCATTATCAAGCCCCATTACCCTGTCCATGACACTATCCTTAGCTGTGAGCATAATAACAGGAGTATCCTTAGTTGTTCTTAGTCTTCTGCATACCTCAATTCCATTTAATCCAGGCATCATTAAATCCAATAATATAATATCGTACTTCTGCTTGGTTGCTTTATCTAAACCAGTACGACCATCGTAAGCTACGTCAACTAAATATCCTTCATATTTTAGTTCTAATTCTAAAAATTCTACTAATCCTTCTTCATCCTCTACAATTAGTACCTTTTGCATATAAAGTACTCCCCTTTGTCTAAAAATTAAAAACGTAAAAACTGCTTCTACAAATGAATATGAGTACTAGTACTATATCCCTCAATTTTGAAAGATAATAAGAAGAAATATGAAATAAGTTTTCTATGACTTTCTTCTTTATAGGCTTTTCTTCAATTTATCAAATAAAAATTAGATTTGAATAAAAAAGAGATTAAGAATAAATGAATTTATTTCTTAATCTTCTTTAATGAATCATATAAAGTTGCTTTCCTTGTTTCTTTAACTTTCTTTAATGGTGTATCCTATACCTCGAACAGTCTCAATGAGTGAGGGACTAAATCCTTCTTCAATTTTCTTTCTCAAATAACTTATATAAACATCAAGTATATTTGTATCTCCTTCGTATTCATATCCCCATACATTTAGTAAGATTCCTTCACGAGTAACCGTCTTATTTTTATGGATGACTAAGTAAATTAATAAATCATACTCTTTAGGGGTTAAGCTGATTTTTTGCCCAGCTCTAGTTACTTCTCTTGATTCAGTATTTATAACCATATCTTCAATTAATAATAACGAGTCTTTTTCTACCTTATTCCTAATAACAAGGTGCTTATAACGTAGTAAAGAACGTATCCGAGCCAGCAATTCTTCAGTTTTAAATGGCTTAGTTATATAATCGTTTGCGCCATGATCTAACCCCAGTATTTTGTCTAGAGTTGAGTTGCGAGCTGTCAAAAGAATAATGGGCACGTAATTTTCTCTCTTTCTTACTTTACGCAAGACCTCTATACCACTCATTTCCGGTAGCATAATGTCAAGTAAAATTAAATCAAACATATTTGATAAGGCCATTTCGAGACCATCTCTTCCATTGTTTTTAATTTTCACTTGGTAACCTTCATGTTCAAGTTCCATTTTTAATATATTGCCTATTTCTACTTCATCTTCCACAATTAAAATACTTTCTTTCATCTAAATAACCTCTCTTTTCAATCTCTATATTTTTGCTTTGCATATCGATCGCTCTTTCCAATAATAAAGAGAAGTGTATAGCTATCACAAACCAACATCTCAGTGGACTATAGAAAATTTTAAGTGCTGAACATAAAAACATAAGATAAAAGACTTCTATTAGAATGTGATATTAAATTCCCTACCCATTGTTCTTTGCTTTAATAACAATTACTTCACTAATATCATTAAAGTTGGATGAGGGTTTTACAACGGCCAATTGCGTTAGTCCATATTCATCAGGCTTTACTTTGATGACTTTTCCTAAGGCTAATTTCCCTTGAAAGATTGAACTGATAGGAGAGGTTTGAACTTTATCTCCTACATTAACCTCAGCCTCACTAGGGATTTTTCTAATAATTAAATTACCTTTTTTATCATCGTAGCCTTCTAATGTTCCATTCACGCTTTTCCTATCCTTTAACATTACCGCCATACGATTTGTCCTAAGGTTTGAGCTAATTAGTTCTACGATAGAGGTTGACGAAAAAACTTTGGATACCTTCCCAATAACTCCATTTGTACCTAGCACATTCATATCTATTTTTAACCCCTGCTTCTTTCCTTTATCAATTGTTAATTCATTGTTCCAGTTGTTCGTTGAGCGGCCAATTACGGTAGCTGTTACAGGATTATAGGTTTTCACCTGATCTTCTGCTTTTAAAATTTTTTTTAAGACTTTATTTTCATAGTCCAACTTATAAGCATTTGCTTCCTCCTGATTTTCAGTGGCTAGCTTATTCTTTAAGATAGAGTTTTCTTTGTAAGTGGAAAATAATTGACTCACTTGTTGAGGTTCACTCCAAGAAAGCTTGTCTAAAGAAAGTAAGCTACCTTTGTACAAGGTTCCAACAAAAATAAGTCCTCCTACAGTAAGAATCCCTCCTATCAAAATATATGTATGTCTTTTCTTCTTTCTTTGAAAACGTATCAAAATGGCACCTTCCTACCAATAGTCATGCTATTTATAATCTTACTAGCTGTTTCTTAAAAATTTCTTAAGTATCATCATCTTTGACCTCTTAACAACTGTTCAACGTTCTCCTTCTTTTAATGAATTGTACTTATTTTCTAGTTTCAAAAGCTGAAGGCATAACGTTATGTTTAAAAAACTTGGCTCACATAATTTAAATTTAATACTGTGTAATGAAATTTAAATGAAATTAAAATGAGAATCCGATAAAAAATAAATATTTTATTTTTATAAAAACATCATGGTGCAACAGAGTTGATAAAACATTTAATTAAAACATTAATAAAAAGTTTTTTATAAAAATCTCATTAAATTCTTATTTATTTTTCATTTTGATTTTAGAAAAAGACTGTACAGTTTGAATTGCAGCGATGAAGCTTTTAAAAAATTTCTTTAAGAAAAACGTTAGGCAAGTGTGCCGTTTATTTAAGAGAATAAACAGTTAGCACAAGAAGGAGAGAAAAATTAAAAATGCAAGCATCTTCGCCAATGAATAAAATTGCACAAATTACCCTTGTTTTTTGGATTATGAAGATTTCTGCTACGACACTGGGTGAAACCGCAGGTGACTTGTTAGCACAAACATTAGGAGTTGGATATGCAGTTAGTACGCTGATCTTTTTTAGCATATTTTTAATTACACTTGTAGCTCAACTAAGCTCTAAGAGGTATATTCCGGCCCTTTATTGGACTGTTATTCTGTCAACTAGCGTAGCTGGCACAACTATGTCTGATTTTATGGATTGTACACTGGCATTAGGTTACGCAAAAGGCTCGATGATATTAATCACTATATTGTTGTCGATATTTGCATACTGGTATTTTAGCGAGCGTTCATTAAATATCAACTATATTAGAAACCGCAAGGCTGAAATACTTTATTGGATTGCCATCCTTTTCTCAAACACATTAGGTACAGCTTTAGGAGATTTTTTGTCTGATACGTCTGGCCTTGGATATATAGGTGGAGCTATTTTAATTGGCAGCTTACTAGCATTCATTGTTATATGTACCTTCTATACAAAGATTTCTCGTGTGTTTTTATTTTGGGTAGCATTCGTTTTGACTCGCCCTTTCGGAGCAACATTTGGAGATCTTTTGACAAAGCCACATGAAAAAGGTGGTTTAGACTTAGGTACGGCAGGCTCTTCTCTAGTCCTAGCCTCCATTCTTATTGCCTTTATGATTCATACGACATTTAAACAAAATAACGTAAGCTCAGAACAAGCGCTGTAGATTTCCTTTTTTATTTAATACATTACAAAACCCATAAAAAGAAAAAATCTAACGAAGTGACTAATTGCATGAACCACCTCTTTTTCGCACATACTCGTAAGGAGGTGGTGTTTATGGTTAATCAGTTAGAAGTTCTTACCCAGCGTGTTAATGATAAACAATACGATTACTGGCTTCATCATGATTTATTTAGTGCTCAATGGTGGCTAATTATCATTTTAAGTACGCTTTTCTATTCGTTTTTTATCTCCTCATTGACCGACAACGAATAATATTCATTCTCTTAGTATTTTTTTCATTAGCTTTGTTTTAGTTGGTACTGTGGATGAACTCGGAAAGTTCTTTGGCGTATGGAGCTACCCTCATCAATTATTGGTCTTTACTCATCGTTTTAATTCCGTTGATTTTGCAGTTATCCCGGTTATACTTACATTAGTTTACCAATTCTTTAGCAAATGGAAGTTTTATTGGATTGCTTCTCTTATTGCTTCAGCTTTTATCGCTTTTATTGGAGTGCCTATATTTACTTTTTTCCATATTCTATGGAGCATATTAATTGCAGACACAAAAAAAGCTCACCTTAAAAGGTCAGCCTAAATAGGGGAGTTCTATAGAAAATGTTGTATTGCATTACTGATATTTATACTAGCATCTAATAGTGAAAAATTGGTGAAATGTTCGTCTCACTTATCTTTTTAAAAATTTCTTCTTTGAAAAATGAAGTCTACGTTTTAAGCTCTCACTATAAAAGCGTGAATTCGTGACAGGCTACGCTTTTATACATCTATATTCCATTAAGATCTATGAAAGTTAACCGGTCTCTAATCATCGCTTACTCGTTCAAGCCTGCTATTTTTAGGTACGTCTCTTTTATCTTCAATCGCTCTCCGTAAAGGAAGCTAAAAGAACTGTAAAATATATGGACGAAAAAGCTAATCATTATCTTGATATTATTAACGGTTTATCCCCAGATGACACTAACCCTGGCGAATGGCAGTTAATACATCCTAATAAAACATCCTAAGGCTCTTAACATCACCTCCATACCCGCAGTAAAAAGACTTATCTACCATACCGTATAGATAAGTCTTTTTACTCCATTTGTTTGAACTAGACCGATGCGCTGTCAGTTTAGAGTTTGTGAAAATTCCCCCTGCAGTTCTTTTAAAAACGCATCAGCTGCAGCTGAAAGAACATGATGCTTTTTCCACACAATATTTAAACCGGATTCAAGTCTTGGCTGTAACGGCCTGAAACAAAGGTTGCTATTAGTAGACGTATTGACTATTTTATCAAGTGTTATGGCATACCCAATGCCTTCTTCAACCATAATGGCAGCATTATATGCAAGATTGTATGTAGTAACGATGTTTAATTTATGAAAGTCTTCGCCAAACCAATCCGAAAATTCATTTTTTGAAAATGTCTGCTTCATGGCCTGTCGTGAACAGATTAGTGGAGCGTTTAATAAATCCGCAGCTTGAATGCTTTCTTTGAGGGCAAGAGAACTGTCTCTTCTCATCACAACGCCCCAAACATCTTTGGCAGGGATATTAAGATAATTGTATTTTGAAATATCAGCCGGTTGAATTAAAATGCCAAAGTCAAGCAGCCCCTTGTCAAGCCGTTCCGTTATATCTTCTTCGTTTCCGCTGTAGAGGTGATATCGTATATTTGGATAACGTAACTGCACATCTTTTGCGACTCGTGCAATATGTTTCATTGCTTCTGTCTCCCCGCCCCCTATATAGATATCACCACCTATTGTTTCTTCCATGGAACTAAACTCCGCCTCTAATTTATCGACCATATTAACAATTTCCTCTGCCCTGTTTCGCAGAAGCATTCCTTCATCTGTCAAAATGATACTGTGACTGCTGCGAATAAATAATTTTTTGCCCAACTCTTGTTCAAGATCTTTTAATTGTCTAGACAGTGTTGGCTGTGTCACATGCAAAACATCAGCGGCCTTCGTGATGTTTCCTTCTCTTGCAACCGTAAGAAAATACCGCAAAACTCGAATTTCTATATCCCTCTCCTCCTTTCATAAGCTTTAGTATATACACTCCAGAAATGCTTATCAAACATATCATGATATAAGATATAAGTATTTTCTATATTTGGAAGAAGCCGTTAGAATAAACAACAAAGAAGTTCATGTCACACCAGCAACATCTTTAATAATTCAATGTGGAAAGGATCTTAAGATGAAAAAAATGTTACATCTGCCTTCTATCTTAGTAATAAGCGCTGCACTCACTGCTTGCGGCAACAATCATTCTTCTGCAACCGACCATAATGCCAGTAAGCATTTAAACCGAGTACCAGAACAAACAGAAGAAGATAGTATTTCAAATACAAGAATAAAGTTAACGTTCAACAACAAAGAAGTGTTTGTTAGGATGTACGATAACCCAGCAAGTAAGGATTTTCTAGCTCAACTGCCTTTAACCGTAACGTTTGAAGATTATATAGGTAAAGAGAAAGTTAGTATTTTACAAAAAAGATTATCTATAGATGATGTACAAGCCGGAGACCTATCCAAAAAAGGAGACTTTGCTTATTACGCTCCTTGGGGAAATGTAGCTATTTTTTACAAAGGTCTTGAAGATGCTACAAACGACCTTATCATACTAGGTCAAATTGAATCAGGAAAAGAAAATGTTGAAAATGTTGATGGTGATTTTACAGGTAGAATTGAAAAAGTGACTAAGTAAAAACATGACAATACACCTTTAAACAACCCGCTTTACAGCCACGAGAACACAACATTTTTTAGAAAGAAGGATCTTTATTTTATGTCTAAACAAACTAAACTACTTATATTTGTCTTAACTTTAGGAGCTTTCGGTATTATCAATACCGAAATGGGCGTTATAGGGATATTACCCTACATTGCGGATCACTTTCATATCAGTGTATCAAAGGCAGGATGGCTGGTGAGTCTCTTTGCGCTTACCGTGTCAATATCCGGTCCAACGATGCCGTTATTATTTTCGGGAGTCAATCGTAAGAAGGCAATGCTGCTTGTACTTGGTATTTTCATTTTAGGTAACATTATCTCTATCTTTACTTCTAATTTTGCTATTGCCATCATTGCGCGTGTGATTCCAGCTATTTTTCATCCAATTTATTTTTCAGCAGCTTTTACAATGGCAGCGAACTCAGTTAGCAAGGAAGAGGCTCCAAAAGCTGTTTCAAAAGTCTTTATTGGCGTATCTGCAGGTATGGTACTTGGTGTGCCGATCGCAAGTTTTCTTGCAAGTACAGTCTCGTTTCAACTATCAATGACGTTTTTTGCTGTTATTAATGCGATAGTATTTATTGCTACGTGGGCATTCTTCCCTTCAATGCCTGTTAAAGAAAGACTTTCATACGGAGCACAGCTCAGCGTATTAAAAAAACCTGTTACTTGGCTTTCTATTATTGCCGTCCTTTTACTGAATTCAGCAGTATTTGGGGTATATAGCTATCTTGCTGAGTATCTTAAAAGCGTTACGAACCTCTCTGGACAATTAATTAGTTTCATGCTGGTTCTGTACGGTGTGGCAAATATTATCGGAAACATTATCGCAGGGAAATTACTTACGAAAAATGCCATTAAAACTGTAGTCGTTTTCCCTTTCGCATTGGGAATCGTTTACATCATTTTATTTTTCATCGGACAGTTTACTTGGCCTATGGCTATCATGACTTTAGTTTGGGGAATATTTGCTGGTATAGGAACGAATATTAATCAATATTGGATTTCCTCCGCAGCTCCAGAAGCTCCTGATTTCGCAAACGGACTATTTTTAGCATCCGTTAACTTAGGAACAACCATTGGTACAGCCGTAGGTGGACTGTTTATATCAGGAATGGGTATACAATACGTTGTACTAGTGGGCATCTTGTCATTAGGATTGAGCGTAGTATTTATTTTACCAAGAAGTTATATGAAACGTCCTGTAAGTCAACTTTCAAAATAAGACATCAACGCAACTTTCTTTCGGGATCCCTAGTAGGATCCCTTTGTTTTCTTTTATTACATCTATGAAAAGCTGAATTCTATTCTAGTCAATACTTACAGAATTAATAAATAAAAAATGGAGGACTTGAAATGGAAAAACACACTAAACTTGCACTCGTCACCGGCGGAAATCGGGGTATTGGCTATGAACTAGTGAGACAATTGGCGATGAAAGGTTTTAAGGTCATTTTGACGAGCCGAAATTCAGAAACCGGACATAAAGCCGTGCAAAAACTTAAAGACTCTCATCTTGATGTTTCGTTTGTAGTGATGGATATAAGCAGTGAAGCCAGTATCCGCCAAGCTGCAGCTACAGTAAGTGAACAATATGGACGATTAGATGTGTTAATTAATAACGCGGGCATATATTTAGATAAAAATCAAAAATTAGTGAACTTGGACCCTTCTGTTCTAGAAAAAACGCTAGAAACGAATTTCTTCGGTGCTTACCACGTAATCCGTTCCTTTATGCCTCTTATGGAACAGCAAGCCTACGGAAGAATTATTAATGTTTCCTCCGAATATGGAGCAATGAGTGAAATGTCTTCTTCAGGAGTGGGCGCTTATAAGTTATCCAAGCTTATTCTAAATGGCTTAACGCAATTAATAGCTGCGGAAAGCACCAAAGATATCAAAATTAACGCGGTCGATCCAGGATGGGTAAGCTCAGATATGGGTGGACCATCAGCTCCAAGAACGCCGCAGCAAGCTGCTCGTTCTATTCTTTGGTTAGCAACGATTGGACCCGAAGGACCTTCCGGATTCTTTTTTAAAGACGGAAAACAAATCGATTGGTGAACTTTTATAGCGTTAAGGCTATTTCCTATGACATCTTGAATTTATAATAAAAACCCTACGGATTATTAGGAATAATCCGTAGGGTTTTTGCTTCTAAGATACATACGATCTATTATTTTATGCTATTATATTCCTCATCCGTTACTGGTTCTAACCATTCCGGCGTACCGGCAGTGATGGCAATGTGTTCAAACCAGCTGTCTTTTGCAGCACCATGCCAATGTTTGACACCATCATGCGTCACAATAACATCTCCAGCTTTTAAGAATTGTGCAGGTTTTCCTTCTTCTTGGTACCAACCTTCGCCACCCGTTACTAATAGAAGCTGAAATCCATCACGATGAATATGCCAGTTATTGCGGCATCCAGGTTCAAAGGTTACATTTCCAACTCCAACGTTCACTTTAGGATCTGCGATTAAGGTTTGAAGATAGCTTTGTCCAACAAAAAATTGTGCATATGCTTCATTCTTTTCACCTGCTGGAAAAATAACGCCATTTTTTACTTCTTCATGTTTTGCCATTTTGATTCCTCCAATAATATCATTCATAATTGTATCTCTTGGCTCATTCATTGCTATAAAAAGTCCTTGCTCACCTGTTTATTTTAATTTTCCGCCAAATACCGGGAAGTAGCTGTGCTCACCATAATCTTGAATAGGTTTGACATTTTTCAAAATTTCCATATCTGCATCGCTGATCACAAAGTCAAGCTTTGCATTGATTCTCATATGATCTGGATTTGCCGTCTTAGGAATGACTGCAAGACCAAGCTGAATATCATAGCGCAGGCAAAGTTGAGCAACAGACACTCCGTATTTATCAGCTATTACCTTCACTTCTTTATTATCAAGAGCCGCACCGTGCGCAATTGGTGAATATGCTTCTACCAAGATGCCATTCTTCTGGCAGAACTCAATTAACTCCAAAGGCGTATTGCTCACATGTGCCAATATTTGATTGACCATAGGCTTGATTTCACAGCTAGAAAGAATATTCTCTATATCATCCTGAAGGAAGTTAGAAAGGCCGATTGCCTTTACCTTCCCTGCCTTATAAGCATCCTCCATTGCTTTCCATGCCTCTTTGTTTTCTTCGAAGTAGCGTTTCTCTTCTCTAAACTCCGTCCAAGGCTGTGGACTGTGGATAATTAGAAGATCAATGTAATCCAGCCCCAACTTTGTTAAAGACTCATCAATGGAATTCGTAACTTCCTCATAAGTTTTTGCTTCTGCTGCAACCTTTGTTGTAATAAAGAGTTCTTCTCTTGCAACACCGCATGAACGGATTCCTTCGCCTATGCCAGCTTCATTCATATAAGCTTGTGCCGTATCAATATGGCGATACCCGCTAGATACCGCATCGCGCACTGCCTGAGCTGCCTGTTCGTCATCAAGCAGCCACGTACCAAGACCTAATAGTGGAATTTCTACACCGTTTGATAATTTATACGTTTCGTTAAACATGTTTTTTATCTCCTTTGAATTGTTTATTTTTCTATACTTTAAAAGTATCTATCTGCCTGTTAAAAGTAAATCAACATTGATTGATTAATCAACATCTGTCTATAATTATAAAAGCAAATAAAATCCTTTCAATCGTTAATTGAAGGCGATTCGTTGATTACTCAACAAATGAAGAGGTATTGTTGAATATCTTTTAAAAAAAGTGAGGTTTTTAAAATGGCGAAAGTGGATAGAAGAATACTCAAAAGCCAAGAGGCTATAAAAAACGCAGTGACTGAATTAATGACCCAAAAACGATTTGATGACATTACCATTCAGGATATTGCCGACAAAGCAAATGTTAACCGAGGCACGATTTATCTTCACTATATGGATAAATATGATTTATTAGATAAGATGATTGAAGAACATATGAACAACCTCGAAGAACTATGTCATTCGGCTGCTGATATGACGTTCCAAGAAGGAAATTATGTTTGGTTTGAATATTTTGAGCGTCACCATCTCTTCTTTTCAACCATGTTAGAAAGTAAAGGCGCTCATTATTTCCGCAGCCGTTTTCTCGAGTTAGTCATCCAAGAGTATGGTCCTGAAGTTGATACAACTGAAGGAGAAAACAAAGGGTTGCGTAAAGAGGTTGTTATTCAGTTCTTTGCCTCGGCCGTTGTAGGGACAGTAGAATGGTGGTTTAAAAACGGGATGCACGTTCCAACCGATGTAATAGCCGAGCAAACTGGCATATTGTTAGATCGGAATTTAGAATAATTTAACCCGTTTTACACGTACACATAAATGAAAATTCCCGCGCAGTGTAAAAATGGTAGAAAACATCCTTATTATAAGATCTTTTTAGAAATCTGAGTTAGAGATGCTATGACTTGCAGTCAAATAAAGTGATAATCTCAACATAAAAGAACAGCACTAAACCTGCTGAGTATCCATAGGTTTAGTGCTGCTCGAACATTTTGTTTTTTTAAAAACAGATATTGATTTTTACAGAAAGATTCATTTCTATCGGGAATAACTCTTTATTTTTTAGTTAATTTATAAACAATGTTTAGCTAGTAAAAATTAATCCAACTTTTTTATAATTTTTGCGGGGTTCCCTCCCACTACTACATTATCTGGAACATCTTTTATCACAACAGCTCCGGAAGCGACTACAGCATTATGTCCAATTGTAACGCCTGGATTGATGACAGCTCGTCCCCCAATCCATACATTATCTCCAATCGTGACGGGCTTGGTATATTCAACTTCTGTAATTCGCTGTTCTGCATTCACAGGATGAGTATTCGTATAAATATGTACGCCCGGTGCCATCATGCAGTTCTTCCCTATTGTAATTCGTCCCCCATCTAAAAGTGTGCAGTCAAAGTTCGCATAAAAATTTTCTCCTACGTGAATATTGTATCCGTAGTCACATCGAAAGTTGGATTCAAGGTAAATGCGTTCTCCTGTTGAACCAAATAGTTCTTTTAGTAACTCCGTACGCTTTTCATAATTCGTCTCATCTGTACCGTTAAACGAACGAACAAGCCTTCTTGCATCTTCCCGGTCCTTTACTAATTCTTGGTCTGCTGGAAAATACAGCTCGCCATCCACCATTTTTTCTTTTTCAGTTTTCATTGATTCATTCTCCATTCTTGTTATCAAATTTCCCACTAGATTGAATTCGTTTACATTTTATCATGATAGTCAATACAAAAATAAGATGTTTATAGATTCCGGTCAATAGCTCGAACACAAAAAAGCTAAGAAACCACGCTGCTTTTGTACCATGTACAGTTACTAATTAGTTTGTATATGTTTCTTTAATAATTGAAACAGACGCTGCTCCCGTAGCAAGTAAAATACCTGAGATTAAAATCATGCCCGGCATAGAAGATCCGATTATTGGGAACAAAGCAAAACTCAAGCAAGAAGCTATAATTTGCGGCAAACAAATACTTCCGTTAAATAACCCTAGATATGTTCCCATATTCTTTCCTGACAGGGCGTTGGTAAGCATCGTGAACGGAAACGTCATCATAGCAGCCCAAGCGATACCAATTAAAATAAATGAAGCAATCAGCATCCATTGATTGTGAATAAAAAAGACAGATCCAAAACCAATACCGCCTAGCAGTAAACTAAAAGCATACGCTGGCTTACGTTTGTTGTTGGCTACGCGTGACAAAACTAGTGACCAAATGACTGCGGCAATCGACTGTACAGCTGATAAAATGCCGAACCAGTTGCCAGCTGCTTGATAGCCTGAGCTAGACGGCTGATTCGTATACCAAACGTTTTCAGCGACTGCACCTGTACCGTATGTCCATAAGTATTGAAAGCCCATCCAGCAGAAAAATTGAACAAGTGTGACCGTCCAAAAAACCTTTGGAGCGTTGCGAAGCAGTTTAAAAACGTTTACATTTTCTTTTGTAGCTTCATCTGGAATACCATGGTATGCTGCAAATTCTGCAGGTGAATATTCTTTTACTTTAAGTATTGTAAATAAACTACAAATAATTAACACAACGGCTCCAACATAAAATGAAATAACAACTGATTGTGGTACTACCCCTTTTGGTGCACTATTTGATACGCCTAATACCGTTAAAACAAAAGGGAAAATACAGGCTAGCACAGCACCGCTGTTTGATAGAAAACTTTGAATAGAATAGGCAAAACCTTTTTGCTCTTCATTGACCATGTCTCCAACCATCATCTTAAATGGCTGCATGGCTACATTTGATGATACGTCCATAAACAAAATAGTGATGGCGCCAAAAGTCATAGCAGCCACCGCACTAAAACCAAAACTGCCGGCGTTTGGCAGCAAACACATAACAATTACGGCTACAATTGCGCCAATCAGTAGATAGGGGATACGACGGCCAAGCCTTGGCATCCAGGTACGATCTGAAAAATAACCAACTAAGGGCTGAACCACTAAACCGGCCAACGGCGGTAAAATAAAGAAAAAGCCTAATGTAGTTGGATCAGCACCGATTGTTTGAAATATGCGTCCCATATTTGAACTCTGTAATGAGAATGCCATTTGTACACCTAAAAATCCAAAACTAATTAACCATATGGTACTGATCGGTAGATAAGGTAAGTTTGGCTGAACGCTTTTTTCACTGGTTTCAACGATTCTTTCTTCTAACATAACTGCCTCCTATGATTCAATTAACAGCCGCAAAAGATAGATGTTCTGATGTAAAGTGCTACGACATTCGTTGTGAACGTTTTCAAAACAACGATGAATACTGTAAAATGTTAGTGTCTTTGGCTGGCTGTTTTCTATTTTGCTAGATTACCTCAGGAATACGGCATAACTAATAGTCCTGTCTAAAAATGCTGTTTGAGTATGTAAGAATTTTCACTATCGGCTCATCCGTAAGCTGCTGACTATCGCTTATACCTTCTTAAAAGTTTCATAAAATCTAATTATTAAAAACATTAGAATACTTTTATTTGAACATTATATACTAAACTAATAATTTAATGCAATCGTTTGCACAAATTATTTTTTAAATATTTAAAGACCTTCGAATCTCGTGACACTATGCGTACATACTCATTATCATCACTTTAATATTTCTAAGTCAAAGGAGGCTTTACTCTTGAAATCTTATAAAAAACCCAAAGAATATACGTATTCCTTGGGTTTGAGTTCCTTTAATTCACTTAATTTCCTTCTGGAGCAATCCATAATAGAACAGAGATTGTCTGTAATATAACTTTAACTGAAGGTTTTTGTAACCATAAGGATTATAAAGAAGATAACCGCGAAGAAAAATCCTTGACTGACAGGGCTAGTAGTCTTTTTATCTAAGGATTTTCGGGTAAATAGCTTGAAGAACAATGGAAACAGAATGCCTCCAATGATTGCTGTAATTAGTGCTTTAACTAACATCCAATACTCCTTTCTAAAACAATTAGAGGATACCCATAACTTAACATAAAAACCTAAATCATACAAAAAAACCATAGAGTCGAAAACGTATGGTAATCGCCCGTAAACCATTCGTTTACAGACGAAACTGTGAATTAGACTACGAAATTTTGTGAAAAACCGTTCGTTTCCTTACTACTAACATCTTTATCTATATTACTCATATTTAATAAACCCTCTAAAAGAAAATAATAGCCAATGTTAATGTTTGTATGACTACAAGTACAAAAACAGGCTTTAAGGTTCCTTAAAGCCTGTCCACTTACCTTTCTTCCTTAAAATCTTTTTTTATATTCCAAAACGTTTGTTTTAATTCGTTATAAAAAAGCATAATTGCAAACCCTAGTATCGAAATACAGAATGAAAATTTACCTAAGTCAAAAAATATTCCTATAAATACAATGATAATCCCTATGACGAACCCTGGAGTAGCTGGCTCCTCTTCCTCTTCATCTATTGCAATTTTCTTTTGAAACTTCTGATCTCCCTTAATCAATTCATCCAGCGTCACATTATAAAGCTCACTTAACTTAATAAGGTTCTCAATATCCGGATACCCTTTATTATTTTCCCACTTATAGACGGCTTGTCTAGATACATTCATTTCCCCAGCTAGGTCTTCCCTGGACATCTTTTTTTCTTCCCTTAACTTCTGCAGCTGTTCCCCTAAATTCACTCTCATCACCTCTAAGGCTTAGCTTACAATAAATATGTAAAAAATTCCATAAACGCTTAGTAACAAGCTGTAAACCATTGGTTAACGCGGCAAATATAAAGCGTAATCACTGGACATGTACAAATTCAACACAGAAAAAAAGCTAGCATAAAGCTAACTTTTTTAAGTTAGAGATAAAGGCAGGCTAATAATTAGCAACCGCCAAATCCTCCCCAACAAGCACAGCCAATAATGATTAATAAGATAAACAGCACGATAATTAAAGCAAAACCACTGCCACCGCCGTAACCGCAGCCGCCGCCATAACCATAGCCACAACCTCCGCCATAACCGCCAAAGAACATAAACTCCACCTCCTTCTTCTTCATACATTTAGCATATGATAAAAAACGAAATGTGCTCCACGAAGTGGATAGACTACGTTTTATACCACTATAAAAAAAACAATAACCTTTTAGTTTCTTTTACATACAATGAAGCATCCTCAGATCCCATATATGAGTTGTACACCCTCTGCAATAGATTGTTTGAATTCCGCCCAATCAGTTCTATTGCGTATAAAAGCACTCCCTGCACAACCTAGAATAAAAAAGTCTTTCTCTAATTAGAGAAAGACTTTTTTATTCTTATTAATAGCCAAATCCGCGGCCGTAACAGCTGCATCCAATAATGACAAGAAGAATAAACAGAACAACTAATAAAGCAAAACCAGAACCAGCTCCACCATAACTAGACATATAAACACTTCCTTTCGTGATATTTAACTAAAGGAAAAAACTTTAAACTTACATGGGTTAAGGTATTATATGTAGACACAGCTCATATCGATTGGATTTTGGTCTAAAATGGGCTATTTTGTTTAACGATAGCTAAATAACATCCTAAGTTTCACATAGTAAAAACCCTTCATTGTTAAAATGAAGGAGCTTTTTTGGCTATCAGCACCACGGACGAGGTCTAGGAGGACAGCTTGGAGCACAAAAATGTTGATGCGTTTCCTGACATACAACGGATTCTGTATGCGGGAATGAGTGCATATATTTATAATTTTTTTGATAAACATTTGTAGTATGACTCGGATGCACCATTGGCACAAACACATCTTGACCAGTAAAAGATGTATTTTGTTTAACTGGGTCATACTGAGCAGGCATGGTTTGAGGAGGCAATTGACCACAAGGTTTAGCTTGAGGATAACCGCAGTTACCTTGCTGAGGATACATAGCCCCGTGATAACCACCGTAATTAGAGTGCTGATAAGGATAGTTGTTTCTCATATGAAAAATCTTCTCCTTTCTGTTAGTAGACTCCTATTACTGTATGTGAAACAACCATAGAATGTTTGGACAAATACCTAAAAAAGACCCTAAATAGTTAGGGTCTTTTTTACTAAGAGAAAAATGTGTATCCTTAGTAACATAGCTATGATACTAAGAAATAAAAGGTTTTTTAATGCCCATTATTCCTCAAGATTAACATCCATCGCTCCGTTATCAATATTATTTAAAATGGTTTTGTTTTTATCGTCTAATTCATTACGTAAAAGTGAATTACGCGTCGCTTCGTATAAATCGTAGCTTCTTTCATCAACTGGAGAATTATGATCTTCACATATCATTTTTTCTGATTCTTTGGATTGACCTCCCATATCAGTCACCTCCTCTGTATAGTATGTGAGTTGATTAGAAAAAACATAAGAGCTTTATCTGGCTACTGTTAGGTAAGGTTTAATCAACGGTTAGCTGTTTTTGTATATTTTGTTTATATATGACCTTAGGTGGACACAACCGTTTCTTGAGCGTGCTTTTGAATGATTTCTGGAACTTCCAGCAGTGAATGAACGGTTATCATTTTACCTTTTGGCGCAATATCAATTTCAACTTGATTATAGCTCCACTCCAGTTCAGAAGGTACATGAATCGCATGTATTCCAACCTCTACTGCCGGTCTTATATCGGTTTTTAATGAATTGCCAATCATCCAAGTCTTTTTTGGATCGTACTTAATTTGGTTTAGTATTTCTTTTAATGCAGGTGTATCTTTTTGTTCAGAAATAAATACCCTTTTTTCAAAGTATTTAGCTAGCTCTAGCTGAACAATTTTTCTACCTTGATTTTCCTCGTCTCCACCTGTGTGTAAGTAGAGATCATGTCCTTGTTCTTTAAGCTTATCTAATACTTCATACATATTTGGCAAAGGCTCTACCGGTACTTCAAATACACTTTGACCAATTTTTTTGACTCTTTCGACTCTATCTTCATGAATATCTTGATGATTTTGTTCACTAAAAAATAAATAAGTAGCTACTAATGATTCTGGAAAACGGGAAGAGTGAAGGCCATACTTTTCGATACTTTTTAAATCTATCTCTAACTGCTTTTGTTTTATTTCTTCCTTAGTCAGATTCTCAAACCATTCCTGCAATTGAGCCACAAAAGCATTTATGGTGTCTCTAAAATATTTATTACAGTGAACAAGCGTATCGTCTAAATTAAAAAGTAAGGTTTGCTTCTGCATTTCGTGAAATCCTTTCTACAATGGATGTACAGACAATATATATATAAATACTAACCGCTTTACCTATCCACGCCTAAAACCAAGGTGAATTTTCCAATACCTTAGGCACAAGCAATTGATTACTACGCTGAAATGAGAATATTTAGTGGAAAGATCCTTCTAACATATAAAATAGAAGGATCTTTTTATAAGATAAAACGCTGCAGAATATTCCTGCTAATAAATATAACGTTCAAAATGTTCTCTATTCATATTTGTTTTGAACGTAGAGGTACTCAGTCCTGAACGATTTATTAGCGGTTGGCTGCCTTCGTTTTCTTTAGGTATATTCATTTCAAGACCTTGTATAGTGAAAGGATCATACATATACGTTGTTCGTTCAGTTTCTGTGTCCGACATTAACTTCACCTCTATTAATAGCCCCCATTTTTTTAAATCATGTTAACTCGTTTACAGCAGATCCTCTAATAAAAATAGCTACGTTTCATAGGTCTTTTCGCTAAAAAAGATCCGCCATTTTTGACTTTTTTTATTACGTTGTAATTTCTTGTGGCTCTTCGCCTTCAAGGTCAGTAAAGAAATTTTCTAAGGATTCCCTTGGGTCAAGAGCACGTCCGTCTTCTTCGACAATACGGTTAAGCGTAGGGTCATTATTGCTATCTTTATTTTTATAGTTGTTATAATCAACTCTTTCTGCAATTCCTGAATTATCAACGTCTTTAAAGTCTTTCTTTGGCATAAAAACACCTCCTAGCCCTATTGTTTGAAAATTTGAAGATAAAATAAGTGGAAGGTTAAGTTATATTTTTATTTCCCCAGAATTAATTAGATACTTGTTGCTAAAAGATATGTACAACATGCTTAATTGTTTTACGAAATGGGGAAACTAAAACGTCAAAACTGAATTTACAGAGGCAGAATAACTAAACACACTTCTTAAAATAGCTATAAAAAGCAATTATTTTTAGTTAGTCCTTTGTCATTCAATTAGTATACTCATGAACATGAAAAAAGAATGACAAATGAACTGTCATTCTTTCTCCTACACATGGCAAGCGTATAGTTTTCTTCACAAGGAAATGAAACATGTAATTCCACTTTTCACAGCGTAACTTGTTTCTACTCTTTAGTATCATTAAATGATAAGGTCTAAACATCCACAAATTACCATGTATATACTTCTTGGCCTCTAGGAAACTTAAGGAAAACAAGGAGGTGACACAACATGGCAAACAACAAAAGCAGCAACAACAACGAATTATTAGTATACGGTGCTGAACAAGCAATCGATCAAATGAAATATGAAATCGCTAGCGAATTTGGTGTAAACCTTGGTGCTGATACAACTGCACGTGCAAACGGATCAGTAGGCGGCGAAATCACAAAACGTCTTGTTCAATTAGCTCAGCAACAACTTGGCGGCGGACGCTTCTAAGACAACTTTATAATTGATGGCTGAAGGAAGAATGGATTTCCATTCTTCCTTTTTGTACGAATAAAAAAGGAAGGAGAGATTATATGCAGCAAAATCAACCGGCTAAAGAAAATGCGGGCTTTACTGAAAAATCAGCAGCTTCTGCAACAAATGCTCAAAAAGTAAAACAAGAAATCCAAAGAGACATAAATGAAGGACAAGGTGCAATGACTTCTCGAGAAGCAGGCGCAATGCGCGATTAAAAAAACACTTTAAGCAGTTTTTAATCACGGACTCTTTATATAAGAACCTATAAAAGTACCTCAATTAACCGAGGTACTTTTAGCAGTCTACTCTATTTCGACGGGGGAAATACTGTGACTTCGGGTGTGTTTCATCAGGTCTATACTGGTGAAACACAAAGGCAAACGGTCTAATCCCCAATATATAAAAGGCAAGCCTGCCTTGTCCACCTGAAAAATAATTAGTTTGTATTTTGTCCCTCGCCATTCAGCCCTTCTTTTATGTACGCGTTAACCTGACTATTTGAAAGCAACCCAATATGTCCAATGTCATAAAGCTGAATATATTTCTATATCTTGAACAAACCAATCAAGACGCCGTGAAGCATCTAACCACCTCTTTATTAACGTAATACCAATTGTTAGAAACAACATGTAAAAAGCTCTCTATCGAAAAATAAAGAGCTTTTTCTTATCAACGAATTCTCTATTTTGACAAAGATTAAGTGTATATCAATGGATTGCATAAAATAAGTAAACAAGACCATATTAAATATGAATGATAGGTATAAAAAGTATATTTCCTTCCAAACCATAGGAGATCGTATATGAATAATTATAAAAATGACAATACTGCAAGACGCTATATTGCTCATGTTAGTATATTTGGAACGACTCAAATTCATTTAAGAAACCCCTATATTGTTGCTTGGTGGTCAGCAGCTTTTCCTGGATTTGGACACCTACTACTGTCTAAATATCTTCGCGGCTTTGTGTTATTTATATGGGAGGTCGTCATAAACCTTAAATCTCATGTAAATTTAGCAATGATTTATTCTTTTCAAGGAAACATCGATATGGCCAAAGACGTGCTTAATACAAGATGGCTTCTTATTTATATTCCCGTTTATATTTTTGCTATATGGGATAGTTACCGAACAACCGTTGATTTAAATAAAATATACGTGTTAGCTGAAAGAGAAAATCATCGGTTCAACTCGTTTAGTATAGGAGCCATGGAAATAAACTATTTAGATAAACGGAATCCCATCTTGTCCGTTGCCTGGTCCTTATTGATGCCAGGTCTAGGACAACTCTATATTCATCGGATCATTGGTGCTTTCTTTGTTATCATTTGGGCAGTCATTTTCTTTTATTATTCCCATCTACTTGAAGGGATTTCTCTGCTATTTTTAGGAGAAATAAAACAGGCTACTTCCGCTTTAAATAAAGAATGGCTGTTATTTTTCCCTTCCCTATATGGTTTTGCTACCTTTGATTCCTACATGAATACTGTTGAGAACAATAAACTTGTGGAAAGAGAGCAAAAAAACTTCTTCGAGAAAACGTATCAACATCCAAACTTCTGTATTGTGAAAGGAAAAAAGGTGGAGTGAAAACATGCAGGTCTTTTCTACATTTGAATACTCCAGTTACATAGAGTTAGCTGTTTCGGAGCTAGAGAGAAAAGGGGTAAAGAAAGAAGATATATTTATTGTTCCTCTTAATAATCGAACAGAAAATCGCCGGATTTTTGATAGCCTTCATCGAGCAGATGGAGTTTCTCTTATTGATTTAGGAATGGCTTTAGCCACAGCCTTTTCCGTCATTGGTGCAAGCATTGGCTTTAAACTAAGCTGGGGCCCTATTTATTGGGGAATTATTAGTGCTTTTATCGGATTTAGCTTAGGATTGGGAATTAAACTATTTATATTTAAAGTAATCAGGAAAAATCAACGACTTCTGCGTGGCAAACATTCAGAAGTCATACTCATTGTGGATTGTCGTACCGTGGATGCCGAAATGGTTGAACAAACTTTGTGGAAAAACCTTGCCTTAGGTGTTTCGAAAGTCAGATCTGATGGCTTATAAAAATAAGTCATCACCGTACAATATAATAGCGAGATGCAGGATGAATGAATTACTATTCAGGATTAGAGATAACTTCCTTGACGGATTGAGGGAGTTTTCCTGTTTTCAAGCTGTATACTCTTTAATTAGCATAATTTCATTTATTAGAACCAAAAAAGCTCTTAAAAAGAGCTTTTTTGGTTCTAACATACGTTAAATGCCATTCTACCATCCTCTTTGATTTCTTAATGTGGTAATATGAGCAATATGATGCTTTCCATGCCAAGCGTAAGTGGCTATTAATTGCTCAATCGTCACTTCCCCATTTTCAGGATGGTGGATCATTTTCTTCAAATCTTTTTCATCAAGTGAGTTTAAAACTTTATGCAGACGCTTATGTAAAGCTGAAAAAAGTTGAAGAGAAACTTCTATCGGTAAATCATTATCAGGCAGATTCGACCAAGCTACTTCATCATAGGCCTTAATAGTAGGTGCTTGCTCTGTTAAGCCTAATTTAAAACGAGTATAAGCATTCATATGTGAGTCAGCTAAATGATGGACAACTTGACTTAATTTCCAACCGCCTTCTCGATAAGGCGTAGCTAACTGCTCGTTTGTCAGCCCTTCTACAGCATAAGCTAATTGCTTTGGTGCATCTCCAATGTCATGAATCCAACCTTGAATATCTTCTTTTTGAATATTTTTCTTCACGGTAAATTTTCCAATGGGATATTGATTAAACATACTTCTTCCTCCCTTTCTAATTTTGTTAATATCTATTATATCAATTTTAAATATAAATAAATTCAAATATTCAGAATTAAATATAGGTGAAAAATTATAATTTATAAATATGGTGTGTACTTTCAGTTACCCTCATGTACCTTCTACGCAGTACAAAGACCTGGCTTTGCTATAATTCATGATAATTTTCCCCCTAAATTAGGCCGTTTTTAATAAAAACAATAAACATATAGAAAAACTTGCCGTAAAATTAAGTTGAGGTGAGTAAAATGAGCAGTGATTATAAAAGCTATTTCTACAAAAAGTTCTTTTTAATATATTTTATTACCCTTTCATTATTTATTATCGTTGATATTATAGAATCAGGAATAATTACACTTTTTTCTTTTGCAGACAGCTGGAATTTCATTTTGTATCAAATTGGTTTTTGTTTAATTGCTATTGGCTTTTTTAGTGCCTTCCTTGCAACCTTATTATGGAAAATAAAAAAAGTTAAATAAATACGTCATAGCTCCCCACAGAAATAACAAAAGACCTTCAGCTATTAGAAGATCTTTTTTGGATAGTTGCTTTAAGCGCTTATAATCTTGACTGAGAATCATTGGTTTGCCCAATTACTTTTTCCACGATGTACTGATATCCATATAAAACAACGGCTAAAACCGTAGTCATCCCCCAGTACATGCTTGGCGACATCTTTTTCATTTTAAATATGCCCACTTTTTTCAAAGCACCGCCAAAAGGGAAAATATTAAACCAGTCTAACACCGTATTGGCAAGTATGTATTTTAGAAAAGAGCCGTACGTTAGCTTAAATATCCAAAGTGTTCCTATTAAGTGCGGACCTAAAATATAAGTAAAATCTATAGGTGCTTTAGGAAATAAAGGATTGTTATTTCTAAACCATTTTTTCTGATTGGCAATGACGGTAAACACAATGATGAATAAGTTAGCGAAAGTAGCTACAGGCAAAAAACGGACAAATGATTTTGTTCCTATAAAAGGCGCGGTTAACCATGGAAAGATTAGCACGCTTAAAGAAATGATCAATTTTCTTTTATACTTACGCATGAATTGTCTCCTCAAACTATATTTTCCAAAATATTATTACCTAAAATTGAAAGGTTATGTAATATACCACAACGATTCCAGGCAAAGATAACCTGGCTAACGATGACATACGTTTATTTCTAGTGACGATGGCATTAGAATCCAATCTTCAAAAAAAGAAGCATCTAGCCTTTAAAGACTAAATGCTTCTCCTCCTTTACACCTTATAAATTTCATTAGACGACAGCCAGTCAACGAATTGATGATACGGATAATATGTAGTCCCTTTCAGCTCTATTTTTGGAGCTCCAGGATATTTAGTTAACAGTTCTTCAATTTCACCCTTACTCAAATGAAAGTGATAGTGCAGATCTTTTTCTTTAATCAAATAAGGATATTTTGATTTCCTTTGAGGTTTACTAAAATTTTTTAAACCATCGCCTATAAAATAACCAAGGGCAGCTAATCCTAACGCTAACCAAAAAAAGTTCATTTCCAAAACAGGATACACCCCAAACATTTCTAATAAATACATTCTAGCGTAAGATTCATAACAAAGAGATCTTACTTTATAAGATCTCTACAAATTAGCCAGTTTTTCATCAGCTATAAACTTCATAAGTATACCTGCCCCTGAAACATTTAATAATATGCTGCTGCCTAAAATAACACCATATAATAATCCAGCTATATGTAATGTTAAAGCTAAAATCAGAAAGACTGTTCCTATACCGACCAAAAATAATCCCAAGCTTCGATTATCCATCTATTTCACCACCAAAAAAATAAATATAGTTATATTTTAACATAATTATACTTATTTTACTTTTAAATGTTAAAATAGGCTTATTGATGAGCGGGGAGATTATAGGATCATGAAAAAAGTTATATCGTTTTTAATTTCTACCTTGTGCGGTAGCTTAGTTCTTTCTGGACTATCTTTTTCTAATGGTTACGAGCAAATGAGCTTAAACCATTTTCTAGACCAAATAATGTTTGGATTTATGTATATTGCACTATTTGTAATTGTATTAGGAATTCCTTCTTCTTTCATAATCGATGCTATTGTAAAGAATCAAACGAGGCATAAATATATAGTTGAGCTAGTATGGTATGTTGTGTTCGGTGTTATAACTGCATTCATTAGCTCCGTACTTATTTCACTACTTATCTCAATAGATGATCGTAAGTTTTTTATAAACTTGAGTTTAGTTAAACCATTCCTCTTTTTTTCTCTTAGTTGTTCAGTGCCGTTTGGAATCTGCTCTACCTTGTTGAAATTTAGAGTAAAAAAGAATTTTTTTAGTAAATAAATAGTGTACATCCTTCTAGCTTCTTATAAAAATCAAAAAGTTTAGAACCACAGTGGTTCTAAACTTTTTGATTTTTATCTATATCGCCTTGCCGAAAAGAATTGGACAATGGGAAAAATAATTAAAGAAAGACATATCGCTGCAAATAAAGATATGTTGCCAAAATCATTTCTTCTGACGAAAATAATTCGATCTAGTACCCAAAGAACAAAAAGAGCTATTGTTAGGATATGATAGCTTGTCTTTGCACTGATAGCAGCAATTTTCTTTCCCATTTCATCTTTTTGTACTTTTTTATCAGATCCCCATGTACTAAATTGCAACCAGGCAATTAATAAAAGGACAATTCCTAGAATACTATTTAGATTTAATTTCTTGTCATTTATAAAATCCGTTATGTATAAAGTAAGCAGCCCTAAAGTAATAATACCTAATATAATACCTCCAACTACATTGTTTCTTCTCTCCTTATTCACCATAAATCCCTCCTGCTTCTATACAAAAATAATTCGTCATCACTTACATTAAAATTCTGTACTACTAGAAACGCTAGAACTAACTTGAATCATACTTAATAATTTCAACAGTATTAATCATTTGCCTGGAAACTTAGCACGCATTCACTAACCCCTCCGAGGATAATTTCTTTGGTTTCCTAAGGTTCTTTCATTCGGTGGTGCATTTATATCCCTCTACACCAACATGTAAAACATCTTTTACATATATAGTTTATGGTAAAAATTTCATAATGTCAAACACCTTTTACAAAATTATTGAATTACTTTATGGTATTAGTAACTCCAAAGACAGTACCTTTAGAAAACATCGTCTAGTTTACCTATTACAGTAAACACTACAATCCTTACTTTTATCTTGGAATACCGGCTCGTTTTATCAGCACAAAAAAAGCACCTAATTACTACAGGTGCTCCTTTTCTAGATGTGAATACAAATAAACCAATCTACTAATATTTTACGTGATAATAACCTCTGCAAAAAAACGAATTCTTCGGTTTAATCGCAATTAAAAATGAGTTATAGATATCTGAGCCAGAAATGAATGTATTTATCCAACATACAAATAATAGGATGGATCTAATATTTCCTGATACATAGAACGACGTAATAGCAGGAACTATCGATAATACAAGAAAAGGCAAGCTCATAAAGATCCAATATCTCGTTTTAGATAGAGTTGCATTTGTATTGAGCCAGAAAAATATTCCGCTAAATGTCAAGCTCACATCACCTTTTTTATATACGACTAAAACGTGCAGACATTCATGAATAGCAAAGACAATCATACCCATTATAATAAGATAAAAGAGATTGATGTGAGTAAAGTCTGCTCCAAAGAAATAAGGTATCAATAGAATAATAATTTGAAGTAAATATACAAACTTCATATAGTGTTTTCGATACCACGTATTCTGGATAAAAGGCGTCCATTCAGAAAAGTCCATGCTTATTTGTGGCAAGTGGCGAAACCAACTGATGATAAGCGTTCCCTCCCTTGTCCAAACTTCCACTAATTATGCGTTTGTTTTAACGTAAAATCTCCTAATATATATTACACTTTATTATTTAAATATTGAGTAAGTAAATACACTGCAGCATTTGTGAGTTGATCAATATGTCCCTCCCCCCTAATATAAAGAATATATTGATTATATTTCCATTTTATCATAGGTTAGTGGATGAACACGATATACCAACTTAGTTATATAAGCAAAAAGGACGATAAGGAATACGATGTTAAAATTAATTATGATGGTTCCTTTAGTTAAGAATGGAGAGTTGATATGAAAACAACTAATAGCGAAGAGTTAGGTGACCAATGGTATGGAGTAAAGGTTCTTTATAAGCACTTAATAGTGGGTAAACCTAATACAGAAAAGATCGACGAAAATTATGAAGAACATCAGATATTTGAAGAAAGTATTTTATTAATTAAAGCCCAATCATTTGATCAAGCCTATGAAATTGCAGAAAAGAAAGCAAAAGAATGTGAAAAAAGCTATACCAACGTTTATGATCAGACTGTGCACTTCCAATTGATTGAGAGTTTAGATGCCTTCCTCTTATGTGAAGAAGAGGAGTTACCAAATGGTTCGGAAGTATATTCACGTTTTTTACACGTGCCTAAAAAAGAAAGTTTAGCTAATGTCTTATCTAGGTACTATCCGGAAGTTACAGAGGATGAAACAGAGCTGATACGCAAAAGCTTCCTTTTAAGGAATAGAGATTTTAATTGAAGATTCATATTAAATATAAAAACAAGATATATACGATATACGAACTTGATCAACATAATGTACTAACTTAAAACATAAGTAAGAGACGCCACTTGCTTTAAATGGCGTCTCTTCTTTTAGAATATTTGAGTAAAAGCTACAATTAAAATCGTAATCCCGCTGATTAACGTTCCAAATTGACCTAATGTAAATTTCCCAATTTGAACATTTGCTGCTTTTTGCCCCACCATTACGCCTAGCCATACCGTTATAAAACTACCAAATGCTGATGTGAGCGAAATAGCTAAAGGTGATAAACCAAGTAAACCCGCTCCTAGACCGTTTGTAAGTGCATTGGCTGAAAGTGCAACACCTAGCACACTACTTTCAACCCAGCCAATATATCGTACGTTTTCTTGACCACTACTATCTAATTCATCAATTCCATTATTTTTTTGGGAACCAACTAATAAAATAATTCGAATTCCAATTAGCGTTAATAATACGACGGCTACAATAACATGGAAAACTCCTGGTAAGATGCTTGAAATCCATCTACCAAACATAATCCCGGTCATACTAAAGAGGAAACAAATAGCTGCTATTAGTAAATTCGAAAGCCATTTGATCCTGATTTTTCGTACTCCATAAGATATTCCTACACCAAAGTTATCTATACTTGATGACAGGGCAAAACCTAAAATGAATAACCATTCCATTTTGTATTCTCCTTTTGATGATAATATTGAGGAAATTTGCTTACTTGTTGCATATATTGTTGATAAACCTTCAATAAAATGATTACTGCGCGTTGAAAAATATAAAGAGGTGAATCGCAATGTCTAACATCCAAAATGAACAAAGCCTTGGTCTGTTATTACGGTCTTTATTAAAGGAAAATGCTTTATCTATGCGGAAACTAAGCTCACTTACGGGGATTGATACGGCAACTATTTCACGGATTATAAATGGAAAGCAGCAAGCAAACCTACATCATTTAAAGCAATTTGCACACTATTTAAATACGCCTCTTGAAGCATTGATTGATCCTGCTGAAGCTGCTTCAAACCATACAGAAAATGAACTAGAAACAGGCATTCATTACTCCATCGATAAAATTCAAGAAATACTTAAATCTTTTAATATAGCAGATACCAACTTCACGATTGAACGTGTAAAACAAGAACTAACAAAATATAAGCAATATGCACAGACAGACGAAGGACACAGCATGATCATAAATAACTTTCAATCCAAAATAGAGCAAGTAGGAAGCGTTGGTACTTTCATCGACCAATTAAAGCAAATGTATCTTGAATATTGTAGCGAAGAAACCTCAGCCGCCAAGCGCTCTATATTGGGAAGTGCACTATTGTATTTTATTTTGCCTACCGATATTATTCCAGACTACGTCTTTCCAATCGGTTATTTAGACGATGCAATAGCTGTACAACTAGTGATGAATCAACTTACGGAATAAAAACTGAGTTTTATTAAGGGAACTGAACGCGGCATTCCGCTATTTATTGTGAAAATGGAACTTTTTCTGAACCATGACGATGAGCAGGTAAATACTCTATTTCCTTCTTTAATTTAGATAATTCCTTTGGCACAATCTTTTTAATAATTTTTTCTTTTTTACATGGCTCGCATGACTCATGGTTGCATCTATGTGCACACATACCTAAAGGGATTTTCTCTCCTACAAATGGATCTATATAGACTCCATTTTCAAATAACTTACTCTTAATAAGATGTTCATTTTGCAATCTGCAGCAATTAACACAATAGTACATTTGTTTTCACTCTCTTTCTTATACTTGATTTTGAAACATCTTATGAGAACTCATCAACAGAAGTGCTTGTTCCTACATGAAAAGTTGAAAAAATCTCAACAGGCGTTGATGAATACTCAACACACGTTACTTACAAACATATAGTTTAATCATGACATCACTACGAGTGTCATAATTTGAGGAGGGATAATGATGAAAGCAAGAGGAATTGCTAACGCCGTAATTGGTATTTGGTTTGTTATGGCCCCGTGGATGCTTGGGTTTTCATATAATGCAGGGGCTACGTCAGCAAGTATTGTATTTGGAAGCCTTCAAATGATTATGTCTTTTTGGGGAGTTACTAAACCCGGATGGAATTCATGGCAAAATTGGATTTCGCTCGTTACCGGATTATGGTTTATTCTTTTTCCCTTTATTTATTCATTAACAGACGGGGTGCTTTGGTCTAGCGTCATACTTGGGTTAATGACCGTATTACTTAGTTTATGGAGCTTAAACTCTAAAGCAAGATTAAAATTAAAAGCTGTAAGTTAAAAAGCGAATAATATTCCACTTTTTGCTTAAACTACTCAAGATACCGCAACGTATCGACTATGTGAGAAATAATTCTCCTAGCAGAAAAGCTCCCTACGGAAATAGGGAGCTTTTTCTGCTTTTTATGTAAGGGTTGTACAGATTTAGTCAACGTAATGTATTTTATAGAAAGCTATAAAAGAGAAAAGGTAGATCACATTTGTGATCTACCTTTTCTCTCCATTACGGAGTCATCATTACTTTTTTAACACGGGTATCCATATTTCACTTTTAAAGGTTGGCGACGTTACATTTTTATGTTCATTCCATAAGATTTCCGGTCCTTCTACTTGTTCATAAGTTGAGGCCGGAAACCATTCTGAATAAATTCGTCCCCATACATCTTGTAATGTGTCAGGAAATGGTCCGACTGCTTCGAATACAGCCCATGTTCCAGCTGGCACTTCAAGTTGTACTAAATGATCGGGACAATCCTTAGTTGTGGCTACACCGATATAATGGTCCAGCTGCCCTTTTTCCTCCATTCTCCCTTCAGAAAAGTTCACAGATGCACTAAGCAAACCTAATGGTGTAACATTAGAAAGTTCTTTTAATTCACGTATTGTTTCATCGTTCAAGCTTTCCCACATAGCAGCAATCTTTGGATTGACTCCATGAAAGATTATTGGAACTCTTTCTTTAATACCGACTATATGAAAGTCTTCTTTTTTTTCAATGCGATAATTCATCTCATTTCCCCCTTTAATTGATAACTGAAAGGTCATTTTTGGAAATGCTTTAAGTGAACTGCCGCTCTTTTTAGCTTCGGAAGGAGTTATACCATGCAAATTTTGAAAAGCTCTTGTAAACGAATCTGGTGAGCTGTAATTGTACTTGATCGCAACATCAATGACTTTGATGTTACTATCTTTAAGTTCAAATGCTGCAAGTGTAAGTCGTCTTCGGCGAATATATTCTGATAAAGTAATACCTGCAAGAAAAGAAAACATTCTTTTAAAGTGATACTCAGAGCAAAGAGCCAGCCTTGCTACTTCTCTAAAATCGATATCATTGGTTAAATTCTCCTCAATATAGTCTAAAGCTCTATTCATATTTCTAAGCAAATCCATTTATATGACCTCCCTTATTATCAGAATAGCAGGATTTGAATAGAGCTATCCGACATTTCATGCACAGTTATGCAGGCTTTTTTCTTCTGTTCATAAGTTTTCACAAACTTAAACAAGCTATTCAAGATGCAATTTTAGTTAACATAATAACTTTCGAAAACAACAAATAAAGAGCCTTAAAGTATAAGGCTCTTTATTTGTTCTCTATTCACCTGTGTTTTTATGAGCAAATCCCAACCAAAATAGCAATTACACTGCATCTGTCATTACATATAAATGGGATGGCGCAATTTTGTTTTCTAAAATTACGTATGGATGGCATTTCATTAAAGCGAGCTTAAGAACTTCTGGTACTCTCTCTTCATCATAAGCGCATACTAAATACAATCCGCCTTTATTTACTAATTTATCGGCTTCATTTTCAAACTCTTCTAGAATAGGTATAATTCCTTCTTGCTGTCCCCATTCTACATGAGCCCATATTTGAAAAGATGTATTGTTTTTATAGAAAGGATCTAAGTGTCTAGAAAGGTGTTCAAAGATTATGGCAGGCTGAAAACTTCCACTTGAACAGTAATAATCAAAATTATTAATAGTATGTATATAGGTTAATTGATCTTTAGTTAGAATTCCCTCTAATTTTTCAAAAATTAATGGAATTAATCTTTCACTTTCTATAACTAAAGTATGTCTCTTCTGTTCAATACCCGAAACAATATAAGACACAAGATTGTCTAAGTAACTTTTCATATCGTCAATGTTGTAGTAAATATGAACGCTTTCATTATTCTGTATTAATTGAGCAAACTGATTTTTCAAATATGTACGCTCCCTTATATAAAATCAACCTAAATTTTAAGCCTCTTAAAATAGTAATTTGTTTATCTGTTAGAAAGATTCTACGCTTTGCGTTCCTGCATGTCAAAATTGGATGTTCTTCCCTTTGTTTTGGGGTGGACAGCTTTTTTAGAACAGTGTATCTATATTGATTGCAAACGTTTGCGACAATTATTCTAGCAGCTTGACTAAAGGATACTATACCCTTTTCAAATACGATTAAAACCTAACAAGAAATGATTATGGAATTAAACTTTTGTACACCTGTATAAATAGAATTACCTGTTAATATTGCGGTTCCTAGAAGCCATCCCACCGTAGGAGAGTACTGAAATACATTTTTCAAAGCCATCCCTAAAGAAATAGCTGCCATTCCTAACATTAATAAAAGGACAGTAATGCCTTGCTGTCTTTGCATATATACCACCTCAGATGCTTTTTCTTCTAATCATTGTTTCCTCGGCTGCTCTTTTTTCCCTACAATCCAAGCTAAAGATAAAATTGAAACAGTTACAACTACTGCCGTCAACATCCCTATATCCACCTCTTCTTCCTTATAATTACATTGCAACATACCTTTAGAACAGTATTTAAACATACCTATCATAATTAGACTTAGTTAACTTAAAATATGTTGTTGGTACAAAGAAAAAAACCATATTTCTAGGGCTTTTCATTTTAATACATATAGAGCGTAACTCTCTTCATTAGAAAATCCAAGTTTACTAGCTAATACTTTTGACGCTTCATTATTATTATCGCAATCCCAAGCAGGCATAACATTTTTTTCTAAACACTTTTTTATAAACTCTTGACCTACTATCTTTCCCAGTCCCTGTCCTCTATAGCTAGAATTAGTCACAATATCGATTTCAGCTATTGTTCCACTATGAAAGATCGACACACATTCAGCGACAATATTTTCTTTATGGATAACACAAACGCCTAACCCGTTTTTCAGAAAATGACTTTCTGATCCCCAGTAATCCACTATATATGATTCGTTAAAATTCTTACTTTTTCTTAAAGCGTCGGAGTTAAAATCTTTTAACTCATAAAGATCGGGAAGATTATACTTAGAAGGAACTTTTGAAGGAACAAATCTATACTTAGAACGCATCATTTTCTTTACGTACGGTTCGAAAGTCTCGTCAAAAAAAGCCTCCCAGTCGGTCGATGGAGTAAAAACAGTAAAACGTTTTTCCTTACCATAAACATTCTCAACAAAGTAACGATAGAGAGATTTATTAAACACCCCATCATTTCCTTTACCAAATACATAATAGTCACCTGCAGGTATTCTAAGAAATCCTGACGTTGGCCTCATACGATCATTTACATACACAGATTCTTCAATAACGTGATTAACGACAGAAAAAGCAAATGTAGGAGTCTTAAATGACGCTTTTAAAATGTTATGTATCTTATCATAATCTTTTGGTTCTAAATAATACATTTTATCTACTCCTCCTTAACAAAGTATATGTTTATATATTTGTTAATTAATACCACACAAGACTATTTTACTGTAAACTGAATACTACAGATTTAACAATATCTAATTTATAAAAATATCGTACATCAACATGTTAGCAGGAGGAACTTATGATATCGCTTCATAGAATTTTAAAATTGCGTGATTTAGAGATTTTCCATGTAACAAGAAATGGAAGAATCATATCATATGTAGTCATTGAAGACACTCGAAGTCCATTTACAGAAGAAGACAAAAAACTAGATCCATTATGTTACATGGATGAAGAAGATATTAACGCAATTTTAAACGTCTTTAGGATTTCGATCATTAATGATGAAAAATTAAATGAAAAAGATTCAGACCTTATAACATCGTTCTTTTCAGACTTTGTTAATAATACAAATTTAACAAACTTTATTATAAAAGAATACATTCAAGAAGATTTGTATGATCATGAAGTTAATCTAAAATTCTTCAATAAAATATTAAAAAACATAGGCTCAAATTATAGTATTGAAGAATTTGATGAAATCAACTGGATTTATTTATCTCAGGATTAAGACCGTGTACACAAACCACCCTCTTAGGCACATAGAAAAAAAGAGAACCCCTAGGGAAGTAAGGGTTCTGAAAGAGTCACTTTTATAGAATATGCCGCTTTTTATACACCTTTCATTTAGTTGGCTTTTGATTAGGAGGACCAACGTAATCGATGAATTAAAAGCGCACCTTTTATTCATATGTTAGAACACATCCAAAGTAGTATTTATATTCAAAAACATGTTAAAATCTAGTAGGCATTTATACTCAAATACGTATAAATGAACCCTTACAAAAAAAGCAGCCTCGCTTGCCAATGCCGGGGCTGCTTTTTCTTATTTTTCAAGGACTTTTGTCTTAAAAATGGACGTATACCCTGCGAACAAATACTTAGAAATCACATATGATAATATATCTTCTAAGTGAAGGAGGTATGCTATTATAGAAAACTTGGTTAGTTATATTAAAGATTTAGGCTTTCCAATTGCCCTATCTTTTTACTTACTTGTTCGCATTGAAAGCAAATTAGATCGAATTACAGAACTGCTTCAAATTCTTATTGAAAAGAAGGACAAGCAATAAGCAGACTTCTGTTTTTATACCCAAAGCGAACTCGTACCTTCGTCTTCAAGATGCAGCACGTCCACTTCTATTCCTTTATCATATCCATGCTCTCCGCCTGGAAGAACAATCAGTGCGTTTGCTGCAGCTAATGACGAAATAGCGCCTGACTTGTCCATGCCAACAGGCGTTACTAAGAGCCTTCCGCCTTCGTCTGTCATTTCTCCCCGTACCATTCTTGTGAATGCATTAGGCTCTTTAAAACGGCCGTTTAACACCGCTTTTGTTTTATGTAAATGAGGCGCCGGTGAATGTAAAAAGCTGCGAACAATCGGACGTACAAACAGTTCAAACCCGACATAGCAAGCAGATGGGTTTCCTGATAATCCAAACAGCAGCTGTCCGTTTCGTTCTGCGACTGTTGTGACGCTTCCCGGTCGCATCGCAATTTTGTTAAACAGCACATTGGCACCAAGCTTTTCATAAATAGCCGGCAAATAATCATAGTCACCAACGGATACCCCTCCGGTTGTCAGTAAAATATCCACTTCTTCAAGTGCTTTTTCTACCGCTTCATAGCAGCGGTCAAAATCATCTTCAAGCTTCCCTAAATATTTCGGAATTCCCCCGCTTCTTACGATTTGCGCAAGTGCCATATAAGAGTTGCTGTTGCGGATTTTTCCTGGCTCTAGAGGCTCGTTTACATCAAGCAGTTCACTTCCCGTTGTTAACACGCCAACCACCGGCTGCTTCACCACGGCTACATCCGCATAGCCAAACGTAGCTAAAAAAGCCGTGACGCCCGGATTAATGCGCGTTCCTTTTGAAACGAGCACGTCTCCTTTTTTTGTTTCTTCTCCTTTTAACGCAATGTGTTCCCACTTTGAAGCAGGCCTGCTTAACGCCATATACGTTTTGCCTTCTTTTTCATACGACTTCGTTACTTCAAGCATCACAACCGCATCACATGAATGAGGCACTTGCGCTCCTGTCATAATGCGCACTGCTTGAAACGGCTTTACTTCTTCTTCAAAAACAGAGCCAGCGCCGATTTCACCTACAACTTCGAACTCTACAGAATGTTCATTTGATACTTCTACGCAGTCTTGTGCTTGAACCGCAAAGCCGTCATAAAGCGATTTATTAAAATGAGGCACGTTTTGGTCGGCAATAATATCTTCTCCTAAATAGCGCCCGTAGCTTTCGGTGATCGATACGCGTTCGATGCTGCCTTTTCTTTTATATGTCATAACTTTTTCAATTGCTTCAGGAATTGAAATAGGTGTTCTGCTTTCTAACATACATTCTTCACTTCCTTTATGTCTGTTCACTTTTTACGCTATGGTGTAAAATCATAGCATATCTCACTATTTCTATCATACAACAAAATTTACTGAAAAAGGATGAAAACACCGATGTCTTCTTTTACACATTTTAATGACCAAGGCCGTGCCAATATGGTCGATATTAGCGAAAAATCTATCACTCGCCGCGTTGCAACAGCTCGTTCAAGCATACTCGTTAACAAAGAAATTCACGAAGCCATTGTAGAACATAAAATCGGAAAAGGCGATGTGCTTGCTGTCGCACAAGTAGCAGGGATTATGGCAGCAAAACGCACGTCTGACATTATTCCGATGTGTCACCCTCTTTTATTAAAAGGCGTAAACCTTTCATTTGACTGGGATACAAGCAATGACAAGTATCGTTTATTAATAGAAGCAACTGTTAAAACGGAAGGCTCAACGGGCGTTGAAATGGAAGCTTTAACTGCCGCTTCTGCCTGCGCTCTAACCGTTTATGATATGTGCAAAGCCATTGATAAAGGCATGATTATCGGCGAAACATATCTGCTTGAAAAATCAGGCGGCAAAAACGGTGACTACAAGCGTACGGAAGCGTAAAGGAGGTACATAATGAGCGTACATGAACATAAATCCAAAGCAACTCAGCCCGTTCGCTGCAAAGTCATTACGGTATCCGATACACGTACAAAAGAAACCGATAAAAGCGGCGCGCTAATGATCCAACTTCTGAAAGAACACGAGATGCAGGTCGCTTCCTATGAAATTGTAAAAGACGATCAAACGTCGATTCAACAAGCGATACTTGCCGGATGCAGTGCTGAGGACATTGACGTTGTTCTCACAAACGGCGGCACCGGCATTACAAAACGAGACGTCACAATTGAAGCCGTTCAAGCGCTGATTCATAAAGAAATCGTCGGGTTTGGCGAGCTGTTTCGCATGCTGAGCTACACCGAAGACATTGGCAGCGCAGCGATTATGAGCCGGGCAATTGCCGGGACGATTAACGAAAAAGCCGTTTTTTCTACACCAGGATCAAGCGGTGCTGTTCGCCTAGCTATGACCAAACTGATTTTGCCTGAACTTCGCCACGTTGTGTGGGAATTAAACCGCCAGCGCTAACAAAATGCCTATGCTTGCGCATAGGCATTTTCATTAATCATAGTCTTTATGTACCCACTCATCTTCTGGAATGCCTAAATCTTCTCCAGAAAAACGCTCTTCTTTAAACGGATCTCCTCTAAGATGAAAGCCGTTTTGCTCCCAAAAGCCCGGATGGTTTTCATCAATAGCTTCAAAGCCTCGAAGCCATTTGACACTTTTCCAAAAGTACAAATGCGGCACAACCAATCGCAGCGGATATCCATGCTTAGGTGTAAGCGGCTCTCCGTTAAAGGAATGAGCGAGAAGAATATCGTCTCTCAGTAAATCTTTTACTTCAATGTTTGACGTATAGTCATTATCTCCGTGCAGCATGATATATTTACTTTTCAACTCCACGCCAACTGCTTTTAAAAAGTCTGTAAACAGCACGCCCGTAAATTCATTATCAAGTCTTGTCCATCTCGTTACGCAGTGAATATCACATTTCACCGTTGTTTGAGGCATGTTCAATATATCTTGATACGAAAGCGTCACTTCTTTGTCTACCAACCCAAACACGCGAAGCGTCCACTCCTCTAAGTTATACTCCGGCACGTCGCCTTCATGTAAAATGGGAAAGCGCTCTGTTACTACCTGACCCGGAGGCACTCGTCCTTCATACTTTGGATCAATTTCCGGTGTTTTCATTCGTTTAATACGGTCTGCTTTGTTCATAGGTACCACCTCTTTATTTTTTTATCAGCGTGCACTTTGCTGACTTGTTTGATTCGTTTCGACTCCTTTATCTCGCAGGAAAAACATCGCTGCTAATGTAAGTACATACGGCACCATCATCGTGAACTCGGTCGGTATTGAAAAACCTTGCAGTCGTGTGCTCACCGCATCCATTAAACCGAAAAGTATACTCGATGCTAAAATACCGATCGGATGAGACTGACCGAGCATCATCGCAACAAGTGCAATAAATCCACGCCCTGAAGTCATGCCTTCTGAGAACATCGTGACTTGCCCTAATGAAAGCTGTGCTCCTGCAATCCCACACAGAATTCCGCATGCTGCGATCGCAAACAGCTGATATCTTATTGCTTTTAACCCAAGCGTACTTGCTGCTACTTGATTGTAGCCTACTGCTAGAAGACGAAAACCAAAAATCGTTCGATAAAAAAAGATATAAAAAGCAATAGCTGCTAAAAATGCAAAATAGACAAGCGGTGACTGCCCGGAAACAATGTCGCCGATTATAGGTATGTCTTTAATTAAAGGTATATCCCATGTGCCTATTCCGTGCATGTTTTTATCGTAATAGGCACCTTTTGTATGAAAAATAGTCCGGAGTAAAAATGTCGTTAAGCCCAGTGCTAAAAAATTAATAGACACCCCAACAACAATTTCATTCGCTTTAAACATCACGACCATCATTCCAAAAAGCAACGCAAAAAGTAAGCTTGCTCCAGCCGCAATCACGATCGCAAAAAAGACATTGTGAGTATAATAGTTACCGGCAATTCCGCTAAAAGCCCCAATCAATATCAGACCTTCTAGCCCTACATTAAATATGCCCACGCGCGCGCAAAGCATTCCGCCTAGCGCCGCTAATAATATAGGCGCAACCATTCGCAGCGTTGCATTTAACAGTGACCAATCAAGCAGCTCCACGAATATCAGCTCCTTTCTTTTTTGCTTTCCACCACTGCTTTGTGAATTTTGCTGAGATAAATAGAATGAGTACAGCTTGCATAATACTCGCAATTTCTAACGGAATTTCTGTATTACGCTCTAACCCCATCGCTCCTGTTTGCAAAGCGGCAAGTAAAAGAGACGTAAAAATAATGCCGATTGGATTCGATTTTGCTAACAGAGCAGCCATCACTCCAGTCCATGCATATCCAGGAACGGTAAGCGCACCGTCTACAAATCGGTACTGTGAACCAAGCACTTCAAACCCTCCTGCTAATCCAGCCAAGCTCCCGCTAATAAACATACTGAACAGCATGACTTTTACTTGATGAATGCCTCCATACGCTCCGAACAACGGATTTTTTCCAGATGCGTTCACTTCGTACCCAAACACAGAGTAGCGAAGCACTGTCCATAGCAGTAGCGCACCGATTAAAGCAATGATAAATCCGACATGAAGAGGCATTCCTTGAAACACTTTTCCAAGCCACGCCGATTGCTCAATCATAGGCGTTTGAGCGAGAGCTGCTGAGCCTGTTTTATCTTGAAATGGGTGACCTGCTAAATAACTTGCAAATAAAACAGCGATATAATTTAATAAAAGGGTCGAAATGACGAGCTGAATTTTAAACGCGGCTTCCATCCATCCTGCTAAAACGGAAAGCAAACCTCCTGCCACAACCGCAGCGGCAATAGCCGCTATCAGCTTGACTACCCCTGGAGCCGGCAGGTAATAAGCAACAATCGCTGCACTGATAGCTCCAACGACCATCTGTCCTTCTCCGCCTAAATTAAACACACCTGCTCTAAAAGCAAATCCGACACCTAACGCAATTAACAGAATAGGCGTAGCGCGAGCCAGCGTAGTAGTGAAGAAATAAAAATTACCAAACGCTCCATTCCAGAGCTCTGTATATGTTTGGAAAACCGAACCACCTGTTAAGGAGATAATAATGCCTCCTATTGCTAAGCCAAAAATGACCGCAATAATTGGTTGGATTAATGATTTAAGAAGTTTCTGCAACTGTATCACCTTCTACCGTTCCTCCTGCCATTAATATGCTTAGTTTCTCTTCCGTCGCTTCTTCTCTTGCAAGCTCTCCAACAATACTGCCTTCGTACATCACTAAAATTCGATCTGATAGTGAGATAATCTCCGACAGCTCAGAAGATACAAGTAAAATAGCCGATGCATTATTGCGTTTTTGAATCAAAGCGTCGTGAATACGTTCCATTGCCCCAATATCCACTCCTCGCGTTGGTTCGGCAGCAAGTAGAAAAGAAGTGTTTTGGCCAAGCTCTCTTGCAACAATCAATTTTTGCAGATTCCCCCCTGACAGTTCTCCTGCTTTTTGCTTAGATGAAGTGGCTTTAATCGAAAATTCATTTATCCATTCCTCCACGCTCGAATTGAATATCTTTCTTTTCAGCCAGCCCATTTTCGAGTAAGAAGCTTTATACTGATAGCCCATCAGCGCATTTTCTTCGATCGTATCGTCTTTAGAGGCTCCCCACATATAGCGGTCTTCTGGAATATGAGCAATTCCTGCCTCTCTTCTTTCACGCACAGATCGCCCTGTAAGATCTTCATCTCCAAGTTTGATACTTCCGGTGTCTGTTTCTACTAATCCAGCAATTGCTTGAAGCAGCTCTGACTGCCCATTTCCTGAAACCCCTGCAATACCGACAATTTCGCCTGCAGAAACGTGAAGAGACACATTTTGCAACACGTTTTTTTGTCCTTTTCCTTTTAAAAAGAGATTTTGTACGCTTAAATGAGAAGTGCTTTGTGATGGCACTCTTGCAGGACGCTCTTTTAATTCTCGTCCTACCATCAGCTTGGCTAAATGGTGAGCATTAGTAGATTCTTTATTTGTGACGCCGGCTACTTTACCATTTCGCAGAACCGTGATGCGGTCCGCTACTTCCATCACTTCTTGCAGCTTATGTGTAATAATAATGATGCTTTTTCCTTGTGAAGCCAAAAAACGGATTGTTTTTAATAGTTCCTTCACTTCATGAGGAGTAAGTACAGCGGTAGGCTCGTCTAAAACAATGATTTCTGCTCCTTGATACAGCACTTTTAAAATTTCAATCTTTTGCTGTTCTCCAATTGAGCAATGCTTTACTTTTTTATGAACATCTACTGAAATCTGATAGGTTTGGGTTAATTGCTGAACATCCTCTTTCGCCTGCCTTCTATTAAAAAAGAGACCTTTCTTTGGCTCATGCCCCAAGACAATATTTTCAGCCACTGAAAAATGAGGAAAAACCATAAAATGCTGATGCACCATGCCTATTCCGTTTTTAATCGCATCCGCAGGAGATGAAAACGAGACGGTTTTCCCATGTAGCTGAATACTTCCTGAACTCGGCTTTTCCATTCCGTAAAGCATCCTCATCAACGTTGTTTTACCAGCACCGTTCTCTCCGACCAGCGCGTGAACCTCGCCTTTTTTTAGCGTAAAAGACACGTTATCGTTTGCTAAAAATGAACCGTATTTCTTCGTTAAATTCGTTAACTGCAGCAGCTCACTCATTCCATTCATTGCTCCTTTCCCCTTTAGGTTTTTTTCAAAAATAAGAAAGAGAAGCCAGCCTTACTCGACTTCTCTTCTCAACTCACTTTGCTAACGGATCTTTTACCACTGTTTTTCCATCAATAATCGAATCTTTAATTTCTTTTAATTGATTAATCACATCTTGTCCTACAAAGTCACTAAGAGGCGTCTTGCTGTCTTGAGTCACATACGTTAACCCAACACCTTTTTCTTTTAAGCCGTATGTCACTACGCCCGATTTAAATTTGTCATTTGCGAGTGCTTCTACCGTTTCATAAGCAGCTGCATCAGATCCTTTTAACTGCGATAAAACGATATGCTCAGGATCTACTTCCGTACGGTCAATATCTTGTCCTGCCGTATAAAAACCTTTTTCTTTTGCTGCTTCAAATACACCCAAGTCGCCTACTGCTGATGCTCCGGCGATAAAATCAGCGCCTTTTGAAGCTTGTAAAATAGCAAGTTCTTTTGCTTTAGCTGGATCAGAGAAGCTTCCAACATAGTTTACTAGAAACTCTGCTTTTGGATTTGTTGATTGTAATCCTTCTTTAAAACTTACCGTCCATTTTTTTAATAATGGAATATCATCAGCTGCAACCATTCCTACTTTATTCGTTTTCGTAATCAATCCTGCCGCTGCTCCTAATAAATATGAAGCTTCTTGCTCACGAAATACAACGCTTCTTACATTTGGTAAATCGACCACTGTATCAATAATCGCAAATTGACGCTGCGGATTTTCTTGAGCTACTTTTTTCAACGCATCTTCGGATTCAAAAGAAGATGTAATAATCAAGTCATAATTTTCGGCTACCGCAGCACGCAAATTACTTTCAATGGCTGCTTGGTCCGTAGATTCAATTGTCTTTACATCAATGTTATACTTCTTCCCAGCGCGCTTTGCTCCATCATCCATTTGCTGAAAAAACGGGTTAACCCCAATCTTTTCAGGCAAAACAAGAGCAATTCGCTTCTTTCCTTTCTCTTCACTTCCACTGCTTTTTGTACTTTTTGACTGACAGCCAGTTACGAGTAGTACAAGCGCAACTGCTAAAATAAGAAATCTCTTCATTTAACTTACTCCCCCTATAATATAAAAAAAGCTCTTCCTTTATATAAAGGAAGAGCTCGTTAACCAAACGTCTCTTCCTCATCTTCAAGAACATACTGTTCTTAAGGATTTGGCACCATTCTGTCATAGACAGCGGTTGCCGGGTTTCACAGGGCCAGTCCCTCCACCTCTCTTGATAAGGAAAACAATAGCTATTTATTTTATGTAATATAGTCAATATTAATAGTTTTTCAACAATTGTCAATATTATTTTTCTTTTTCACGCAAAAAAACTTTAAAAACAGATAGGATTATACGGTTTTAGTCTACTAAAATATAAAATAGAAGTTAAAGCCTTTACCTCATTTCTTGAATCATTCTATACTTCTTCACAAAGCACTTATACTGAATCTGTTGACGGTCAAGAGGGTTTAGTGGTAGCAAATAAGTTCTATTATATCTCTTCCGTTAATGTGTTATTAATTGAAACCACTTTACCAATAATGTTAGACTTTTCCTTAGTAATATTGTTAAGAGGTGTTAACGGTGAAATTAATGAAAGAACTATCTGGCATAGCTATTGGGCTTATTATCGCTTTAGCCGTTTCAAAAACATTTTTTGATACCCCGACCAACATTGGAATCATAGTTATTTTTATTACTAGTATGATCGTAACAGGGATAGCAAGAGTAAAACTAAGATGAGATAATCTAACAAAAAAACGCCACCTTTTATTCGCAAGGTGGTGTTTTCTTTTAATGATTTTAGTATGTAGTAATTCCAAGTGAAGGCTTTTACCCTTCTCCATCAATCATCGTATACTTCCTAGCAAAGCGCTTGTAGTAAATTTGCTCATCCTCTTGTCCATTGTTAAAAACAAGTCGGTTATGATCAATATCTTTCTCTTTTAACACATAGCCTTTTTCATCCATCAGTTGAATATATTCATCTAAATGTCCTTTTTTCACCATATAGTAAAGAACATTATCTGAATCCGTAGTCTTTGCTACATCTTGACTTCCCACTTCTAACTTGAATACGGCTGTTGCTGTTTGAATGGGACGGTAGTCTCCAAACACCTTTTCCCAGTTTAGTAGCAGCAGCGCGCCGAAGATTATGATACATCCTCCAGCGGCTACGGTTAGTACAAATCGTTTTGACACTTCTTTCTCTCCTTTACATTCTTTTTCTTCTATTTAACACAACAGATTGCCCTAAACTTGTTTTGACGCCAAGCCCTAGATACACAGCAGCACCTAAAGCTATTGAAATACAAGACGTGCTACTCGCAAGTGAAGATGCAGACAGCTTATTTTCTAAAAAATAGTGAGAAGCATAATTGCCAATAAGCACAGCGGCTGACATCACACTTACTAATAAAACAGGCGTCAACGCGGCTTTTCCTAGTGATTGAACTCGGTAAGAAATGGATTTTTCAATTAAATAAAAGTTATAGATAACCGATACACCATATCCTCCGTACGTCGCGACAACAGGTCCAATTTCTTTTAAGCTTGAAACCAACAGTACGTTTAGTACTATCTTCACAACAATACCTAAGCCCAAGCCAAAAATTAATTTCTTTTGCTGATTAATTCCTTGAAGAATCGCGGCTGTTACGGTAAAAAGAGCAAATAAAATGGCAGCAGGCGCATACCATTGTAAAACAACTCCACCGATTTCAGGACTGTTTTTCGCTCCAAAGATCATCATATATACCGGCTTACCCAATAAACAAAGCCCCACCGCAGAAGGAAGAGTAAAAAACAACAGCAGCTGCAGCGTTTTTGTAATCTTTCCTTTTACTTCTCGTAAATTTCCTTGCACAAAAGAAGATGTAATACCCGGAATCAGCGACATGCTGAAGGCAGTCGCTAGCGATACCGGCACCATTACTAAAATTTGCGCTAACCCAATGACAGAGTTGATTGTTTCGGCTTTAGCTTGTCCATACCCTATTGATTGAAAAAGCATGTTAATCGTAAACGTATCAATATTTTGATAGATTGGAATAGCTAAACCAACTAATACAAACGGAACAGCGTACGTCACAAGCTCTTTGAACATTAAAGAGAACGGAACAGATTTATTATTCTTTCCGCTGTTCACTTCCTTCATAATCAGCCGCTTGCGCTTTAGATACGTCGCACCGAGAATCCCTATTCCCCCTACGCCTCCAATAAACGCTCCAAACGTACCAATTCCAACAGCTTTTGTCATCGTGCTATGAAAGAGATGAATAACAGCGTATGCTCCTGCTAAAATAAACAGTACACGCACTATTTGTTCAATAATTGTACTCAGCGCGGATGGTCCCATGGACTGGTTACCTTGAAAGTAGCCTCGTAATAGACTCATAGGCGGGATAATAATTAAAGCAAAGCTCACCATTCGAATCACGTATACCACGTCTTTTTGACTATTTCCTGAGGAATCTTTTCCGTTAATCACTAGCTCAGCGAGCGAAGGCGCCATGGTATAGAGGACTAAAAATCCTATTATGCCTGTTATCGTCATTAATAGAAGGCCTGCTTTTAATAGATCTTGCCCTGCCCTGTAGTTTCCAAGACCGTTATATTTCGATACATACTTCGAAACAGCAAGCGGAAGACCCATTGTCGATAAGCTTAGCATCAAGGTATATGGACCGTATGCATACTTATAAAGCGCGTAACCTGACGTTCCGACTAGCGCTGTAAACGGAATAATATAAATAAAACCCAAAATCTTTGTTAGCAAAGAAGACGCTGTTAACAAAAGCGTACCTCTCATCAAATTTTTTTCCATACATCAAAACTCCAGCAATAAATATTATATTTTTAACAAATACTTGATTTATTGTATCATACTTACAGTTATTATCTAGTTTTTTATAAAAACTTAGAATCCTCCCTATATTACGTTTTTTTACATAATAAAGGAATAAAAACAAATCTTTTCACCTATGAGAAATGAATCGTTTTTTGCTTTTCACCTTACCTGACGTTTATATTCTGAAAGGCGTGTTACATTATATATATCAGTTACCAACTCAACTAAGACTCCTTGACCATTCTGGCCTACCTTCTCTTTTAGGTAGACTGAGATTGCTAAATCGTTATATATAGGAGGAAAAAATCATGAAAATGAAACAACGACTATCAAAAGCGGCTGCTGCTGCGACGATTACAGGAGTTGCTGCGTTTGGATTTGCTCCTGTGGCTCAGCTTGATACCCCAGCACACGCAGCTACATCTCAAGAAACAAGCAGCCAAAGTCAAACAGCTGTAAAAAACATTAACGAAATTTATAATGCGGCGGTGCAAGGTGAAGTGCCGCGATTAACAGCAGACTTAAAAATTGGCAAAAGCCTGCGTCAAGATGTTCGAGATCAGTTCGGTCCTCCGCCTGAAGGTTCATCAAATAACTTTGACTACTATCATGCGGAAATGGGTCACCCTGGATATGCATTTGGCTATGACCAAAATAATGTCATTAACGAAATCCGCTATTTTGGTACAAATGTAGAGCGTCAAACAAATTTAGGGTCCATCACGCAAGCTAACTTAAAGAAAGAATTAGGTCAGCCAAACTTTACAAGCAAAGTAAAAGGTGATGGTACGACTCAAACGAGATACACGTATCACGCCGGCGCCTATGATCTTGAATTTATTTTTGATGATAGCAAAACGTTAAATCACGTTAATTTAGTTAAAAAACCTTAAGTAATAGAAAAAGTAGCAGACAGCCTGCTACTTTTTTTCATGAAATAAAACTAATGCTGAATCAGCTACGTGTTCATACCCAATCTCCATGTAAATCTTGTTAGACGTAGGGTTTGTCGTGTCCGTGTATAGACTTGTTGTTTGAAAACCGCTGTCTAGCATAAGCTGAGAAAGCGTGGACACACAGCTTGATGCATAGCCTTTTTTACGTTCTTCCCGCGGCGTATACACAAAGTTAATCGTAACGTTGTGGGTTGTCGGACGCGTAGCATTAGCAATTGACACATACTTCCCGTTCACTTCCCATAAAAATAGCCGTTCTGCTTTAATAAAAGCTTCGCCTGTTTTGACAGCTTGCTCTTTTGATACAGGCTCTCCAATGACGCCCATAAACTCCCAAATCCATTCCGTCACGAGCGGAAGATGCTCCAACTTTGCTTTTATCAGCACTCCGTCAGCGTCCGCAGCTTTTTTCACTTTGTCTAACCGGTAAATGCGCTGATCCATTTTCAACGAAGCTTCTTGATTTTTTAGCGCTGCTAGTTTTTGAGAAAGATATAAAACCGTTTGCCTTTCTCCAACTAAGCCCGGTACGGTGGTTTCTTGTAACAGCTCCGCTACTTCGTTCAGCTCATCATCCGTTAGCTTCTGTATTTGAGACAGGATGATTTGCTGAGGATGGGTTTGCAGCAACACAAGCGCAGCACGATTGTCTTTTAAAATAATGCCCATAAAATTCAGTTTGCTGCTTTCATGTAAGCTTTGTAAAATGCCAAGCGCTAAGTTGTGAAGAACTTCATTTTTCTCTAAAAGCGGCTCGACTTGTTTTTTAAATTCCTGCACTTCCCTGTATCTATGTAATTGGATCATGTTCTTTCTACCTCCGCAAATGCTCTTACCGGAAATGTTCCGGCTCCTTTTATTTTAGGAGGCACGGCGTAAAATAAAAAGGACTCCGTTAGTTGATCTAAGCGACATAAGTGTTCAGCAATCACAATGTCCGCTCCTAACAGCAGCGTATGAGCTGGTCTTGCTTTTCCTTTTGTGTCGTCAATATTCATCGAATCAATTCCGACAAGAGCGGGCTGTTGAGACACTAAATAAGCAGCCGCGCTTTCTGTTAAGTATGGATGGTTTTCTAAATAATCGTCTGTATTCCAGTAGCGATCCCATCCCGTGTGAATTAATACCGCTTTGCCTTTTACGTCTATATGGTGAAAATGAGATTCATCAATAGCCGTTAAAGTCGGGTCGATTGAAATTACTATTCCTTCCAGTCCGGCTGTTTTATCAATAGCCGTTTGAGCTAAATCCGCTCCGTCTTTATATCTGTGAAACGGCACGTCAATATACGTACCTGTATTTGTAACCATTTCAATTTTACCGATTTGAAATTCAGTCCCTGGTTCATACAGCTTTTTAGACTCTTCTCGGCTTAAATAGTCGCAAATAATCGGTGCCGGCAAGCCTTTATGCGTGATAACTCCGTCTTCAATGATGTGGCTTAAATCAATATACGTTCTTTTTTTCATACTACCACCCACTTTTTCAATATTTAGTAAAAATATTCTAACACAAAAAAACTCTTCCTAGTTTCCTAGAAAAAGTTTTTTTTAGAGAACGTTATTAACTTGATAAACATACATCGTACGCGTGCTTTGTATAAACAAATCCTTCAAAAATAAGACGGGCCGTACGCACTACTTTGATTCCATTAACCTGTCCTTCTTTTAGATCTACACTGGTTTCCATAATTCCCATTGGATGAGCAAGTCGAACCGTATCGCCTTTTAATTGAACCATTTCCGATACCAGCGTTCCTTTTGTATAGATAGCCGCTGTTGTACAAATTGCTCCTGTAATCGCAAGCGTTTGATGCGGTTTTTGCATCGACATCATGCGAATTAATACGTCCATTTGAGAAGCAGCTTTTTCTCTGCCAGTCCCGTCGCGGTGGTCCATCGGAGGAGCAATAATCGTCATTTTGGGAACCGCTGGTGATAGTTTAGTTGCTTTGTCTTGAGGTGCGAGCCCCGCTTTTTCCGCTGCAATGGAGCGAATTTCTTCAAATAGCTTCAGCTGTTTGTCCGTGTATTCATGCGGAAGTTCTGTTCCTTTTAGGCCAATATCCGCTGCTTTAACAAATACAAGCGGATTTCCTACATCAACAATTGATGCTTTTACTGTTCCGATGGATGTTTGCAGAAGATCAATAGCGTTCCCGGTCGGAAGCAGTTTTCCGGTAACGGCTCCTTCTCCGTTTTCAAACGAAAGATAAATAGGTGAACCCGTACCTGGCACTCCAGGAATCATACATTCCCCTTCTGTTTTCACTTTCCCGTTTTCTACTTCTACTTCCGCTACGATTACTTTTTTAGTATTCGTATTATAAATCCGCACTTTGGTCACCGGTTCCACAGCTTGTACAAGTCCTTGTTCAATTGCGTAAGGTCCCACTGCTGAGGAGATATTGCCGCAGTTTCCTTTAAAATCAACGAGAGATTCGCTGATGCTGACCTGCGCAAACGTGTAATCTACGTCAGCTTCTTCTAAATCTGATTTTTTAATAATCGCAATTTTACTTGTCAGCGAATTAGCTCCGCCCAACCCGTCAATTTGACGTTGATCCGGACTTCCCATTATATCTAGCAAAAACGGTTCCCAATCCGATTTGTTCACAGGCATTTCTTCATGATTGATAAAGACCCCTTTACTCGTTCCACCTCTCATAACCGTTACAGGAATACGCGTCATCTTAATCACCTTTCTCCCCTACTAACAAACGCCCAGGCGTTCATCAAACCATTTTATTTTTTTACTATTTAGAACCGGTTCATTTGCCATTTATCGTATAATAGAGGTGGTCATAAGTAAAATACATAAAATTTATTGTCTTTTTAAAAAAATTTTTATAATCTAAATACAAGGGGGAATTGGGATGGATCAAAAAGATTGGATATTAATTAAAACGCTTCACGAAGAAAAGAACATTACGCGAACGGCTGAAAGGCTCTACGTATCGCAGCCTTCTTTAAGCTACCGGCTTAAAAATCTTGAAGAAGAATTTGGCGTGACGCTGTTTTTTAAAACGAAAAAAGGAATTGAGTTTACATCTGAAGGTGAGCATCTTGTTCGCTATGCAGAAAACATGTGGAAGCAGCTGCAAGAAACAAAAGACAGCATGCGTAATATGAGCGAAACCGTTACAGGCACGCTTCGCTTAGGGGTATCGAGTAACTTCGCACAGCATAAGCTTCCAAAGATTTTAAAACAGTTTTCTCTTCACTATCCAAACGTACAGTTCAGTGTCAATACAGGCTGGAGTACGCAAGTTATGAATCTATTAGACTCTTCGCGTGTGCACGTTGGTATTTTGCGAGGCAATTACCCGTGGAACGGAGAAAAATCACTGCTGACAAAAGAGCGGCTTTGCTTAATTTCGAAAAAAGAAATTGCGATCGATGACTTGCCGAACCTGCCTTATATTAACTATAAAACCGATACGTCGCTAAAAGATCTCATTCAAGACTGGTGGCATGACAAGTTTTCAGAGCCTCCGTTTGTAGCGATGGAAGTTGACCGGCAAGAAACGGCCAAAGAAATGGTTAAAAATGATTTAGGCTTTGCGATTTTACCAGAAATTTGCCTTCACTCCAGCGACAATTTATATACATACGGACTTTCATACCGAGATGAATCACCTTTGCTTCGAAACACTTGGCTCATGTATGATCCTTCTTATTTGAATCTAGCGGTCGTGAAAGCATTTATTGATTTTTTAAAGCTAAGTGAAAAATAAAGCAAAAAGCAAAAAAGTTTGGGTCTTGGAAGAAACTTTCTTTTAGACCAAGCTTTTTTCTAGACTATCATTATAAAATTTTTTTATGAACTTTCTAAAAAAACCTATATTTCCTTTATTTTTCAAAATGTACTAACATGAAAACAAGAAACATCAGCGGGGGTAAAGAGCGAATTTAAAAATTCTTAATAATCAAACTACAACTCATACATGGGGATGAGAGATGTTAGTCACGTTTTTTTACTCTAAAAGTAAACGCTTTCAAAGAAAAGAGGGAAAATAAAGGAGGTTGTTTGAATGCTAGCACTACTAGGTTTTACAATGATTATTGTCTTTACGTATCTCATTATGTCAAAAAGGATGTCTCCTATCGTAGCTTTAATGGTCATTCCACTTCTTTTTGCCGTGATTGGAGGATTTGGCAAAGGCGTCGGAGACATGATGCTAGAAGGGTTAAAACAAGTAGCTCCGTCAGCTGCGATGCTGCTGTTTGCCATTTTATACTTCGGCGTTATGATTGATGCCGGCCTGTTTGATCCATTAATTAAGCAGCTGTTAAAAATCGTAAAAGGCGATCCGCTCAAAATCGTGATTGGAACCGCTCTTCTATCGCTTTTAGTTGCACTAGACGGAGACGGTACAACTACTTATATGATTACGGTTTCTGCTCTTCTTCCACTGTATAAACGTCTGAATATGAGCCCGTTAGTGTTAACGACGGTTGCGATGCTTTCTCTTAGTATTATGAGCAGCATGACACCTTGGGGAGGCCCGGCTACTCGCGCGATTGTTGCTCTTAACCTCGATGCATCAGAGTTCTTTATTCCACTTCTTCCAACGTTAATTGGCGGAGCTTTGTGGGTGATTTTTACAGGCTATATTCTTGGAAAAAAAGAGCGCAGACGACTTGGTGCTATTGACATCGAGCAGTTTGAATTAAAAAGCTCGCTTGCTTTTGCTGAAGACGCGTCTTTAACTTCTCAAGAAGATATTACGCAGCCTAAAAAAATCTGGATTAACTTAGCTTTAACCATTGCACTTATGGTCGTATTAGTTTCTGGTATTTGGTCCGTTTCTGTTTTATTTATGATTGGTTTTGCGCTTGCTCTTATGATTAACTATCCAAAACTTGAGGATCAAAAAGAACGTTTAATGGCTCATGCAGGCAACGCGTTAACCGTTGCAGCCCTTGTCTTTGCAGCCGGTATTTTTACAGGAATACTCTCCGGCACTAAAATGGTGGACGAAATGGCAAGCCTGTTAATTCATTTAGTTCCTGATTCACTCGGTTCGTTTTTACCAACAATCGTTGCTTTAACAAGCATGCCGTTTACATTTGTGATGAGTAACGACGCCTATTACTTTGGTGTTTTACCAATCTTCGCTGAAACTGCTGCTTCCTACGGAATTGATCCAATGGAAATTGCGCGAGCTTCAGTACTCGGACAACCTGTTCATCTATTAAGTCCACTCGTTGCCTCTACTTTCTTACTTGTAGGTATGGTAGGTGTTGATCTTGGTGAACATCAGCGCTTTGCATTTAAATGGGCCGTTTTAACGTCTCTTGTTCTCATTGTCCTTGCTATTGTCACAGGCGCACTTACGCTATTTTAATAGGGAATAAAAGCTGCTATAGCTTTTTATTAATAAATTCTACATGATAGGTGGAGGTACTTCTAAAATGTATGTGATTACGTGTTATGTCAGAAAAGATGAAATAAAAATGTACGAGTTTGATAGTAAAGAAGAAGCGCTTTCTCAGCTCAAAAAGCTGAAAGGCTGCAGTATTCTTTCAGAAGTTGCTTACTTTAATGATTCATCGGTCATTCCGATAGCTATTTAATTATGCACCACTCAACCCTATAGGTACAAATTTGATAAGCTTCCTTTCGCTCAAAAGGAAGCTTCTTTTTTATGTTCTTCTCAAGCTCCGGCCCTTTTCTCTCATCAACGTTTTGTTACGTCTGGTTCGTTTTGTTTTCTTGCTTCAATCATATCAATAATTCGATTGGTATGTGGAGTTAGCACTGCGCACTTTTGATAAAAGGCTCCGTCTACAACAAGCAGCTCTTCGTCCATCCCGCAAAACTTGCAGCGGAGCTCTTGTGGTCCTGCGTATGAGGTGTGATAAACACTATCATTAAAGATGGTATAAAAAGTATTTCGTTGCTGCGCGTCGTAAAAGCCATATTCTTTATTACTGTCATCACGGTAGTTAACTCCATAGTTCCGTTCAAATTCTTCTTGAGTAAACCCATCCTGCAAAAGTTCATTTTGTACTAGTTCTCTTAAACAATCCTCTATTTCTTCATCGTTAAATGAACAATTATGCGCGTAAACATCCAGTTCTTCAGTGCTGTTCTCTTTTACCATCACTTCACTGCCGCAAATCTTACAGGGGTGTTTAGGACGCTGTTGATTAAAGTAAGAGAGAGTTTGTACTTTTTCCACTGCTATTTCATCGCTCACCTTTTTAAATTTAATCATCACATTTTCTGTTTGACTAACGTTTTCGTTATACAACATCACTTCATATTCATCTATATTCTTTCCGTTTTCTTTTCGACTCGAATGCTCCATTACTTCATACGAAGAAATGGTAAAAAACTCGTTAAAATTCACCACTAGCATGCATCCTTCCAAAAAATTTGCGTTCTCTATGTACCTGCTCTATACTACCATTTTTTCAAAGGCTCGCACCACTAAACGAACTTCTTTTAAATTCATGCATGTATAGCAGTTCACTATAACTCCCAAATATCCGATCAGTTCGCTATTTCACATTCACATCAAATAAATAAGTTGCCTTTCCATGAGGCCATTTACCCGATACTTCGTAAAGATAGTAACCGCTCTTTGAAGACACTTCAATATGATTCTCCGTTATTTTAATTTTTTCTTTTTGATTATTTTTGTTTAGTTGATAAATTGTAAGTTTTGGATTGTTTTTTAGTAGAATTGTAACTTTGGTATCTTTCTCTAGCGTGAGGTCATCAAATTCTTTAGCAACCTCTTTTGGTGAGTAAGAATCCGTTTTGGTTATGTGCGCACCATCGTCACCGTTCCATTCATATTCTCCTACTCGCATTTCATACTCTTTGTCATTAACTACAATGCTTCCTGACACTGGAACTTGTTCATCATTAGGTGTAGATACATTGACCTTTTCTTGGTTGCAACCAACTAGTAAGAAAAAGAATAACGATGTAAGAACTACTTTATTCATACTTCCCCTCCTCTTAAGACTCGCTCTTCTCCTCATCTTATTTTTCATCACAAATATATAATACCAAAAATATCCATAAGAGAAACCATGAAAAATCGTCACAATTATGATTTACATCAATCTGTTTGGTTACAACGTCTTATGCATATTCTTTTACTATGCGTCATACGTAACACTAACCCTTTTATAAGAAGGATTCCATGAATACGTATGTAATCATCAGTATTGGCGTTGTTGCCAGCGCATTTTTATTTCGTAAATATCGAAAGCAAGTCGTTGAAATATATACAATCAGTGAATTTATTCATGCTAAAAACGGCGCGGTCGCTACAGGCTCCACGTGGCTTGAAAAGTTTTGGAAAGAACCTTACGCTACCGGACCAAACTATGAAAAAACAGAGGATGACGTTAGCGAGGATGGAGATGGGGATGGCGGAGAATAACTAAAACAAAAAAAGAGATTGTGATATAACTACATCAATCCCATCCAAAGATCAACAGATTGGATACATGAGGTGGACTGCTTATTATACCGCTGTTGATTTCCGTGCAAGGCTTCGCTTTCCACGGGCGGCCGCTGAGCCTCCTCGTCGCTTCCGCTCCTGCGGGTTCTCACCTATTCCGCTTCTCCCGCAGGAGTCTCCGCCTTGCCCTCCAATCAACAGCTAGAAGCATCTAAATGAATGACACCTACGCTCATCCTACCAATAAAAAAATCCGAACGGTGAAGATTCTCCATCAAGAATCTTCACCGTTCGGATCGCCCTTCAGTTAGAACACTTTTGTCCCAGCCTATTTCTTATTAATCATCGCTGCCTAAAATACCAAAAAAGCGAAGCAAGTTGATGAATAGATTAATAAAGTCTAAATAAAGAGATAGTGCCAGCAGTGGAACAAGCTCTTCTGTAATTTCACCATGCTTCATTTTGTTAAAATCATATAGTACGTAAAGTGAGAAAACGATGGTACCAATCACTGAGAATGCCATGAGTCCAGGCGTTGTTAATGGACTAAACAGCGAGAAAATACTGATGCACACTAGTGCTAACAGCGCCACTAATAAAAAGCTGCCTAAAAACCCTAGATCTTTTTTCGTTTTTGCGCCAATTACACCCATCACCGTAAAAATAACGAACGTGCTTCCAAACGCATAAAGAACGACTTGCGCCCCCGCTACTGATGCATAGTAGCTGACAATCGGAAACAGCGTGATGCCTGATATAAATGAAAAAGCATATGTAAAGCCATATCCTACGCTTTTTTTCTTTCGTAACATAAATGCGGCAACCAGCATCACAAGTTCAGCAATCGCTAATGGAAGGAAATAAGCCGGCGGCACATATTGACCTACATATAAGCCAACTGTTGAAATAAATAACGAAAAAATAAATGTGACTAATACTTTTTGAAACAGAGACCGCTGCTCTACTCCAATCACTTCTTGCATGTGTAAAACCTTCTTTCTAAAATCTGTTATATTTTATATAATACCTACCTTTTAAAGAAAAATAAAGATAATACTAAGGTCTTTTTTCTTATTTCTATAGACAAGCAAGCATAGACGCTGCCGTCTATGCTTCCTTATCACCTCTTTATTTCGGCAACAGAATACCATCAATAATTCCGTAAGTCATTGCTTCTTCAGCGCTCATAAAATAATCTCGTTCCGTATCGTTTGCCACTTTTTCAACCGGCTGCCCCGTTCGTGTTGATATGATTTCATTAATATGCTGCTTCAATTTTAAAATCCGCCGAGCGCTAATTTCAATTTCAGTCGCCTGCCCTCTAGCTCCTCCTAGAGGCTGATGAATCATAACTTCACTGTTCGGAAGCGCATAGCGCTTTCCTTTTGCTCCTGCTAGGAGAAGCAGTGCGCCAAAAGAAGCGGCCATGCCCGTGCAAATCGTTTGAACGTCCGGCTCGATGTACTGCATCGTATCATAAATCGCAAACCCTGCTGAAGTCGAACCTCCGGGGCTGTTAATATACAGTGAAATATCTTTTTTAGGATCATCTGCCGCAAGAAATAAGAGCTGCGCGACCACGCTGTTAGCAATATGATCATTGATTTCATCACCAATTAAAATAATTCGGTCTTTTAACAGCCTTGAATAAATATCATACGAACGTTCACCGCGGTTACTTTGTTCAATTACATATGGAATGGTACTCATATATATCCTCCCTATCACACGTAATATGGCTATGCAGCCATGCAGAGAGTGCATGTCGGAGTATACGTCGGTTTTTGGATGATGCTTTTTAAGGAAGGTAAAGCTTGAATCAAAAGAGCTGGATCCTGCGATTCTAACGTTTTGTAAAACAGCTCTGACAGCTTTTTGCGTTCTTGTTCATTCCAAAAAGAATCTGTAGAAAACGGCTCACTGTCTTTTTCTAACCGCTGCTTAGCACGATGTAAATTGCTTTTTACCGCTGTTTCTGACGTTTGTAAAATCGAAGCGATCTCTTTCAGCTGATAGCGAAAGCCTTCTTTTAAGAAAAAGATAACCGCTTGCTTCGGCGTAAATTGACTAAGCAGCAGTTCGACCGAGTGTCCCTTACTATCAAACGCATGCTTATCGGCTTGTTGTTCCAAAGCTTTTTCTTCGACTATTCCTTCACGCTTTCGTTTTCGCAGCAGGTCAATCCAGTGGTGGTACGCAATTTTATTTAACAGCGCAGAAGACAAATTGTGCTCTTCGCCTTTATATCGCTGAGCTTTTAAAAACGTTTCTTGCGCGATATCATCTCCGTCCCACACATTTTGTGCTAAAAAGCGGCAGTACTGCTGCAGTTTTGGGTAATGCTCGTTCCAGCAGGCCTCATCAAAGCTTTCTGTTTGTTTTTCAATTTTTTTTGAATGTGACATGGTTTTCACTCCTTTTGCACTCTCTATTTACTAAACGATTAAAGGAAATTCAAAAGATACGGGGAATCAAACTTTTTTATACATTATACGCTTAAGCAGCCATTTTTTTGTATTATAATGAAGATACTTTTATCTAAGGAGTCTAAAATGATATGCGAAGAAGACGATTATACGGCAAAAAGAAAACGAACAAACTTCACTATAAAGACTTAACTTGTGAACACCCTCTGCCCGCTTTGCCTATGAGTTATACAAGTGAAGCTCCTTTTTACTATTATGAGGCGTCAGAAGACGAAAAACAAAACGACTTTGAACTATACTCAGAGATTTGTATCATGAATCAAGAACATTTTTTCGTCAGAGGCTGCGTTGAAATTCCCGTTCTTAATGAAGAAGACCCTTTCATTTGGAACATTTGGGTTTCTTTAAGCGAAGAAAATTTTCATCGAATGATAAATTTATGGGAAAGTGACGAAAGAGAACATGAACCGCCTTATTTCGGCTGGTTTTCAGTTTCAATTCCAGGCTATCCTGAAACGTTAAATTTAAAAACAAATGTGCATACAAGACCTGTTGGAACGAGACCTCTCATTGAATTAGAACCAACCGATCATCCTTTAGCCATCGAGCAGCGGGAAGGGATAACGCTAGAGCGAATCAAAGATATACAAAAACAATTGGCTACCTATTAAAAAACCAAGACAGCCCCAGACTGTCTTAGTTTTTCACTTTTATGGCATGCGCTTTGCTCCGTAGTATTTAGGCGCCCAGTAGCTGTCTACTTTATAGTTTGTAATTTTCACGCCCTCAGATGTGGATACGTGAACGACATAGTCATTTCCAATATAGATAGATGGAATAAGTGAACTTCCTTCAAAAAAGACGAGATCTCCCGGCTTCAAGTCAGATTGTGAAATGGTTTCTCCTGCTTCCCACTGCTGACTTGCATAGCGCGGAATGTCTTTTCCAGCTGCTTCTTTATAAATGTATTGAACAAAACCAGCTGTATCAAAGCCTGTAGAAGGACTTGTCCCACCTTGTGCGTAAGGTACTTCTCCTACATATTTAAGAGATTCCGTCACAAATGGATTGTCTTTTGACAGCGATAAGCCATCGTAGCGCCTTGCTCCGGCGTACTTAGACGTCCAGTAGCTGCTTGTTAGGTAATCAACCGTCACATTTTCGCTGCGCTTGGCGTGAATAAACTGATTGCCGCCTGCGTAAATGCCTACGTGTGAAATCCCTTCACGATACGTGTCTTTAAAAAAGATAACGTCTCCTGGCTTTAAATCTGCCCGTGCAACTTCTTCTCCAACTTGCCACTGCTGATCGGTTGATCGCGGAAGGTAGACGTCCGATGCATGTTGAAATACATAGGCAACAAATGCGGAACAGTCAAAACCGTCTGTTGGCGACTCGCCTCCAAATACATATGGCGTGCCGAGATGTTTTAATGCTTCTGCAATGACTTCATTATCTTTTGCAATTTCCGGTGCTCCTGTAATGTGCTTTGCTTTGGCGAAATGTGATGACCAATAGGCACTGCTTGAAATGTTTTTCACCACGACTTTTCCGTCTGAAGAAGATGCATAAATCATCTCATCGTCTCCGATATAAATAGCGGCTACGTTCACTTCACCGTTTTCATTAGTGTCAAAAAACAATACATCACCCGCTTGCAGCTCGTTTTTATCAACGTCTGTCCCAAGCGCTGACTGTTCTTTCACGGAACGAGGCAGCGTTGTATCCAGCGCTTGCTTAAACACATATTGAACGAAGCCAGAGCTGTCAAACCCTTCGCTTAGCGTCTCTCCTCCAGATGTATAATCGGCTCCTTCATACGTTTTTGCTTTATCAGCAATCACGTTTTCATCTGTAGCAGCCTGTACTTGCACAACTTTTTCTGCAGGAAAAGCGCCTTCATAAAAAGTGGCAAGACTAAGCCCTAACGCTGTGACCATAAGAGGTTTCATTACTTTCATGTTTGTTCTCCTTTGTTTTTTATTTCATCCAAGAAGTTTTATATGTAAATGGTTCCCCTGTTAAAGTATGGTGCAGATGGATAGGAATTGGCTAGTACCTTTTGACTTAAATATGCTTCCCTTCCAAAGTCCTGTAAAAAATCCATAAAAAAACTCGGCGCATATTACGCCGAGCTTTTTTATTTCATGCCCACCTGGATATTTGCTGCTTTTTGTTTTTGACGTAAATTTGCAATCCACTTGTAGTAAAGTGTAATCAAAAGAACAAAAATACCAAGCGCAAAGTACAATTTTGAATAGCCTAAAGCACCTGCTGCAATTCCTAATACAAACGAACCAACTGCAATTCCGCTATCATAAAACGTAAAGAACGTGGCAGTTGCATATGCGCTTCGGTGAGCAGGCGCTGCTTGAATCGCCAGCGTTTGGAAGCTAGGAAGCAGCGTTCCGTAGCCTAGTCCTACTAATGCACCTGAAAACAGCAGCATCCAAGAAGAATGCGTAAAGCTTAAGCTAAATAGACCAATCGCAAAGACAACGCATGATGGAATAATCACGATGTTTGGACCAGATTTATCGAATAGTCTTCCGGTAAACGGTCGTGAAATCAGCATCGCAGCTGCGAACACAACAAAGAAAAAGCTTGCTGTTTTAATTAATCCAAGCGACTGTGCGTACACAGAAATAAACGAAATAATACTTGCATACGAAAAAGAAACGAGAATACCTACAGATGAAATCGGCATGGATTTCTTTTCAAACAAGTCGCTCAGTGAAAATGATTTCTTCACTGGCGAAGCAGCGTTTTCTTGAAGATTTTTGACCATCATTCCACACAGCCAACCAACGAGCATAATCACGCCAAATACAAGGAAAATAATGTTGTATGCCATGTATTGATGAAGCGTTAATGCTAAAAACGGCCCTGCAACTACAGCTAAGTTCATTGACATTCCGAAGTAGCCAAGCCCTTCTCCTCGTCGTTTAGCGGGAACTAAATCCGCTGCAATCGCTCCGGTGACGGTTGTCGCTAAGCTGAATGAAATTCCTTGAAAGAAGCGCAGTAATAAAAGCACGTTAAAATGGTGGATAAACATATATAAGAAGGAAGAAAGCGCAAAAATGAGGGTACTAAATACAAGCGTTTTTTTCTTTCCAATGTTTTCAATGACTTTCCCTGAAAACGGTCTAACAATAATCGCAGATAATAAAAAGATGGTAACAACAAGCCCTGCCTGCGTACTCGTGCCGTCCAAGGCGTCTAATACATAAATCGGCAGCAGCGTTAGCAATGCATAAAACACGACAAAAATAAAAAAGTTGGTAATCGCAATGCTGATAAAGCTTTTAGTCCAGATTGGCTCCTGCTGGTTCGTCATTCATTTCACCCTTTTCTGTAGATTTACAAATTTTCTTTAATAACGAAATAAGCTGATCCTGTTCGTTGTCGGATAAAGCAATCAGCAAATTTTCTTCTAAACGTTCAATTTCTTGCTGAATTTCTGGAAGCTTTTTCTTCGCTTGAGGAGACAAATAAACGATGCGCTCTCGTTTATCACTGCCTGCTTTTCGAACGATCCATCCGCTTTTTTCAAGCCTTGTTAACGTGCGGGTAACCGTTGGCGCTTCGACATTTAAATACTGCCAAATCTCCGTTTGCGTCATCGAGCCGAATCGCTTTAAACAAAATAAAATCGAATACTGTGAGCTGTATAGCCCGTACGCTTTTAATACTTCATTTACTTCTTTAATAGACAATCTCGACTTTTGATGAAGCTCATGAAACACCAAGTTATTCACTTTTCTCACCTCACCTTTTCATTTTAGTTACCTAGGTAACTAATTGCTCTTTTATTAGTATATGTGCTGCTAGTTGATGTGTAAAGGCGGCTAAAAAGAGTAAAAATCAGCTGTTTTCTCCCATTTTCTACTAATGATTTACGCTTACACTTATGTTTTCTTATTCTTTCGTATCACGAAACTTTTTGTATAGATTTACATGCACCTGCAAACTCTGTTAAAGAAGACGAAACAATATGCGGGAGGCTGGTATATGTTTTCACTGCGCGGCGATGCTCATAAAGTCTACCTTAAACTGAAAAAAGCGGCTCATCAAAACCAAAACGCAGAAGATATTGATGAATTAGCGGAAATGGAAGAAATTCGGCAGCTTTACCTTACACTCGACAGCGCTATTTTACGAAAAGTGTATTACCGAATGACCAAAGAAAAAAACGGCTCCGGCGTCATCCCTATCCTTGTTTCTGCCTTGCCTTGGCTCTTTTTTTTATTTTCGCAGCGGCTGCAGCAATTTTTATTTAAAGACGGCAGCTGGCTTTGGATTATTTTTGTCGTGCTGTATGTTTTTATTCTCATTCCAAGCGTGTTTCTTCATTTCCGTGAACAATCGTGGGCTTCTGTTCATATTGAAATTATTCAAGACATTTTAAAAGATCGTGAAAAAGAGCCGAAACCCCTTTGAGGTCCGGCTGTTTTTTGCCTATTATGAAATAGCTTGTCTGCTTTCTACGTCTCGACCTAACTTTCTTTTGATACGCTGCAGCGCGTTGTCAATTGACTTAACGTGCGTATTTAATTCTTTCGAAATTTCAGCGTATGAATGGCCATCCATATACAGCGTCAGCGCTTTTCTTTCCAATTCACTAAGTGTTTCCGCAATTTTTAACTCGCGGTCTTCCACTTTTTCTTGATGAATCAGCACCGCTTCCGGATTAGCAATTTGATCGCCAGGAATCATATCCATCAGCGTATAGTTTGATTCTTCATCATACAGAGGCTTGTCCAATGAAATGTACGAATTTAACGGACCGTGCTTTTGACGAGTAGCCGTTTTAATCGCCGTAATAATTTGTCTTGTGATACATAACTCCGCAAACCCTTTAAAAGATGTTAGCTTGTCTTCGTTAAAGTCGCGAATTGCTTTGTACAGTCCAATCATTCCTTCTTGGACGATGTCTTCTTTTTCAGCACCAATCAAAAAGTATTTTCTTGCTTTTCCCCTTACAAGATTTTGATACTTGTTGATTAAATACTCTAATGATTTTTCGTCTCCGCTGTGAACCATTTCAACCAAAACATGATCTTCTAACATAGCATAATTTTGAACTTTTTCAATTACGATGCCTACGCTCACTCATATCCCCCCGTTACACTTAGTTGAGTTTTGATGTGTTCTAAACTGATGCATGATCTACTTGTTACGACGCTACTGCAATACGGTCCAGAAACGTAAAAAGCGTACAGAGTAAACTGTCGCTTTCCTCTCTCACTTTATGCTCCCCTGCATCTTTCTATAATCTATTATAAAGAAGTATAACCGATAAAAATCAAAAAGGTTGTCGAAATATGAAAGTGTTTGCAAAAAAAATCAATTTTTATAGAAAATTCACACAAATCACTTTATTATTTCATATAGTGACAGCAATCTGTCAAAAAAGCAATAAAAAAATACTTCCATATGAAATAAACTTACTCAAGCAGAGTAAGTCGAAGTTGCAGATGATACTGCGCATATAGGATTAGTTGCCTTCCGGCTTATCAGCATTTTTTGTTCCCTTACTTTTATAAGGCTTTGCATTTTTCTTCTTTTTTGCACTCGCCTGCCAGCGGTTCCATCCTTTTTTGCCGGTGCCTCGCCCCGTGCCGCCTTTACCTTTTGCTTTACTCATACGTATTCCTCCGTTACCTGCGTGTTTGCTACAATAAAAAAAGACCCCGTCCAAAGTCGGAGTCTTTTTTGGATTGCATAAAATTATGCTTTTACAACGTTAGCAGCTTGTGCACCGCGTTGACCTTGCTCGATGTCGAAAGTCACTTTTTGACCTTCGTCTAAAGATTTGAATCCGTCGCCTTGAATTGCGCTGAAATGTACGAATACATCTTCTCCGCCTTCAATTTCGATGAAACCGAAACCTTTTTCTGCATTAAACCATTTTACTGTACCTTCAGTCATACTATTTCCTCCAGTGGTGGAATTACTCCACACATATATTACTACCCTTGCTCAATCGTACTATTTCCAGATAAAAATTTCTATTGAAGAATATTTCTCTTCTTTCAATTTCATACCGAACAAAAATAATTAACCCTAGTGTAACATATCAATTTAGAAATAGCAAGTTTCTGTTCTAAGACAGGCTTTATCCTAATTATGTATCTGTTAAAACCCTCTGTGTAAGCTTTGAGGCTACCGACATTTCTGGATTGTGATGCGGCAGAAGGTTTTTATATTGAGCTAAACTTATCGTCTGCACAAATGCACAAAAAATCTTTTATTTCATCAATTTGTTTTCTGCTCATTCCAAAGCCTTGTAATGGAAACGCTCTTCTTTTCGAGATCGATTTGATATATATCTGGATTTGTTAGACGCGACCATTCGCTAAACCCAAACTTCGGATCAAAATATCTAAGAATTAACGTCATCAAATTGCCATGCGTAACAAACAGAGTCGTTTTCTGTTTTTCATTCATTACTTCTTTAAACAGCTCTAAAGAACGTACCGTGGCTTCTTTCGTCGATTCTCCTCCGTCTACCTTAAAGTCTATGTCATCAAAAGTTCTTTTCAATACTTCTATCCAGTTGAACAGAGGCTGTCCGCTTAAACGCCTTTCTTCTAGCCTTGTATCTATATGAAGAGGGAGACCAGTATCTTTTGCATAAGGTTCAATTGTTTGAACGGCTCGTTTGTACGGACTTGAAATAATTTTATCAATGGGATAACTCAGCTTGTTCAAATAACCTATTAACTGCTGGCCTGCTGTATGCCTTGTTCCGTCAATGATGCTTTTGCTTCTTGCCCTTCTGCTTCACAATGCCTAACTAATAACAAAGTTTTCATTCATCTTTCCTCCACACATAGAAAAATAACCATTAATTACAAAAAAAGATAATAATAGTATATAATGATACGTGATTTATAGCTAAGGAGGAACAACATGATTCGTGAACGATCACTTTTGATAAAAGGACTCATCTTTTTACTAGCTGTTTTTATTTTAAACATCCCTTTCCCTAACTCAGCGCCGCTTATTAATTCTGTCTTTTCTTTTTTAGGCCTTCCCATTTATGGAAATGAAGAAACAATGACGGGATTCTATTATGCTAACAATGCTTGGGCAATCATACTTTTAATAAGTCTTTTTTTACTTTATAAAAGTTTAAACCGTCATCGTTTAAAACTAACGATTTTAGCTGCATTCATCGTTACTTCCGGCCCTGGGTTTATGATTGAAGTCATGCAAAAGACCGTGTTGTCAGGAATGTATGCTGTTTCTTACGATGCTGAAAACAGCAGTTGTACATTCGAGACTAATAAAAGAGAAACCATATTAACAGGAAACTGCAAGCTTTCCTTTGAAAATAACCGTTCAAAGCCTGTTACGTTTGAAGTGGCAATTGATAAGCGCGCTTTTTTTGAAGATGAACAGCCTTTTTTACAAATGATGAATAAGCCTAAACTTCATACCATTACGCTAGAATCAAAGGGGTATCAAACTGTAGAAATTACTTCATCTGTCAAAATAGCTGATTTACCCTCTAAACTCTATATCGGAGAAATGAACGGCTTTCACGTAAACATTTATCAAAACGGGAAAAAGCGTTATTTATAAGCATTGAAAAAAGCCCTTATAGGGCTTTTTAAATGAGTGAATTACCAGCCAAGGCCTCCGCCGTAGCAGCTGCAGCCGATGATTACTAATAAAATAAATAATACAACTAATAAAGCAAAACCAGATCCATGACCATATCCAGCGTTTCCAGACATACGAACACTTCCTTTTCTTTAGTTACTCTTTCCTCAAGAAAAACGCCGTTTGCATTTCGCTTAAGTTGGATTATCTTATGCCTGAACACGCCCTTTTGACTCTGGTTTTTTCTTTTTTCTTTTTCCTTCTTGCCATGCACCTCATTAGTAAAAAAAGAAAATGCTTTTCAGCCCCTCTTACAAAATCATTTATTTCACTAGCTTACGTCTTTCAGAAGACCGTACTTCCGTGCGCTTTCCGATACCTAGTACATAGTAGCTCAGCACGACAATAGCTAAAAAGATAAGCCCGACAATCAGCGATATGCGCGTTTCATCATTAAACCACATGCCTACAAGCACCATAAGTAAAAACGCGATGGTTACGTAGTTCGTCACAGGAGCAAAAGGCATTTTAAATGGATGCTGATCCATCGCCGCTCCTTTTGCTTTTCGAAAACGAATTTGACTGATAAGAATGACAAACCATGGAATCATACCTGGAAGCACGCTCGCGCTGTACACGTACACAAAAACATTTGGCGGAGCAATATAATTTAAGACAACGCCCGCAGCTAACCCAATCATTACCGCAACGGTACTATAAATAGGTACACCGTTTCGAGAAACCTTTGTAAAAAACGCTGGAGCCTGTCCGTTTACGCCTAACGTATAAAGCATGCGTCCTGCGCTGAAAATTCCGCTGTTACATCCAGACATTGCCGCTGTAATGACCACAAAGTTAATGATTCCCGCAGCTGCCGTAATCCCTACTTTCGCAAATGTAGAAACAAACGGACTGCCGAGTGAGTCCAGCTCGTTCCACGGATATACCGTTACAATGATAAAGATGGCACCGATATAAAAGATTAATATACGCCAAATCAAGCTTTGAATCGCGCTTGTTAACGTTTTTTTAGGATCTTTGGCTTCTCCTGCTGTAATTCCAATAAGCTCTACTCCTTGATAGGCAGCAATCACAAGCGACAGCGCAAAGAAAAAGCCGGACCATCCGCCTGTAAAGAAACCGCCGTTTGCCCACAAATTCGATAGTCCAAGCGCTTCTCCCCCGTTTCCAAGACCGAAGAAAACAAGGCCAAGACCGGCAATAATCATGAGAACAATCGTCACGATTTTAATCATTGCAAACCAAAATTCAAACTCTCCAAAAGATTTCACTGAGATTAAATTTGCCGCACCGAGAATGATCATGGCGACAATTCCCGGAACCCACGCCGGTAAATGCGGGAACCAGTACTGCATATAAGCTCCGACGGCAATAATTTCTGCCATGCCGACAATCACCCACTGAAACCAGTTGCTCCAAGCCGTAATGTAGCCAGCTAACGGGTGAATATATTTATGACCAAATGTCGCAAATGAACCCGTACTTGGCTCTAAGTAAAGCATTTCACCCATTGCACGCATAATAAAGAAAATAAAAACGCCGCAAATAGCATACGCAAGCAGGACGGATGGCCCCGTCCATTTAATGGTGCTTGCTGAACCCATAAATAACCCTACCCCGATCGTTCCTCCAAGAGCAATCATTTGAATATGACGAGATTCAAGCCCTCTTTTTAACTCTTTGTTTGCCAATTTACTTCCCCCTAGCCCCTCGTGATGATTTTCTCTTCTATTAAGAGATTCTTTTATTCCCCTGTCCTGATAGGGAATGATCATCTTTTTTCTTTTTCATAAAGAAGTACGAACATACCACAAATACAGCAATCAGCAGCGTGAGATAAAACTGAGTGCGAAGCGAATCAATAAATGCCATCGCAATAAAGATGCTTGTGATCGCCGCAATTGTTCCATACGTTAAATAAGGAAACAGCCACATTCTGATTTTTAAAGCTTCTGGCTTTTCTTTTTCGTATTTCTTTCTCATGCGAAGCTGTGAAAAAGCAATAACAAGGTACACAAGAAGCGCTACGCCTCCAGATGCATTTACTAAAAATAAAAAGATTTTATCAGGTGAAAGATAGTTAAACCCAACGCTGATGTAAGAAATCACGGTACATCCTACAATGGCATTAAACGGAATGCCTTTTTTATTCACTTTCAAAAACATACGCGGCGCGTCTCCTTTTTGCGCCATTGAGTACAGCATACGAGAACTCGTATATAGACCTGAATTTAAGCAAGAAAGAACGGCAGTCAGTACGATAAAGTTCATGATTTGAGCAGCTGCCGGAACGTTTACCAGCTCTAATATCGAAACAAACGGACTTTTCATCAAGCTTGAAGAATCCCAAGGAAGGATCGTTACTAAGATTAAAATAGACCCAAGATAAAAAATCAAAATACGATAAATAACGGTATTTGTTGCGATGGTGATCGCTCGCTCAGGCTGAGCCGATTCTCCAGCCGCTGTTGCGACAATTTCTGTTCCCATAAAGGAAAACATGACAATCGCCACTCCTAAAAAGACGGAGCTGATTCCATTTGGAAGAAATCCGCCTCTATGAAGAAGGTTCGACGCTCCCGGAGACTCTACTCCCGGTATTAAACCGAGGATGATCGCTCCTCCTAAAAGTAAAAACAGCACTAAACTAACTACTTTAATAAGCGAAAACCAGTATTCAAATTCACCAAATGATTTAACAGAGTATAAGTTCGTTAACGTTAATAAAAATGTCAGGAGCAGACTCACACCCCAAGACGGTAGAGATGGAAACCAGTATTGAATAATCGTTGAACCAGCAATCGCTTCAACAGCAATAACAATTACCCAGAAAAACCAGTACAGCCAGCCGATTGTGTAGCCAGCCCACGGTCCAAGCGCTTCTCTGGCATAGGTCGCGAACGAACCGCTTGAAGGATTAGCCGTAGACATTTCCCCCAGCATTCGCATAACTAAGATCACCAGCAAACCGGCAAACGCGTACGAAAAGATGGAACCAGGACCTGCTGCATTAATAAGCGATCCGCTTCCAATGAACAAACCGGCACCAATGATTCCTCCTAAAGAAATCATGGTTATGTGTCGAATTTTTAATTCTTTTTTTAACTCAGGCGGTTGATGACTCATATTAAAATCCTCCTCATAGAAACCGTCATTTAAAGAATTACACGTTCTTCGCATCGCGCGTTAAATATGTAAGCCCTTACAATATCGTGGACAAATAACTGCCGTTTTCCTACCCTCCTTCTATCTGTGCATGCAAATGAAACTTTCACTTAACGCAAAAGTCAGCTTCATTCGACAAAATTACTTTTCGAATTATATGATAATTTATTTTGAACAACTTTGTCTATTGTTTTTTGATCGAAAAAGTATTTTACCTTACTATCGATAAACTCTTTCTTTTATCGTAATTCTTCACTTCAAAATATCTTTTCATCTACTTACTCATATCCCTTTCTTTTCTTTTTGTTCAAAATCACTATAAAAAACATCGTTTTATTGGCTTTTTAAACAAAAGTGTTTATTTTAAAAATTTTTGAACATTTTTGTTAAAAAACTATGTACAAAACGAGAATAAGGTGATTATAATACAGGTATAGGGTGTTGGAATATTAATTATGTTGTAAATTTTCTAAAAAAGGGGTAATGAAAATGAACACAATGAATATTAACGAAATCAAACAATACAAACACGAGCCTTTCACGGACTTTACGGTTGCTGAAAACAAAGATGCGTTTGAATCTGCATTAGAACTTGTACAATCAGAGCTTGGAAAGGACTATCCTCTTGTAATTGGCGGAGAATTCATTACAACAGAAGATCAAATTCAGTCCATTAACCCAGCAAATAAAGCAGAAGTTATCGGACGCGTGTCAAAAGCAGATCAAGACCTGGCTGAAAAAGCAATGCAAGCAGCACTTTCTACATTTAATACATGGAAAAAAGAAGCGCCGGAAGCTCGCGCTGACATTCTTTTCCGCGCAGCGGACATCATTCGCCGCCGCAAACATGAATTTTCAGCTTACCTTGTAAAAGAAGCAGGAAAGCCGTGGAATGAAGCAGATGCTGATACAGCAGAAGCAATTGACTTCCTTGAATATTACGCTCGCCAAATGGTGCAGCTAAAAGACGGCGCGCCTGTTGAGAGCCGCGAAGGTGAAGAAAATAAATTTAACTACATTCCGCTTGGTGTCGGCGTTATTATTTCACCGTTTAACTTCCCGCTAGCGATCATGGCTGGAACAGCAGCAGCAGCAATCGTAGCAGGAAATACGGTTCTATTAAAACCTGCTAACAACACACCGGTTATCGCAGCAAAATTTGTAGAAGTAATGAAAGAAGCTGGCCTTCCAGACGGTGTACTGAACTACGTGCCGGGAAGCGGAAGCGAAATTGGCGACTATTTAGTAGATCATCCAAAAACACGATTCGTTTCATTTACAGGTTCTCGTGAAGTAGGCTGCCGCATCTATGAACGCGCAGCAAAAGTACAGCCTGGTCAAATCTGGCTAAAACGCGTTATTGCTGAAATGGGCGGAAAAGACACGGTTGTTGTAGATAAAGATGCTGATTTAGATTTAGCTGCTTCTTCTATTGTGTATTCAGCGTTTGGCTTCTCTGGACAAAAGTGTTCAGCGGGCTCTCGTGCAGTTGTTCATCAAGACGTATACGATATCGTTCTTGAAAAAGCAGTTGCGCTGACAAAAACATTAACAATGGGCAGCCCTGAAGATGTAAACACGTATATGGGACCTGTTATTGATCAAGCTTCTTTCAACAAAATTACAAAGTACATTGAAATTGGTAAAGAAGAAGGCCGTTTAATGACGGGCGGAGAAGCAGATGATTCAAAAGGCTACTTCATCCAGCCTACGATTATTGCAGATGTAGATGAAAAAGCACGTTTAATGCAAGAAGAAATCTTCGGCCCAGTCGTAGCATTCTGCAAAGCGCGCGACTTCGATCATATGATGGAAATTGCGAACAACACTGACTACGGTTTAACAGGTGCCCTTCTTTCAAATACGCCTGAACACATTGAGCGTGCGAAAGAAGAGTTCCACGTTGGAAACCTTTATTTCAACCGCGGTTGTACAGGTGCCATCGTTGGGTACCAGCCGTTTGGCGGATTTAATATGTCAGGAACAGATTCAAAAGCTGGCGGTCCTGATTACTTGATTCTGCACCTGCAAGCAAAAACAACAAGCACAACGCTTTAATACTCAGTAGAGCAGCCCTAGGCTGCTCTATCTTAAAACAACAAGGGATTTTTTCTATAGGGGGAGATATTTATGTTAGCAGAGGTATCTAAAAATGTGTTTCTTCACGCTTCCCAAAATAAAGCGCTAAACAAAGCGGCGAAAAAATGGGGTCTTCGCTTTGGTGCAGCTCAAGTGGTAGCTGGCGACACAATTGAACATGCGATCAAAAAAGTACGGGAATTGAATGAAAAAGGGCTTGTTTGTACGCTTGATCATTTAGGGGAATTTGTTTCAAGCAGAGAAGAAGCTATCGAAGCAACTCAATATAACATCAGAACACTAGAAGCTATGGGCCAAGCCGGTGTAACGTGCAACTTATCTGTCAAAATGACGCAGCTTGGTTTGGATATTGACCGCAGCTTTTGCGTTGAGAACATGCGCCGCATTCTTGAAACGGCGAAAAAATACGATAACTTTGTTCGAATCGACATGGAAGACTATGCTCACTGTCAAATGACGCTAGATATTTTACGAGAGCTCCGCGAGACGTTTGATAATGTTGGAACGGTTATTCAAGCTTACCTATTCCGCGCTGAACAAGATGTAAAAGAGCTAAAAGGCATTCCTCTTCGATTGGTAAAAGGCGCGTATCAAGAATCACCAACCGTGGCGTTTCAAGACAAAGCCCAAATTGATGAGAACTATATGCGAATTATCGAAGAGCATTTGCTCAGTGGAACATACACGGCTATTGCATCTCACGACCACAATATTATTGCAAAAGTAAAAGAGTTCGCTCACAAAAATAACATCCCGCGCACGCAGTTTGAATTTCAAATGCTGTACGGATTCCGAACAGATATGCAGCTTAGCCTTGCAAAAGAAGGCTATACAATGCGCGTATACGTTCCCTTTGGCAACGACTGGTTTGGCTACTTTATGCGCCGCTTAGCGGAAAGACCGCAAAACGTCGCATTTGCTTTAAAAGGATTCTTTTCTAAATAAGCAGTTCGTTTAGTAAGGTTCGTAATGAAAACGCTATCATTTCTTTGTGCCCTTTGCGGATGCTTCTGCAAAGGGGTTTTTTTATACGATTTCTCTTCCCTTTTCGTATGTATTACGATAAAATACAAATACGAACAAACGTTCTTTTTATTACAAACAAAAAGGAGAATACATATGAATCCTCTATTAAAATTAGCACTGCCTCTCAAGCTAGAACCTTACCGAAAAGAAATTGAAAAAACATGTAAACCTTATATCCACATCCATACGGTCAGGAATAGTCCCAAATTATATGACAGCAAGTTCGGCGGCAACCCTTACCTGCCTCTAGAAGCAAATCATCCTCTCGACTCCGAGGGCAAGCCTATGTTAATGATGGCACAAATCAATTTTTCTGACGTGCCTCCCTATGAAAATATGCCTTCTCAAGGCATGCTTCAATTTTTCATTTGCGGAGCTGATAACAAAAACACCGGTGATGTGTATGGTCTGGATTTTGACCAACCCACGTCTCAAAAAGACTTTCGCGTCGTTTTTTATGAAGACATAACAACCGACGAAAACAAGTTAATAACCGATTTTACGTATCTAGAAGACGTTGACCGAGATATGTTCCCTATTCCTCAAGAAGTAGGCCTACAGTTTGAAATAAAAAGCGAACCCGTGTCTCCTACTGACTATCGATATAATGATATGGAATCAGATTTATTTGATGATGAAGAAATGGAAGAGATCTACTGGGATGAGCTTACGGGCGAGTATCATAAAATGGGCGGATACGCTTTTTTCACTCAAAGCGATCCTCGAGACTACGATGAAGCGCTGCGCGCATATAACGTTCTCCTTCTTCAATTCGCCATGGACGACGAAGCGGATATTATGTTTGGTGATGCGGGAGTGGCCAATTTCTTCATTAAAGAAGAAGACCTTCGCAACCGTAACTTTAAAGATGTTTTGTACAACTGGGACTGCTGTTAAAAAAACACCCTCTTAGAAAAGTATCTAGGAGGGCGTTTTTTTACATTATTATTATTTACTACTCAGTCTGTTTTTCCAGCCCTTGCAGCATTCAGCGTTTCTTTAAACTGCTGTAGCGCTTTTACATCTGCAAATGCGCTTGTAGGAATAACGTATCCGCTCATTGCACTAACAAGAATAAAGATATGTTCATCGGTTTCTCTAATTTGAGTGATGCTTGACCAAGGAGTCTTCACTTCTCCTTTTAAGCTTTTCTCTACCAAGCCATCTTCCGTAACCATCATAGTATGCTCACCTGTCAGACTGCTGTTATCTCCTTCATTTATTACCTTTATAATGTTCTTTTTAATACTTCCGTAAAAATACTTCGGATAAAATAAAAACCAAAGAACCGCAAGCAGCGCAAATGCTACGAACATGCCAAGTAAAAACTCTCCTTCAACCCACGAAACAAGCAAAGGAATAAGAAGAAAAATAAGCGACATCCATCGCTGAACTTTCAGCACTTTTTGTACTCTTTCCGAATGTTGAGCATGATGCATATTAAAAGCCACATAATCATCTTTTGTTAACGTATAGTGATATTCCATATTAATCTCCAATTCTTCTAAATAACAACAAAATAAAATATACCTCATTTGGTGTTATATGTATATAAAATAATAAGTTTTTCTTATGAAACACATCAACTTTTTATCATTTATTTACAGTGATACATCACGTAAACTTAACTAGTACTCTACTAGTTAAGGGGGAATGTTTATGACTTTTACACTAACGCATATTGATCATATTCAGCTAGCTGCACCACCGCATTCAGAAAGCAAAGCACGACACTTTTTTGGAACCGTTCTTGGCTTAACAGAAATTGAAAAGCCGGAAAGTCTTAAAAAACGCGGCGGCGTGTGGTTTGAATTTGGTTCTTATCAGCTGCATATTGGTGTTGAACCTACCTTTTCACCTGCCAAAAAAGCGCATCCAGGATTTTATGTTAAAAACCTCCCTGCGTTCAAAGATCATCTGAGTAGCTTTGGTATTTCTTTTATAGAAGACAAAAACATTCCCGGTACTGAAAGAATTTACGTGGATGATCCATTTGGGAACCGTATGGAGTTCTTAGAAAGAAAAAACCTTCCTTTTCCCAGCTGAAATTCGGACAAAAAGACTGTGACAAACGTATTTTAGTTGAAGGAAGATCCGAACAATTATTCGTTCGGATTTTTTTATTGGTGTGATGAACGTAGGTTTCATGCATGTAGATACTTCTAGCGGTTGACTGGAAGGCAAGACGAAGACTCCTGCGGGGAAAGCGGAACAGGTGAGCCCCCGCAGGAGCGTGCGCGACGAGGAGGCTCACCGGCCGTCCGCGGAAAGCGAAGTCTTGCACGGAAATCAACCGCGGTGTCAAAAGCGCTCCATACTAGCTCCTTTACCTCATTTGTTCGTCTTTAGATTAAATGCCTCAATCTCGTTGTTTTCGCCCTTCTTTTTGCTTTTCTTTCCACAGCATGTATAGCAATAGCCCCAGTACACAAAATGCCACGCCAAACATCGTTAAAGGAAATAACAGTGTATTAATAAAATGATGATAAACCCATGAATCGTTCATCTAACCAGCTCCAATATGCACCGTTTTTTTATAGTATGCCCTACTATAACCTTTTTTATATTGTGTTAAATATCATGGTTTCTATCATATTTCTTTTTCTTTTTAATAGAGTAAATAGTAGATACATAACATTCTCCTCTTAGAGTTCTTATTCGCTGATTTCAAAATTTTATTAGAGGAGGTTTACTCTATGAAAAAAAAGTTCACTGAAAAGCCTAAAAAGCTTTTTTGGATTCTTTCTTATAAATCATTAATTATCGCTATACTATTTGTTCTGTTAACATCTGCCGCTATTTTTACCGTCACGTATTCAACTCTTCAGCATACGCTGCGCTCGAACGTTGTCTATCAAGCGCTATCAAATTATAAAGCTCAAAGCTTGTTCTACTTCATGCATACGGAAAACCATCATTTCTCTCATGCCTTTGAAGAAGACTTCTCCCCGCCTCCTCTTTCTTCTGTCGCCCTGCAGCTTGCGACGAATATTCGCGTGGCGGATACAAGAAGTCTATTTGGATCAGAACTGCCCGGCTTTTCTATTTTTGATTCTCATATTCTGTTAGCTGGTGAAGGAACGGATTATACCACGATTCCTCATGAATCGGCTCCTCCTCTCGAAAGCATTTCTGGAGAGCGTGATTTGGATCCTGCTGAAAGCAAAACGTACGAAGAAAGCAAAAAACAGTCTCAAACACAGGCTAAGCAAAGCACGGGAGACAGAAAAGTTGTGTACATCTACCACACGCACAGCTGGGAATCTTATTTCCCTTTACTTGGTATGCCAGGTGAAGCGAACGAAAATAAAGCAGTAGATAACAAAACCAACATCACGCTCGTTGGTCAAATGCTAGGAATGGAATTAAAAGCAGACGGAATCGGATCGGAAGTAGATACAACCAACATGACGCAAAAGCTGAATGAAAAAGGCTGGGGTACAGGACGAGCCTATGCGATGTCTCGAAGCGTGGTGGAAACAGCTCTTCAGCAAAACCAAGACGTCGATTATTTAATTGATATTCATCGTGATTCACTACGTCAAGAAAAAACAACGGCTACTATCAACGGCAAATCGTACGCTAAAATAATGATTGTATTAGGTGAAGCGAATCCGAAATTTGATGAAAATGTAAAAATGGCTAAAGCGATTCATGAAAAGCTAGAGGAAAAATATCCAGGCCTTAGCCGCGGAGTATTAAGCAAAAAGAAAACAAGCGGCAATAACGGCCTGTATAATCAAGACTTATCCGACCGCTCCATTTTAATTGAAGTAGGCGGCGTCGATAACAATATGGAAGAACTCACAAATACCGTCAAAGCCTTTTCTGATGTGTTCAGCGAGTATTATTGGCAAGCTGAAAAAGTGAATGCGCAGTAAATAAAAAACTAGCTACTCAAGATAGCTAGTTTTTGTTTTTATGAGAGTCACGCTTCTCCTTTTCTTCACAAGCAAAGCAGACAAGCTTCCCTTCAACAACCACACCGTTCAAAAATCCCTCTAAACAGTACACGTTCTTTTGACATATCGTGCAGATTCCAACGTACTCTTTCACGACTTTCTCACTCCTTACATACGATTAAAAACCATAAAAAAAAGCTCTATTAAAGAGCTTCTTTCCGTACATAGGATTTTCCTTCATTTCAACAAACGGCTCATTTCCTCAGGAGAAAGCGGCTTATCAAATAGATAGCCTTGACCGATATGACAGCCTTGTTCCGTCACAAACTGCAGCTGTTCTTCGTTTTCGATTCCTTCTGCGGTTAGGGCAAAATTAAGTTTTTTCCCCATTTGAATAATCGTTTCCACCAGCACTTTTCCAACTTCATCTAAGTCGTCAATAAATGATTTATCAATTTTTAACGTATTGATTGGCAAGTGTTTAAGATAGCTGAGAGAAGAGTAGCACGTTCCGAAATCATCCATCGCCACTTTTATCCCTAGACTCCGCAGGCGGTTTAGCACTTTTTTCGATTCTTGACTGTTTTGAATAACGCTTTCGGTGATTTCAAGTTCTAGAAAGTGCGGCTCAAGGCCCGTTTTCTTCAAAATTTGTTCCATGTCCGTTACAAATCGTGAGGACTTCAGCTGAATAGGTGACACGTTCACCCCTATTTTACTCGCTTTTAAATTTATCTCCGTCCATGCTTTCATTTGCTGACATGCTTCTTCTAATACCCATTTGCCAACCGGTACAATCAAACCAACTTCTTCTAAAATGGGCAAAAATTCATTTGGATAGACAGTACCAAATTTTGCGCTATTCCAGCGGATAAGCGCTTCTGCCCCTATGACATCAGACGTTTTCAAATCGATTAACGGCTGATAAACGAGCTGAAACTCATTTCTTTCTAACGCATACTTTAACTCATTCTCCATGCTGATCGTTTTAATGATTTTTTCATTTGATGAAGAAGAACTCATTTCATATGTGTTTCGCCCATTTCGTTTTGCTACATACATCGCAATATCTGCTTGCTTAATTAACCTGTCAATTAGTTCATCTGCGTCTTTTGGAATAATATGCTGCTGACATTCCTTTGAAAATAGGCTGATGCCAACGCTTGTAGAGGTTAGCACTTTATCTCCGTCTATATAAAAAGGAAGCGACATTTCTTTTACAATCTGCTCGGTCATTTCTTCAATTTCCTCAACAGTTTTTAGTGTATGAAGCACTAAAATAAACTCATCGCCCCCGTGCCGCGAGATAAAATCAGAGGACGGAATACATTTTTTTAATCTTTCTGCTACGCGCCTCAGCAGCACATCGCCGTGATGATGGCCAAGCGTATCATTTATTGATTTGAAGCGGTCTAAATCTAAAAATAAAATAGCCAGCAGTTCTGGAGATTCTTCATCTAAAAACAGTTTTTTTAGCTGTTTGTTTAACCAGTAGCGGTTAGGTAAATTAGTTAACGGATCATAATAAGCCATTTGCTTAATTTTTTCTTCATATGCTTTTCGCTTTGTAATATCATTGCGAATTGATACGTACTGATACGGTTTTCCTCGTTCATCTAAAAATGGAACAATGGTTGTATCCACCCAGTAATACGAACCGTCTCTTGCCTTGTTTTTTATTTCTCCGTGCCAGACCTTACCTGAGCTGATTGTACTCCATAACTCTTTAAAAAACCGTTTTGAGTGATGTTTCGAATTAATAATACGATGATCTTGACCGAGAAGCTCATGTCTTTCATATTTAGAAATTTCACAGAATTTATCGTTCACGTGATTGATGAATCCGCGACTATCTGTAATCGCTACAATCGATGATTCATTTAACGCAAGTTCAATATCATTTAGTTTTTTCAGCGCTTCTTTAAATTTATATTCAAAATGCCTGTTTTCCATATCCTATACACCTTTATCAAAATTTTAACGATAAAACAAAACCCATGACGAAATGATAGAGAGGAATCGTGAATAATGAATACAATTTAATTAGCAATGGACAGCGAATTAGTTTGTCCGATTGCCTTACATTCGTAAAATAGTAAGCGTACAATTGCCGCTTTTCCTCTTTACACCTTTACAAACTTCTTACACGCAGTTTGTAAAAGGATTGATAGATAGTTTCGTTTATCCATATCTGTTATCACAACTTTTCTATGGTAACATTAAAATGATTTTTATAGAAATGAAAGTGTACTTTCTTCACGTAATTGACATACCTTTTGATGGTAAACAGAAAAAAGCCTCTGCTTTAGACAGAGGCTTTTTTCACTTTCTTCTCATGAGCTCGTACGCGTCAGCCACGGAAGAATAAGATATTGAAAGGTTTTGTTGTACACAACAATCCGGTTAAGATAATACGGATCGTTGTCTTTTGTAATAACATGAGGGGCTAAAATAGCTGCTTGGTGAAAACCAGCATCTTTCACAATCTTAGCTACGTCATCATTCGTATTGCCGTATGGATAGGCAAAGTAAACGGGGTCTATTCCTAAATGGTTCTTAATCGTTTCTTTGCTTTTTCGTAAATCACGAGCAAACGCGCTGTATTTAGCAGGCGTCAGAAATAAAGGCTTGTCTTCTTCTAAACGGTGCATATCATATGTATGCGAACCGATTGTCGCAAGGCCGCTGTCTTTCATTTCTTTTAGCTGACTCCATGAAGCCATATTTAAATTTTGAAAGTCCTCTGCTCCCACTTGTCCTGCGATTACATATAGCGTAAACGGAATGTTTTCCTTTTTCAAAATTGGAAAAGCGTTTTGATACACGGTACGGTCAATATCGTCAAATGAAATCCATACGCAGCGTTTTGGAAACGTGCCTTTTTGCTGATACGTTTCAATATCTTTTGGCGTAACAAACGTAGCGTCAAGTTCCTTCAGCTTTTTTAACTGTTGTTCAAAATCATTGCTGTAGACGCTGTACTCTGTCAGTTCGTCAGACTTTGTAACTGAGCTGACAATTCGATTAAACCAATTATGCTTGCGCACGCGATGATAATTTAAGCCTAAGCATCCGTTCGTCTCAAGCGCTGGCTCCACGGTCGTTGTTGCTTTCGCCTTATCTTCCCAGTTCACTACTTTAAAGAAAATAAAGCCAACTACCGCTGACGCAATTAAAAGAAAGAATACATATTTCTTCATGCGTGCTTCCTCTCCTCAGTATGTTTTAACGGATTAACATCAAACTCTATGTACTGTGCACGCTGAAGCTCTTGAATTTGATCCTTCGATAAAAGCTCAAGACGCTCTAAATCTTTAATACTCGTATACGCCGGCTCTTTTCGTCGGTTTAAGCTTCCAAATCTCTTTTTGTTGTAGAATCTCCATAAAAACAGAGCCAGGAAAAAGAAGCAAAAAATAGCGAGTCCAATTACTAAAAACGTTCGAATTTCGCCGTTCGTCGTTTTGAACGCAATTTTTAATACCCCGCTGTAACGGTCATTTACGCCGATAACAGCTGAAAGGAAAAACCAAAGAACAATGGCACAATACAGCCAAAAAACAGATGAAACAATGATGCTTATCACGAATCGAGCAAGAGGCTGCTTAGCTTGAATCATGATTTGCTCTTCGTTAAGCCGCGGTCTGGACTGCTCCATGTGGCATAGCCTCCTTTCACTCTAGATCTGATAGCACGAGGAAACGCGCCCACTACCACAATCGTATTGACAATCCAGTAAAGCGCTGGGTACCATGCAGCCCAGACGTAATACCGCTTCACGTTGTCGTATTTCGAATCAATTTTCAGCGCAATAAACAGCTGAATTAAGCTCATAAATACAAGGGAAAATGACGTAAACGTAAACCAAAACAGTATGTCTTGAGGACTGCTCGCGGTAACAAGCAGCATGATCGTCACAAACAGCCATGCGAATGACCAAAGAGTACTGATCCACTGCTCTAGGTATACAATCCAAATTCTGCGCTGCTTCCATTTTAATAACACTTTCCAGTGGCGAAGCATTACCTCTTGCCCACCTTGAGCCCAACGTACTCGCTGCTTCCAAATTCCTTTTAAGGTTTCGGGCACAAGCATCCAGCACAATGCCCGCGGTTCATAGCGGATATCCCAAAAGCGCTGCTGCAGCTTCCAGCTTACGGCGATATCTTCCGTAATCATGTCACGATCCCACAGCCCGACGTCCACAAGTGCTTTCTTTCGAAAAGCCACTACTACGCCTGAGACCGTCATTACTTTTCCTAAAATTCGCTGTGTTCGTTTAATAGAACCGATAATAGAAGAATACTCAACTAGCTGAATGCGACTCAGCAGCGTATTACGGTTTCGAATGCGCGGATTTCCGGTAACGGCTCCCAGCCGTTCCCCTTTATGAAGAAAATGATGGATTAGATAATACGGAGCGTCTTGATCTAAAATAGCGTCTGAATCTAAGCAGATTAAAAACTCAGCTTTAGATGCGTGCGCACCTAAATGCAACGCGTTGGCTTTTCCTTTATTTTCATAAAGCTGAATCACACGAACTTCAGGGTGATTCCTGCTGATTTCCTTTAAAATATCAGCTGTTCCATCGGTGCTTCCATCGTTAATAAGAATGATTTCTTTAGACGGATAATCTAACGCCAAAAGGTGCTTAAGCGTTTCTTCAATCGTTTCTTCTTCATTATAGCAAGGCACTAAAAAGCTCACTAACGGCCAATCAACTGTTGAAAAATCAACTTTAGGATCTCGGTCGCGATAGCGTATGTAAATAAGCGTGCCCGCAATCCAAAATAAAGACATAATAAATGGATACCAGAAAACAAAGCTCGCGAGCTTTTCAAATCCAGGTATTAATACGTGTTGCATATTCATTTTTCTGACTCCTTCATACCAATTAAAATTGCACAGAGTGACAATTTTATCATTAAATTGGTTAAATAGAACATAGTAATTTTAACCATCTAAAAAAAGAGTCTTTTAAACTACGTTTATTCCTATATTATACAACCCCTTTATGTAAGTAAGAAGCACCAATAAAGGATGGGCAAGTTACCTACTTAAAGAAGTGACATATAGTATCACTGTAGATTTCTTTCACCATAAAAAACGTGAGGGTTGCAGCTAGTATATGAAAGAAATTCTTTCCCTAAGGAGGAATAACAAATATGAACGAACAAATCCAAAAACTGCTCAATAACTTAATTCAACTTGAACACGTCTCTTCAACTTTGTACCTAGCTATGTCTAACTATATGAATCGATTAAACTATAAAGGAATGGGCAGCTGGCTACGCCTGCAGTCTGAAGAAGAACGCACTCATATGCTAAAACTTATTGACTACTTAGTTGATCGCGGCGGAACGGTTGAATTAAGTTCTTTACCTGCTCAGCCAAGTGAGTTTGGGACACCGTTAGAAACATTTCAAAAAGTATTGGAGCATGAAAAGTTCGTCACAAATTCTTATCGTCAAGCGTTTCAATTTATCAGCCAAGCGAACGATCCTCAAACCCTAGTCATCGTGCAGGACTTTTTGAGAGAACAAGTCGATGAAGAAGCTCAGGCTCAGACAATTGTAGACCGCTTAAAAATTGCTCAAAATAACCCTGCAGCTATTTTTATACTCGATCAAGAACTAGGACAGCGAAAAGCTGCGCCGGCAGCGGGCGGAGCAGCTGCGCAAGGTTAAACGCGCAGAAGAGCACCGAACAATGTACAAAAACAATAACACGCCTCCCGTTTCCTTGCTTCGAGTTGGGATTCATCACGGCTATTACGGCTATCCGCCCAATGTGTACGACGCCATTCAAAGGCTTATGAATCAATATATGCATCAGCTTCACTATCATCGTCCTCAGTACGTTCACGTGTACTACGTGCACCCTTCTCTTATTCACTACTACCTTCACTGAGTGGAGGAAAACAGGAATTTTGTTTCATGAAGAAATTCACCGCTTTTCCACCTAATTCAGGAATTCCAATCAAAAATATGGATATTTATGCTAATATAAAATTTGTTAATCATATAAAGAAATAATATTAGCGGGGTGTCATATGGATAATCAATACGTTGTAGGATGGGGAACGCTGGCTCTAATTAATGCCGGATTAGCGCAAGGTAAAAATCGAACCGGTCTGAACTGGTTCTTATTATCTCTTGCTTTAGGACCGCTTGCTACCTTCATCTTACTGCTGGTTGAAAAACGATAAAATTAGCTCAAAGCTCATTACATTGAGCTTTTTTCTTTATTCTTCAACTATAACTGCTCTCCAAAACAAGTAAAAAAGCACTGCTTGAAATTTTTTTCTAGGCTTAATATGCATAAATCTATTCATCATTCAGACTGAGTTCCGCGGCATTTTTTGATTAAAAACCTACATCTACTCTTTAGAAATAGGGTATTGGCCCTTTTTAAGCCTTTTTTTCTTTCTCTTCTTGCGATAAAACCAAAAGAAAGAATAACGCTTTTATTCTATGCTTTTTCAATTATAGATTAACTTGTTTTCTTCAGATGATTACCATTTACACGGGAAAGCTGTGCATCTACTGAATGAGGTCAAACTTCCTGTATTTCTCAATCTGTAGGATGAATAAATACTCATTTGCTTCATTTGACAAAGAAATAAATGCTGTGTAATTTAAGTAACATACCCCATCTAAACTGTTTTTAGAAAGGATTAAGTAGCAAGATGCGTACAAAAAAAGAAGAGTGTATAATTGATGAAATGGGAAGAGTATCCCTTCCTTCTTTGTTTATGCAAATAACGAAACTCGAGACGAACGACAAAGTTCTTTTACGGAGCTGTGATGATTGGATTATTATTGATCATCATGATGAAAATGTCCCCGTTCCTTCTCATATCTTCATTCGAACAATTGACCATATGGGTAGAATAGTCATTCCCAGATCCCTACGAGATGACTATGAACTTAAGCCCTTTGATTATGTAGAACTATACTTAGTAGAACAGCAAATTGTTGTGAAAAAAAGAGACGAAAAATCGATAGCGCTTTCACAAAAACCTGCGGCGTCTCCTCCTTATTATGCATCATTAACCGGACGGCAGATTCAGCTCACTTCTGAACTGTTAACGTCAGTCGAATTGGGTGCAAACATGGAGGTTCAATTTTTTATTAACCAAGAAAATAACATTGTGATTCGAAAATATGAAATGAGTTTTGGTAAGAAAACGTCTTTAACATTTACGGCTCAATCTCGAAAAATTGATGACCGTTTTCGACTTACTATTCCTAAAAAGCTGCGAGATGATTTCTCTATTCACTCAGGTACAATGTTAAAAATAAAGAAGGGCAATAAGCAGCTAATTTTAGAAAAAGTGGAAAATGAAAAAGAGATTAGCAGCGTATTATCTCAGCAAATAGACGCGGCAATTGTTGAAAAATTACCGAAATAAGAACGACGCCAAAAACAAATGGTTTCCTACGGATTCAAAGCAAAAGCTAAGAGTTACGCATAGACTGACCCTTTCTATACTCAACTCTTAGCTTTTAGACTTAGCTTCCATAAACGTGTACAAGCCGGTTACTCCACATGATAGCACTATCTCCAAAATAATACACCATTTCCATATCCATCAAAATCATTGTAACTAATTTGAATATATGATTATAATAAGATACTTTGCATAGAGGAGGCTGATTTAGTTGAAGATCTCAACAGGAGCTGAATTTTACGATAATGACGAGACGTTTTTGGCTTATACAAAACGCAGGCAGCAAAAAGAAAATGCCAACGATACGATTGAAAAACCGGCCATTTTACAGCTTCTAGGTGATGTTGCAAATGCAAACGTTTTAGACTTAGGGTGCGGAAACGCTGGATTTGGTGCGGAGCTTCTTGCACAAGGCTGTTTCTCTTATACCGGAGTAGACGGCTCTATCAATATGATAAATGCAGCTCAGCAACAGCTTTCAAACTATCCAAATGCAGAAGTGATCCATGAACCGATGGAGCACTATACTCCGCCCCGTGACAAATACGATTTAGTTACCGCAAGACTGTCTCTTCACTATATAGAAGACTTAGCTTCCATTTTTACTAAAGTAAATCAAGCACTCAAACCTGAAGGAAGGCTTATTTTTTCCGTTGAACATCCAGTTATTACGTCTACTCTTCAGCCTTCCGCTCTCCGCACAAACTGGACCGTGGACAACTATTTCTTCATGGGATTCCGTCAGCAGCACTGGATGGGTGGATACGTTCAAAAGTATCATCGCACGCTTGAAGAGTACTTTTCTTTGATGCAGCAAAGTGGATTCACCATTACAAATTTAAAAGAAGCATGTCCTCAAAATGAACATTTCGACAGCGCTGAAACTTACGAGCGTCGAATGCGTATTCCTTTGTTTTTACTGATGAGCGGTGTGAAGAATAGATAAATAAAAGAGATTGAGACATAACTCAATGGATTCAATCTAAAGACGAACAAACAGGATTAACAATCTAGCATGGATGGCTACACCGCTGTTAATTTCCGTGCAAAGCTTCGCTTTCCGCGGGAGTCTTCGCCTTGTCCTCCAATCAACCGCTAGAAGCACCTACATACATGAAATCTACGTTCAACCTAACCATGAAAAAATCCGAACGAGTTAGATTCCCATTTAGAATCTTCACCGTTCGGATTTTCTTTTAACTAAAATACTTTTGTTCTAGCCTCTCTCGTACCTTTAAAACCGCTTTTTGTTTAAACTTAGCGTATGTTATTTATTCACGCTCACGTTATAAAATACAGGGCCTAAATTAAAATCATAGCCTTTTACATGTGTAGACACGGCGTTAATATTTACTTTATGACCAATTAACGTAAACGGAAGCTCATCCCATACGTATTTCTGCGTAGCATCAATAGCTGGTCTCGCATCTTTTACAGAAGCAGCCGCTTTAATTTTATCTAAGTACTTTGTTGATTTCTCAACAGGAGCGCCCCCTGACGTCCAAAATCCTTGGAAAATGGTTGAACGCGCCGCCCAGTCTACCGGGTAAATATCCCATGCTTTAGGATCATTTACTTTATCTGTAAACGTTGCCCAGTCATACACTTCTAGCTTTACTTTTACACCGATTTTTTCAAGCTCTTGCTGGACGATAACAGCCGTATTGTACTGATCTTGATAATCGCGTGAAGTTAAAAGACGCAGTTCCTGCCCGCTGTATCCAGCTCTTTTCAAATAGCTTTTTGCTTTCTTTTCATCATGCTGATTGTACTCTTCTTTTCCCGCTTCACTATAATAGTTAGGAAACTTTTTATTCACAATCGATGAAGTCAGTTCATAATAATCGGAATCGCCGTATGAACTTGATAAAATATCTTTTGCATTAATCGTGGCATTTACAGCTTTTCTAGCATTTAAATCGCTAAAGAACCCTTCTTGCGTGTTATAAAATAAACCAATAAATCCTCCTGGAGCCAGCTTGTTCTTAACGTTTTGCGTACTTTCAATTTGTGCCGCATTGTCGCTTGAAACACCTAAGGCAATATCAAACTGTCCAGCTGTAATGCCTGAAATTCTAGTAGATTCATCGCTTAAAAAACTAATTTTAATTTCATCTACGTGAGGAGTCTTTTTAATTTTTCGTCCTTTTGAAGAATAATCTTTAAATCTCTCTAGCGTGATATATTGATTCTTTTTCCATTCCTTCACTTTAAATGGCCCTGTGCCAACGAACTCAGTAGCTCCTTCAGCAGGTGCTTTTTCGATAATTTCTTTTGGAAAAATAGCGGCTGCCGGAATTGGATCTGCTAGCAGTGCCAGCGTATTCACGTTCGGTGTTTTCAAATGAAGCTCAACCGTATAGTCTCCTGTTCTTTTAACTTGTGCACCAACAAAGTTTGTTTTGCCAAGTGAAGACAGCTTAATCCAGCGGTTAATCGAAGCTTCTACATCGTCCGCTGTCATTTCCTTTCCGTTATGAAACTTTACGCCTTTTCGCAGCTGAAACGTGTAGACTTTTTTATCATCGCTTATATCAATTTTTTCTGCTAAATCAGGCTCTACATTGCCTTTACTATCAAAAATAACAAGTCCTTCGTAAATATTTCGCGCCGCATCTTTAACTGAAGAATTTCCAGTAATCTGAGAATCTAAAGTTGTTGGCTCGCTTTGAAACGCAATGTTTAGCGTACCTCCGTCTTTTTGAGCGGCACTGGTGCTTTTATCGCCTGAGCTTGCTTGATTATTGCTGCACCCGGCAACAAATAAAGCAATCACAATAAATAATAACCATTTCACCTTAACCTGTTTCAACGTCATTCCCCCAATAATTAAAATCACTTTTTAAAACCCACTATTTTTGTAAGGTTAGTAGGAATATAAACCATCCTACCACCTTTCCATTTGTTTGTGAAATTAGCAAGATTAAACTGTTTCTTTGCAATTACTGATTCAATTTGTCTTGTTTCAATTCTCAATTCTTAGTATGTTTATAAGTAAAGTATTTTATCTAAAGGAGGATATTATGAACTCTGCCATCCGTCTTCATACTAAAGAACATATTGCAACGATTGAACACTACAAACAAGCTTTATCTCTTCTATCATGGGACGCAAAAACATCCGCTCCTCTTAACAGTCAAAAGCAGCATGCAACCATTCAAGGCACGCTTTCCAAAGAGCTTTATTTGCTGCAAACAGATCCAGCCTTTGCAAAAGAATTGCAGCATCTTCAAGAACAAAATCTAAGTCAACTACAGCAAAAACAAGTACAGCACTATTGGAATATCTATCAAAAACTTTCCGCTGTACCACTGGAAGACTATCATCAATTTTCTGTTTTAAAAGCTTCTACTCATGCTCTTTGGTCACAGGCTAGAGAGCAAAATAACTTTAAGCTCGTTGAAGACAACCTGCAGCAGCTGATTCATATGCATAAAAGATTTGCGGAGTACCGTAATCCTCACCTCGCTCCTTACGAACAGCTTTTAGAAGAATATGAGCCTGAAATTTCTAGTGAAACCATCGATTCGCTTTTTCAACAAATTAAAGATGCTATTCTTCCTTTGCTGACAAAAATCAAACGCTCCTCGGTTACACATGATACATCGTTTCTCCACGAATCGTTTTCGGTCGAAAATCAGCAAAAGCTCGGAAAACACCTGCTAACTGCGATTGGCTATAACTTTAAGTCGGGACAAATAGGCACCACTACCCACCCGTTTAGTGCAGGCATTCACCCTCACGACGCAAGGCTTGCAGTAAGATACGACGAACACAATGTAAAACTGGCAGCTTTTATGTTTTTACATGAAGGCGGACATTCTATTTATAATCAGCAAATTAGCTCTGAGTTGCTTGACACAGGGTTAGGCGCATACACGTCTATGGGACTGCATGAATCTCAATCTCTTTTTTGGGAACGCATCATCGGAAAACATGAAGGGTTTTGGAGAAATCACGCTCACTTATTCAAAGAGTTAGAACCTGCGATCTACGATAATATTTCATTTGAAACTCTTTACTTTGCCTTAAATGAAGTCACACCTTCTCTTATTCGTTTGCAAGCAGATGACCTTACGTATCTGCTGCATATTATCATTCGCTACGAGCTAGAAAGAGATTTATTCGCTGACAAGCTTCGCGTCTCGGATCTTCCTTCCGCATGGAATACAAAATATGAAGCGTACTTAGGAATCAAACCAGAAACGGACATTGACGGAGTATTGCAGGATGGCCACTGGTACGGAGGAGCGTTTGGCTACTTCCCTTCCTACAATCTAGGATTTATTTATGCAGCTCAGCTACAAGAAGCCCTAATCAATGACCATCCTGACTTTGATAAAATCATTTCGAGTCAAAATCTATCGCTTATAGCAGACTGGCAAAAACAGCATATTCACCAGTATGGAAAACTAAAGACGCCAAAAGAGATATTAACTGGTCTTTCTATAGATAGAATTGATGCTCAGCCGTTAATTAATTATTTGACGAAAAAGTATGAAGAGTTGTATAAACTTTAAATTTACCAATCCATTTATTTTATAAAATTTTGATAGCGTAAATACAGTAAACCCCTATAGACATGACGAAAAAAGCATCAAAGCCTTTTGTTAGAGAAACAAAAGCTTTGATGCTTTTTTAAATAAAGATTTACTTAGCGTTTGTGCTGATATAATGTTTAATTACTTCATAAACATAGTCTTGGCAAGCGGCTGCTGTATTTGGATTATATTTTCCATTGTTTACTTTGTTGTTAGATAACACTCTGATACCTAAGAATGGAACGTCATAGCTTCCTGCAATTTGTGCTGCCGCTGCGCCTTCCATTTCTTCTACAGACGTCCCATATTTAGTATGGAACCACTTAATTCGATCCACTTCGTTATTCCACGTGTCCGCTGATCCTATCGTTCCTTCAACCACTTTACCTTTTTTATATGTATCTTTTACTGCATTTGCAGCTGCAAGTAATGTTTTATCTCCTTCATAATAACGAGCTTTTTCAGCATCAGGATCTTCACCAGCGCTTCCTTCAGAAGCCATTAAATCCATCGGCTTCCACGCAGTAGGATCCATTCCTTCGCCTTCTTTTTTATCTTCTGTTTTTAAAGAGCCTATATTCGTTGTTCGCTTTCCTAATACAATATCAAACACGTTCAGGTTTTCATCATGCCCGCCCGATGTTCCTTGGTTGATAATTGCTTTAGGATGGTATTTTTCTATAGCTATCGCTGTAGCAGCTGCCGTGTTTTCCATTCCTTTTCCTGTTTTAACCACGATGACTGGATAATTATCGACAGTTCCTTTGTAAAAAACAAAATTCCCTGACTTTTCTTCTTTTACATTTTCTAATTTTTTAGCGAATTTCTGCGCTTCTATCGGCATCGGCCCTTGAACAATAATAGGCTTCTGTTTATCGCCTGCTTCTTTTTTTGAAGCTGAATTACACCCGGCAAGTACAGATAGTAATAGAATCATACTAATCCCCAATAAAGCCCCTGTTTTTAACATCTTGTTTTTCATAGATCGTTACTTTCACTCCATTTCGTTTTGCTGTTTCATACACTCGATGATTGGACAAAAGAAAAAAACCTAGAGCATGTTTCATGGTCTACGTTTTTTAGAGTCAAAGTATAAGAAATTAAGTACGGAATACAGCTTCTGTCTGGGTAAACCGAACATTTTTATACTTTAACTCGTAGTCCAGTTCTTTGAATGGGAACCAGGTAGAGACACTTAGACCATATTTCCAAGCATATACGAGCAATATTTTTCACTTTCTAAATGTATCAAATATAAAATGGTTATTCAATATAAAAAGCGAATATTTTAATATTATTTATTTTAATTGTTCGTCTTTAATCATTTCTTACTAAATGTATGACAAATCCCTATTTCAAAACAAAAAAAACGAACCACTAATCAAAGATTTTGATCAATGGTTCGTTTTTCACTTCGTCTAAAATACTTTTGTCCCAGACTCTTTTTCTACTTACTATTTACCGTTCTACCTTCATTTAACGTTTATTGGCAGCGGTGCATGAGACGCTACAAGCTGCTGTTCACGCATTTCTTCCCAGAAGGCTGCCGGAATTACCGTGTTTAATGCCGCTTTGTCTTCTGCAATACGCTCTGGACGACTGGCCCCAGGAATAACGGCAGCAACCGCTGGATTAGCCAGTGAGAACTGTACAGCAGCAGCCTTAATGCTGATCTGATGACGATCTGCAATGGCTTTGATTTTTTCTACTTTTGCCATAATGTCTGAAGACGCTTTTTGATATTCAAAGTGTGTACCTCCAGCAAGAACGCCTGAGCTGTATGGTCCGCCGACAACGATGTCCATATTATGCTTTACAGCTTCGGGCATCACTCGCTGCAGCGCACGTTCATGATCTAACAGCGTGTATCGGCCAGCGAGCAGCGATACATCAGGCTTTGCTTCTTCTAGCTCCAGCATAATTTCGATTGGTTCCACTCGGTTTACTCCAAGTCCCCATCCTTTTATAACTCCTTCTTCGCGCAAACGTGTAAGCACACGAAATGCGCCCGTTCGAGCAGATTCAAATTGTCCTACCCACTCATCTCCATAAAAATCTTGCGCAACATCATGAATATACACAAAGTCTAAGCGATCTGTTTTTAAACGTTTTAAGCTTTGCTCAATTGAACGAAGAGTTGCATCAGCGCTATAGTCATTAATAATTTTATTTTTACGGCCGAATTCAAAAAGCCCACCTTTTTCTCCCATATCACGTGAAGATGTATCTTCCAATTCATCTGAAATGACGCGACCTACCTTTGTACTTAGCACATACTCATCGCGGTTTCTTTTTGATAGTGCCTCACCAAGGCGCATTTCTGCTAAGCCAGCTCCGTAAAGAGGGGCTGCGTCAAAGTAGCGGATGCCGCTTTCCCAAGCAGCATCAACCGTTGCGATGGCCTCTTCTTCTGGAATATTGCGATACATATTGCCTAGTGGTGCTGTTCCAAAACCTAGTTTTCCTTGCAGTATCTCTCTCATATGAATAAAACCTCCTGAAATTTTTATACCTCTATTTTAGAATTTGATTCGTATAATCAATTTATTAAATGTCTTATTATTCCCTGACAAAATTTATTATGAAGCATACAAACACGAAAAAAAAGTACGCACTTTAAAGTAATATGGGAACTAAAAAGTAACCTACTAAGATGCAAATGAGCTTTTTAGACTCTTTTTTCTTTATACCCTTTCTACTTCTTACTCATGCAAACAAACATTTTGCATACAATAAGCAGAAAGCTATTTTATAAATGAGGTGAGACTCTTGAGAGATGAATACTTCAAAAAAATTGAAGATAAGCTCGATAAGCTTGATGAAATGGACGATTCCACAATGAAAGAAGAACAAAAAGATGAGTATTTTCAAAGTTTGCTAGATGATATGGATGATTTGTTAAAAGACATGCGCCAGAGAGAAAAAGACTCCGACCATCTTGTCAGTGAACATATGAAAACGGTTAATGACATATTTGATAACGCAATCAAAAACTTAAAAAAAGACCGAAATTAGCGTTACCATGCTTCTCCTTCTTTTTAATATACTGATTTTTCTGTTTTTTTAATATAAAAACATAGAATTTCATATGTAAAAATGGTATTTTCAGTATACGCAAACTGTAGGAGTGAAAAGAGGAATGAAAAACGGTCACTTTAAAGAACGAGTAAAAACGAAGGAAGAGCTTCGACGTATAGTCGGCGCGCCTAACAAATTGGCGCATCAAAAAATAATTCCTTATTTAGATCGACACTGCCGGGAATTTATTAAACATTCCCCTTTTGTCATCATCGCTACAGCTGATCATAAAGGAATTTGCGACAGCTCTCCACGAGGTGATCAGGCTGGTTTTGTACAAGTCGTCGATGAGAAAAGGCTGTTGATTCCAGAGAGGCGCGGCAATCAAAAAGTAGATTCATTGGAAAATATTTTATCTAACCCTCAAATAGGCCTGCTTTTTTTGATCCCAGGCATAGAAGAAACGCTGCGTATTAACGGCAAAGCTTGCATTGTAAAAGAAAAAGCGCTGCTTGAAACAATGGCGGTTCAAAATAAACCTCCGCTGCTCGCTATCGGCGTCGAAGTACAAGAGTGCTTTCTCCACTGCAGCAAAGCGTTCAAGCGATCAAAACTGTGGAACCCAGAATCTTGGGAAAGAGTCGAAACGCTTCCTTCTGCAGCTAAAATAGTCGCAGAACACGCAGGCTTTTCCACCCTAGAAAGCCTCAACAATCCCGAAGGAAGCAAAACTTAGCACCTCTATGAAAAAAAGCCGCTATAATGCGGCTTTTGTCATTTTACCATCAAAAAAAGTATACCTCTAGCAATGATTAGAACGGGTAACAAAGCAAGAAGCACGCCTTTTTTCGAAGATCCTATGTATTCATGATCACCATAGGCGCGGCCTGCTCTAAAATCTACTTTCACCTGAGATTCTTCTTTTTTATGTTCTTTTTTCATCCTCTTTGCCTCCTAGCGGCATTTGAGCGTCGATTTGCTTGATATGATGCTCCAAATGAGCGATATAATCTTTAGCCAACCACTGGAGCGAAACGAACTTTCCATCTCCTAGTTCGAATTGATACATATGCTTTTCTATTGGTATATGCAAAAGAACGGAAGCAATTTGCTTATTTAAACTGCTCCATAGGGCAACTACTTCTTCCATGGACGTATCTTGATAGTGCTGCAGTTCTACCCATTCATCTTGTTTGTAAGGTATCAGGGCCAAAGGTGTTTTTTCATGCTGCACGTTGATAAAGCGCTGTAAATTGTGAATGGCTGAGTCACATAAGTGCCCCACAATTTCTTTTGGTGACCATTTCTTAGGAGCAGGACGGTTTGACGCCTCTGCTTCAGAGAGTACTTCAAGCTTTTTAGGAAGCTTTATCACCCATTCATTTAACTGAACAATCGTCGTTTCCATGTTCATTTCTCCTTTAAGCACGTTTTTTCAAAAACCTTCCCCATATAATATTCATCGACTGATTTTCCGTCTACAACGAGTGAACATACTTTTTTCCCTTCTATTTCAAAACCCATCTTTTTATACAGCGAAATGGCCGGTTCATTGTGAGTCATCACCGTTAGCTCTACTCGTTTAATGCCGCTCTGCGCTGCCCATTTCTCCATTTCTTCAAACAACGCAGTGCCGATACCTCGGTTTCCATAAGAATGAAGCACGCCAACAGCTAAGTATGCGCTGTGTTTTTTTCGGTTAACGCTTCCTCCAATCACAGATAAATGCCCAACAAGCTGTCCGTCTTGTTCCGCCACTAAAATGGTCGAGTTCGGCATCTTTAAAAAAGTGGTAATCATTTTTTTCTGCTGTTCAAGCGTAGTCGCACGCTCATTTTCCTCATACAGCATATAGGCGGTTTCTTTATCAAGCTTTTTATTTAACGTTAAAAAAGCGGCTGCATCAGAAGATGAAATTTCTCGAATCACGTTTACCCCTGCTTTCGTCAATAGTAGTTAACTAGAAAAAAACGTTAAAAAGCGGATGATATCATGACACACGCGGTGAACGTTTTCCTAGAAACGCAGTGAAGATGAAGCATATACTAAAAGCGACGGCTGAGACGAAAAAGCCAAGCATCCATCCTAAAGCTCGCATAAACGTATCTTCATTGGGATACAGAGGCCTAACGCTTAGCCACTGGCTCACCATAATCAATGCCACTATCAAGTAAAAGCTGCTTCCTGTTAAAGCCATTTTAAGACGGTTTTTAAATGACCCTGTCCACGCTGTACTAAAAGCGCTCCACGTGAAAATACTTACAATCGTCGCTAAAAACATAAGAACAAGATGTAAATAAGGGATATCTGTAAACATAAGAAGATAGAGTAAAAATATCGTAGTGCCAAAATATAAAGCATTAATGCCAAACAAATAGCCTCCGCTCAGCCAGTGGTTTTGAAACCACTTTTTCTTGCTGAGACGTTCTACCACTCCGCTGGGAACCCACAGCGTACGCGAAAAAACAATCATCACCAGCACAAGTACCATGCCGGCCAAAAAGAATGTTGACACCTTTTCATCAGCCTTTCTGTCTAAAACAAATATGGTTAATTATACTATTTATCACAAAATTAAACTATTGTTTTCTTTATTAATTAAAGAGGCTGAGACATAACAAAATTACTTTAACCTAAAGATGAACAAATGAGATAAATAAGCTGGACTGCTTGTTACACCGCTGTTGATTTCCGTGCAAGACTTCGCTTTCCGCGGGCGGCCGCTGAGCCTCCTCGTTGATTCTGCATTAAGAATCTCGATTCATCATTCGGATCTTCATTCAACGAAAATACTTTTATCACAGCCTCTTTTTTACGCCTATTTACATTCTTCCTCCAGTAAACGGATTGATTTCCCCTGTTAAATCACGTCCTGCTTTCTTTTCTTCGTGTGCGATGCGCTTGCCAATCGCAATTTTATTCCAAATGATTGGCACCCATATACACGCTCCGAATAAAATCATCCAAAAAAGTTCTCCCATTTCTTCCACCCTTTCATTTTTTGCTTTTATTTTGAAGACAATAAGAAACGCGCATACGGTTTTTATTCTTGATTTGAATCACTCATGCCGTATGAAAAGAAATAAACCAGGACTGATAAAGCCATTCCGTAAGCGGTCCAAGCTGCTAGTAAAATGACGTACTGATGATTGATAAAAAACACTCCGCTTGAAATCAGCAGCAGTATAAAACTAATCCATTTTATTTTTTTCATTACTCTATCCCCTTTACTTAACCTTTTACAGTAAGTTTCTTATTGTCTACTTGTTATTACGGACAAAATGTATAAAAGTTCCATTTTTTTAAAATAACCGAAAAAGAATTTGATAAAACGTTCAACTATCGATTATCATATACCTTAAAGTAAGCTTTACGATTCATAAGTGGGAGTGAACAATCTTGTCTTATAGCATGAAAGAAATGAATGAAAAAACCGGGCTTTCCGCACCGACTTTGCGCTATTATGAAAAAGAAGGAATCCTTCCTTTTGTAGAACGTGATGAAAATGGAAAGCGCCTCTATAACGATACGAATATTGAGTGGATCCGTTTTATCTTAGCTCTGCGCTCAACTGGCATGCCGCTTGCAGAAATAAAGCGCTATGTAGAGCTCTATAAACAAGGGGAAAGCACGATTAAAGAACGAAAAAACATGATGCTTCAGCACAAAGAAGCGGTAGAAGAAGAAATGGCCAAAACTTTTAAATACCTCGAGCAAATTAACTACAAGTTGGCTTTGTACGACTCACTAGAAGCAAGGTTAGAGCAAAAAGAAATTAAAATATAAACACAAAAGTCCGCAGGTGCACCTGCGGACTTTTTATTAATACAGTGAATTTACGGTGTTTAGCAGTTCTTCTGACCATGTCCAATCGCTGATTTCAACTGCATCTGTTACGTGGTGCAATTTACTAGCTCCGATAATGCTTGATGTCACAGCGGGCTGATTTAGCACCCATGAAAGAGCAAACTGAGACAAGCTTACTTCATGTTGTTCTGCTAACTTGCGATACTGCTCCACCAGCTGAAAGTTTCGGTCAGTAAAGTAGTTTCGCAGTAGCTTTTCACCATGTGCAGCACGGCTTTCTGGCGGCACGTCATTTGGTGTTTTATATTTGCCTGAAAGCATGCCGCGCGCTAACGGACTGTATACCATAACGCCTACACCTTCGGATTGACTAAACGGCAGCAGCTCTTGTTCAATTTCACGAGAGAGAAGATTGTACTGAGGCTGAACGGAAATAAATTTTTCAAGATTCATGTTGTCACTAATATGATGAGACTTTGCGATTTGCCACGCGGCATAATTGGAGCAGCCAATATAACGAACTTTGCCTTGACGAACTAAATCATCTAGCGTGCGAAGCGTTTCTTCCATAGGTGTATGGTGATCAAAAAGATGAACTTGATAAAGATCGATGTAGTCCGTCTGCAGTCGTCGAAGCTGATTATCAACTTCTCTCATAATATGTGTGCGTGAAAGACCTTTATCATTTTTGCCTTTTCCTACGGCAATGCCGACTTTTGTTGCAAGCACAACATCATCTCGTTTTCCTTTTAACGCGCGTCCAATAATTTCTTCAGATTCCCCTGTGCCATATCTAAACTCTTCATCCTGCCCTTTTCCGTAATAGTTGGCTGTGTCAATGAAGTTAATTCCGTTTTCAATGGCGCTATGTAAAATAGCTGCCGACGCTTTTTCGTCAATCCACCGTCCAAACGCCATGGTACCTAGACATAAATTTGATACTTCCAGACCTGTTGTTCCAAGCTTTCGATATTCCATCGATACCCTCTCCTTTTTATTTCTGTTTATAGTCACTATTATCATACGCCTTAATGTGCACTTTAAGACAAGCCTTGAGCGTGCGTGCATATACAAAAAACTGTTAGGAACAGGCAGTGCTTCTAGCAGTTTTTTGGTTCATTTCCCGCTTATTTTTTTACAATTCGCTTCTTCATTATACATAATATGGTAAGATAAATCATAGCTTACCCATTATCGAAACTACATTAAGCTGCCGCTGTTAAAATAACGGCGATTCCATTAAAACAAGCATGAATGATCATACTCGGAAGCAACGACTTTGTTTTTTCGTACACCCATGCAAACACGAGACCTGATAAAAAGTTAACAGGCAAGGTATTGTACGTTGGAATATGCACCACCATAAAGATAAACGAACTTCCCGCCAATCCAAATACAATCCCTCCTTTACGTTTCAGCCACGTATAAAAAAAACCTCGGTAAATAATCTCTTCATAAAAAGGTGAGATCACAGCGGCTGAAACAAAAGCAAGTATAAATGAAAACAGCGACAGGTCATGCTGTAAACTGGCTGTTTTTTTATTTTCATACGTCATACCAAACCATTCCATGAGTACAACAATTGCCACACTTCCTAAGATCAGCACAAAAAGCCAAAAAAGAATGAGCGGCCAGTGACGTTTTGAAAACGATTGAAAACCAATTTTTTTATCACCAGCCTGCACCATCAGCCAATACAGAGCTGATAAAAACACAGTTGCCATAACAAATCCAGTAGCTGTTCCAGCATAGAGCTCACTTTTAAATAACGACTGGAAAACGTGCTGCAATGCTCCTTCAATGAAAACAGGAACACCAATAAACGTAACGACTAGCATAATTACAAATGATTTTATTGTCCATAATCCTTGATTTTGTTGTTTCAATTTACTTCGCCTCCCTTTTACCTATATTCAGTGTAAAAGGTGACGTAACGTTACCTGCAAGCATTTTTTTGGAGGGATTAAACATGATTTATTTTTCTACGGGGCAAGCCGCTAAAAAATTAGGACTCACGGTGCGTACGCTTCGTTACTACGATCAAATCGGATTGCTTCATCCATCGTCAAAAGCCGAAAATGGAAAACGCTCCTACTCAGAAACGGACTTAGTCACACTAGAGAAAATTACCCTGTTAAAAAACTTAGCCGTTCCTTTGCGAGATATTGAACTTATTCTTCATCAAGTAAGTATTGATGAACTTTTAGCGATTCATCAGCAAAAACTTCAGCAAAAAGCTTCAGAAATTCAGCGAGCTTTAGAACACACCCACACTCTTCGCAACAGTATAAAAATAGAAGGTGAACTAAACTGGAAGCAGCTCCTTCCTTTAGTTCACAATCAGCCTACTACACAAAGCAGCTGGACTGATCTGCTTTCAATAGAAGAAAGTGAGATTCTGCAGCGTGATATGCCTAAACTGGAGAATGAGAGTGCTGATAAATGGATCAGCATCATTAAACGAATTCAGCTGTGTTTAAAGCATCAGCGTTCACCACAGTCTGAAGATGGCCAGCTGATTGCGGCGGATATACTGCTTTTATCAAGTGAGCTATTTGGCCCTCATACCGATTTAGAGAAAGCCTTTTGGGATATTCGCAAATCTCCTGAGGCATCCAGTTCACTTAATCTCTATCCTATTGACAGCGAAGTCCTTCAATTTATTGAAGATGCGATTATTTTTTACGAACAACACATAAAGGAATGAAAGTATTGAAAAAAGAAAAGCTGTTTGCTAATTCTTCTTATAAAAAATTATTTATTTCAAGTACTGCGGCAAGCTTCGGAGATTTATTTGATATGTTTGCGGTGATGACGCTTTTTACATACGTGTGGCACGCAAATTCCCTTTGGATTACGCTTATTCCTGTCGCGTACGCTTTGCCTAGCATCCTGCTAAGTCAAGCAGCTGGAAATTTAGCAGACCGCTACAATAAAGTACAGCTGATGTTTCTGTCTGAACTAGTCCGTCTTCTGTTCACATGTCTGTTATTTTTCACAAATGAACCGCTTTTGGCACTAGGGGTGCTGACGCTGCGCTCTATGAGTTCTGTTATGAAAGTGCCCGCACAGCTCGCTTACGTTCGAGAAGTGGTCAAAGAAGACCAGCTGCTGCAGGCCTCTACTTTACAAAACATTATGTTTCAAATTGCCAAAGTTGTGGGACCGTTTCTCGGAGCCGCCGCGCTGACGTTTACAACACCTAAAGCATGTATTTTAGTTAACGCCGCAGCTTGTATGATTTCTATCGGCGTGCTGTTTTCACTTAAAAAAGCAGGTAAAAATATTCAAGGGCAAGCTGCTCGTTCTTCCCATCAACCGAAAGAAACGTACTCAAACGGCTGGAAACTCGTTTTTCAGCACCCGATTCTTTTACGTGTCGTTGTTTTGTTTCACGTTTCATACTTTGTCGTCATGCTTGTTGATGCTCAAATTAGCATCTTTCTTCGAGATGTGCTCCCTCATAACCCGGAAATGCTCGGCTGGCTGCTTTCTGGAATCGGGCTGGGAGCGCTAGCAACAGGAGTGTATCTTAATCGAAAAAAACAGGTTCACCATCCATTTAGACTTTTATCACTTGGACTGCTTCTATTTGGAGGTTCTTTATTTTTTATTAGCTGCTTTAACCCAGCCGTTATGTCGCGCTATTTTATTTTGATTGCTGCACCTATCGGTGGCGCCGGAGTTGGACTTAATTTGCTGCTGTTTAACTATATCGTTCAAAAGTACAGTGACAAAGAGCACCTAGGGAAAGTGTACGGATTCATTAACACCTTAACGAGCGCCGTTTTACTTACTGCTCCTGTTCTTGGAGGCATGGTCGTAAAGCTTGCAGGTGCTCAGACGACTTTTTTAACGGCGGCAATCATCGTAGTAGTCGTTGGATTTGTGAGTATGGTGATGCCGCTGCGTGATAAACCGGAAAGAAACGTTCAGATTGACGCATAAAAAATATCTTTCCTTATTCCCCTGCAGCTGGCTGGATTTTAGGGACACTGCTTTTGCTAGGAAACTCTTTTTATACGAGAAGATACTTACATAGAAGAACAGCCAAAAAGTAAATATCAGTCTGGAGCCGTATATACAAACCTTCATTCGGTTATGGTAAAATAGATAAGCAAAAACTGGATGTAAGGAGATTTTTAGTTTGAAAACGGGATTAATATCTGGCATTATATCTTTAATCATTGTGATTATCATTTCTATTACAGCAGGCAACTGGCAGTATATTTACTATATTTCAGGCCCTCTTGGCATATTACTTACGGCAATTGCACTCGTAACCTTACTGGATACATTTCGATTTGAAACAAGAGGACCTTACTTTACCCCGGTCCGGCAGCGAGAGGATACAGAATGGATGAAACGTTTTATTATTGCAGCTGTTCCTCATTTAGTTGCTTCTTGTATTTGTATTTTATTTTTATAGAGCTCAAAAAAAGGTTAAAACATAACGAAATGAAGCTAACCTAAAGACGAATAAATGAGATACATGAGCTGAACCGCTTGTTACACCGCAGTTGATTTCCGTGCAAGGCTTCGCTTTCCGCGGGCGGCTGCTGAGCCTCCTCGTCGCTTGGCTCCTGCGGGGTCTCACCTCTTCCGCTTGTCCCGCAGGAGTCTTCGCCTTGCCCTCCAATCAACTGCTAGAAGGAACGAAACAGATAAAACTATATTCACCATCGTAAAAAAAACGAACCACTAATCAAACATGTTAATTAGTGGTTCGTTTTTCACTTGCGCTAAAGTACTTTTGTCACAGCTTCTTTTCTCATTTACGAAATGCCGCGCGACATACCGTAATAATCAATACGGTAGTCCACAGATCCCTCTGCAAATACATTTACAGCTGATTTAGAATCTTTTTTCGGGAATACGCGGGAAGTGAAGACAATTTTACCGCCGTTTATATAAATTTCGACAATGCTTTTGTCGACAAATACGCGAACATCGACTTCATTTGACGCCGTCCATTTTTCAGAGCGAACGACACCGTATTCCGTTGCATATTGATGGTGGAATGAAGAGCGGTCAAGTCTCACTTCTTGCTTTTCTGTATCAAACACAAGGCGAAGCTCTTCTTCTTTACTATTAAACAGCTCTAAACCAAACTGTTTGGCCCCTATCTCGCGGAACGTCATATTGATTTCATAGGCATTGTTTGTTGCTTCATCAATAATCACTTCTTCATTTTTTAGCGTGCCTCTAAAATGAACCGCTTGATCTCGAAGCTTATTTAACTCTTCTACAGGCTTTTGAACAAGTTCATTTCCTTCAAGGGAAAGCTCACGAGGAAGCGTTAATGCATGGGCCCATCCGTATTCGTCTGATGGATAGTCAACGTCCGGGTTTCCAATCCATGCAAATAGCAAGCGACGTCCGCTTTCATCTTGAAACGTTTGCGGTGCATAAAAGTCAAATCCTTTATCAATTTCACGGTAATACTCCATTTCAAACGTTAAACTTTCCACATCAAAGGTTCCCACCGCGTAAATCACATTATAAATATTATGAAAATCGTGGCTGTCCGCTTTGATTCCCTGCGGTGAAAAGACAAACACATCTTTTCCGTCCAGTTTAAAGTAATCCGGGCACTCCCACATATAGCCAAAGTCAGGAAGCGATGTTTGAACTTCGCCTTTAAATGACCACTGAAGCGCATCGCTTGATTCATACACAATTAATGCGCCCGTTTCGTTTTCACGCTGAGCGCCCAGCAGCATATAATATGTATCATTTTCTTTCCATACTTTCGGATCGCGCACATGTCCTGTATACCCATCAGGAACGCCTCGTACCGCTGGATTGTGCGTGTATTTTTCTACACTTCCATCCCTTTTTAGCATCGCGATACATTGATTAGCTGAGCGTGAGCCGTCTTCGTATTTTACATTCCCTGTATAAAACAGCAGCCCTTGACCATCTTTTTTGATAGCGCCGCCTGAGTATGCGCCGTGCGATTCATATTCTTCCGTTGGTGTTAGGGCAACCGGAAGGCGTTCCCACGTTACTAAATCCGTAGATTTCACATGAGCCCAGTGCTTCATTCCATGCATCGCACCGTACGGATACCACTGATAAAACACGTGATATTCACCGTTTAATTGAATCAATCCGTTTGGATCATTCATCAGCCCGTACTGTGGATGAATATGATAAATCGGCTGCCAGCTGTCTTTGATTGCTTTGTCTTTTAATGCTTCTAACTCTCCAGATTTTGCTTCTAAAATCGTTCTGTACTTCGATTCAGCCATTTCTTCAATCCCTCCAGCATCTAAAAAAAGAGAACGTATTCTCCTTGCACTCTATGATATAAAATTTCAAGTGAAAATGCTACCAAAGAACGAATGTTGTCGTTTTCTTGTGTCGGATTTTATAGATAAGTTTTTTTCTGTTTTTATAGCAGAAAAGAAGGTTTTTCTGTCAGGTGGTTGAATACTATATACAATCAAATTTCACCAGCCTGTACGAGCGTCCGACGGCACTTGCAGATTTTTTTAGCGAATCATTTGCGTTTTGCAGGAAGTATTCAACAAAATGGTAAACCCTTCATATTACATATTATAAAAGGAGGAAATGTCATGACAAAAGAAAACGTAAAAGAAACAGTGGGTAAAGAAACAAAAGGTGGAAGCAAAGAGTTATTAGTCGGCACTTTAGTAGGCAGCGTAGTGGGTGTAACAACAGCTTTACTAGTAGCGCCAAAGTCAGGAAAAGAGCTGCGTGCTTCTATTCAAGACGGAGCGAATCAAGCACTTGCTAAAACAGGTCAAGTGAAAGAAACGGTATATGCAAAAGGCCAAGATTTCAAACAGCGCACGGCTCGTCTTTCACAAAAAGTCTCCGAACAATCTTCGCAAGTTGTCAACAAAGTGAAATCTCTACGCACTGCTAAAGAACAGCCGCTTGCAGAAACGGCTGCAGCAGAAGAGCTTGAAACGACAGAAATCGTTCAAGATCCTGTTCTTGAAGCTGAAGCGGTGCAAGAAGAATTAAATACAATTACGCAAGAAGTAAGTGACTTAGAACAATCTGTCGATGAAACAAGACGTTAATAACGAGCTGTAGAGATATCTCTACAGCTTTTATGTATATTCGCTATCCTTCCTTCCACCCTTCAAAAAAATAGCCTCCATACGGACACGGCTCTGATTCCGGCAGTTCTTCATAACGCTGTCCGCTGTAATACTTCGCCAGCACAATCTTAGGCTTAAAAGCCGCTACCCCTTCACTGTCTTCTTGCTCCGCTCCGCGTTCTCTCATCAAATAAAAAATATCCATTCCCGCAAACTCTCCGTACCCTTGATAGCACGACTCATAATAAACTTTACCAGGTGTCACCAAATAACACTCCCGCTGCCACGACGGCTGCTTACTGTAGACACTCGCAATACTTATTCCACTCACTGCACACTTCCAGCTGCAAATTCCAACCATATAACGCCTCCAACGACTTAATAGTCTATTCATCTACAACTTTTGATGAAATCAAACGTCCTGAGAAATGTACAGCATTTTATCGTCGACCAAAAATCTACGCTACCAGATTCCCTGACCCCTTGAATTCCCCCAAAAAGGTCCACCTATGCGGAAGTTGGCAGGCCGCAAGGGAGGACAACTTCCGCTTAGGTCTAGCTCTGTCTCCTTGGCTGCTCTTTAGCCACGGAGACAGAGCTACATCGATAAAAATAAAAAAGGTCTGATAAATCGACCATTTCTGGTGATTATCAGACCTCAAGTTTTTCTGCATTTGAGCGGCTTATTTGCTGTTCAAGCGATTTAGCCAGCAGGACAATTTCATGATCTACATATTTTGTTTTGATTTCTTCAATTTCCATTAATGTTTTAGAAAAGCTTTCTGCATTATTTCCCTGTCTGTGCTGCACATCTTTAAAGAAATCAAGCAGTGCCTCGTTAGACTGCGTTGGACGGCTAAAATCAATCGTGTACATTTTGTACCCCAGTGTTAAATTTGTTGTAGTTGTCATAATTATTTCCCCCATTCTTCCTATAGTGATATATCTTCTACTCTTTACCCTTTAATTCCTTCTTTTTAACCTAAATTAATTATTTTTTTCAAAAAAACTTCCCATTATAAGAAAAAACACCCTTATAACAAGGATGTTAGAGTATTCTTCCCTTCGGTACAATTCCAGATGCAAAGTCATCTTTGAACTTAAAGCTAGCAGAATTGTTTTCCTCTAGAAAATGTATTTCCCATTTAAAGACGGGATATTCAGGCTTGTACATTTCGACTTTCTGATTAGGATTTTCTTCTAATCTTGCAATTACTCGTTTGAATCCTTCATATGCAATCCACCAGTCGCTTCCGGTTTCATCGGTAATAAAACAAATAGAACCGTCAATTAAATGAAGGTTTTGCTTGATATCATCAGCATTGGTAAAATACGCATTTCCAAACGTTTGAAGACAACGATCGCAATAACCTGCTTTGCCTCCATCTTTATAAATCCAGTGTGCGATTGGCTCACTGCAGTCTTTACACGTATTCGTCACTTCTTGAAGAAATGTCTTGCCGCTCCACTGTTCTTTTTCATTTTCAAACACGGTCCATACTAAATAATCCTCCGTTTGCTCTGAAATAAAAAGGCGAAACGGCTCGTCTCGATGCCAAAAATGAATATTCTGTTCGTCTGATTCTTCAAAGTCTATGACAAAATTATCTCGTTCTAATATATGTCGAATAACATTGGTTAAAAAGGTAACATCCATACAAGGACCTCCCGTACTAAGCATAGCTTCTAGTAATATAGCGTTTATGAGTTAAAACATATCACGCGCGCTGAAATAACGTCAATGATTACCTCTTGCTTCCTCCGAAAACTGGAAAAGAAATGGTCAAACGCGCTATAATGGTAGTCATGTTAAAACGGAAAGGAGATTTTATGAAGTTTACCGTTCAATCAGCTGCACTTTTTCTTCTCTTTTTTATTTGTTTAAGCGGCTGTTCGGATAACGCCGAGCAGTCAAAAAAGCCAGCCGGCTATTTAGTTCAAGGGCGCATTTTACAAGTGAAACAGAATGAAATTCTTATTGCAAACGTCATTCCGCGAGATACCGCGCTTGACTATACAACAAAAGAAATACTTGGTTCAAGCGATGTACAGCCTATCTATGTAAAAGTTGCGGATGATCAAACATACAAAAAAGGACAGCTCGTTAAAGCATGGCTCAAAAAAGACAAAAGCGTTCAGTATTCTGTTCCCGCAAAAGGCGAGGCTGTGGAAGTCAACATTTTAAAACAGCCGTAGAAAAGCTCCTGTTACAGGAGCTTCCTTCGCGTCAGCGGACGTTCGGTCCGATTCATTTTATGCTGTTCAAAATCCCACTTTTCTAAAAAGCGCTTGGCTGATATATAACCAGATTCATATAAAAACTCGATTTCTTCTTCCTTTAAGGCAAAATCCGTTGCCGTAATCACACCCGTTGGAATTTGTACGGTTCGTTCTTTTGTCTCCGCGTTCAAATACCGCAAATCGTGAGCTTGCAGCATCGTTGTAAACATGCTTTTAAATAAATGGACAGGTGTTGGAATAATAGCAGCTGTATCAATTTCTTCTTTTACAAATCGAAAACCAAACGTCGGGAAACGCGGATGCTCCGTATCAAACAGCCAAATCGGAAAATTGCTTAAAAGCGCTCCATCGACAATGTATGACCTCTTGAACCCTTTGGATTTCCAAATGACGGGACGAAAGAAAAAAGGAATGGACGCACTCATCATCACGGCTTGTGAAATCTTCATATCGCTTGGCTGCATTCCGTATCGGGGCAAATCGTCAGGGAGCACAAGCATCTGTCCGTTCGAAATATCTGAGGCAATAATTTTCAGCTTATCTGCAGGCAAATCTGCAAACGTTTCGATTCCTTTTTCACGCAGCAGACCGTACACCCATTTTTCCAAATAATCATTTTTATAAAAACCTAAATGAACCATCAGTTCAATCAAGTTGCCAATGAGAGGAATTCGGTTAATGATCGTTTTCCCGCGAAACTTAGCATAGTCCATGTTTTGAAGCTCCTTGCGAATTTCCCCGCTTTTATAGCCGCTCGCCAAAAGTGCCGCAATCAACGCTCCGGCTGACGTACCTGCTAGACGCTGCCATTCTACATTGCTTTCTTCCATTGCTTCAATCGCACCCGTGAATGCAATCCCTCGAACGCCTCCCCCTTCAAACACAGCATCTGCTTTCACATTTTTCCCCTCCCTTGCAACTCTCTAGTTTTTATATACCCTTTTTATATTCAGGTTTTCGCTACTCCATACCTTTTATTTTTTCAACAAAAAAGACTGTTTCTTTGATCGAAACAGTCTTTTCTTTACAGTCGCTTTATTACCATTCGATAGTAATTCATTGTCAGCCAGTAGAAAATGAAATAAATAACCCCGTATACTGCATCCGCTATTAAAACAGGAACGATCAGACTTTCACCGGTTAGATTCGTAATGACCTTCAGCGCAAATAGACTGTGCAAGATGCCAATTACTAAAGGCAAACCAAACGTAAACAGCTGCTGCTTTCGAACGGCGCTCATCATTTGAGACACTGAAAACCCAAGCTTGCGCAGTACTTCAAATCTTTTGCGCTCTTGTTCGGCTTCGGAGATTTGCTTAAAATAAATAATACTGCCCGTTGCCATCAAAAAGACGAGCCCTAAAAATCCTCCAATAAAAATAAACAATCCTTTACTCATTAAGCCTGCCTGAAACACATCATAGTATGAAGTACGGCTTTCTCCAGCTTCTTTTGCGATTTGATGATAGTTCTTAGTAAGTTCATTTTGTTTGTTTCCATCATCGGTATTAAATACGTACACCGCTTGCTTTTTTCCAGCCTTTGAAAGTTTGATAAACGTGTCGTGATTGACTACAAACTGATAGCCGGCACTGTCAGAATCAAGAATGAGCAAAGGCTCGGATTTAACGACTTTTAAAGCAAGCTGTTCTGATTCCTTCAGCTGCACAGCTGCGGTTTTACCTGTACTAGGCTTAAACACTTTTCCTTTTGCCATTGAATCAAAAATAACGGTTTCGTTTGCGCTTAGCGCAGGAACGGAAACGCCATTTTTCCGCACTTCTTCTTCATCTAAAAAGCTGATTTGTTCCCTATCTTTATAGTAGCCCGATGTAATAAATCGAAAATCCGATAAATCAGCGGAATGCTTCACGATATGATAGACATACTGATTTGATTGGATATCTAACTCACGCAGTACATCCATAAAGCCTTGCGCTGCGTTTTTACTGTGCAGCGTATAGTCATAAGGCTGCATGCTTCTGGCATCGGCTTTTGTGTTATAGTACGAGGAATACGTCACACCAACTGCTACAAGTGTAGTAGCCGACAAAATCGTAATTAAGGTTAACACTCGTGCATTTGCTTTAATGCGATACATCATCGTAGAAACGCTTAGCATATTTGCAAACGAATAATATCGGCTTGCATGCTCTCGGTAAAGTCCCATCAGCCACTCAATTGTGGCTTTAAAAAGTAAAAATGTACCGAAAATGACCGAGAACAGTACAACGGCTACAATTAGAAAAAAATTAGGCGTCACAATGTTTCCCGATGAAAGGTAGTACCCATAGCCAACGAGTAAGATACCCAGTCCTCCCACTGCAATTGAGCGTTTCGAATTCATTTTATTTACGCGTTCACTTTTGCTTTCTGCTTGAAACAGATCTAATAGCGTATAGCGGTACATAATAAAATAGCCTTGAAACGAGATAAAAATGGTAACAATCAAAAACACTACCGCTGTTTTTAAAACCGCTTGAAGAGAAAATGTGAGCGTAATAGAAAGCGACAGTCCCATAAGCTTTAGTAAAAACAGCACAAACAGCCTTGAAAACACGGTACCTAGTAAAATACCGACCACCAAAGAAAAAATCCCCAGCAGCATATTCTCGTAGAAAATCATTTTCCCAATCGTACGTTTTTCAATACCGACTAAATGATACAGTCCGAGCTCTCTCTTACGCTGTCTGATAAAAAATGAGTTTGTGTACCAAATAAAGACAACAATAAAAGTAAGCAGAACGTAATTTGAAGCATTAAAAATGCCCTGCAGCCTCATCTCTTCTCCAATCACTTTTGAAATCGATTGGTCGTACTGAAGCGTAGCAAACACATAGTACACAACAATACTAAAAATCATTGAAAAGAAATAAAGGCTGTACCGACTAATATTTTTGCGCATATTCTTTTTAACAAGATCAAATACGGTCATAGCCTTCACCGCCTAATGCGCCTTGAATGTTCATAATTCGTTTGAAAAATTCTTGTCTCGTTTGTTCGCCTTTAAACAGCTCCGTGTAAATTTGTCCGTCTTTAATAAACAGCACGCGGCTGCAGTAGCTTGAAGCCAGCGGATCATGCGTCACCATAATAATGGTGGCACGGTCTTCTTGATTTAACTGGGACATCTTTTCAAGCAGGCTTGAAGCGGCCTTAGAATCAAGAGCTCCGGTAGGTTCATCGGCGAAAATAACGGCTGGATTCGTAATCATTGCTCTCGCTGCTGCAACGCGCTGTTTTTGTCCACCAGAAATCTCATACGGATACTTATCCGCTAGCTCATAGATGCCCAGTCGCGTTGCGGTGTCTTTAAGCTTCGCTTCCATTTCTTTCTTAGACATTTTTGTAACCGTAAGCGGCAGAAGAATATTTTCTTTTACAGTTAACGTATCCAGTAAATTATAATCTTGAAAAATAAATCCTAAATGATTGCGTCTAAAAGCAGACAGCTTCTTATCTTTCATGAGCGCCACGTTTTCTCCTTGAATCCATACCTCGCCATCTGTGGGACGGTCAATCGTTGAAAGAATGTTCATCAGCGTCGTTTTTCCCGCTCCAGATGGTCCCATAATACCGACAAACTCTCCTTCTTCGATTGTAAAATCAATTCCTTGTAGCGCTTCGTATACGTTTCCTCTTGATCCAAACGTTTTGGTTACATTTTTCCCTTCAAGGACAATGCTCATTTCCCTTCCTCCTTTCGTTCTTTTGTAGGCCACACGCTTTTCACCCGCTGCGGCAGCTCATTTTTTGTTATAATGTCATATTTCCGAACTTCGTTACCTCGAACAAAAAGGTCAATAACCGTTCCTTCTTTTAACTGTTTAATCGTCGTAAACGTTTGAAACGTTGTTTGTCCTTTTTCGTTTATTACTGAAATGGTATATTGAACTCGTCCATAGTCGTCCACTTTTTTTGCTTCTTTTGGGATGATCCCGTATTGATGCTCCGTTGCGGCGTTTTGATAAATCTTTATTCCTCCTATACATGCTCCCACAATAAAAATCAGGGCTAAAAGGCTAATCCACTTTCGCTTCATGTACGTTCCCTCCTTGTGTATAGCTCTATCTTACTTCGTAACAAGGAAAGATTCGTTTGAAGCAGATGACAATCTCGGCTTTCAACCTTACATTTTTGAAAGGTTATCAAAAGAATTCGGTTTGTAGAAGGTCAAAATTACGGTGGTTCCTTCGTGTAAAAGTGAATGTACCTCTATTCGATGGCCAAGAGCATCTGTAATTTTTTTTGAAAAATACAGCCCTAGCCCCGTAGCTCCTTTCGATTTTCTTCCGACATTTCCTGTAAATCCTTTTTCAAATACGCGCCGAAGGTCTTGTGGTGGAATGCCCTCCCCTTGGTCAACGATAAATAACTTCACATACTTCGGCGTTTCTTCACTAAAAAAAGAAAGCTTTCCTTCTAGAGGGCTATATTTAATTGCATTGGATAACACTTGCCTCACAACAAACTGCATCCACTTTGGGTCAGTTTGCACTAACGTATCTAGATTCTTTTCATCAATATGCAGTCTTTTCTCAATACACCATTTCGAGAAATACGCAACGTTTGGAAAAACAAGTTCGCTTAGCGACACTGCCTGCACCTGGTAATCTTTTTCTAAGTGACGCAGACGTGCGGCATATAAATTCTGATCTACTAACCCATCAATTTTCATCCATTCATCTTCAATATCCTTAAGCCAAGGCCATTTATAAAGCTCTGTACGACGAGCGTTAATAAGCAGCTTCATAGCAGTAAGCGGCGTTTTGATTTCATGAACCCACGTCGTTATATATTCCTGCTGTTCTCGCTGCTGTACGTGAAGAGCGTGAGTTTGTCTGCGATAGACACGATCTATACGCTGCAGCAGACTCAGCATGTCTTCATCTGCTTTCGTTCGCACGTATGAATGCATTTCTTGTAAATCGTACGCGTCATTCTGCAGCATTAAACTTAATCTTTTTATAAATCTTCTTTCTTTTACTCCTCTCCATAAAAGAAATAGAATTAGCATACACAGCGTTAAAAGATTCAAGTACCAAAACGAAGTAGACGATACCTTAATATCATACTCGAGAAGCAGCAGAGCATCGATTACACTCAGCCATAGAAGAACGAATAGAATCCAGCTTAGCCTTTCTCTTAAAAACCTTTTCCACATTTTAATTCACCAGATATCCTTGACCTTTTTTGGTCACGATTTGATCATTCAGCCCGATTTCTTCCAGCTTGGTACGAATGCGTGTGATGTTGACTGAAAGCGTATTGTCACTTACAAATTTCTCATCTTCCCATAATCTTCGCATAAGCTCTTCTCGCGATACAATCTTGCCTCGCTCTTCCAAAAGAAGCCGTAAAATAAAAAATTCATTTTTCGTTAAATGAACTTCTCGATCGTTATAATGCAAACTTCCTTTTTTTAAGTCTAGCACCGCACCGTTCCACTCGATAACGTCTGAAATCGTGTCTCCATACGAATACGTTCTGCGCAGAAGTGCCTGCACTTTAGCAATAAGAACATCCAAGTTAAACGGCTTTTGGATATAGTCATCCGCCCCAACATTCATTGCCATAACAATGTCCATTGGATGTTCACGAGACGACAGAAATACGATAGGAGTTTTTGAAACTGTACGTATTTGCTGACACCAGTAAAACCCGTCATATACAGGTAAATTCACGTCTAAAATGACCAATTCTGGGCTTTCTGCAATAAATACTTCCATTACCTTTTGAAAATCTTCTACTCCAGCCACTTCAAATGACCACTGTTCGAATTTTTCTTTCACTAATTCATATATTTTGCTATCGTCTTCTACAATTAAAACTTTCATACCTTCACCTCTGTATTCTCCTATGTATTATGTATACCCGACTGTTGAGGGTTTTCTTAAAAGTTCATCTAACCCATTAGCATGACGGCAATTTTCTTAAAAATAAACTTTTTATGTCTGTAAAATGAAGAATGAACGAGTATTATCGTAGTGTAAACTTGTGCATGATACAAGTATCTCTGTTTAAATACTACAAAATAATGACAATATCGTTAATAAGTAATCTTTAAACTCCATTAAATGCTCATTTTTTGTTACTATAGTATATAAGATGAAAACTTAAACTAATTTGACATGTGGATATGTAAAAAGGAGCTAGTTATCAATGAGTGTACCCAACAAATTACGCGACAACGCAATGGTGATGTTAAAAGAGACAAGCCGAACATTTTTTATTCCAATTAGCCACTTGCCGGCAGAATTGCAAGATGCAGTAGGATCTGCTTACTTATGTATGAGGGCAATTGATGAAATTGAAGATCACCCTGAGCTAGAAGCCGGTGTAAAAAGCCGCTTGCTTTACGCCATTAGTGACCTGTTAAAAAAGTCTTTTAACGAAGACGACTACATGGCATTAGTAGGTCCTTATCAAGCTGATTTACCTGACGTAACGCTTCAGCTCGGCAACTGGATTGCGCTTTGTCCGACTGGAGTTGCAGATCAAGTATTAGATGCAACTTCTATTATGGCCAAAGGAATGGCCGATTGGGTAGAAAAAGACTGGCATATTCAAAATGAAGCGGATTTAGATGACTATACGTTCTATGTAGCTGGTCTAGTAGGCGTGATGCTTAACGACATTTGGAAATGGTATGACGGCACGGAGACAGACAAAGAATTAGCCATTGCATTTGGACGCGGCTTGCAGTCTGTAAATATTCTGCGCAATACCTCGGAAGATTCAGAGCGTGGAGTCAGCTTCTTCCCTAACAACTGGAGCAGAGAAGATATGTTTGCCTATGCTCGCCGCAATCTGTCACTAGGAAAGAAATATTTAGAAGATGTCAAATCGCTTCCGATTCTTCATTTCTGTAAAATTCCGTTAGCGCTTGCCGATGGAACGTTAAACGCCTTAATGAAAGGAAAAGAAAAAATGACGCGTGACGATGTAAATAAAACGGTAAGTGAAGTTGTGGATATGTAAAAGCAAAAGCACGGAGCCCATTGGTTCCGTGCTTTTTATATTTCTACCTGCAGACTTTCATATAAAGCAGTTATTTCCCCTTGAATAATGGGGTAGCGTTTCAGGGTCGGAACACTTGAAAGCTTTGGCGCTCGCTTTTGCTCTGCTGCTGCGGCTAGCTGAGCAAATGTTTCCTGAAGCTCTCGCTTTTCCATTTCTGACAGCTCATATCCTTCATACGACGCAAGAAGCATATAACCTAACTGCTGCGTAGCGACAACTGCCGGCCACAGTCCTTCAAGCTTGACGGCCGTTTTAGAATATTCTCCAATCACATTATCATAAAGCGCCCGAAGATTAACTAGTTCCCCTTGAAGCTTATTTCTTTCTTGTTTAATTCTTTCTTCATCTTGTTCAGTGCTTAGCATTTCTAAAAATTGTCCTTCTTTTCGAATGACATCTCCAAGTAAATACGGCAGACGAAGCGAAGAAGCTCGTTTAAAAACTAATACCGTACCGACCACTCCAATAACAGAACCAATAACAATATCAATCACCCGAGCGGACGTAAAGTAGCTAATCGCTTTGTCCGGATGACCGCTTTCAGCAATTAAAAGAGCATTCGGTGTGATAAAAAGCGTACCGAGCGCGTAGTTTTTAACAATCACAATTTCAATCGTTGACTGAAGCACAAAGACAATGAGCGCAATGACAATTCCCGTTGGTTCAAGCATGAGAATCCCGGTTCCAATTAAAATACCTAAAATGGTTCCGACAGAGCGTTGAATACCTCGCTGAACCGTTGCACGAACGGTTGCCCCAAGCATCACTCCTGCACACGTGAGAGGAATCCAGTAAGACCTTGGAATATCTGTCGTGTAGGCAACAGCTGCGGCGATAATCATAATAATTCCGTAGCGCAAAGCGTTTTTAAGTACATACGAACGTTTGTGAAAAGCAGCTTTTAACCGTGCTTTTACGCTGCCTTGTGAAAATTGAATATACTCCGTTTCTTTTAATTCCTTCATTTGAAGAACGTCGTTTACATCTAGTAACAATGTGCGCAGCTCTTCTTTGATGGACAGCTCTTCAATTTCTTCTCGCACGTCTCGAATTTTTTTATGTTTTTTTAACGTGGCCATTTCGGATGCGAACGTTTCAATTACCGCTTGTGCTTTTTTCGAAACAGCCGGATTAAAATCATTCGCAGCGGCCATCACAAAAATAAACAGCCCTTCAGCTTTTTGGTTTAATAAAAACAGGCGGTGAGAAAACGATGATTTTTTTCGATTAATTTTCGCTTGCTTCATTGCTGTTTCCGCTGCTCGAAGCTCTACAACCGTTTTGTGCTGCTCAGCGTGAAACGATTCCGTGCCAAGTGATCCAACAAATGAAGCTAGCTGCCTATAAGCTTTCGCCACAGCGGCCGTTTCAGGCCCGCGCGGATTAATAAGCCAGCCGCTCATGCTAATACACCAAGATAGTGCTCCTCCTAAAAAAACGAGACCTGCATGCAAAAAAACTGCCTGTAAATTCGGAGCTGGAATGCTTGTACTCACTGCAAATGAAAGGACAAAAAACATCGCGGAAGGTCCCGGAATTTTTAAAGCTCCGAAGATATAAACCGATACGGCTCCAATCACACCAAATAAAATAGTTTTCATCCACTCCACGTCAGCAAATAACGAGCCTAGCGTAAAGCACAGCGTAACGCCAAGCAAAGCTAAAAATAACTTAACGGCACGCTGCGCGTAAGGTTCATCTTTTGTATACAAATATGTAAAGCCGCCAATACTTGCAATGAGTCCGTACTGCAAATGATCAAACAAAATTCCTATTAAAATCGGCAAACTTGAAGACAAGCCCGAGCTGATTCCTCTTACCCACGGAGAAGAAGCGTGGTTAAAGCGAAAAGCAGCTTTGATTCCCGGCGCTTTTGGAGAAGCCTCAATTTTATGATGAATTTCCGTATGATTATATGTTGGTGACTTTTTGTCATCACTCACCTTGACCTCCTCCTTTCTCTTCATATATCTTTCCTGTTCTTAAAACGAGATAAACCTAAAAAAGCGCTGTTCCTATCCGTATTGTGTTTAGGAACAGCGCTTTTTATCCTTATGAGCAGCGTACAGTAAAAACAAAAAGCAGATGAAACGAATGTCTCATCTGCTTTTTACTAACAGCTCTACTGCTTCTTTTACTAAGTTTTCGGTATTCTCGCCTTTTTCAATGCTTTCCCTTACGCATTGTTCAAGGTTTGTGCTGACAATAACACCCATCGTGCGATCAATTGCGCTTCTGGCTGCTGAGAGCTGTGTCACGATGTCGCGGCAGTCTTTTCCTTGTTCCATCATATTCAAGACGCCTTTTAACTGACCTTCAATTCGTTTCAAGCGATTTTTAACTTGCTTATCATATTCCATCATACTACTACCTCCGCTCATGCATGATTGCGTTTCTTGCTTTTAAGCTATACGCAAGAAGTAAATGTATACACAACTTTATACCTATTAGGGTATGATGTCAAGTAAAGGAAATTGACTCTTTTTTTCACCTAGGACTCACCCACATGCAAATAGACACTTCACACTCCATTTAATCTGAATCGTAAGTAGATAAACATCAGAAAGTATAACTCTCAGAATATTATGGGGGCTTTTTACATCTTACAGACAAGACAAAATGATCATTTTTACATAATTGTTAATACTTGTTTACACCGTATTTATTGTCCTGTAATCTAAACTTAGCAATCTGAGAGTATAGTTAAGCTGTAAAAACGACTACACTGGAGGTTTGAGATGAGTACATACGGGAAAAAATTAATGGCAAGTCTATTCATTATCATTGCATGCGTTTTAGGGTTTATAGGACATGCAGCGTTTTTAGCTCCTGAAAAAACGGAAGCCGAAGTAAACTATGATGCAACGCTTTATTTTCCACTGGACCGATATCCTGAAACGGGTGATCATATTCGCGACGCGATTGCCGCTGGTCACTCTTCCGTTTGCACAATTGATCGCGACGGTGCTGAAGCGAATCGGGAAGAATCGCTGAAAGGATACCCAACAAAAACAGGATATGACCGCGACGAATGGCCAATGGCTATGTGCGAAGAAGGCGGAGCGGGAGCTGATATTCGCTATATTTCACCTTCTGATAACCGCGGAGCGGGCTCATGGGTTGGAAATCAATTAGAACAATACCCAGATGGTACACGCGTACAATTTATCGTGCAATAATAGCTGAACAAGCTTTACTTTGAAGAGGTGAAAAGATGAAAACAAAATGGAAAGAACAAGAGCTAACGATGTCATATCATCAGTTTACGCTGTTTCAAAAAGGACAGCCAAAGCCCCATCACGACTGGAGTGATGAAGATATTCAAAAAGGATATGTCGCAGATGATAAAGCCATTTCGTTTGAAGCTGTTTCGAACACAAAAGCCATTGTCGAAGTGTGGGTAAACGAAACTCCAGACGCATCACAAGCTGAAAAGACGACTCGCCTTCCATTTCACGTCGAAAGCGATGGCATTGAAATCAAAAGCGTCCTATCTGAAGCCTTAAGCTATGATATTCCAAAAGGATATTATTACGTTACATGCCTGACCATTCCTCTTCAAGAAAAAACAAACTCAGGCCTTTACTTAGTGAAGTATTTGCTGCATTTTGAAAGTCAATAAAAAAAGACGACCTACTGTAGACAGTTCAGGTAATATACAATACTAATAACTCATAAAAAGCTCAGAGCGATATATAGCTCTGAGCTTTTTGGTGCAAGATACTAAAATATCCATCCGTTAAAGACCATGCCTAAATTAATAATAAAATGAAAAACTACGGCTGGGTATATGCTTTTCGTCTTTAAAACGACAAATGCATAGAAAAGTCCACCAAAAGAAAAAAGTAAACTTGTTACCACAGGAATTCCTATTGATATGTGCAAGAGACCAAATCCAATACTCGTAATAAAAACAGCGTAAAAAGTCGATAGATTACTTTTTAATTGAGATAACATGATCCCTCTCCAAAGCACCTCTTCTAAAATAGCGTTTATGATTGAGAATACTATACCGTATATGACGAATGATTTTGTATAGCTTATATCTTCAGCGAATAGTAAAGGTACAAAAATTGTAGCCGAACCAATTAGACCAAACAGTAAAAAATACGTTAGCTTAATTGAATGATGTGGCATCACTATACGTTTCTGCCAGTCTGGTAATGATGCAAAAAGAAATACCTTTTGCTTGGACAATAAAATTGAAAGCAATAGTCCACCTATGATAAACAAAAGTAAAACTCTGTTTACAATGATTTTCATCTCTTTAGATAGATCCCATTCAATGAAATAATTGCTTCCTACTTGAAACATACATGTCCCTACTAAAAAGAATAGAAACAGAGAAACAGTTGAACGATATTTAGAGGTTAAAGCGTAGATAAAAAGCAAGCCTATGATGGGCAACATTCCTGCAGCAAATAACTTATAAGAAAAAAGAATAATACCCGAGAAAAATAAACTTATCAAAGAGGTGAGTAATACATTTATTCGTAAATATTGGATATAAAAATCCTCCTTTCACTGTCTTTCTAATTCGTTTTATAGTAGTGGAAACTTAATCAAACAATTTTTATTTTGGCAATGAACAGGAGCTGAATCCATATAAATAAAAAATCGAGGGGAAAACCTTTGCGATTTCACCCTCGATTTTCCGTACTACTACTTCTCCACTTTCTCAGATACTCAAGCCACTGGCCGTTCTCTTTTTATTGTGCTTGGTATTCATAAGTTTCTTTATTTGATATAAACGGGCTGATTTCACCAAGTGAGAACAAGTGCAGCTCATGCATCGCTCTTGTACATGCTGTATAAAATAAATTTCTCTCATATTCATCCTGATAACATTCACTCGAGGCATTGTAAATGATGACTGCATCAAACTCAATTCCTTTTGCTAAGTAGGCTGGCAGGACAAGCATGCCTTTTTCAAATGAACTTGTTTCTTTTGTCAGCAGCCTTGCAGACATCGAATCAGGCAGTGCTTGGAATGCTTCTCGGCTTTCTTCAGCAGTTTTGGCAATCACAGCAATTGTTTTATAGTTTTGCTGCTTCAATTCATTAATTTTGTGTATAATTGCCTCATGCAGATCTTTGACGTTACCTGCAGCCGTCACGGTCGGCTTCGCTCCGTCTCGATTAAACGGATCGATTAAATGGCCGTTTGCCACCATATCCCTTGAAAACTCGACAATTTGACGCGTTGATCGATAGCTTCTTGTAAGAGTCAGCGTTTCTGCTTCTTTCTCTTCGTACAGTTCGCTTGAAAGAATGGTCGGTGCGTTCAAGGCGTGCGCATAAATCGCTTGATTCAAGTCTCCAAGCAGCGTCATTCTAGCATGCGGAAACAGCTCTTTTAAAAACGCTAGCTGAAACGGTGAATAATCTTGTGCTTCATCAATAAACAAATAGCGAATGACAGGATTGGCTTTTCGCCCTTCAATTTGATCTTTTATATACAAGTAAGGCGTTACATCTTCATAAGACAGCTTCATGTTCATAACTCTTTCCACCGTGTTTTTAGCTGTTTCGTCCCATCCTTCTACATGTGAAAAAAGGTGATGTCTTTCAAACAGCTGCATATAGATACGGCGAATGTCGATGAATTTAAGCTGCTTGATGGCCTGCTTAATAAATTTCATTTTCTTAGCTACAACGGCTTTGGCTAAATACGCTTGTTCCCGGTCAAAGTCATCAAATGAGCTTTCCGTATAGCCTTCCTTTTTCTGCAGATGCTGATAGGCCTCGACATAATCTTCTTTTTCTAAAAGCTGAATTTCTTCTTGAACCCAATCTTTTTTACGTTCAAGTTTTTCAAGCTGGTTGATGAGCTTAAGCGCCCACTCGGCTACGAGCTGCATTCTGTTAGGAATGGAAATTCCCGTATCAAGCGAATAGAAATAAGATAACAAACGCCGAGCAGATAACACGATTTCGCCGCGAAACTTAATATTTTTAAAAATGATGTCTTTAGTAGACAGCTCTTCGATATACGCATCTACCTGCTTTTTAAATTCACGGCTTGCTTTGTAGCGGATTTCCTGCATTTTTTGTTTTTTTGCCGCAGCATCTTTTTCCGTTAGTAAATATTCAATTTGAACGAACAAATCCTCCACGTCAAACTCGTTTCCTAACCGTCCGTCGGCATATTGCTGAAACGTTGTTTGTTTCATATTGTCTTCTCCAAGCTCTGGAAGAACAGTTGAGACGTAGCTGTTAAAAAGCGGATTTGGCGAAAACAGCATCATGTTTTCTGCAGTCAGCTGCTTTCGGTGATGATAGAGAAGATAAGCCACCCGCTGAAGAGCTGCAGACGTTTTACCGCTCCCTGCTACTCCTTGGACGATCAGCACTTTATTTTTTTCATTTCGAATAATTTGGTTTTGTTCTTTTTGAATGGTCGCTACAATACTTTTCATTTGACTGCTTGCGTTGTGTCCGAGCACTTCTTGAAGCAGCTCGTCTCGAATGGTAATTCCTGTATCAAACATGCTTTTAATTACGCTATTTTCGATAATAAACTGACGCTTTAGCTTCATCTCGCCTTTTATCGCTTCACCTGGCGTTTCGTACTGCGCTTTTCCCGGTGAATAATCATAATAAAGACTCGAAATAGGCGCACGCCAATCATAAATTAAAAACTCTTCATCTTTTTGATCCATTAAAGAGCCCACGCCCACATAAATAGCTTCCGCTTCTTTTTCACCATTCTCTATAAAATCAAAACGTCCAAAATAAGGGGATTGCGTTAGCTTTTTTAATGTTTTTAATTGATCATACGCTTGTCTATGGGTAATTTCACGTTCAGCTAAAAGTTCTGCCTGCTGCTTAATGCTCGTAAATGTCTCAATCACGTCATCCGGCTCATCCATATTAACCGTGACATCGTCCCAAAACGTGCTTCGCAAATCGACAATTTCGCCTTTTACGCTTCCTACGCTTTCGCCTATTTTTTCAGCTTTTTGGCTGATTTCTTCGACTACACAATCAACTCGCTGCTGTTCTTCTGTTAAATTTTTATCTTTCACTTATCCACACCCCTTACACACGTTACCCGATAACAAAACTTGTTACCGGGTAAAAGCGATCATTGTTTATTTTTTCAGAGTCTACATACTTCCCTACTGAGTTCGTAAATCCCTGCTATGTAACCATATTATGTCTTAATTTCCACCGTTAGTATACTGAAAAATAATGAGCTCCACAACAAAAAGGGCTGAGAAAGTCTCAAGCCCCTTATCTTTATAAGTTGTTTCTCTACTTATTAGCTATTACTGTTTCCAAAAAGTTAGCAGATGAATGATGGCTGACACCACTTCTACCCCTTGAAACGCCAGTAAACCTGCTGCTGCCGCTGTAAACAATCCGACTACCGCTTCTTTAAAAATGAATGGCATTGATACCAGCTCCTTTGCTTATTTAAAATAAGTAGATTTGTTATCATTCTACTCCTTTTTTCAGAATTTTCAATACCTTTTATCAACAAAATAAAATAAAAACGCTTTCACTTTATAAAAATAAAGTGAAAGCGTTTTTTAAGCTTCCTTTTCTAATGCGTTCAGCGCAAGCGAATAGTCCAACCCTTTTCCTTTTTGCACAATATGCTGCACTTTACCCATGTTGCATGCTTCTTGCGCACTAACGGTCATGCCGTTTGTTAACTTCAGCTGCACAGGTTCTTCTGCAATTCGTACGTCGCATGCTAAAGCTAGCTCATACCCTCCGCCAAACGTAAAGTTTGTAAGAAGCGCAATCGTTTGTTTGGAGCTGCATGAAATGCGCTGAAAAATCGCTCGAGCTGTTACTGCATGAATCGGCTGATAAAGCCTTCCTGTTTCTTCACGCAGGAAAGAAGTTGTTCTATGATCGCCGTTCATTTTATAGTACTCTCCCATAAATACAATAGATCCAACCGACGCATCGTGCTGCAGCTCATTCATCGTTTCTTGCAGCTCATACATAACTTCACTGTTCAAACGATTAAGCATCGACTGATTCATTCGTACAACCGCCACGTGATTTCTTTTTTCTACTTTGATAAATCTTTTCATCGTTCCTCCGCCCTTTCCCCTGTCGTTCTTTATAAATAAAGCGCTTTCAAAATATTTCGCTTTTTAATAGAAAAGTTATTTTCATAGTTTCATCATACAACAAACTCATAATTATTTCCATTACTTTTTTAATTTTCCGTCAATAATCCCATGAATCATTTCCATGTTTTTATCAAATAAGACGTGCTATAGTATAAACAGCACAAATGCAGCTGAACTCACGGATAAAAGGAGTAATCACTATGAAATACGACTTAACAAAATGGGAGCCTCACGGCTATTCTTGCCCTGTGGAAGCAGCCGTTGATGTAGTCGGAGGCAAATGGAAAAGCGTCATTTTATATCAATTATCGAAGGAACGCCGGCGCTTTAATGAACTGCGCAGACTCATTCCTGGCGTAACGCAGCGAATGCTCACGCTGCAGCTTCGCGAACTTGAGCGCGACGGAATTATCCACCGCGAAGTCTACAAACAAGTTCCGCCTAAAGTAGAATATTATTTAACGCCTTTTGGAGAAACTCTCATTCCTATTATCGAGCTGATGTTTAAATGGGGATATGATCATACGGATAAAATTGCTGAAGCGAGAATTCAGGCAGAGAAAGAGTAAAAAGCACGCAAAGCGTGCTTTTTTTATACATGTTTACGAATCAATAATTCTTCTAACCCGTATACAAACGTGCTTTCAATCGGCTTTAACTCAAATGCCGGGCTCCAGTCCATATGCGGATAGCGGTCAATCAGCTCAGCCAGCATAATCTTTGCTTCGATTCGAGCAAGCGGTGCTCCTAAGCAAAAATGAATCCCTCTTCCAAATGCCATATGCATATTTGGCTTTCGGTCGATTTTAAATACATCCGGGTCTTCAAAGTACTGCGCGTCTCGGTGCGCGGATCCCATCCATGGAATAACGTGTTCGCCCGCTTTTAGTTTTTGACCTGCAAGAGTCACATCTTTTTTTACGATTCGGTGAAGAGCCTGAACGGGTGAACGATAGCGAAGAACTTCTTCGATCGCAGAAGGCAAAAGCTCTTTCTCACGTTTGAGGTGTTCAAAAGAAGCCTTATCTTCCATTAAACAATAAATTGTATTTGAAATTAAGTTCGTAGTTGTTTCGTTTCCTGCAATCAGCAGCAAAATGGAAAACCCGACGATTTCTTCATCCGTTAGCTGCTTCCCTTCTTCTTTTGCTTGAAGAAGCACGGAAATAATATCATCTCCTGGCTGCGTGCGCTTTTCTTCAATGATTCGATAAAAGTAAGTTTCTAACTCATCGTTTGCTTTCATTTTCTCTTGCTGCAATTTTTCGAGCGTTTCACGTTCATTATTCGATGGACCCGCTACGATAATATCCGACCAGTCTTTAAACTGACGCTGATCTTCTATCGGGACGCCTAAAATATCGGCAATTACCATAACCGGAAGCGGATAGGAAAGATGCTCGACTATATCAATATCTTCAAGATGCTCAACTTCTTGTAATAATTCAGCGGTAATGCGCGCAATTTTAGGCTCCCATGCTTTCATTGCTTTAGGCGTAAAAGCTTTATTAACAAGCGCTCTCATTTCAGCATGCTTAGGCGGATCAATATTAATTAGGCTCGTTCCTAGAGCAGTTTGTCTTTGGTTTTGTGGAGGTCTTCGATCAGAAGAAAAAATATTTTTTTGTTCCAGCACTTCTTTGACCCCGTCATAGTGAAAAACATCCCATACCTGCCTTTCTTCATCCCATTGCACAGGCGCGCTGTTTCTCATCTCTTCATACCATGAAAAAGGATTAAAGCGCTCTTCTTTTGTTTGAATCGTATTCACTTGACGGACGATTCCGTTTTCTCTTTCGGTTTTCATGTTAAAACCTCCCCGTATCGTTCAAATAGAATGACTGTATAGTCATCTATGACCAAATAGTACCATATATACGAATTTTCTTAAAAAGGATAGCTGTATATTTTAGTGAAAATGAATCGATAGAAGGATATATTTTACAAAAAAGGGTAGGCGCATATCGCCTACCTTTTTAAGAATAATGTTCTTCTGGTTTTTGTAATCGGTTGTCTAACGCGTACGCGCCGCTTCCTGCTAGAATCATATGAAGCGAAACGACAAAAAGGGCAACCTCAAGCTCATAGCCACCTGTAAAACCAGCACCGCTTTTCGCTGTAAAAATAGCGCCAATCATCACAATCGCAAACAGAACACCTATTAAACGCGTTTGAAACCCAAGAATCATAGCGGCTCCCCCTACGAATTCAATAACCGCAACCGCATAAGCGAAAAACGCAGGAATGCCCATGCTGTGGAAAAAACCGACCGTATTATCAATACCGCTTTGGAATTTGCCAAGACCATGAATAAAAAACGTTAGCCCTAACATAAGACGAAGTAAAAACGTTCCAAGCTGATAGCTTTTCATTTCTTTTCCTCCCTTTTTACTTTTGTCTGCACATGTAACAATTTTAGTTACAACTGTGAACAAATTCAAGGGGTTAGAACAGAAAAACAAGATATCAGCAAATTTTCTTATCTCATTTTAAACGTTTTTTTTTGAGAATAAGGCATTACTCCCTGCTCAGTCACGCTGAAGATAAGAGAGAAAAGCAAAAATATGATCGTGAACAATGAGTTCTGCCGTAGGAGAATGGTTCTTCAATGATAAGTGTTCAGAATATCGAAACCGATTGAATTTATTTACGTCAACATGATGAACGGCCTGCACATGAAAATTTTCTATTATTGCTTTTACTTGAGCAAAAGGCGGCATCACAAGAGATTCAGCTCCAATTTTTTGCAGGCACTCTCTGCTTATGGCATGAGGAACAGCTGTCATCGAGCTCATTAATAAATCTTTTCTTCCTACTGTCTCATTTAACACGTACTTCCACCCCTGCACAACATGCGTGAGCTTGGCTTCATCTTCACATACGTTTAAAGCTACATCAACACCGCTCGCTACCGCTGAAGCAAATGGATACAACTCTTGAGCTGAAAGAACAAAATCCCCGTCTATAAAGAGAAGAATATCTCCCGTTGCTGCAAGGGCCCCCGCAGCTCTTCCGCAATCATGCCCTAACCGCTCATTGTAGACGAGGGTTTTCACACCCTGTTCTTTGACATACGCCTCCGACTGATCAGTAGAACCGTTAATTACGACAATGATTTCTATTGGCTCAAGTTTTCTTGCTTCTGCAATCACTTGTTTGATTGTTCCTTCTTCGTTGCAAACCGGAACAATAACAGACAGCTGTTTGCCTCCATAAAAAGAAGATAATTTCCCCCAGCCGTGCTCCACAACTGGAAGAGGCTGTGCGAGCATATCCACTCGCCTTTTACGATTTGACGCAAGCGTATAGTATGTTTGAAGAAGCTGCTGGTAGGATTGAATTCGTTCTCTGCTACGCAGCGGGCGATCAAACGGACGAAAGCTTCCCTTTCCCTGCGTTTCAATCGTAATATGCGAGCTTACACGATACTGTGTTAAGAACGTCACAAATAAAGAAAGAGGCGGCAACTCCCAGTGGTTCTTTAATACGCTTACTAGCACACCGTAAGGCGCTTTTAAACAAGCGTTGGCACGATGAGGCTTTCCAAGTGCATGATGCAAAACCGTACTCCACGTAAGCTCGCTGCGGTTAAAAGTATTCATCTTTGTTTTTTCCCACTTGTTTAGCACCACATCGCTATGCCCAAATAACAGCGCCTGCACAAAACGCTCAATCTCAGAAGACGCAAGGATAATGTCTCCGTCTACAAATAAGACGGCATCTCCTTTAGCAGCCTTTGCCCCTTCCATTCTCGCTTCATGTGGAGACATACGCTTTTCTATTACTTTTACCGTGCACCCTTCTTCTTTCGCTATTTTAACTGAAGCATCGGTACAGCCGTTTGCAACTATGATAATCTCAAGCACGTTCACTTTTTTAATTTGTTTAAGCACGCTTTTTAGCGTTTCTTCTTCATTGTAAACGGGCAGCACGACAGAAAGAGTTTTCATTGATATCACCCCTAAAAAAAGAACCACTGAACAATTCAGCGGCTTCATTTGTTTAAAATACCTCTTGTATCGACAACTTTTTTTGCGTATTTTACAATCGACCAATCGATTTGACTGTGATCGGTTAACACAAGTACAACATCGCTTTTTTTAACTTCTTCTTTTGTCAGCGGGACAGAGAAATACGTTTGCTTATTTAATATAGCGGAGTCAATGTAAGGGTCATGATACGTCAGCTCATATCCTTTTGCTAAAAGACCTTCACATACCGTCAGCGCCGGCGATTCACGCATATCATTTACGTCTTTTTTATACGCCATGCCTACAACAAACACGCGTTTCTCATTTGCTGCGAGCTGCTTTTCAACACGTCTAATTACTTTATTTGGCATTTCTTCATTAATATGATGAGCAGCTTCAATAAGTTCGCTCGTTAACCCATTTTGCTTTAGTTTCCATAAAAAATAAAGCGGATCAACGGGTATGCAGTGCCCTCCAATTCCGGGTCCTGGATAATACGGTGTGAACCCAAACGGCTTAGTAGATGCCGCCTGTAATACCTCATGAAAATCAATCCCTAATTCCTCGCACAATTCATTTGTTTCATTCACCAACGAAATATTGACAAGGCGCTGAATGTTTTCAAACAGCTTGCACATTTCCGCTACTTTTGGAGAAGAAACAGGTACGACCTGCTGAAAAATACTTTCATAAAACGTCTGCACGTGATAAAGGCAGTCTTTGCTGTAGCCGCTAATCACTTTTGGAATATACTCAATGTCGTACGACTTATTTGCGGGATCGACTCGCTCTGGAGAATAAGCTAAATAAAAATCAACTCCCGCTTGCAAATCAGACTCCTTTAAAATAGGTAAAACGACTTCTTCAAGCGTGCCTGGATAGGTAGAGCTTTCATAAATAACGGTTTGTCCTTTTACCATATGTTCTTTCAAAAATGTAGATGCGCTAATAACGGGTCCTAGGTCTGGATTATGATTCTCTGTAATAGGAGTTGGCACGGTCACTACTACATAATCGCATGCTTGAAATGCGGAAATACCTTTTTTCAGTTCATATGCTTGAAAGTTTTTCTGGGTTTGAATCACATCATTACGTACATCTGGAATATAGCTTTCCCCTTGTTTTAGCGCTTCAATTTTCCGGACGTCAATATCAAGTCCAATCACGGTGTAGTTTTTCTTAGCAAACAACAGAGCAAGCGGCAGTCCCACATACCCTAGACCAATAACGGCAACTTTTTTATTCATTCTTCAACACCTCAAACAACAGATCATGTCTTCGTATGTCGGGAAGAAATTCGCCTCTTTCGCTAGTTTGGCTAATATAATACGCCATGGCCTCTACATAATCTCCTAAAATTCGCTGAGTTGCTTCTGCTAGACCTTTGACTTTCATATGCTCTTTTCGAATCCGGTTTGTTCGCGCCACATCCACAAAATGAACAGGCTGGACATTAAAGCCGTACATAATACTTTTTAATTGAAATAAAGGCGGAATAATAAGAGATTCGTAGCCTACTTTCTCCATTACATCTCGTTTAATGGCATGGGGAATAGCCGTCGTTGTATTAATTGTTAAATCAGGACGTTTACAGATAAGGTTCAGAAAATATTTGGCAGTACTTACCGAGTGAATAGGATGCACTTCGTCAAGCAGACACTCTAAATTATTAAGCGCTACATCAATGCCTTGGTCAGCTGCTTCTAAATACCGTCGTAAATCTTCCGCGGAAATCACAATGTCTCCATCTATGAACAAGCAAATCTCACCGCTACTGTACATCGCACCGATTGCTCGAGGGACGTTATGCCCAAGCCGCTGCTTGTAATGAAGAACAGTAGCACCCGCTTCAATCGCTCGCTTGACCGTCACTTCATCGGCTCCGTTGGCAACCACGATGATTTCTTCCACTCCTGCTTTTTTCACTTCTTGGATCACGCTTGCAATCGTTTCTTTTTCTTCACCTACTGGAATAACGGCACTGTACTTAACGCCTGCTTTCCGCTTCACGCTTGGTGTATAAGCGGAAACAACTTCTCGGTTTCGATTGCCGTCTGTTAGTCCGCCTCTTATTCCTTTTTCTTCAATAAGATGAGCTAATGCTTTAATGTGATCTCCAATGATATAGTTAGTGGAAATAGGAAAAGGTGAATTGGTAGGAATTGTTTTGTGGGTGGTTCTAATCTTATTGGTATAAATAACGTCTGAAGAACACGGTGCAACAATTGACATTCCTTTTAAAAGAGCAATCGTTTGAGCGAGCGGGGGATGAGCTAAGTTCTCGTATCCGATTTTAGCTGCTGATGTTTTTTTGATAGCATGAGGAATGGCTGTTAATGCTTGAACAGATAAATCTTCACGCTGTAAGCATAAGTTCAGCATGTATTTCGCAATGGAAACAGAATGAGGACGCACCTTTCGTTTCATAATCCACGTAAGGTCGTTTAACGCTATATCATGACCGGTTTCTATAGCTTGCGTATATTTTATCAGCTCTTGATGAGGAACCGCTATATCTCCGTCCAAAAAAAGCAAAATGTCTCCTTTTGCTTTTTTAGCCCCAATGGCTCTTCCAATATTAATGCCAAGAGCTTCCTCATAATAAATGACGCGGCAGCCTGCATTCTCGGCTATGGCCTTAGTGGCATCACTAGATCCATTTACTACGACAATAATCTCAAACGGCTTTATTTTTTGAGCTTCTTTAAGCACAGGTAATAATGAATCTTCTTCGTTACAGGCTGGAATAATCACTGATACTTTCAAACTCACTCAACTCCGCTGAAAATTCGAACATACGTGATGGCTACTAGTGGAATGGTTACGTCCGTTGGCTCACCATATGAGCTTGATGTACGCACAACAGCCGCTGCGTCCGTAACAGCAAGCAGTGTTCCATTAATAACGTCAATAGCTGTGATGATTTGCACAAATGAGCCAACATTTTCTCGTAATGTATCTTGAAACATACTTTTCTCTCCTTTCGTTTAAGCACCCTGAATAGTAACAATGCTTGTAAATGGAAGTAATACCGTTGATGTTGGAGACTCTACTAATTCTAAATAATCATCTCCTACAAATGTCACAACACCTTCTAGTGGACCAGCCGTTGTTTCAATCACAACTTCTTTCCCGATATACTGCTCGGCAATTTTTTTAAAAGGTGATTCTTGTGATTCTTTAATAATACTTATTACGTATTCTTTAAACGTGTCAGAATAAACGACTTCTTCTACTGCTTTCTTTGTGTTTTCCTGAATAAATTCAGCAAATCGATTTGAAAACAACAGGTGTTTTATCTTTTCTACATAGCGACGGTAACAACAAAAAAACATAAAGTTTGTTCCTCCTTTTTATACTGTTATCCCTTCAAATTACCTACAACAATTGACGTAACCTAAGAGATTACTTTATCAATATATACAAGCTCTGTCGTAAAGGTGACAGAACTTTTGTCGTATTTTCATACAAATACGCACATGACTAGCCCATTTTACACAGGTCCTTGTTACCTAGTCCTGTTGAAACGAAAACAAAAAAAAGACAAAGCTTTTAAGCTTTGCCTTGTTTATTTATTAAATTATGAATCAGTTGACTGCAATACGCTTTGCTCCTATATAGCGCTCTTTCCAATAGCTTGAATTTTTATCGCTAATTGTAACGCCTTTAGAAGACGATGCGTTAATAAACTGTCCGTCTCCAAGATAAATGCCTGCATGAGAAGGACCTTCTTTGTACGTTTCAAAGAAAACAAGATCTCCTACCTGCGGTTCACTTACATTTTCACCTGCTTTATAGATATCTTCAACCGTTCTTGGAATATCAACGCCTACGCTTTCTTTATATACATACTGAAGATATCCGCTGCAGTCAAATCCCGAAGGTGTAGTGCCGCCCCATTTGTACGGGGTGCCCATTAAGGATTTTGCTTTGCTGATTACTTTATCCGTATTCACTTCTGATTCGCCTTCTACAACGCCGCCTTTACCTAATGCATTGTATGTATTCTCTCCAACAATTCCATCTGCTTCTAGGTTATGTTTCTCTTGAAAAGCCATAACCGCTTTTTTTGTTTCATAATTAAAATAACGCGATACTTCGCCTTTTAAAAATCCTTTATCTTTTAACACCGTTTTAACTTGTTCAACATCATCATTTGTCATCCCTTGTTTTAAAACCGTGTCGCCAAACGCAGCATGTCCCATTGCCGGACTTGCAAATAAAGCTCCTCCTACAAGAAGCGCCGATAGCATTTTTTTCATTTCGTTTCCTCCCCGAATCATGTTTTAAGCACCGTACAACCATAACATCTGCGGATAACAATTCAATTAATAGAAGATAACAATTTGATAACAATCTTTTTAAACAGCCTCAACTCTTGGACGTAAAACGCCGAAATATAAGAAGAAGAGAAAAACAACTATTCTAGCAAATAAAGGTGATAAACATGAATTGGTTTAAACGAAAAAACGTGCACCCCGAAGCCGCGGCTGTCGAATCCATCACTGTAAAGCTTCATGTATCGGACCCGATGATAAAAAAGCAGATTAACATGATTTCCTTAACGGCAGAGGATCTCGAACGCATTGCCAGATTTCAAGTTCACGCGCTGAACGCCATCGAAGAAATCGTGAATGATTTTTATAAAGCTATTGGCGAACAGGCTCATTTGGTTGCGATTATCGAAAAGCACAGCAGCGTCCATGCATTAAAACAAACGTTAAAACAGCACATCTTAGAAATGTTTGATGGACAAATAGACGACGCTTTTGTGGTAAAACGTCAAAAAATTTCCAAGATGCACGTTAAAATTGGACTTGAGCCAAACTGGTATTTGTGCGCATTTCAAAATTTATTTACGTCGCTTCTTTCAGTATGTGAACGTACGATGGAATCAAAAGAAGAATGTCTAGCTTTTATCGCAAGTATGACCAAGCTTATTAGTCTAGAACAGCAAATTGTGTTAAAAGCCTATGAGCTTGAATATGACGAGCAGCGCGCTGGACTTCAGACTCAAAAAGAGAAAATTCAGCTAGAAATCTCTCGTACATCATCTATCCTTTCTTCGTTATCTGAAGAAACGAAGAAATTTATGAATCAAATGCACAATCAGTCTTCTGACGTCGTTTCTTATGCAAACAAAAGCTCCCAATTGGCAGAAGTCATTGAGAAAGAATCCGTTACGAGTCAAGCAAAATTAAAAGAAGAACAAAACATGCTTGGAAGCATACAAAAAAATACGTCGCTCATTCAAAACAAAATGAAAACGCTCGAACATACATCACAGCAAATTCATCAAATCGTTTCGATTGTTACTTCTATTGCGGAGCAAACGAATTTATTGGCATTAAACGCTTCGATTGAGTCTGCTCGAGCAGGTGAGCATGGAAAAGGATTTGCAGTGGTAGCACAGGAAGTACGGAAGCTTGCAGAAGAAACGAAGAAATCGATTTCTAATATTTCTACTTTTATCGGAGACATTCAAAAACAAATCGAAAGCGTTTCGGCGTTAGGTGGAGAAGTCGCTACATTAACAAAAGATACGGCTGACAATATGAACAACATTACTTCTTTTTTCACGAACGTCCTTAGCATAACAACCGAGAACAAACAGCAAACCGTTCTAACAAAAAAAGAGCTTGATAAAATCGCTGACGCAATGGAGCAGCTATCTCTGCGGATTGAGAAGATGGCCCATTCCTCAGAAGAACTTGAACGGTTAACTGAAAAAAGTTGATATGCCAAAAAGCCTTCTCAGCTTGCACAAGAAGGCTTTTTTATTTTTTCAAGCTAGCGGGCTCTTGAGAAGAACGTTCGATGAACTGGACAAAATCATCTCCGTATATGCTTCGAATCAGAGCCGTCAGCTCAACAAAGTCAGGCAGCTCTCCGTAAACATCTCGCAGCGGCATCGCTCCTTGAAACAAAGGATTTTCAAGAGGGTTATAATCCTCGATCGTTTTTAAAAACATCTTTTTTCCTTCTTCTGTGAGCTGCACGTATGTATTCCGCTTATCTTTCTCATTTTTAGAAAGGGTAAGATAGCCCCGCAGGTGCAATTTTTTTGCAAAGTTAAAAGCTGTGGATAAATGCATGACGCCTAGCTTTGAAATGTCGGTCATCGACGCAATTTCCAGCTGATAAGCAATCCCTAAAATGTGATGCTCATTAATGCTCAGATCGTACGGCTTAACCCACTGTTCCCAATCCTTTTCAGTAGACTTCCAAAGAGCTTTGCTTACTTGCATCACAAGCTGATTAAACAGCATGGCATCTTTAATCGTATCTTGATTTAACGTGCGTTTCACCTCTTCACTTCCTCTCTAAAAATGCAACCGTTCACATCATTTGTCCTTAAGACTTTATAAATAAAAAGAATGAAAATATATACAGAATATTATACATGATTGCTTATATATTTCAACTTATTTTGCATAAAAATAAATTTAAACGTTTCTTTATGTAAAAACCAGGCGTGAACGTTCAGTGTTCACGCCTGGTTTTTAATGAATATACCGTTTACCAACTAGAAGGTTTGAAATAACGTCTGTCGGAATTTCAAACTCAATGTTTCCCATATATCCTGGAGCGACTTTGTATTTATCAAATACAATTCTAAGCTTGTGATCTTTTGTAATGTAGAAGCTTTGATTTTCAGCAATCTCTTTAAAAGGATCCATATCTTCTTCAGTCAGCCAGTAGATTTTGCCTTCTTCATGCTTCATTTGATCTTTCATTTGCTGTTTAATATTTTCACTAATGACCTTTATATAGCTTTTATCTTTGAACAAACTTGGAAGCGTAATGAGCACTTCGTGTTTTTTATCAATCGTGTCGTACTGATTAACGCTCGACGTTGAAGCTCTCGATTCTTCCACATATCGATGAACCACAAGCAAATCATCGGTATCCGTCATAATATCATAGCCGCTGCTGACAGCCACGTTTCCTTTCTCTTCTTTTCGTAATGTTTTCATCTCTTTTTTAAACTGTTCATACAGCTGTTCATTTTCTTTTATATACTTTTCATTTAAGCTTGTTTGAAGACCTTTGTTTTCCAAGCCTGAAATCGATGGTGTTTTCACGTCAATACGAGAATGCTTTTCTTCTTGTTTCAGTTCCTCAAATGTAATTACTTCTACTACTTTTCCCAGTACAGGAATTTTTGCCATTGCATTTGCCGCATCTGGACTTACATTCACCGTTGTGATAAAAATCATCGCTGCTGCCGCAATCGAGCTCGGCCAAATATAGAATTTCTTTTTACGAGGGTGTGAAGAAAGTGCCTGTGCAACAACACCATCTAATTCGTCTGGAATAGGAATGTCATGATACTGCTTCTTTAACTTTTCTATTTTTTCATTCATTGTTCTAAGTCCTCCTCCGTCATCGTAATCCGCAACAGGTTCAACGCTCTGTATAGCCTTGTCTTTACCGTATTTACATTTTCCTCAATGATTTCCGCAATTTCGTCCATTTTTAAATCTTCGAAAAACCGCAGAATAATAATGGTCTTATATTTAACCGGCAGCTGATCCATTGCTTGCTTTAAATCAATATCTTCATACTGATCTTCACGTCCGCTGCTCAGATACTCAAGCTCTTCATCGCCCATAAGCGTTAAACGTTTATGCTTACGCAGGAAATCGATTGCCGTTCGTACAACAATTTTATAAAGCCAGCTTTTAATCGATTGAATATCTTTGATACTGTCTATTGAAATGAGTGCTTTTTTAATCGATTCTTGCACAATATCAAGCGCATCTTCTTGATTTTTTACATAGCTAAAGGCAAGCCGGTAAAAATCTGCTTTATGCTCGGTTATGCATGCTACGAGCATCTGATGTGCATCGTGTTTTTTCATTGTCTTTCATACCCCTTCTATTTTCTCTTGCTGAAGTACATCTATAAGGTAGACGGAATGAGTAGAAAAATAGTTTGGTTTTTTTAAAAAAAAGTAAAACTAAATGATGGTCTCATGCGTCTATTAGGTAGATATATACAAAAAGGGGAATATTACTACATGAAAACCATGGGCTACAAACGTATTTTGACACTGCTTGGATGCTGTATTTTGTTTCTTGGTACAGCAGGGTATATCGTCAAAGCAAACAGTACAGAGAAAAAAACGGCAAGTATTCAAACAGATCAAACCTATCCAGACGTTGAAATTCAAACGCTAGTTAAGGACCTTACCGACGGAGGCTATGCCATTAGCTACCCTTCCTTTGGTAAAAAAGAAATTGATCCATCCATTCAAGCTTACGTAACAGATCAAGTGGCACACTATGAAAAAAAGCTGAAGAAGCAGTCAAAAAAGAAAAAATCTGAATTAACGATTACATATAAAATCGTCCATTACAGCAAGCAAACGCTAAGCGTTGTCTTTGATGAATATGAATCTATAAATGGAGAGAAAGGAACGTCTTCTCTCAAAACCTTTACATTTGACCTGCCTGCTCAAAAACAAATGACGTTAAAGGATTTATTTAACGAGAATGCAAACTATTTAGATCGCCTTTCGGCTATTTCATATGCTGAATTAAAAAAACAAATGAAAGCAGCTGATTTTGACCCGGGCCTTCAAAAAGGAACTCAGGCAGCCAATCAAAATTTCAGTCAGTTTGCGCTGCTTGAAAACAGTATTGTGATCTACTTTAAGCCTTATCAGCTAGGTGCTGAACAAACGAAAACCAAAACAATCGCTATCCAAAAAGATTTATTTAAAGACATGCTGAGCGATGCTTACAAAGACGAAGCAGCAAATAAAAATAAAGTCAAAGAAACGCCTCCAAAACATATCGTTAACGAAATGCCGCAGCAAGGAGCGCCTATTGATCCAACTAAAAAAGTCGTTGCGATGACCTTTGATGATGGACCTAACCCTGCATCTACCAATGTGATTTTAGATGGATTAAAAGAAGTGAACGGACACGCTACCTTTTTTGTGTTAGGAAGCCGCGTTCAATATTATCCTGAAACAATCGAACGTATGGTGAAGGAAGGCAACGAAGTCGGAAATCACTCTTGGGACCACCCTCAGCTCACACGTTTAAATGAAGCGCAGGTCAAACACCAAATAGGCGATACCCAAGCCCTTATTAAACAAGTGAGCGGCTATGAACCACTGCATGTACGTCCTCCTTATGGAGCTGTGAATGCAAATGTAAGACGTTATGTCGGAAATGTTGGCGTGACTCTATGGGATATCGATCCTGAAGACTGGAAATATCGAAACGTTCCTCACTCCGTTCAAGCAGTTATGAGCCAAGTCGGAGACGGAAAAGTTATTTTAATGCATGATATTTATCAAACAAGTGCCGAAGCAGCGGTTGAAATTATGAAGCAGCTTCACGCACAAGGATATCAGCTTGTTACGATTTCACAGCTAGAACAAGTAAAAAAAGAGCGGGAACAGCTGCACTTGCAGTAGAGGATCGCAGACGAATGCGCTGCAGCCATTAGGATGGCTGCAGCGCTTTTGTTTTTTTTATGCGATGTTTAATAAAGGCTATACAGAGCAGCGTAAGCGGAATCACTACGTGAAAAGGGATAAAAAGTAGCACCGGCATAATCGTTAAGCCTTCTTTTAAATGCTCTTGAAAATTACTTGCAATCGTTAAAGAAAAAAATAAAATCACCGTGCCAACAGGATATGTCAGCGCAGAAGGTCGTTTTACCTTAAACAGCGTGGAAAGCCCCACAATTACCGCGTAAAAAAAGACGCTGATTTTAACAAACCCTCCAATGACTAACGCAATCATAAAAAACACGTCTAGCCGCTCTAAAAAATCAGCTACTCTAATGCTCTCTACCGTACTTAAAAGCGGAAAGACCGACCTGTTAGTCAACCCTATCCCTAATACACTCACGTTAATCGCCATGGTGATTGCTAAGTTAATGCCGCTTAGTACAATGCCGCAAAGGCCTACAAGCTTTACTTTTTTAGGATCTTTTACATATGGAAAAATCATCGTAAACACAACAGCTTCTCCATACGGAATATACAGAGTCTGAGTGGCGACTGTTTTTAAAACCGGCCAAATCCCATCTCCAAGTATCGGTTTTAAAGAAGTAAAATCAATTAATCCTGAAACAAAAATAAGCACAAAGCCTGCTACAGCCAAGATATACATCAAAATAAACATGAGCTCTCCTGCCCGAGCCACTACTTCAAGTCCTTTGTGCACGGTATAAATAATCAACAGCATCAACATCGCGTTCACGACAAACAAAGGGCTGTCGGGGTAGCCAAATGTCAGCAGCATTTCTCCAAAATCACGAAGTACGCGAGCGGCAGCATATGAAAAATGAAGCAAATATAAAAAAGCAAGTGCAGATCCCAAGACTTTCCCTAGCAGCTTTTGCATGTATTCTGTCGGCAGCATATTAGGATAGTACCTATACAGCCGGTAGTAAATGAGGTAAAGCAATAAGCTCCCAAACATACCGAGTAAAATAGCAAGCCAAGCGTCTTGTTTTGCATCCATTGCAAGCGGAATGAGCAATGCGCTTCCATGTTCAAAAAGGACGATTAAAATAAAAAACTGCACAGAGCTAATTTTCACTTTTTCCACTCATTGCTCCCTCCTGTTTACTGGCGTTGTTTTACCGCATCAGACATAAACGACTTGTTTCGCAAACCTGCTCGTCTTACATACGCTTCTACTTTCACATCCATCTCCACTTCAGGAAAATACACATCGCTCCACTCATGCTGAAGCCTTTTCCACTGCCTCGGATAATTTTCGTGCACGACTTCTCCAAATCCCACAACATCCGTCTGTTTTTTTTGAGCAAAAGCAAACGCTTCTTTTATTTCGTTTTCAATCACTGCTTCTATTTTTTTTTCAATATCAAGAATCACAAATGGATTTTTAATATCTATAGGTACTTCCATTTCACCAATATCTCCTTCTACTCTAGTTCGTACAATCATCTTTGGTTTGCCGTTCACCATATTTGCACTCACGTTTGTTCGCTGACGGACGACTTGATAAGCAATGGCTTTCTTTTTATCTTTCCATGAAATATTCACATCTGTTCCCTGCACTTTATCCCGCAGCCACATCACGCCTCGCGCTTTTTTTCCATATAAAAATGTAATCAACTTCCCATCTTTAAACATGCCGAGTCCTTCTGCACGAAGAGTCGATTCAGGAGCAGTTTGCTGAAGATTTTGCAGCGTTTGGGCTTTTTGAGCGCTACCTCTTATTCCAAACCCTGACATCAGCGCTTGACTTCCCGGGGATTCAAGGTTTTTCATAACTTCTTGAGCCGATACTTTCATATGTTCTCCCCACTTTTGTTCGGTGAGCTCCAGCGTTTTAAGGACTTTATTAGCTGGAATTTTATCAATTGGCGTAAGAGATTTTACAAAACTGGAAGCTTTTACGCCGTTTGCAATGACCATATCAGATGTAATTCGAAATTCCGGATCTCGGTCAATGCCATCAATAATGACATCAATGCCCTCCGTTCTCGCTAGGCTTTCTCCGATAACAATTAAGTTTGTATGAGCGTAGTACAGTCTTCTTGATACCGTGCTCGATGCTCTTCTGCTTGCTTCCACTAAGTTTGCGCCTTTTGCTCCGTATACGGAAACAGACGGACTTTGGGTACCACCCCCGCCGCCTTGAAGACCGCCGGCTACGTTACCTGGATTAATAATTTGTAGCGTGATTTGATACTGACCATCTTTTGTTTTATCAATTCCCATCGCTGCGACAATCGCTAAATCGGTTAATTCCTTACTGCTCCAGCAGCTTGAAAGGATGCAAATCGAAAATGCCATAACTGTACATAAAAGCCCTTTACGCATCACTTTGATCGCCTTCTTTCACCGTAGTGTTTGCCATTCCCCGGCTTTTAGGAGGCATTGGGCGCTGGTCTTCTCCTTCTCTCACCATATTTCCACTACTGATGAGCCTTGGTCTTTGTCTAAGCGTCCACCACGGCATGCGAACAATGGTATCACCTGAATTGCTCGGAATAAATGGAGCAAGAGGCGTCATGTATGGAACACCGAATGAACGAAGACTGCAGAGATGAACAATCATCATTAAAAAGCACAGGATAATGCCATAAAACCCGAAAGTAGCCGCTGCAATCATAAAAACAAAGCGAATGAGCCGAGCAGAAATCGCAATGGCAAATGAAGGCGTCGCAAAGCTTGCAATCGCCGTCATCGCTACAACAATAACCATCGCTGGAGATACAATCCCTGCTTGAACCGATGCTTGCCCAATCACGAGCGCTCCTACAATTGAAACTGCAGAACCGATCGCCCTTGGAAGTCGAATACCAGCTTCTCGCAAAATTTCAAATGTGACTTCCATAATGAGCGCTTCAACCAAGGAAGGAAACGGAACATCTTCCCGCTGTGCAGCAATGGCGATGAGCAGCTTCGTCGGAACCATTTCTTGATGAAAAGTTGTGATCGCTACATACGTAGCCGGTGCAATCAGTGAAATAAAAAAAATAAGAATGCGTAAAAAACGAATCGACGTGGCAATATCAAAGCGCGAATAATAATCTTCAGGAGACTGAAAAAACTGAATGAAGACAGCAGGTGCAATCAGCACGAATGGCGTTCCGTCTACAAAAATCGCAATACGCCCTTCTAAGAGATTTCCTGCAACGATATCGGGACGCTCCGTGTGATACATTGTAGGAAAAGTAGTGTACGTTTGGTCTTCAATAAGCTGCTCTACATAGCCTGATTCTAAAATGCTATCGATATTAATTTGGTTAAGACGCTGCTTTACTTCTTTTACGATTTTGTCATTGGCAATCCCATTAATGTACATCATTGAAACGTCTGTCTGCGTTACTTTCCCAATCTTCATCGTTTCTACCCATAAGTCAGGCGATTTGATAATTCGCCTGACCATGGGCATGTTTTTAGCAATCGATTCCGTGAACCCTTCCTTAGAACCCCGAACGACAAGCTGTGTAGTCGGTTCTTGAATTGAACGCCACTCCCCGCCTTTCGTACCTGCACTCATCGCATGGTTGTTTCCATCTATCAAGATAAGCGTGTCTCCTGACATCAAGGCGGGAAACACTTCACTCCACGTATGTAAAATCGCAACGTCTCCAATTCCTACTACATCTTCTTTTAATAACGTAAAGGCGTTTTGAGGTGTTATTGGTTCAGAAAACACGTCATCTTTCATCATGGTGTCTACTAAAAGCTCTTGGATAGACTGATTGTCTACAATTCCGTCTATATAGATAACAGCCGCTTGAATGGCTGCCCTTTCCCCAATTTTTATATAGCGGATCACCATATCCGAGCTGTTCCCCGTTCGCTTTTTTATGTTAGCTATATTACCTTCAAGCGACTGCATCAGCAGTTCTTGTTCCTCTGGTAGCGAACCTTCTGTTTCCTTTTTATTGTCTTTGCTTTTTTTATTTTTAAATAAAGAAGGCACGATTAAAAACACCTTTCTTTTCTTTTTTTTAGCTTTTTCCAAATAAATGCTTTGTATGCAATTTTTAATAGAGCAATCAAAGCGTAAGACCAAAAAAATAACAAAAACTATCAGTAGAATGTTTTTGAGAAAAAAATAAAAACGGAGAGTGAGACATATGAAAATCGTTTGGATATCAGCTTTGCTGTTAGGATGCTTAATGGGATTTTCTATCGGCGTGGATATGATGCAAGGATTTAGTTTTTCCATGGCCTTGCAAAATGCCTACAGTCCGTTTCGTGTTATGGAGTTTGCTGAATTATTTGTCCTTTTTTTCCTTTTGTTCTGTTTTGTAGTTGAAGTATTTTACCGCTCATTTAAAGTAAAAAAAGCAAAACAGCAGCAAAAATAAAACTCCGTAAAAAACACATATTTCTCCTTTTTACCACCTATTCTCCTTTCCATTTAAATGTTATAATTTTCATAATTGGAGAAACTTTTACACGCCTTTCTTCATGGAAAGCTGTACGCTTAAACTACAAAATAAATATTAACTTTGAACTAAAAGGTGAAGAAATGATGAAAAAAAAATTAGCCGTTATTAGTACAGCTTGCTTACTTATTCTTGCAAGTGACCCCATCTCTTCTTATGCTACTCCTGATTCCCCGGATTCCTCTTCCGATGTTGTGGACCAGTCAACGGACGTGGATACAACTGAAGATGTAAAAGCTATTTTTGACTCTCTCTATCAAGAAGGCTATTCGCTCGGAGAAGAAGATGGATACGCACAGAAAAAATTCGAGCAGTTCGATCAAACAACAGGACTGGACAAATCTTCTGAAGAATTCACGTGGTTTATGATGGGGTATACGGTAGGATATAAAAAAGGACAGCAGCAAAAAGAGGAAGAACTCAAGACTGAACAAGAAAATGAAATGGCTGCCGGCGAAGAGGAAGGCTATCAGCAAGGCGTCCTTGATTACAAACATGCTACTATTCAATCAGAAATCGACTCTTTCCCTTCTAAGTCATCCGACTGGAATAAAGGTTATGTTCAAGGCTACAAAAAAGCTATTTCTTTAATGGACCTATCTGTTAAAGCAAAAAAAGAAGGCTATGAACAAGGTCTTGAAAATGATTCGATGAGTGTTCCCAGCATGTATGATGATGAGGATGTCACACGTCAGGCTTTTACAGAAGGCTTTGAAACCGCTCAAGCCGAAGTACTGAATCAGCAAAAAAAGCAGTTTGAAAAGCAAGGCTACGTACAAGGCTATCACGACCTTCCACTCGAAGTACCTGCAGAAGCAGAGGGCGAATTGCAAACAGCCTTTGAACAAGGATATGAAAAAGGACAGAAACAAAAACAAAAAGACGTAAAAGCAGATGGATACGACTCAGCTTTCACTTATCAGACCTATAGAGCGCCTAAAAGTCTTCAGGACAAGCCTCAACTAGAAAAATGGTACAAAGCAGGTTTTTATTCGAATAAAGATGTGAAATCTTTACAGCAAAAAGCTTATAAAGACGGCTGGAAACTAGGAAAAGAAATGCGCGTTCCGAAAAAATACAAGCAAAATAAAGCTGCGGTGGCGATGTACAAGAAATATTTTGAACAAGGCCAAAAAAAGCAGGATAAAACAGTGAGTCATATCCTGCTCGGCAGCGGTATCGTTCTTACACTGCTTGCCCTTATCACGCTATGGAGACTTCGCCGCCGTAAAAATGAAGAGACAACACTAGATAGCTAAAGATAAGTACATAAAAAACCCGGAAAATCATGATTTTCCGGGTTTTTATGTTAAATGATCATTCGTTTATTTTCCGCAAGCTGAACTTCTTGCTCCTGTTTAGACTGATTTTGTTTTCGAATTTTCAAATAATAATAAACATAGCAGCCTATAAAGAAGATACCTCCGCAGTATAGCGCCATTCGCTGCTCAGGATCAAACGCAAGACTGATCATAACAATACAGTTCGTAATAAGCGCTACGATAGGCAGAACCGGATAAAGAGGTGTTCTAAATTTCAGATCTTCTACTTTTCCACCTTTAGCCACGTAAGCACGACGGAACGCAAGCAGTGAAGCTGTAATCGCAATCCAGCCAATTTGAGCGCCAAGTCCAGCGAGTGAAATCAGCCATACGAAAACGGTTTTAGCTGCCACTACGCTTGAAAGCAGCGAAAAACATGAAATCACAAGCGTAATTAATAGTGCATTAAACGGTACACCTCTTTTGTTGACTTTTCCAAGCGCAGGACTTGCCATTCCTTCTCTTGAAAGAGAATAAAGCATACGTGTAGCCGCGTAAAACCCAGAGTTTGCGACTGAAAGAAGAGCTGTTAAAATGATAAAGTTCATAATATCCGCCGCGTAAGGTACACCTACACTATCTAACACAACAACAAACGGGCTTTCTACAACGCCTGCTTTTTCACGAGGAATCATGCTTGCTAAGACAAACACGGATAAGACGAAAAAGAAAAGCGTACGCCAAACCGTTTGTTTGATCGCTTTTGGAATTGTTTTTTCCGGATTTTCACTTTCTCCCGCCGCAATTCCAATCAATTCTGTTCCTTGAAACGAAAAGTTCACCGTAATCATTGTAATCAGTAAAGCCGTTACCCCGTTTGGAAACAGCCCTTCGGCAAAGAAGTTTGATAAAAGCGGTGCTTCCTGTCCACTTTTCATATCAATAAGTCCAAACATTGCCGCTCCGCCTACCACAATGAACATAATGATGGCGAAAATTTTAACGCTTGAAAACCAAAATTCTGTTTCACCAAATGCTTTGGCTGAAAGTGCATTTAGTGAAAAAATTAACGCTCCAAAAATGGCGCACCATAACCAAACGGGCGAGTCTGGGAACCATCTTTGCATTAATTGTCCGGCAGCTAAAAACTCAAGTGCCACCGTTACTGCCCATCCTAGCCAGTACAGCCATCCAATCGCAAAACCGGTTGCAGGGCCGATAAATTTAGTGGAGTACGTTTGAAACGATCCTGCAACTGGCATAGCAACGGATAATTCTCCAAGACACAGCATCGTTAGATACATAATGATCCCTCCTACTAAGTAGGAAATCATTGCTCCCGTCGGACCTGCTTCATTGATGGTATAGCCTGAACCAAGAAAAAAACCGGTACCAATACATCCCCCTAGTGATATCATAAAAAGATGCCTTGTTTTCATCGTTCTTTTTAATTCTCCTGGCTGTCCCTGTGGAATATTCATCCCATTTCCTCCCTTTGCTGCACAAAAATGAAATCGCTTTCATTTTTTTAGGTTTATTTTGTTTTTATAGCCGCTTATTACGCAGCTCTTCCTGACTGAAGTCAATTGATGCCGGATGATTTTCAAATGGCGCCACCCCGTAGCGAGGATGGCAGCCGCTTAGTCCTGTATGACCGTTTCTTGGATCATAACAGATTTTCTCCACACGATACCTGTAAGTAGCTTTTTCTTATAAAAGCTTATCACCAAACAATGAACTCATTAACGCAACCGCTACTTCTGCAGTTTTGTTATGCTGATCTAAAATAGGGTTCACTTCTACAAATTCAGCGGATGTGACCATGTCTGCTTCCGCTAACATTTCCATTGCTAAATGACTTTCTCGGTAGCTGATGCCTCCTTTTACAGGTGTACCTACGCCTGGTGCATCATCTGGATCTAAGCCGTCTAAGTCCAGCGACAGGTGCACACCGTCTGTACCGCTTAAATAATCAATCGTTTCTTTCATCACTTGCGTCATACCTAAACGATCAATTTCATGCATGGTATACACTTTAATTCCTTTTTCTTTAATTAACTCTTTTTCACCATCATCCAACGAGCGTGCACCGATAATAACTAGATTTTCAGGTTTAATTTTTGGTGTATACCCTCCAATATTTAAAAGTACAGGATGTCCTATACCCAGGCTCACCGCTAACGGCATGCCGTGAATGTTGCCCGATGGAGATGTTTCAGCGGTGTTTAAATCACCATGAGCATCATACCAAATAACGCCTAAATTTTCTGAACCTTTCACGACTCCTGCAAGCGTTCCAATTGCAATACTGTGATCTCCGCCTAATATTAACGGAAAGCGGTCTTGCTCTTTCACTTCTTCAACTCTTGCAGCAAGCTGTTCATTTCCGCTGGCTACAGCCGCTAAGTTTTTCAAATTCGTATTTTTATCCACGTCTGCCCGTTCTTTAATCTCTACTTTAATATCGCCTTCATCATGTACGGTATAGCCAAGAGCTTCTAAGCGTGTATTCATGCCCGCATAGCGGATTGCGCTCGGCCCCATGTCTACGCCCCTTCTTGTTTGCCCGTAATCCATTGGTACACCGATAATTGAAATTTCTTTTTTCATTTTCTATACCTCCGTTGCATGTTAGTCTGTGTGAAGTAAACATAGGCGTTTATTTAACTATGTATTTTTTCATTGATACAGCCCCTCATCTATTTCTTATGCAAAAATGATGCCAACTTTGTTTGTAGCATTCTATCAGTCTTTTTATCACAGTTTTTCTTACACATGCCAAAAAAACTGTCGATTTCTACAACTTTTTGGCAAACTACGCAAATTTTTTTGTCGTTTGGTTTAAAATCGCCAATTTTATTTGCTTTCTTAAAAAGGAGTGAGCCAATATATAAATGAAACCTACGTTTACCATCGCAATAAAAAAATCCGAACGCTTTAGATTCTCTATCAAGAATCAAACGCGTTCGGATCTTCCTTCAACTAAGCTACTTTTATCCCATTTAATTTGTAATAACGTCTCCGTCTTCATCATCGCCGGTATCGTTTTCACCAGGATCTTTTTCTAATGAGACTACTTTCTTTTCTTCATCCCATTTCACTTTGTAGCCAAGTGATTTGGCTACTTTGATAACCGATAAATAGGAGTGGTGATTTGGCTTATACAGCTTTAAATCACTCGAATCAATGACGCCTAATCCTAGCAGCAGGCGGTCGGACTGAACGTAAGGCTTTCCATCAATCAGTTTTACTTGCTTATCAGTAAATGGATACACGGCACGGTTGACTTCGACCGTAAACTCTCCTTTTTTCTCTTCTTTAATTGGTTTTGGCTGTTTGGATACATATTTAATTGCGTCTACTCCTAATACCGTGCCTTGGCGCGTATTATCAGCACCTCCGTACATTTTCCCCGTTTCATAGTCATAGATAACCGCTTGGACATTTCCAATATGCTCTGGCTTTTCTTCAAACGCATGTCCTTTAGCCATCATTTCAAGGAGTGTATCTTGGCTAAAGCCAGGTTCCCATCTTACGGTTGGATAGCCGCTTGAATAAATACGAGGCGTTAAAATCGCTTTTTGAATTGGCATCTTATGGTCAATAACATTCATAATCGTTTCTGCTACAGACGCAATAATGGTTGGGCCTCCCGGTGAACCAATTGCCATGAACGGCTTTCCGTCTTTTAACAGCATCGTTGGAGACATGCTGCTTCGAGGACGTTTTTTAGGCTCAACCTGGTTCACGCCTCCCGGAGTGGCATCAAAATCCGTCATTTCATTGTTGAGCATAAATCCGTAGTCAGGAACCATAATTCCTGAACCAAAAACTTGTTCAATGGTAGTCGTGTAAGAAACCATGTTTCCCCATTTGTCTACAACAGAGAAATGAGTCGTTTGGCCGATTGGATTTTCTTCCGTTACCGTTGCTTTATTTGGATTTTCTTTTCCTTCATATTTCCAAGGGTCTCCTTCTTTAACATTAGGCGTTGCTTTATTTGGATTAATTAATTTACGACGTTCTTTAATATAATCTTCATCTAACAGGCCTTTTTTCGGCACTTCGTAAAAGTCTTCATCTGCCATATACGCCGCGCGGTCCGCAAAAGCTAAGTGCATCGCTTCCGTTAAATGCTGCAAATACTGTGGCGTATTGGAACCCATTTTTTCTACATCATAACCTTCCATTAGCTTTAAAATTTGCTGCACGGTTAATCCGCCGGAGCTAGGAGGAGCCGTACTAACCACATCGTAGCCTCGGTAAGTTGTTTTGACCGGCTCGCGTTCTTTTACAACGTAATTTTTTAAATCATCCATGGTCATGCTTCCATCGCGTTTTTGAACTTCTTTAACAAGCGCTTTTCCAATTTCTCCTTTATAAAGAGCGTCTGACCCTTCTTTTTGAATAAGCTTTAATGTTTTCGCAAGATCCGGCTGAACAAGCTTATCTCCTTCTTTTAACGGCTTGCCATTCGGCACAAATACATTACCGGCCGTTTGGTATCTTTCAAGCTTGTCCGCATTTTCATCGATATACTGAGCCATCGACCAATTTACTTTGATTCCTTGTTCCGCTTGAGTAATAGCAGGTTTAATAACATCTGATAAGTCCATTGTTCCATAATCTTCAAGGGCTGTTTCTACTCCTTTTAACGTGCCAGGAACTCCAACTGCTTTTCCTGTTATGTGACGCTTACTGAAAGGAATGACTTTTCCTTTTGAATCTAAAAACAGCTTAGGCGTGACATCAGCCGGTGCCATTTCACGGCTGTCTAGCATCGTAATTTTATCTTTCTTTTTTTCATAAATCATCATAAAACCGCCGCCGCCGATACCAGACATCATCGGTTCCACAACGTTTAGAGATAGTTGAATGGCCGCTGCCGCATCTACAGCGTTTCCGCCTTCAGCTAACACTTTCCTCCCCGCTTCAGCAGCCAGCGGGTGAGATGCCGCTACAATTCCTTGTGTAGCACCCCGTTTCATTGAATGGTCGACACCCGGAACTTCAGCAGCAGCTGGTGTGACAACTAAACATAAACTAAATAACGTAATAGCCAACATCTTCATAACCTTCATCTGGGTCTCCTCCTTCAAATACATTATTTCACATCGCCTGAGACGATGGATTTCACGAAGAATAAATTGGTTTATTATGATATTTTTTACATATGTGTATAAATAAAAAGCAAAGTAAATCATACCTTTGCTTTTTTAGTTAATCGCATGTTTAACTTTTCTCTCTATTCATTTACAATTATCTATATTTTCTAACAATTTATCCATAGGCTGATAGTTTCTTACTATTTTTGGAACTATGTAGACTGAACGCTCTAATAATGTAGAAAATCTAGCAGTTAAGAAGTCGTTCGACTTACATGCACTTCTTAAATTTTTTATAAATATTCTTATTATTATATAAAAAGCAATCCTTTATGAAAATCAGCATACGTTTCCTGAAAATCAAAAATAAAACAGGACTTTAGATTCATCGTCCTGTTTGGAGCATGTTTTCGACTTTTTTAATGTCCGCGTGCGTAGGATTGATTTCCCGAGCATAGGCGATTTGTTCTTTCGCTTTTTCCATTTCTTTTAATTGAATATAGGTTTTGGCGAGTTCGAGCGGCAGCATAATCCCTTCAAAACCAAGATCTTGCGCCTTCTGCAAATAAAACAGCGATTTTTCGTAATTCCCTCCAAACATAAGCGGAGTTTCCCGATATTTTATTCCTCGAACGAAGTGCGCCAAGCTTGAAGATGGATTTAATGTTAATGCCTGATGAAGAGCCCGGTCCATTTCTAAGTTCAATACCATTTTTTCAAAGATAATTGATTCTTCGATTTGCTTTGCTAAACAAACGGCTAAGTAACAGTACAAATCAGATGCTTGAGGTTTTTTCTTCATTTCTTGTTGAATTTCGCGCTTGATCTCTTTCCACTTTCCCTCTTCTAGCTGATTCATGACGTATTGTGCATGTATTCCCACCTGTTTGCCCTCCTTTTCCTCTTTATCATAAAGGATTTCTGCGCAAATGAAAAAAGTAAGTGTTCTTCATTCTCCACAAAAAACGTTACCATTAAAAAATAGGCAAATTTCTCAATCACTTAACCCAATTAGTACATAGGATATAGAGACTTTTATTAAAGGAGGTTACACATATGGGCGCAAAAGGCGGTTTTGGTTTTTCATTTATCGTTGTTTTATTTATCCTATTAGTAATCGTAGGGTGTTCTTGCTACTACTAATTTCTAGAGAGGATGAACATCATTCATCCTCTCCTATTTCAAAAAAAACCATGCTTTCGCATGGCTACATACCGATTAGATGAATGAGTAGAGGAACTCATTGTTCGGCAATATTGAAGAAATTTTTGGTTTTTACTTCCGCCTAGTATGCCCTTTTTGACGGGGGCTATGCGCAAATAAAGTTAACGTTTAAAAGCGAAAGCCAGACGCACCTACAATAACAAGTAAAACAAATAACACAACGATTAACGCAAAATTTTGTTTTCCCACGTACCATCCCTCACTTCCTGTTATCTGCTTTTAGTGTATGCAACAGCTTGGCAAAATGTTTAGGACAGGGGTGCGGATTTTTTCAACGAGAAAAACCTTCAAATTTCGCCAAAAAAAGTGAATCATATTTTTGTTTCTTTCGTTATATATAGTAAGAGATTTTTTTACTATAAAAAAGGAGGGGCTTTAATGCGCCGACATTCCAAATTGCCCATTGTTCTTGTTTTTGCCTTCTTTTTATTCATCGCAACTGTTTTGTGCGTAACCTCTTATATGTCTTGAACGTATAAATAATATAAAAAAATCGCCTCATCGAAGGCGATTTTTCTATCCTAGCATTATATCTTCGTTTGGATAGCGAACGGCTTCACGCTTTTGCTTAGATAATGAAAACGCAAGCGTTAATGGCCCCACTTTTCCTAAAAACATGATAAAGATGATAATCACGCGTCCAAAGTACGAAAGTTCAGGAGTCGCTCCCATCGATAAACCTACTGTTCCAAACGCAGAAACAACTTCAAACATAATTTTTACAAACGGCAGGTTTTCCGAAATATTTAACAGGAAGATGGCCCCAAACACAAACATAATTGAAATCATCGTAATGGCTAGTGCCTTAAACACATGAAGAGGAAGAAGTCGTCTCTTTAGCAGCACAATATCTTCCCTGCTTCGTAAAAATGCCCATACAGAAAAGACAATCACCACAAACGTCGTGAGTTTGATACCGCCTCCTGTTGACGCACTCCCTGCACCAATGAACATCAATAAAACCATTAAAAACACCGTTGCGTCATGCAAATGAGCTAAATCAATTGTATTAAAGCCAGCGGTTCTTGTTGTTACCGCTTGAAAATAAGAAGCCCATACTTTGTCTCCTAATGATAAATTTCCGAGCGTATGCGAATTGCCGTACTCTAAGAAAAAAATAAAAAGCATGGCAATCACGTTAATGGCGAACGTGCTGATAATCATAATTTTTGAATGCAGCGTTAGTTTTTTATACGATTTTTTCACCCACATATCAGCAAGGACGGTAAACCCTAACCCACCAATAATAAAGAGAAAAGAAATCGTGATGTTAATAATAGGATCTCCTACATACTGAACTAAGTTATCAGACAGTAGTCCGAACCCTGCGTTATTAAAAGCCGAAATCGAATGAAACAAGCTAAAGAACAGCCCCTTAGACCATCCGAATTCCGGAACCCAGCGTATCGCTAAAAAGATCAGTGCAACAAACTCAATTAAAAATGAAAAGATGAACAACCTTTTAACTAGCAGCACAACTCCACCGACGCTCGTCTGATTTAATGCCTGCTGAACGAGCATACGCTCTTTAAATCCAATTTTTTTACCTAGCATCATAAAAATCAGCACGGCAAATGACATAATGCCAAGACCGCCTATTTGAATTAACAGCATAATAATCGTTTGACCGATGACGGTAAAACGCGTACCTGTATCTACGACGGCTAAGCCGGTCACTGTCATAGCGGAAGTAGATGTAAAAAGAGCGTCTACCCACCGGATTGGCTCAGTAGTAGAAAAAGGCATCATTAATAAAAGAGCACCAATAATAATTCCTCCACCAAAAATAGAGAGCAGCAGCTGCGGAGGGGTGAGTTTAATATTTTGTTTTTTCATGAGTTAAACTCCTTCTTCTTCAAAACGGTTCAAATCGCGATTATGTCCGATAACAATCAGCATATCTCCTTGTTCAATTATTTCATGCGCGGTAGGCGAAATCACCATTTCTCCGTCTTTTCGCTGAAAGCCGATAATATTGCAGCCGTACTTGGCACGGATATTCAAATCAAACAGCGTTTTATTATGAAGCTTTTTAGAAGCGACAATTTCGACAATACTATAATCCTTTGATAGTTCAATGTAATCAATGATTTTTTCTGACACCACGTGATGAGCAATACGCTTCGCAATATCGCGCTCAGGGTGAATGACTTTGTCCGCTCCTATTTTCTCCAGCACTTTTTGATGATACATATTCACCGCTTTTACCCATACTTGCTTAACGCCCATATCTTTTAAAAGCATCGTTGCAAGCACGCTTGCTTCGATATCGTCTCCAAACGAAATAAGAGCATGATCAACGTTACGAATGCCTAGCCCTTTTAAGCTAGCTTCATCAATTGCGTTCGCTTGCACGACATATGTAGCTGAGTTGCTATATTTCTTTACTACCTCCTGATTGCGGTCAATAGCGAGCACATCCACATCCAAATTAGCAAACTCTTCAACCAAACTGCCTCCAAAACGACCTAATCCCAATACAGCAAACTGTTTTTTCATAATGTATTTATTCCTTTCTTCAACTGCTGTGTGTTCTCTTAGCTTATACTTTTTCTAAAAAATTACATCTTTTTCTTAAAAAAAGCGCAAAAAAACACAGGAAGGCTCCTGTGTTTTTTCACACTCTTCCCCCTCAAAACGCTTGCGAAGTTAGCTGTCGGGTTCGGGTTTTAAGAGTAACCCTACCTTTTTAAGGATTCACCCCGGAGCACAATATGTGCGTAAATAATGGGTCCTCCGCTCCATAATGGATTAAGCGATTTTTATTCAAATGTCTATGATCTATTTTTTAGAATAATCGATTCGATTCATGATACGTTTCACTTCACGAAAGCTATCTTACTCCTGTGGATTTTGTCTGTCAAGATATTTTTAGGGAAGACATCACTTGCGCTGCAAACTGCAAAAATCATATAAATCTAAACTGACAATCAGTTTGTGAAATTGATCAAACAAATTAATAACAGCCAAAAGCTCTAATAGCTGCTTATCACTGTAAAATTTCTTTAATTGATCCATATCAGCATCGGTCAAATCCCTTGGACGCACTCGGTATACATCTATAAATCGAAACAGCAGTCGATCTTTTTCTTCCAGCTCTTTTTCTCTTAACACTTTTTGATTAAGCGTCTTATCGCCTACATATGACATGCTCATACACGTCTCACAGCCGTTAACACCTGCTAGATAAAGCCTGATTTTTTCCTTAGTCTCTCTTTTTACTATATCACTGTTCCAAAGCTTGTCGTATAGCTCATCATACAACCTTTTTACATGTGGAATTAAATTCAGTGCTTTTTCAAAATTTGTTCCCTCTTCGTTTGTTAACAAAACTCTTGCCATTTTTTACTCACTCCTTTTTAATTATTATAGTAAGAAAAATGGAGATTTCAGATAACAAATAAAACATATTATCTGCTATTACTAATCAAATGAAACATTAATATGAAAGAAGGTTTTCGATTGAAAATTGATGAAATTGATTTATCGATTTTGCAGGCACTGCAGCAAAACAGCCGTCTTTCCTTAAGAGAGCTAGGAAAACAAATTAACCTGTCTCCTCCTTCAGTGGCAGAGCGAGTAAGACAGCTAGAGAGCTTTGGTATTATAAAAGGATATACAATCGATATTGATTATGAAAAGCTGCAGTTGCCCGTCTCGTGTTTTATTGAAGTAACCATGAAAAACGGAGAGCACGAGCGTTTTAAACGATTTATTTCTCAGTATCCCTATGCTTTATTCTGTGAACGCATCGCCGGACAGGCTTGCTTCATTACAAAGCTTCAGCTTCCTCACCTGCACGTACTCGAGCAATTTATTAACGAAATTACACCTTATGCCAAAACGATTTCACACATCGCCCTTTCTCACGTGGAGATGTCTTCTGCATTATTGAGTCATTTAAAAGATGAAAAGTGATTGAAACATACGTTCACCGTACTAACGAAAAGATCCGAACGATTCATCGTTCGGATCTTCTTTCTACTAAACTACTTCTGTCCTAGCCTCTTTTATTCGTCCAAAAGCATAAAAAATAACCCTCCAAAGCTGGAGGGTATAAATTTTCCGAATAATGAAAGTTTTACAACTTCATTTTATCAGGTACCGACATTTCTGTCTACTTAAAAAATGTAAAAGAGCTCTCTATTAATAGAAAGCTCTTTTACCTGCTTGTTTTTTGAAAACAATCAATCTATATAAAAGGGAACTACCTAAGGTTGAAAGTCACGTGAAACCTTGGCAGTTGATCCTGGATATACCGGTTGATATGATTCAAAACAAGTTCTTTCATCATTTCTTCTTTGACTTCTGATTCCGTTTTTTTATCTTTTTGTTTTAAAATAAGAATATAATAGACTTTACCCATTTTAATGGGCTTACTACACTCTCCGATGTGCTGTTTTTTTAAAACATCTATAAAAGAGGAAGATAGATTAGAAAGCTTTAGATTATCATCATTCTCTATTTTGCTGATGGTCTGGACATCAGCATATTTTTTTTGAACGTCTTGAAGCGATGTTCCTTTTTGCAGCTCAGCCGCAACGGTCTCGGCATCATGTAAAGTTGTAAAAGTTAGCTGCGAAAAAGATACGCGCGTTACATCATTCTCAATACGTGTATAGTAAGCGTCTAGTTCATCAGACGTAATTTGTTTACGGAAATATTCTTCTAATTTAAACTGATTTATTAGCTGTTTAGTTACATCGCTAGAACGAATGTGCAAGACTTCATAGCCTTGTTTTCTTGTATCTTCGTCATATGAACGTTTGATTTGTTTCCACATATCCTCGACTTTTTTCTGTACCCTGTCACTTGTCTTTAGATGCGAAATTAAGATTTTTTGCATGACAAGCTGCCGCAACAACTCTTTGCGGTAGCTTGTATCATTTAGCGGAGCATCGGGATTTAAGAACCCTTCAACTGCTAAAAAACGATTGAATTCAGCTCCTGTCACCTTTCCTCCTTCATACGCTGCCACTTCTTTGGCAGAAGATAGCTGACTAATTTCTACAGAAGGAAACATCGTGTTTGAATGCTTCTCTCCGCAGCCTGTTAAAAATCCGAACGCTGTTAATACTGCTAGCAGCAGCTTTAACGGTGCTGAACTCATCCATTGTTATCCTGCTGCTCTGAAAGCTTCAGAGAAATAGTTTGTTTTTTTCCATTTCGGTACACGTCTAATTTTACCGTGTCTCCTACTTTGCGTTTTGTGTATAGATATTGACGTAAATCACTGGATGTTTTGACTTCATTTCCATCGATGGCAACAATCACGTCTTTTGATTGTAAACCAGCATCAGAAGCAGAAGAGAATGGTTCAACCGTCGTTACGACAACTCCTTCAGACGTATCGCTTGTTAGGCCTAGCTGATCTTGTTTTGTTGCAGCTGAAAGCTGACCTACATCTTGAAGACCTACCCCCATATATGGACGCGTTATTTTTCCGTTTTTCATCAGCTGTTCAATTGTTGGCTGCACTTCATCACTTGGAAGAGCAAAGCCGATTCCTTCTACATTGTCTTCTGAAATTTTCATACTGTTGATACCAACTACTTCACCGGAAGAATTGATCAAGGCACCGCCGCTGTTTCCTGGATTAATCGCCGCATCCGTTTGAATTGCATCTACGTTCCAATTCTCTGAAATAGGGACAGAGCGTTTTGCTGCGCTCACGATACCTTGAGTGACCGTACGAGAAAATTGTTCACCAAGAGGGTTTCCGATTGCAAGAACCGTTTCACCCGCCACTAAATCTGATGATTTTCCGAACTTCGCCACTTGTTCAACATTTTTGTCGGACATTTCAAGCACCGCTAAATCCGTTAGCGCGTCAGCTCCGACAATTTTAGCTTTTTCTTTTTGTCCGTTTGAAAGTGACACTTCTACTTCGCTTGCGCCGTCAATAACGTGGTTATTAGTCACAACGTAGGCTTTTCCATTTTCTTTTTTGAAAATAACACCGGAACCCGTTCCTGCTTCTTGTGTTTGGGTATCTCCAGAAAATGGATTTGTTTGCTGTTGAATATTGTTCACGCCTACAACAGCAGCTGATACTTTATTTACAACTGAAACAAGATCTGACTGATTCACGGTTGTGCTTACTGTTCGAGGCGTTGTGCTCGTTGTTGTTGCGGTTTGAGTCTGCGTTGTTTGATTCGCTGTTTGCGTATCAGCTGAATCCATTAACCCTAGCTGCGGAGCGCCGTATAGCACAATTCCTCCTCCAAGTACTGCTCCGGCGATGGAAGATGCAATCACTGGAAATAAGCGTCTTCTTGGAGGCTGTGATGATGACGCAGGCTGATACTGATCGTAGCGCTGCTGGCGGTTTTCATATTCTTCTTTTCGTTCTTGCTCTCTTTCATAATCACGTGGATCCATGAAAAACACTCCTTTTAACGTAGCAAATTTTATGTTATCTATACTATAAAATAAAAGTTTGGGATAAGTATCAAAACAATGTGTGAAATTGTGAAAAATTTCTTTATAACAGCAAACACGTAGTATAATAGCGGGTACATAGACCTTTAAAGAAACGCGCATAGATGGCGTAATATGCTTTATTTACCTTAATTTTCATATATCCAGAGGAAGGTGTCAAATTTGAGCTTTACACTATATTTAGTAGAGGATGAACAAAATTTAAACGAAGTTTTAACCCTTTACCTTCAAAAAGAAGGCTGGGACGTTCGCTCATTTTTTAACGGCACGGACGCCAAAGAAATGATTGCAACTCCTCCGCACCTGTGGATTTTAGATATTATGCTGCCTGATATTGACGGGTATCAGCTCATTCGCGAAATCAAGCAGCAAACGCCACATGTGCCTGTTATTTTCATTTCAGCACGCGATGCCGATATTGACCGGGTTCTTGGACTTGAAATGGGCAGCGACGACTATTTATCAAAGCCTTTTTTGCCTCGTGAACTAGTTATTCGAGCAAACAAACTGCTAAACCTCGTATATGGTTCCAATCAAAAGAAAACCGATACCATTACGCTGACTCCTTATGAAATCGATTTACATACGCGTACAGTCAGTGAAAATGGAAAGCCGATTGATTTGACGTCTAAAGAATTTGATTTTCTTGTCACTATCTCAAAAGACCTTGGACAGGCTTTTTCAAGGGAGCAGCTGTTGAATCTCATTTGGGGAGAAGATTATTTCGGCACAGACCGGGTGGTGGATGATTTAGTGAGGCGCGTGCGTAAAAAAATGCCGCAAGCACGAATTGAAACGATTTACGGATACGGATACCGGATGATGAAAGCATGAAAAACAAGTCGCTTGCATTTCAAATTTGGCTCGTCATCTCGGGTATTTTACTGCTCATTTCAATTTTGCTCGCTATTTTATTCCCAACGACGCTCAGGCAGTTCTTCACGAATGAAATTTATACCACTATTGAAAATGAACAGCATATTTTAAAAGAATACGGCCTGCCAAGCCGCTCAGGTGAATACTACTTTAGCAATGAAGACAGTGAACCAACGCTTGGCAATCGAACCGTGGATCATATTTTATTGCCTGAACATGCGGATATCTCTTATTTTTCATCACGGGTGTTGCCTCAAGACTTTTTGAGAAAAGCACAGGAAGATGCAATCAGTCAGCGGAAAATTGTCGCTCGCTATGAAAAAGATCTCGGCAACCGGACGCTTTTTTATGTGATTCGAAAAGTAAGCGTAAACGGACAGCCTGCTTTTTTACTTTCATTTTCGTGGGATACGTATCGCAACGCGCTCACTTCTACTCTTTTTAAACAGCTGCTTCTTGTCATTTCAATTGTATTTCTATTCAGCTGGCTTCCATCTATTTGGCTATCAAGATACTTAAGCAAGCCGCTTGTATCGCTTGAAAAAGATGTAAAAAAAATCGCCGAACAAAATTGGCATGAACCTGTTACAGTCAACCGTTCCGATGAAATCGGCAAGCTAGGCGCGTCCATCGAGCAAATGCGCAAAAGGCTCGTATCTAAAGATGAAGCACAGCAAACGCTGCTTCAAAATATTTCACATGATTTAAAAACACCGGTAATGGTTATTCAAAGCTACGCTCAGTCGATTCAAGACGGCATTTATCCAAAAGGTGATTTATCCCAAACGGTAAAAGTCATTGAAGATGAATCCAAAAATCTTGAGAAAAAAATCCGCGATTTGCTTTACTTGACCAAGCTTGACTATATGTCCACTCACCAGCTTGCACAAGACGACTTTGATTTTACTGCACTTCTTCATGAAGTAGTGGATCGCTTGCGGTGGAGGCGCCCTGAAATACAGTGGGAATTTGACGACGTAAATGCAACGATTAAAGGAGACAAAGAGCTGTGGACAAAAGTCCTTGAAAATGTACTCGACAATCAGCTGCGCTATGCTGATACGAAGGTTTCACTTTCACTTGCTAAACACCAAACGAACGTTCAATGTACCATCAGCAACGATGGTCCGCCGATTGATCAAAGCGTGCTTCAACACTTGTTTGAACCGTTTAAAAAAGGAGCAAACGGTGAATTCGGTATTGGCCTAAGTATCGTAAAGCGTATTGTTACGATGCACGATGCAGCCATTACGGCTGAAAACACAGACGCCGGAGTGACGTTTTCACTTACTATTCCTATATAAACTAAAAAAGCAAGGGAGTCGACTCCCTTGCTTTTTTATGAAAAAACCGATGTATATGCATAAAGAGCTGGTGAACCCCCCGAGTGAATGAACACCACATTCTCATCTTTTTTAAAATAACCTTTTCGAATTAAATCAATCAGGCCGGCCATCGCTTTTCCCGTATACACAGGATCCAATAAAATTCCTTCCGTACCGGCCACAAGTTTGACTGCTTCCACCATCTCTTCTGTTGGAACAGCATAGCCTGGACCGACATATTCATCCATACAAACAATATCTTCTTTTTTAAAAGGCGTTTTGCTATGTAAATGATCATAAAGTTCACTCGTCAGCTTGGCAACTTTCATTTCTTGCTCTTCTTTAGCACGACTCACATTCATTCCAATAACAGACACCCCGCTTTGAAGGCCTTGAAAGCCTGCCACTAGCCCTGCGTGCATGCCTCCGCTTCCGCTTGTGCAAACTACGTGGCTAAGCTTTATTTGTTGCTCATAGCTTTGCATAAGCAGCTCCTGTGCGCAGGCAGCATAGCCTGTTGCACCGATAACATTTGAACCTCCTACGGGGATTAGGTACGGCTTATGACCTTTTTCACTTAGCTCGCGCGCTACTTTTTCCATTTCCGCTGTCAAATCCGAACCTTCAGCGACAAACCGCATGTCATGAGCGCCTAATAAATGATAAAGAAAATAGTTTCCCGTCGGCTGATCACTTGCTTTATTTTCCCCTTCTTCTAATACGAGCACGCATTTCATTTGCTCTTTTACGGCAGCAGCAAGCGTCAAACGACAGTGATTGGATTGTATCGCACCGCACGTTACAAGCACGTCTGCCCCTTGTGCTTTTGCATCAGCTACTAGATATTCAAGCTTACGCGTCTTATTTCCGCCCCCTGTCAGTCCAAGCATATCATCGCGCTTCATATAAATTGAAGGCCCGTTTAACTGCTGAGATAAAACCGATAGCTTTTCTAAAGGTGTAGGGGAATCCGTATATTTTCTTCTAGAAAATTGCGTTAAGTTCATGCTCTCATCCTCTCTTTCATATTTGTTCTATTTTACCATATAGAAGCTTTTGAAGAGCTTTTTACGAAAGGGCTTTCTATAACTTGTATACATAAGAACAAGTAGTCAACATACATTAAACCATATAAACAGTTTGAAGGAGTGTTTTCAATGAGTGAAAAAGCAGTACTTTGCAGCGTCTCACGAGTAGTCAAATCACAGCACATTTTTCCAAATGACCTAAACAATCACCACACCCTTTTTGGCGGCAAAATTGTCGCTGACATGGACATGACGGCTTCTCTTTCAGCAGCTAAACATTCCAGAAAGTCGTGTGTTACAGCTTCCATTGATCATGTTGACTTTATCGAGCCCGTCACAGAAGAAGATTTTATTTCATATGAAGCATTCGTTGTTGTCACAGGAAAAAGTTCCATGATTATTTTTGTTAAAGTCATTGCCGAAAATTTGTTAACGGGCATTAAACGTATTGCTGCTACTTCTTTTCTTACCTTCGTCGCATTAGAAAACGGGAAGCCTGCTCCCGTTCCTCAAGTTATTGCTCAAACTGAAGAAGAAAAAAGCCTTCAAAAAGTAGCTCTTGAACGAAAAGAGTCCAAAAAAACGCAGGTTGAGCACAGCAAAGCAATTGCGCGCATCTTATCTAAATCTTTGCGCAGCAGTAATTAAGCTCTTCATCTAAAAAGCAGCTGTCTGCTTTTTAGACGAAGTTTTTTAGATTTCACATTGTTATTTAATGTGATATGCGATATATTGGTTTTATGAAAAATAACATTCAACCTCTCAAACGACTTTCCCTACGGGAGGAAGTCTATCAAACACTTAAACATAATATCGTTATGCTTGAATTTCAGCCGGAACAAAAGCTTCAGGATAAAGAACTGGCTGAGCAATTTGGAGTTAGCCGCACTCCTGTTCGAGAAGCGTTAAAAAGGCTCGAAGATGAAGGCCTTGTACAAACGACACCTGGTTCTTCTACAAAAGTGGCTCCATTAAACCTTGAGGAGGCAAAACAATCTTTTATTGTCGTCGCAGCTCTTCATGCACTTGCTGCTAAGCTGGCTTGTACTTCGTTACAAGAAGAAGATATGGGCGAACTAATCAAACATAATCAATCTCTAGAACATGCAATCAAAACAAGAAATGTACTGAAAGCGATCGAAGCGGATGAAGCATTTCATTCCGTTTTTTTAAACCGGGCGAATAATTTAGAGCTAGAACGTGTTGTAAAACAAACAAGCGCCAAAATTCAACGTCTGGAAATCGCTCGCTTTTCTTCTCTTGCTAGCCTTGCTTCCGTTGATCAGCACAAAGAAATCATAAATGCTTGCCGTCAAAAAGATTCCGCACTGACATCACAGCTTGTCGAAACAAACTGGCTGACACTAGGTGAAGCGCTGACAAGTGAGGAGGAAGCAAAGTGAAGCCTCTTTTATTAGGCGTTGCTGCATCATTCTTTTTTGCTTTTACATTCGTTTTAAATCGAGCGATGGATTTATCTGGAGGCAGCTGGGCGTGGAGCGCATCTCTGCGCTATTTTTTTATGGTACCTCTTTTGCTTATGCTTGTTTATTTTTGGGGTGGCATCAAACCTGTGGTGGCAGAAATAAAAGCCCAGCCGCAAAAATGGCTGCTATGGAGCACGGTCGGATTTGGCTTATTTTACGCTCCTCTTTGTTTTGCTTCCGCCTACGGTCCCGGCTGGCTTATTGCAGGAACTTGGCAAATCACGATTTTATCGGGATCTCTCCTAGCTCCTTTGTTTTACAAGGAAGGAAAAAAGCGAGGAGCCATTCCTTTCAAGCAGCTAGGTTTTTCGTTTATTATTTTAATAGGAGTTGTGCTCATGCAGCTTGAGCATGCGACTGAACTGTCGGCGGCTACTGCCTTGCTTTGTACGATTCCCATTTTAATTGCGTCTTTTGCGTATCCGCTTGGCAACCGTAAGATGATGGAGCTGTCGTCGCTTAATACGTTTCAGCGCGTGCTTGGAATGACGCTTTCAAGCCTGCCGTTTTGGATTATTCTTTCTGTCTATGCCTACTTGACCGATGGACTACCAAAACCAACTCAGATGTATCAAAGCAGTTTAGTTGCTTTACTTTCAGGAGTGTGTGCAACGATTTTATTTTTTGCGGCAACTGACCTTGTGAAAAAAGATTCTCACAAATTAGGTGCAGTTGAAGCTACACAATCGATGGAAGTTTTATTTGCCCTGCTAGGAGAGGTCTTCCTTCTATCAAGTCCTTTGCCATCGATTCTTTCTTGGGTTGGAATGGGAGTTATCGTAGCAGGCATGGTGCTTCACAGCTACCAAACGAGTCATAAAAAAGCTATACCTCAAAAAGAATTGACCTACTAATCAATAACAAAAAAGAGCGTCTCAGTCGGCGCTCTTTTTGTTTATACAACAGATCTTCTTTCTAAATTGAAGACATTAACCTGCTCAGCATCAAAGCGGCTTAGCAACGAATCTACTCCGTACTCAAGTGCAAAAGCACGTTCATTTTCTGAAATCGGAACGGCCTGCAGGAACGTTACTTTTTTATCAGATAGTTCAATCGTTGAAAAATTATCCCATAAAAACGGCGGAATCAGCAAAATGTGCTGCATATGAAAGCTGTCATCAAGGACTGCAATAACGTCTTTATAAATAGCTCCTGGGAAAATGGAGACATGAGATTTCATCATATGGAAAATACAGTTTGCTAAAATAGCAGAATAAATACCGAACTCCTCATGACATGCCCCAACAATTTCAATTCGAAGCGGGATCCCTCCAACTGTATAACCTGTCGGACATTGATGTCCACCGAGCGTTGCATACGCGGTTACGTCTTGACGCGGATGATTTTCACATGCCACAACGTGAATACCATGCTTTTTTCGTTCATCTGAATAATCTTCAATTCGGTCCTTTTGACCAAATACATCTATTGCTTTATGTATAATTAATTCTTCATCTTTTGTAAAATTACTCATAAAAAACCTCCTTGCTTGCGACCTTAAAAAGTCCCCTACTGTACAGCATATACTACCGCACTCGCTTACGATATAGTTTTTAGAAAATGTGATAGAAATGTTATCGTTTCGTAACATACTATGAAATTGTCTCAAGAAGCAAACAAGAAACCTTAACCAATTTTTTCTTTTCCCATAAAAAAATAGAGCCTGCACCATGGCAGCCCCTATTTTTTATGACATTATTATGAAATAATTTGTAATTCTTTTGGGTACTTCGTTAACGTTTCGTATCCATCTTTTGTGATGATTACATCATCTTCAATACGCACGCCTCCGAGTCCTGGAATATAGATACCCGGTTCAATCGTATACACCATGCCTTCTTGAAGCACATCATCATTGTTGCGGCTCATTGAAGGAAACTCATGCACGCTGATACCAAGGCCATGACCAAGACGATGCAAGAAATACTCTCCATACCCTGCTTCTGTAATAATATTGCGTGCTACCATGTCCAAGTCGCCAATGCGAGTGCCAGGCTTGGAAGCTTCAAGAGCTGCCTGCTCGGCGCGCTGTACCGTTTCATAGATTTCTTTTTGCTTATCATTAATCGACTTGTACGCGACTGTACGCGTAATATCTGAACAGTATCCATCTAGCACTACACCTAAATCGAAGAGAACCATATCTCCTGGCTTTAACGTGCGAAGACCTGGGTTCCCGTGCGCTTCTCCCGTTTTTTCACCAAATAACACCATCGTTGAAAACGACATCTCACGAATTCCTTTTCGCTTTAGCTCGTATTCAATTTTAGCCAGAACATCCATTTCCGTAACGCCTTCTTTTAAGGCAGCTACGCCTACTTCTACGCCAAAATCAGCTAATGCAGCTGCCTTTTGCAGAATCTCAACTTCACGCTCATCTTTAATTAGACGCAGCTGATTTAATTTCTCTTCTGCTCCGACTAGCTCAGCATTTGGATATAAATTAAGCAGTTCTTCAGCTCTCGCATACAGCAGCTGCTCTTTCTCTACAGCAACTTTTTTCACATCCATTACGTTTCGTTTATGTAAAGCTTCTTTAATAAGTTCCCAAGGATTTTGATGGTCTTCATATCCGATCACATCAAATTTCCAGCCGGCTTCTTTTGCTTGACCCACTTCCATTGATGGACAAACAAGCATCGGCTCCGCTTCATTAAATAAAAATAAACCAAGCAGACGCTCATGCGGATCCGTGTGAAATCCAGTTAAATAAAATACGTTTTCAGTTGACGAAATAAAGGCCGTTTCTACATTCTTTTCCTTCAGCCATGATACGACTTTTTGCAAACGTGCTTCCATTAAAAAAACCCCTTTCATTGTGCAATATTACTATTATAACATAGTTATTTAGCAATATTGTACAATGAATAGAGGTTAAGACAAAGCCGCGTGAAGAGTAGTAAGCTGCTCTTTAATCGCTTTTCGCTGAATACTTACTTTCATCAGCCAGCCATTTTCTCCGTATCTATAAATAAATTCGTACGTACCTTTAGGAAAATATTCTTTTACCAGCATGTCTCGGTTTTCAACAAATCCCGGATCGCCAATAAAATAGTTACCTTCTTCAAGCGGGAGCTCATGAACTTTTTTTTCTAGCTGCTTCTCTTCGTCTTCGTCATCATCTATCACAATGTGAAGACCACCTTCATCACGCACAACGTCAAATTCACCGTTTTGTTCAAGCTCAAGCACCGGTACCACCTGTCCATTTACCGTTAGCAGCTGCTTGGTTCCTTCAAGGACCTGGGACCAATGATCATCGTATAAAGTAGAAGAATAAAAAATATAGCCCTGAGATTTATATAATAAAAGCAGCTGTTCAAAATGATTTTTCACTTGTTCTTTATCAAATAGAATAACAAAATGCTTTCGATAGAAAAAACTTGTAAAAGGCAGAATAGACGATTGATTAAGCTCTCTAATTATTTCAGCACTATCCTTACCTGAAATAATAGCTCCGGTCAATTCCCCCGCGCCATAAGGTTTCCAATGACTTAACGCCGCTTCTGGAATCAGCACAAGGTTCGAAGATGACACATATATACTCATTCGCTTCACTCCTTTTTTCTACACTTAGACCTATATTTAATTCTCAACAAACAGAGACTTTTCTCTTATTCCCTTCTTAAAAGACAGAACTTTTTCCCTAACTATGATAGATTATAACAAATATCCTCGAAAAAAATAACCTTTATTTCCTCTTTCTTCTATTTGTACACTTCTCTTATTTTAGCTGTCTTCGCAGATTTACTAGTGAACGTACTTGCTAATCTAATTCCTTAGTGTTAATTTTATTATGTCGTTTTATAATTTTTTGCATAATTGGTTTTAAACAAAAAGTATTAATATTTTTGAATGCGATGGTGAGACATTTGGAAGAACGTACAGAACGTAAACAACATAAAAGAAAAAAGCAAAGAAAAAAGAAACGCTTTAGAAAGCTACTTCTTTTCTTTCTCATTCTTGTAATCGCCGCTGGTGCATATGTGTATTATCAATACCAACAAGGATTAGCAGAAGCAGACGGAGCTTTTGGGAAAGATGGACAGTTTGATTTTAATGGTGCAAGTGCCAATTTAGATAGCATGAATGTGCTGCTTCTTGGAATTGACTCTCGCGGTGAAGAACATTCGCGTGCCGATACAATCATGATTGCTCATTATGACAAAGACAGCAATCAGCCTAAAATTGTTTCTTTGATGCGTGATTCATATGTGGATATTCCTGGACATGGCAAAAACAAATTAAATTCAGCCTATGCATTTGGCGGGCCCGAATTAATGCGTAAGACAATTAAAGAAAATTTCGGCGTAGATGTAAACTATTATGCCGTTGTTGATTTTAAAGGTTTTTCTAAAGTTGCCGATACGATTGCCCCTGAGGGAATTACGGTTACCGTGCCACACGAAATGTCATCAGGAATTGGCATGACGCTAAAACCTGGAAAACAAACTCTTCACGGAGATAAATTACTAGGATACGTGCGATTCCGCCATGATAGCCAAAGTGATTTCGGGCGCGTGAAGCGTCAACAAGAAGTGATTGGTAAATTAATGGATGAAGCTCTTCAAGTAAAGACACTGGCGAAAGCTCCTAAGCTATGGGGTGTCATTGATCCATATGTGGATACAAATATTCCGCCAAAAACATTTATTGTGATAGGAAAAGATTTTTTAGTTGGAAATCAGCCAGATTTAAAATCTCTTCGTTTACCGGTTGAAGGTTCCTATTCAAATGAACGAATATCCGGTATTGGTGCTGTTTTAAGCATCGACCTTGAAGAAAACAAACAAGCGTTACAGTCATTTTTAAATTAGGAAAAGGTGTCCATTAGAGGACACCTTTTTTTATACTATTCAAAAAAACTTCTGTTTTTCCTCCCTATCCTTCAAAAAATTTTCAGCTTCGACAAAAAATGGAGATAAAATGGAGTTGTTTTCTAGAAAACAGCTGTTTCTTTGGAGTTCTATTTTTTCTCCTGTATGCGTATATGAAAAGAGAAGGACTTCTTTTTTATATTTTTTAGTCAAGGAGATGAAATGATGAAATTATATGGTTTTCAATCTGAAGAAGAGCGTTCCTTTCTTCATTCTACCTATAAAGTAAACCCATTGCTTTCTCATACTGGAGATGTCAAAATCAGCTTTTTATCTTTTCAAGAAAATGATTATACCCCCCGTCAAGAAGCTACGATTCCACAGCTTCTTTTAGTCGTTCACGGGGAAGGCTGGGTAGCTGGCGATAACGGACTGAAAATTTATATCAAACAAGGTGAATCAGCATTTTGGAGAGCTGGGGAATCTTTTGAAGTCGGGAGTCTAACGGCTATGACAGGACTACTGATTGAAGGATTAGATATTGCTCCTCAAAAGCTGCTTACTTCTTTCTCACGAACAAACGCAAATTAAAAAGCCGCTTTGACGCGGCTTTTTTTATTATCTTAGTAATTGAGCGTAGCTTTCTGCGCTATCTTGAATAACTTTGTCACTCAGGTCACCGCCTGCTCCTTGAAATAAAAATGGAGTTTGGAACTTCATACCTGTTAAATTTGCCATAGCTTGGAAAGGAAGAAGCAGATGATTCATTGGGTAACGGTTGTATCCCCCTTCTTGATAAGCTTCTGCAGGGCCTCCTGTCGAAGTAGCTACGACAAACTCTTTTCCCTGAAGTTTAGTACCTTTGCTTCCATAAGCCCATCCGTATGTTAAAACAACATCTTGCCACTCTTTTAAAAGTGCTGGTGAGCTGTACCAGTAAAATGGAAATTGAAAAACAATACGATCGAATTGAACAGCTAACTCCTGCTCTTTTTCTACATCAATTTTGAAATCGGGATAGTTTGCGTATAAATCATGAACGTACACATCCTCCTCTTTTTTTACTCGCTCTGCCCACGCTTTATTAATACGAGAAGATGCTAAATTTGGATGCGCTAAAATAACCAGTGTTTTCATTTTGATACTCTCCTTCTGATGTCTGTGCTTGCTTTTTTCTTTTCTATTTTTTACGCTTGCCTCTCACGTCTTGTTCACTCATTCTTTCCTTTTCCTTCAGGAAATCCGAGTTCGTTTACACTTATAAATTACCAGTATTATCATTCTGCTTCAATAAAATTGACTTTGCTTTTATCACCTTTAATTTTTTTATGTACCCAAAACGGAAGATAAAGGACAAGAAAGCTAAGAATCATGATTCCTTCAATCCATACTAAATACCAAGGATGAGGTCCAAGAAAATCCAGCAAGGAAGCGTGCTCTGGCTTTTTCATCATGTATAAATAATTCGCACCCAGTAAACGATTCATGACATAGATAAAACCTCCGTACAGATTAACAAATACTACGCTTACCCATAAAGAACGAAACGTCGGCTCATATCTGCAGGCAGCAATTAGCATACAGCAAGCAAGTACCACACCGCCATGCGATACATAGAACTGCACATAGCGAAACTGGGCATACGCATAGCCGCCAAGGTCTGGGGTAATCATCGCTTGAACAGAGCTGCTGATTCCTGCGAAGTACACAAAATAAAAAAGAAATCTGCTTTTGGTTATCAGCATAACAGCAGCCAGCAGCACGACTATATCACTCAGCTGAAGAGGCAAAGAAGTTTCAACGGACCACTGATGACATCCGATTTCCCAAGCCTGGTAGGCCGTTTCTGAAGCAATTAGAACGAGTGAAAGCAAAACGAACACAAACCTCTTTTTTCGCAGCTGCTTTCGACACAAAAAAATAACTGTTCCTATGATCACGATAATGGCTAAAGTTACAAGGTGTTCAACTGAAAAAAGCTGAAAAGAATGTTGTACAGGATGACACGCAAAAAATGAATTCATAACGGCGCCTCCTCTCCATCAAAAAACAAATTTGGTACCTTTAGCTTGTTCATAAAATCGTATTTTCATTAATGCTTCTCTCACAGCAAAAAGAGATTGAAACATAACGAAATCACGCCAATATAAAGAAGAACAAATGGAGTAAATGATCGAGTATAAATTGCCTCTTGCGCTCCAATCAATTGCTAGAAGCACCTACATATATGAAAGCTACGTCCACCATGCCAATAAAAAGATCCGAACGATTTATCGTTCGGATCTTCTTTTAGCTAAAATACTTTTGTACGGATCGTTTTGTCTTCATTTTTATTTTTTAATTAATCCTTTTTTTACTAAGAATTGATGAGCGACTTCTTCAGCCGTTTTTCCTTTTGCATTTACTTGATAGTTCATTTCACGCATTTCGTCGTCACTGATTTTACCACCCAGTTGATTTAAGATTTTTTTCAGTTCAGGGTGCTCTTTTAGCGTATCTTCACGAAGCACAGGCGCTCCTTGATACGGAGGGAAGAACTGCTGGTCGTCTTTTAAGACTTTTAAACCAAACTGTTTGATTTCAGGATCCGTTGCGTAAGCATCAAGCATGTTAATATCGCCTTTTTCAACAGCGCGATAGCGAAGCTTCGGCTCCATCGTTTTAATATTCGGGAAAGTAAGGCCATATTCTTTTTGAATGCCTACGTAGCCGTCTTCACGATCTTTAAACTCAAGCGTAAATCCTGCTTTTACTTTATCTGTTGCATTTGCCAAATCTGAAATATTCGTTAGATTATTTTCTTTGGCAAATTCTTTTGTCACGGTCAATGTGTACGTATTATTAAACTTCATTGGATCTAAATAGACAAGCCCGAATTTCTTTTTAAATCCTTCTTTTGCCTGCTTGTACACCTGTGTTTCATCTTTGCTGTCCGGCTGTTCCTTTAGATGCGTCACAATGGCTGTCCCCGTATATTCAGGGTACAAATCAATTTCCTTGTTACGCAGAGCCTCAAATACAAATACCGTTTTCCCAAGCGACGAACGAAGGTTTACTTTCATATCGGTTTGATCTTCAATTAATTCTTTGTACATATTGATTAAAATATCTTGTTCTGCGCCAATTTTCCCTCCGATAACAAGGTCTGGTTTTGTTGCGCTCATTGCTGCAAACGGAGAAACAAGAATAAGTATTAATACGATGATCATGATGAACGAGCGTTTTTTGGACCCTTTTTTAGCAGAGTGTTCAATCGTTCGCAGAATTCCATCAAAAATAAGCGCTAATAATGCTGCTGGAACGGCTCCTAATAAAATCAAACTATTATCGCTTCGGTCAATACCAAGCAAAATTAAGCTTCCGAGTCCGCCTGCTCCGATAAGAGCCACGATTGTCGCTGTACCAATAATGAGTACCATCGCTGTGCGAATTCCGGCCATAATGACAGGAAGCGCTAGAGGAAGTTCTACTTTGATTAATCGTCTCCACGAGTTCATCCCCATGGCTTTGGATGCTTCAATTAAAGATGGGTCCACTTCTTTAATTCCGGTATATGTATTTCGTACAATAGGAAGAAGCGAATATAAAAACAGTGCAATAACCGCGGGAAAGGTTCCAATTCCGACAAGAGGAATCAGTAATCCTAATAAAGCGAGTGAAGGAATGGTTTGCAGTACGGCTGTTACGCCAATGATCGGTTCAGCAATGCGGTCATGCCTCGTTAAGTACAGTCCAAGCGGCACTGAAATTAATACGGCGATCACAAGAGCCAGTACTGAAATTTGAATGTGTTCAAGAAGAGCTTGAAACAGGGCATCTCCTCGTTGATCTAATAATGTGCTTAGTGCATTCATTACAGCGTTCCTCCTTCTTTCGTTTTATCAGAAAGAAACGCTAATAGAGTTTTGCGCGTTACAACGCCAATGCGTTTGCTCCCTTTTTTCACAGCTATTGCTTCATGGTCGTAAAGGGCGTCCATTGCCTGCTGAACAGTGGCGGTTGAAGCTAGCTCTTCAGTAGGTTCTACGTCTGGCTGTTCACTTTCTTTGACAAACATATCCAATGTCTCAAATAAAGCATTTCCTTGATTTCCAATAAATGTTTTTACAAACTCATTTTTAGGCTTTTGAATGAATTCCTCCGGGGTGCCAACTTGAACAATTTCCCCATCTTTCATCAGGCAGATACGATCTCCAAGCGTCATGGCTTCGCTCATATCATGCGTAACAAACACAAATGTTTTTTTGATTTTTTCTTTTAAGCTAATAACATCTTGTTGAAGCTGTTCGCGGCTTAACGGATCGAGGGCACTAAAGGGTTCGTCCATTAAAATAACGGGGGGATCAGCTGCGAGGGCACGTGCTACACCTACACGTTGCTGCTGGCCACCTGAGAGCTCAGACGGCTTTCGGTTTCGATATTGCTTTGGGTCTAGTCCTACCAAGGTAAGTAGTTCATCAATACGCGTTTTAATTTTGTTTTTCTTCCAATGCTTCATCTCCGGTACAATGGCTATATTCTCAGCAATGGTCATGTGAGGAAAAAGAGCAATCTGCTGTAGCACATAACCAATGTTCCAGCGCAGCTCATGTATGTTGTGGTCCGATACGAGCTTATCTTTTATGTATAGTTCTCCTTCGGTAATATCATGAAGACGGTTAATCATTTTTAAGGTGGTTGTTTTCCCACATCCACTCGGACCAATTAAAACGAAAAACTCTCCTTCTTTTATTTCTAGATTAATATTTTTCACGGCGGTCGTACCGTCTGGATATTGCTTTGACACATTCTTAAACGTAATCAAATTATCGTTCACACTCCCTGTTGAAATTTAACCCCTAGTTTCGTGTACCCAATACTTAGAGGCAATAAACATTCTTTTAAGAATATTTCTAAATATGATTCATAAGACATAGTGGAAAAGATACACATGTTTTCTAACAGCCTCCTAATAAGGCTATCAAACTGTTAAAGTTTTCACAAGGCGGGGAAGAATAATTCGGAGAATAAATTTAAAGCCAATCCAAATAAAAAAACCTTCTTTCAACAAGAAAGAAGGTTTTTGAGTATGCTAGCGACAGGGATCGAACCTGCGACCTCTTGCTTACCATGCAAGTGCTCTACCTACTGAGCTACACCAGCGTCTTGGAAAATTATATCACGTTTAAATTTATTTAGGAAGCGCTTTTTAAATTTTTTTTATTGGTATATTCTCTAATTTGCGTCTTCTGAAATTCGCACTTTCTACAAAGTTCCATATTTCATGTTAGAACTTCTTACATAAATTGTGTGAATTTTCTTTTTTTATATTACCCTTAGTAAAATAGCTTACAAAAGAAGGGAAGAAAATAGATGGAACAACAACCAACCATGACAAAATCAAAAACGGCAACTCCCTACCCAAGAGACTGCACGTTCAGCCTGGAAGATTGGACGACGCTTGCTAAGTATTGGTACCCCGTCGCACGCTGCAGTGATGTAACAGAAAAACCAACGTCCGTAAAATTACTAGATGTAAATCTAGTTTTATACCGCACCACACACAAAGTTGTAGCGGCACGTGATTTATGCGTTCACCGAGGCACCCCGCTTAGCATGGGCTGGGTGGAAGATGATGAAATTGTCTGTCCTTACCACGGCTTCCGCTACGCAACGGACGGCGCATGCACGTCAATTCCAGCTCACCCTGACGCCAACATTTCTCCCCGTCTCTGTATGGCCGTCTATCCAGTTATTGAACGATATGGATTAGTGTGGACGTCCCTGACAGGAGAACAAGATAACCTGCCTTATTTCGATGCGTGGGAGGACCCTGATTTTCAGCAAATTGTTTGTCCGAGCTTTGATATCATGGGTTCAGCCGGTCGTCAAATGGAAGGCTTTTTAGACGTAGCTCATTTTGCTTGGGTTCACACAGACACATTTGGTGATCGAAACAACGCCTTTGTGCCTAAATATAAAGTAAGCGATACAGACTATGGGCTTCATGTAGAATATACGAGCACCGTGAGCAATTATTCCAAAGAACAGCAGCATTTAAATCCACCTGATTTTAAATGGCTTCGCGTCTTTGATGTTTATCCCCCGTTTACAGCTACGCTAAAAGTATACTTCCCAGAAGGCGCAGAGCTGTGGATTATGAATGCAGTCTCTCCTATTTCAGCCCGCGAAACACGTTTATTCGCGCCAATCGCTCGAAACTTTGACAAAGATTCTCCCGTTGAAGGTGTGTATGACTTTAACCTTCGCGTCTTTGACGAAGACCGTGAAATGGTTGAAAACCAAAAACCTGAAGACTTGCCTTTAGACCTGCAGATGGAAGCGCATATTATGGCTGATCAAACGTCCATCGGTTACAGGAAATTATTAAAGAAAATGGGCTTAAGCTTTAGATATACAAGCTAAAAAAAATCCCCGCTGTCTCAGCGGGGATTTTTTTTATTTAGCAAACTGCTCGCGTGCTGCTTTTTCCTTTATCACTTCATCTTCACTTGCCGGCGTTGCGCGTTTCATGAAGAATGAAAGAATTAAGGCAACCACCACTAGGACTACTGAGACAGCAAACGCATCGTTAATCCCTTGTACCATTGCCTGCATCTCAATCTGTTCTTTCATTTGAGCTGCCCCGGCTGCGGTTGCATTAGCTGCTCCTGCTCCGCTCATTGCATCTTGAGCGAGCTCTTTTGCATGAGTAGCTGTACGGTTTGACATCACCGTTACTAAAAGAGCCGAACCAATAGCTCCCGATACTTGTTGAAGCGTATTGTTCATCGCAGTACCATGCGGATTAAAACGCTGCGGAAGCTGATTTAATCCGTTTGTCATAACCGGCATCATCACCATAGACATTCCGAACATACGAAGCGTGTAAAGCGTAATGAGCGTTGTATAGGTCGTATCAAGCTCTAAGTTACTGAAGAAATACGTCGTAACGGCTGTAATCGTTAGACCCGTTACAGCCAATGCACGCGCTCCGAATTTATCAAATAATTTTCCGGTAATCGGTGACATCACACCCATTAGCAGCGCACCTGGAAGCATTAGTAATCCTGAATGAAGCGGAGAGATGCCTCGTACCGTTTGAACATAAATTGGCATTAGCAGCATGGCTGAGAATAATGCCATTGTGATCACCATCGAAATCGTTGATGATAAAGCAAACATTGGATATTTAAAAATGCGGAATTCAAGCATCGGTGTTTTAAGCTTGAACTGACGTGTAATAAATAAAATCAGAGCCACAGCTCCTACGATAATGGTACCGTATACTTCCACAGAATCCCAGCCTTTATCCCCTGCTGAGCTAAACCCGTATAGAAGTCCGCCAAATCCAATTGTAGATAGCAAAAGGGATAAAAAATCCAAATTGATTTCCACTTTTTCTTTTTTGTCTTTTAATAGGAAGAAAGCGCCTATTAATACAATGGCTGCGATTGGCGTAACAAGGTGGAACAGCATTCTCCACTCATAGTGTTCAATTAGCCATCCTGATAATGTAGGACCAATTGCCGGAGCAAAAATCATAACTAAACCGAAAATCCCCATCGCAGCTCCGCGTTTTTCTAATGGAAAACTTGTGAGCAATACGTTCATTAAAAGCGGCATCATAATAGCTGCGCCTGACGCTTGAATAATACGAGCGGTTAACAACACAGAAAATATGGGCGAAGCACCTGCAAGTATTGTTCCTGCTGTAAATAAAGTCATCGCCGTTAAAAATAAGCCTCTGACAGAATAGCGCTGAATTAAAAAAGCGGTAGTTGGAATCATAATACCATTCACTAACATATAACCAGTAGAAAGCCACTGGACAGTTGACGTTGTCACATCTAAGTCTTTCATAATAGACGGCAGCGCCACATTTAATAACGTTTCATTCAATAATGAGATAAAAGCGCCAATTAACAAAATAGCAATTATGCCATAAGGCGGCTTTTCCATTTGATTTATCGATCGACTCATTATTGTACCTCCTTATACTTTAGGTTCATTTTTTTAGACACGTGTTCTACATAGAGTATATTATACTGTGAGTTCAATTTATGCAAGTGAAAAATCTTACGTTCACGTTCTTTATTTTCTCAACTTTTTTAGTCCTATAATCCTTTTATACCAATATATTGTCGTGATATCGTTCAGTTTTCTGAAAAGAACATTTGTGTAAACGCTTTAAATCATGTATCATAAAGTTGGACCATGAGTCTAATTTTACATTTAGGTGATAATAATGAATAATCGAAAACAGCAAGTTGTAAAAAATGCACACCATCTCTTCGTTGAAAAGGGATTTCAAGCTACATCCATTCAAGACATCATTGATTATAGCGGCATTTCAAAAGGAACATTCTACAACTATTTTTCTTCAAAAAATGAATTGTTAATCGCTGTTTTTACCTGGCTTCATACAACAATTGAACAAGAGCGCAATCAGCTGCTGGTTGGTAAAAGTCTGACCGATGTAGATGTATTTATTAAACAGATCGATGCGCAGATGAAAAACCATCACAAACATAAATTTTTTACGTTACTTGAAGAAGTATTTGTTTCTAATGATCCTGATTTAAAAGCATACATAAAAAAAACCCAGTTCATTGAAGTAAACTGGTTCTACAAACGGTTTATTGATTTATTTGGACAAGAAAAGAAACCTTATCTGCTAGATTGTGCAATTATGTTTCTTGGCATGCTTCACCGCAACTTTCACTATAATTTTATGGTCAACGGTACAAATACCGATCCCCATGAGATTATAACTTACAGCGTTAAGCGTCTGCTTCCTCTTGTAGACGAAGTAGCAAGTTCAGGAGACATTTTGCTCGATCCGCAAACGATCAAAGAATGGCTTCCATCTTGCCCAAATACTAAAAATCAAATAGAACAGGACATTTCCGCAGCACTTATCGATTTAAAAAAGCAAGCTCACAAACAATTTACGGATGAATTCGAACGTCAAAAATGCACAGAGCTTATTAGTTTTATTGAAGAAGAGATGTTTAAACAATCGAATCCACGCAAGTTTGTTGTGGATAGTGCCCTTCATTCATTAAAGCAGCTGCCTGTTAACAACAGTAAAACGAACCTAGAGGAACTGCAAACGATGATTGATCAGTATGTGAGTGAACTTCAATCAACAGCTAGAAGCAACTAAACATATGAAATTCACGCTCACCATAACAACAAAAAACGAACGATTATGATTTTTTAATTAATCGTTCGTTTGTAATTCCAACTAAAATACTTTTATCCCAGCCTCTTTTTTATTTTCCTCCAGTAAACGAAATTCCTTTAATGAAATATTTGTTAAAAAACGCATAAATGAGCAAAATTGGAAGTGTAAAAACCATGGAAGCTGCCATAATATAGTTCCAATAACTGATATACTGACCTTTAAATGTGTTAAGACCTAAAGTCAACGTAAACATATTTTCATCAGACATCACAATTAAAGGCTTCATAAAATCATTCCAAAACCCCATAAATACAAAAATCGTTTGTGCTGCTAAGGCAGGTTTTGCAAGTGGAAGGACTATTTTGAAGAATGTTCCAAACTTCGATAACCCATCCAACTCCGCTGCTTCTTCAAGCTCTTTTGGGAAATTAATAAAAAATTGACGCATCATAAATATAAAAGTCGCATTTACCATTCCCGGTACAATCATTCCCTGATAGGTATTTAACCAGCCTAACTCTTTTAAAATTAAAAAATTAGGAATCATCGTTACTTGTCCAGGAATCATAAGCACCGCTAAAATAATAATAAATAAACTTTTCTTTCCCGGGAAACTGAGGCGTGCAAGGGCATAACCAGCCATTGAGTTAAATAGCAAATTTAGAGCTGTTCCTACTACGGCAATGAATAAGCTATTAAACATCCAGCGAGGGAACAGCTTTTGTTCCACAAAAATTTGTTTATAGTTGTCTAGCGTAAAGTGTTTCGGAATAAAGTTCACCGTACCTGACACAATTTCTTCTAGCGTTTTAAAAGAAGCGGACAGCGCCCAAATAAATGGAATCAGAGTAATCAGCGCGTATATGCTTAAAATCGTATATAAAATGAGGACTCCTGTTTTTTTCTTCAACTTTTTCTTCCCCCCTTAGTACATACTTTCTTCTTTTGAAAACTTTCTCTGAATAACCGTTGCCACCAAAATCACGAGCGCCAGCATAAAGGCTAGTGCTGCAGCATACCCCATAGTACCTAAATTTTTAAATGCATATTGATAAATAAGCAGAACAACAGTCAGAGTCGAGTTATTAGGACCTCCTGAACCTCCTGAGAAAATAAACGATTGATCAAATAACTGAAACGTACCAATCAGTCCCATGATCACTACGAATGATGTAACCGGTCGCAGATTCGGAACTGTAATATGCCAAAATCGTTGAAATACATTAGCCCCATCTAACTGAGCTGCTTCATAAAGCGAATCTGGTACGTCTTGCAAAGCTGCCAAATAAATAACCATAAAAAATGGAGCTGTTGCCCAGATGTTCATAATCATAATGGCAATCAAAGCGACCTGAGGATCTCCAAGCCAATTGTAAGTTGGAAGACCAACAAACTTTAAAAACTCGTTCACAATTCCATTTTGATTGTACATCCACATAAAAATAAGCGTTAATACAGCCGATGATGTAAGTGTAGGTAAAAAATAAATAATGCGAAAAACTTTTTCTGCTTTTAGCCCTGCATTTAATGTGGCCGCCAGTATAAGTGCCAATGCGGTTTGTACCGGTACAACAATTACTACATACTTCACCGTATTCCAAAGAGCAATTTTAGCTTTGTCATCTTCAAGAACCTTCATGTAGTTCTCAAGCCCTCGAAAATGAAACTCAGTTCCTCCCAGCAATTGAACTTTATGTAAAGACAAAAAGATGGCATAAAAAATAGGTGCAATAACAAACAGCAATAGTACAAACAGTGTAGGTGTCATAAAAGCATATCCTTGCCCTACATCACGAGGTTTGTACGTTCGTATTTTTCCGTTTTTCATTTCCTCCACTCCCCCGCCGAGCCTTATTCGTAAATACTAATCTCTTGATTTGCCTGCTTTTGTGCTTTTTTCAAAGCTGTCTCTAAATCACTTTGTCCCAAAAAGGCGCTTAAAAACTGGTTATTAAAGTTATTCATGATAATAGGCAAATACGGACCATCTTGCCAGACAGTTGCATAAGCAGCTCCTTTTACTAATGGACCTCGTTTTTCGTCTTCAGCAAAACCAAGCTTATCCGCTACGGATTTTCTTGTTGGCAATGCATAACCCTTACTTGTCCAAGTTTCCATTCCTTCTTTCCCGGTTAAGTACTGAATGAGCTCCCAAGATGCTTTTTTCTTTTTTGAGTCAGCATTCATTACATACGCGACCGTAAATGCCATCGTATTTTTGTGACCGTTTATTGTCGGAACTTCCGCTGTACCGTAATCAAGTTTTGGGAAGGACTCCTGTAAAAATGGAATCATCCAATTTCCTTCAATCACCATAGCTACTTTTTGTTGTGCAAACATGTCCGTACCTGAATTCGCGCCTACATCAGAGGGCTGTACAGACGTTTTATCTTTTAAATGCTGATCGATGAGCGGCTGAAGAGAATCCACGACTTCTTTCGTAGCAAAGTTTGCCTTATTGTTCTTTACAACGTCTCCTCCGTTTGCCTGCGCCATGTAGAAGATACGCGCTAATTCCGGCGTGACACCAAACGCTTGAATCCCTTTCTTTTTAAATACTTTTGAAACTTCTTTAAACTCATCCCATGTTTTTGGTACTTCTACTCCTGCTTCTTTAAATAGCTTTTTGTTGTAAAATAAGCCTAATGTGGAGTAATCTTTTGGAAAACCATAAGTCTCTCCATTTTTTTGAAACGCTTTCAATAATGGTTTCTCAAAATCCTGAACATCAAAATCAGATTTTACATAAGAATTTAAAGGTTCTAAAACCCCTGTATTAATAAGACCCGGCGCTTCAAGTGCATCAAGATAAAAAACATCTGGACCATTTCCACCTATTAAACGCGTTTTTAGAATATCCATGTATTGATCAGTGATTACTTCATGCTTCACATGAATTGATGGATGAAGTTTTTCAAAGTCTTGAATAGTTTGATTAAGCAGCTTCGTCTCTGTTGGGTTGCCTCCCCAGCCGGCTAATACAATTTCGACTTGACCATTTTCCCCGGAAACTTCTTGTACATTTGAACATCCAGTTAAAGCTGCTCCAGCCACTGCCAGAACCAAACTTAAAGCGAGTATCCACTTCTTCATTAGCTGTCTCCTTTCATTTCATTGACCTGCGGCTTATTAATTGACGCTTAATAAGCCGCGGTCGAAGTAACACATTAACCTACATAATTTCTTACCTTACATTGAGATAGAAGCTCGTATTTTGTCGTATTTTCTTTCACGTAAATAATAGTTTCGCTTTCTTCTTTTTTAACCGTTAATGAAAGTTTCCCACTGCCAATCACAAGGTTTTCTACAGAGATTTCATTCATATCGTCTATGAGCAAAGGATTTATCTGTATAGTACCTGCTGTACTATCAGGAAACAGTCTTAGCATCGCCTGTACGAAAGCTAAAGGCGTGCCAGCTGCCCAAGCTTGAGGTGAGCAGGCAACGGGATATTTGACAGGCTTGCCAAGGTTACTTGAATAGCCGCAGAATAACTCTGGAAGGCGGTCGTATTCAAAATGCTCAGCTGCATCAACCAGCCCTTTTATCACTTTATTGACTTCTGTTTGCTTGTTCGCTTTACTCAAACCGAGAACAATTAAACTATTATCGTGCGGCCAAATGCTCCCGTCATGATAACTCATTGGATTATAACCCGCTTCTCCTTCTGCCATTGTACGAATTCCATATCCCGAAAACATAGATTCTGATACTAGCCTTTCCGCTACTTTGTTCAGCTTCTCCTCATCCATCATCTCGGCTAAAAGTACATGACCTGGATTTGACGTAATCGTTCCTACTTGATGTTTATGTTCATCAAGTGCAATGGCATAGAATGACACGTCTTCCATCCAAAAGGCTTCATTGAACTTTTTACGCAGCAGCTCAGCTTCTTCACGTAAACTATTTGCTTCATTTGTTTTGTTTAACTGATCATACAAAGAAGCAATACCCATTTTCGCTTGATATACGTAGCCTTGTACTTCCACTAAAGCAATAGGAGTTTTTGCATATTCACCGCTGCGATGGACAACAGAATCCCCTGAGTCTTTCCATCCTTGGTTAGCAATTCCTTTACTTGATTCTTGATGGTATTCAAGAAATAAATCACCGTCTCGATCTCCATATTCATTGATCCATGTCAAAGCTCCATCGACAGTCATTTGCATTTCTTTTACAAACTCGAAGTCTCCTGTCCACTTCACATATTCCGTTAACAAAATTAAAAATAATGGTGTCGCGTCAACTGTTCCGTAATATGGAGTAAAAGGTATTTGATTTGTGTTGGCTAGTTCTCCGTAACGTATTTCATGCATAATTTTACCCGGCTGTTCATCACGCCATGGATCATTTGCCGTTCCTTGATATGCTGCCATAGTACGTAGCGTTCCTTTTGCTACTTCCGGATTAAAAGCCAGCATTTGAAGCGCTGCAATTAGACTATCCCTTCCAAATGGCACACCAAACCAAGGCAATCCAGCTACAGGAAAAGCACCGAACCCTACATCCGTTAGCAGTACGCGCAGGTCGTTAAGTCCTCTTGTAATAAGGCGCTGCATTGTCGGATGATCGGTTGTCACTTTTGTAGAAGATTTTTCCCACTTTTTATATGACTGCGTTAGTAAACTAAATGCTTCACCAGCTGATAAAATATTTTCATTGATGTCTTCGCCCATTTGCGGCTGAACCATTAATGTAATTTCTTCTTCTTCCTGATGGTTCAGTTCGAAAGAAAACATAACCTCTCCTTGTTCATACACGTGTGAGGCTTTTTTATCCCAAGAAATCCGTGTCGAACGCTTGATATCATCTGATCCTTCGTATGTATATATTAAACTGCTTTCCCCTTTTATTTGCCCTGTTCGTTTTCCGACATTTCCAGTTTGAAAACCTCTTACGATAAACATATCGTTAAAATCGACATCTGCTTGGATGCTTAATGTAAAAGCAATTTTTTTCGGAAAATAACTTTTCAATTTTATTTTTTCATAGAAAATACCCTCATATATAAAGCGCTTTCTTTCTATTTCTACAGACTCTCGCCACAGCGATAGTTCTCCTTCTTTTTCCATATGCGGATTAGTAAGAAGAATTGTGGCTAACAGGTTTTCGTCGGCACTTGAGGACAATAACACAGGATCTGTACCGTTAATTTTCAAATGAAATTTGCTCAAAAAACGCGTATCTTTCATATATAGCCCTAAACCATACTGATGGTTTTCAGTGATATTTCCTGCTTGATCTGTTAGTAAAAATAAGTCATTTTCTTTAATCACACGGTAATCCATTTCCATCCCCCTAAATTTCACCGAAACGTTTTGGAAAAACGAAACACAAAACCGAAACGTTTCGGTTTTTACATTATATAAAAACCACTAGCCGTGGTTTTTAGCTGTTGATTCTCGAATAATCAGCTGTGTATCAAGATAACGCTTCATATTTGTTTCTTTTCCTTCTAGCATCTCAATTAGTAAATCTGCAGCTTCATAGCCAATCTGATATACTTCCTGCCCTACAGTCGTCAAATTTGGAGACGAGTAAGAAGCAAGAACAATATTATCATATCCGACAATCGAAACGTCTTTTGGTACATCAAGGCCAAGTTCTTTGCATGCTTTTAATGCTCCCAGTGCCATTAAATCACTTGCACAAAAAATAGCGGTGAGCTCTTCATACTTATTTAAAAGCTCACTGGCAGCTTTCTCTGCTTTCTTTTCTTCAAACTTTCCGCTTACAACCCATTCAGACCGAAACGACAAACCGCATTCTTTGAGGGCTTGTCTGTATCCATTGAGACGTTCTTGGCTGACAAATGCGTCTTCATGTCCGTTAATCATCCCAATATGCTGATGGCCAAGACTCGCTAAATGTTCAACCGCTTTTTTAGCTCCCAAGGCATTATCGGTGGTGACATAGCCTACTGAACTAGAATGGACGGGAATATCAACTAAAACACAAGGAATATCGCTTTCTACTACTTCTTTTAAATAAGGATCTTCTTTTTTGATGCCCTGAATAATTGCCCCGTCCACTCTTCGCTCTCGACAAAGCTGAGTATACGTTTTTTCTCGCTGCATCATCGTGTTTGTATTAAATAAAATCAAGTCATACCCCAAAGTAGATGCACGCTCATTTACACCGCACAATACTTCAAACGTGAAATTATCTTTTACGCTCTCTCTGCTGATGCCTGAAACTAGTAGTCCAATTGTCTTTGACTTTTGCATAACCAATCCTCGAGCTAACGTATTGGGGCTATAGTCAAGCTCTCTTGCTACGGCTGCAATCTTTTGCCTTGTTTTTTCATTTACATCTGAATAACCATTTAAAGCCCGAGACACCGTTGTTACAGATACGCCGGCAACTCGCGCTATATCTTTAATCGTTGTCAATCAAAATTCCTCCAAAACGTTTCGGATAACTTTAAATAGATTGTAACGCTTTCATTTCTTAAATTCAATACTTTTTTAATAATCAGTTTACTTTTATCTATTTTTAAAATTTTTGCATATAAAAAGAGCAGCCCTAAAGCTGCTCTTTACTCACAAAGGGGAAATTGAAGTGAAAAGCACGTTTCTTTTCCTTTTACGCTAGACACACTTACTTTTCCCTTCATATAATGAATAATACTGAAAGATACCATCATTCCAAGCCCCGTACCTTTTTCTTTTGTTGTAAAATACGGTTCACCTAACCGGTTGATTTGTTCTTGCGTCATACCGCAGCCTGTATCCATAATATCAACGATCACAACTCCGCCTTCTTTTCCTACTTTAATAGTTAACGTGCCTCCGTTTTGCATGGCTTCAATACTATTTTTAAATAAGTTGATTAGACACTGCTGAAGCTTTCTTCTTTCTCCCATTACGAAGAACTTCACTTCTTCATCGAATGTAAAATCAATCGCGACTCCGTTCATATTGGCAAGAGGCGTCATAATATGGGTGACGTGATGAATTTCTTCTGACATATTCATTTTTTCATTTCGTTCTGGAGCGGAATTGGCAAATAGCAAGTAATCATCAATGATTTCTTTTGCGCGGTCTAGTTCATTAATAGCAATCGAAATGTAGCGTTTTTTAGCAGGTTCTTTTTCATCTTCTTGCAGCATTTGCATAAATCCTCTGCTTGCAGTTAGAGGATTTCGCACCTCATGAGAGATGCTGGCAGCTAAATGACTGACAATTTCTAGCTTTTCTGCTTTCATTAGGCGCTGCAGCACTAATAAATTTGCCCGTATCGCTTCCCACAGTATGGTAATCACAAACATGCCTGCCACATCTAAAACAGCGAACTGAACCCACACGCTAATAGGAATGCTTGTTACGTGTAAGACAAAAATAGATACAAGCATAGCTAATAAAGAACCAATTACACTAAGACAGGTGCTCACGATAATTCTATTTTTTAATGAGAAATGTAAAAAGTATTTTGTTATGAAAAATAAAGGAATGGATAAAATCGGAAGAGCAATTAATGTTGATAAAAACCCTACATCGTACCCGCCAATTAGCAAGCGCAGCAGTAAAATAAAGACAAAAAGCAAGCTTCCTAGCGGCCAGCCTCCATATAACGTTCCTAAAATATAAGGAATTCTTCGTAAATCCATTCGATAGTCATCCGGGACATAAGCTCCGTTAACCGGAAACAAAAGGCAAAAGGTAATAGCTAAAATCGGAAATACCGCGATATAGTGATCTTTCCACCAATGAACTTTTTTAGCATACTTGATCAAATAAAACATCTGCACTAAAAACAGCGCCAATAAAATAAATAAAAAATTAATTAACAAATCTTTCGTAACAAAACTCATGCATTCACCGGTCTTTCAAATGAGATAAAAATAAACTCTTTTATTGCATTTACATTTGTAACACAAATTAGAGCGTAATCATAGATAAATAAACGTATTCTATTTACTTTTTTATAACTTCCTATGACTTTATCGTCCGTTCCCTAAAATAGTGAAGACTAAGAAAACCTTTTCAACTTCACTAAAAATATTCAGAATTTTATTTACATATGAGTTACAATGCTCTATAATCAGATCAATGTACTTGGTTTTGAGAGTAGGAGGACAAAATATGGAACTATCAATTACCTTAATGGGATTATTCGTTGGAACCCTTGTAGGCTTAACGGGGGTTGGAGGTGCCGCTTTATTAACACCTTTACTGATTGTACTCGGCATTAACCCTTCCATTGCCGTAGGAACAGATCTTGTCTACAATTCTATCACAAAATTATTCGGAGTCGCTCAGCACTACAAACAGCGAACCATTAACTTTAAATTAGCAAAATATTTAGCTTTCGGAAGTATTCCGAGCGCTGTGCTGGCTATTGTCACACTTCATGCATTCCCATCTTTTCACGAGCATCAAGAAACGATTATTAAGCACGCTCTCGGGTACGTCATGACGCTGGTTGCCATCTCAATTATCTTTCGCGTCTTTTTTGATAAATTAATTCGCCCAAATCGGTTTCAGGAAATGGACTTAAATCAGAAAAAAGGATTAACAATCGGAATTGGCGTAGTCTTTGGGTTCATTGTCGGACTAACATCGATTGGTTCTGGCTCATTATTTGCCATTGCAATGCTGTACTTATTTAAGTTAAAAACATCTGAGCTGGTTGGTACTGATATTGCACATGCGTTTCTTCTCGTTACGGTGGCTGGTATTTTAAATGCAAGCTTTGGAAGCGTTGATTATATGTTGACTGCTAACCTATTAACTGGATCTATTCCGGGTGTGTTACTCGGAAGCCGTTTATCAACGAAAGTGCCTTCAAGACCGCTTCAAGCCATTATGGCGACCATCATTTTAATTAGCGGAATTAAACTAATTTAATAAATAAAAAGCACATGCCTTTGCATGTGCTTTTTATTAGTTTTTTTAAAGATCTACATTAAAAATAATAATGTTTTAAACCACCCTCTTCCCTTCTTATACACTTCAACTAATATCTTTATTGAATTTTAGTCAAAGAGACCAATGACACCTCAAACAACCTTACGTTAAAATGTAAAAAAACATAACATCTATTGTAACATCAAAAAAATTGTACGACGAAGGGAGAACACATGACACAAACAGCGGCAAAAAGTAAGAAAAAACCTTTTTATAAAGGTCTTTTCTTTCAAATTATGATGGCAATTGTACTTGGCGTAGCCGTAGGATATCTATGGCCAAGCTTTGGAAATGCTGTGAAACCGATTGGAGACGGTTTTATTAAGCTCATCAAAATGCTGATTGCTCCTCTTATCTTTGGGGTAGTCGTTGTCGGAATTGCCAAGGTTGGAAACATTAAAACAGTTGGGCGTATCGGTGGAAAAACCATTCTTTACTTCGAAATTGTCACAACATTCGCTCTACTTATCGGTCTATTAGTAGCAAACGTAATGAACCCCGGCGCCGGTATGAATGTTGATCCTTCAAGCTTAAGCACAACTGAAGTGGACGCGAAGACAAACGGCTCCGAACTTCCGAGCGAAGGTGATTTTTTTCTTAATATGATTCCAGACAGTGCAGTTGGTGCTTTTTCAAACAACTCCATGCTTCAAGTGCTTTTAATTTCGTGTTTGTTCGGAATCGCTCTTGTCCATATAGGTGGAAAAACAGCGGAGACCCTTCTACACGTATTAGAAAAAGTAAATGATGTGTTATTTAAAATTATGGGATACATCATGAAGTTAACGGCTCTTGCCACGTTTAGCGCCATGGCATTTGCGGTTAGTCAGTACGGCCTTGGAACACTTGCTGCATTTGGAAAGCTATTTATCGCTATGACAATTGCTTGTCTAGCATTTGTTCTTGTTTTAGCTGTTATTTTACGAACCTATTTAAAATTAAGCTTGTGGAAAGTTATTCTATATATACGAGAAGAAATTATGCTGGCATTTGCTACGGGTTCTACTGAAGCCGTTATGCCGCAGCTCATGGATAAATTTGAACAAGCAGGATGCAACAAAGCAGTCGTTGGCCTTGTTGTGCCTACGGGCTATTCGTTTAATCTAGACGGTGCTTCTATCTACCTGTCTCTTGCTCTTGTCTTTTTAGCACAAGCAACGGGCGTGGACTTGAGCCTGACAGATCAGCTTTTAATGCTTGGGGTCCTGCTTCTTACGTCTAAAGGAATGGCTGGCATTCCAGGATCAGCCTTTGTTGCTCTTTCTGCTACCGCAGCAGCAACCGGATCCATTCCGGTAGCAGCCGTTGCTCTGATGCTCGCTCCTGATCGCTTTATGGGTAATTACCGGACAACGGTCAATATTATTGGCTATGCGGTAGCTGCTTTTGTTATCGCAAGATGGGAAAATTTATTAGACCTACAAAAAGCCAATGATGTGCTGGACGGAAAAATTACGTATCAGCCCAAAAATGCTGAAATTTCTCTCCCTGAGAGTATTCCAGCAGCCAATGAAAAAGCATTTTAATAAAAAAAATTCCTGGCCGAGACAAGTCTATTTTGCTTGTTTTTCGGGCAGGAATTTAATTGTTACATGAAAGGCCTTTTGCTGAAATTTATTTTCTTCCAGTATTTTATATACCATTTGTTTAATCGTTTCTTGCGTTTTGGCATCAGCTGAAACGGAAGGCTCCATATACACATCCAGCTCTACTCTGTCTTTTGAATAAAGGGAAGAATTCACACCCCTTGATTCATAGCCCGCTTCAGTTAAACCGCCGCTGATTTTATGCCAAATATCCAGTTTGTCCATTTGTTTAATAACAGGTTTTGCCTCTTCGTATGCTTGTGCTTGTTCTGTTTTTGACACTTCTTCTTTTTTAATAAAAACTGCATATCCTGAACCTACTACTAGAAACGTCACAATAGCAAATGCTCGCATTCTTTTCATTCTCTCACCTCATTCAGAGATATAGATTATAAATATGCAAACAATTGCTGCAGTATGACGGCTTGTATCTCTACTTCTTTTCTACTATACTCAACAGTCGTTTAGAACCGGCGTGCACTTCTTCTATCATACTGTCAAACAGCTCTTGCACCGTTAGGATACTGTCAATCAGTCCAACGACTTGGCCTGCCCATCCATAGCCTTCATCGATTTTATTTTCATAAATATACCGGCAGTTTGCCCCTCCGCTAATGACGTCTTTTAACTCTTCGTATCTCTCTCCTTGCTCCTCACGCTTAATAATGTCAAGAGTGTAGTGGGACTTCAATACGCGTCCAGGTGCCCCGAACGAACGTTTAATAACCACAGTATCCGTTTCTTTTGCTTCTACAATAGCTTGTTTATACGCATCATGGGCATCTACACATTCTTTTGTCGCGATAAAACGTGTTCCCATTTCTATCCCTTCAGCGCCTAATGATAACGCTGCCAATAATCCTTGTCCGTTTCCAATCCCTCCGCTTGCCAAGACCGGAATTGACACAGCCGCAGCTACTCGAGGAATTAATACCATTGTGCCTAGATCCTCACGTCCGATATGTCCTCCGGCTTCTTGCCCTACTGCCATGACAGCATCTGCTCCTAGCTTCTCAGCTTTTTGAGCTTGACGTACGTTGGCTACAAGTACGAGCGTTTTAATTCCCGTTCCTTTTAATCTTTCAAAAATAGGTGCGGGATTTGCTCCTGTTATGGAAATAACCGGAACACCTTCTTCTACTGCTGCATCGAGAAGTTCTTTATAAGAACCTTCTGTTTGACCTCCAACAGCAAAATTAACGCCAAAAGGACGCTCAGTTAAAGAACGTACTTTCTTAATTTCAGCTCGAAGTTTCTCAGGTGTTTGGAGCGTCATAGCTGTAATTTGTCCAAGTCCGCCTGCATTTGAGACAGCAGCCGCAAGTTCTGCGTACGCTAAATACGCTAGACCTCCTTGTACAATTGGATATTGAATTCCTAATAAATCTGTTACCCGTGTTTTCATCTATGTATCCCCTCTCCTTTTATTTTTGTATTTATGAATACTTATTCATAATCATAACAAGAAAATAACGGATTTCCTACGAAAAAATTCCAACATTTCTGTTTGCGTCAACTTTTGACAGGGTACACATTTTGTAATGATTATCCATTGAAGGTCAAGGAGGAAAACAAATATGACAAAAAAGCACCCTGTAAATGAAAAAAGCAAGCAAGAACAGCTCGAGCAGTTTAAAACAGACGATCGAAACCAAGCGCTCACAACCAATCAAGGGTTAAAGCTTTCCGAAGATGAATTTTCTTTAAAAGCAGGCGAACGTGGTCCAACCCTTATGGAAGACTTTCATTTCCGTGAAAAAATGACGCATTTTGACCACGAGCGCATTCCTGAACGCATCGTTCATGCACGAGGCTTCGCTGCTCACGGAGAATTTGAGCTGTATGACTCGCTCAGCGAATATACAAAAGCTAATTTTTTACAGAATCCGTCTGTAAAAACACCTGTATTTGTCCGTTTCTCTACTGTAGCAGGTTCTAAAGGTTCAGCTGAAACGGTTCGCGACGCACGTGGTTTTGCAACGAAATTTTATACAGAAGAAGGAAACTATGACTTAGTTGGAAATAACATTCCCGTGTTCTTTATCCAAGATGCGATTAAATTCCCTGATTTAATTCACGCTGTTAAGCCTGAGCCACACAACGAAATGCCGCAGGCGGCTTCAGCACATGATACGTTTTGGGATTTTGTCGCCAATAACCAAGAGTCCGCTCACATGGTCATGTGGTCAATGTCAGACCGCGCAATTCCTCGCAGCTTACGTATGATGGAAGGCTTCGGCGTACATACTTTTCGCTTAGTTAATGCAGAAGGAAAAGCTAATTTTGTCAAATTCCACTGGAAGCCTGTGCTCGGAACGCATTCCCTTGTTTGGGACGAAGCTCAAACCATTTCTGGGAAAGACCCTGATTTTCATCGCCGCGATTTATGGGAGTCAATTGAAAACGGAGACTATCCTGAATATGAGCTAGGGCTTCAAATCATAGCTGAGGAAGATGAATTTAAATTCGACTTTGACATTCTCGATCCAACTAAGCTTTGGCCAGAAGAAGACATTCCCGTCAAATTGGTTGGAAAAATGACCTTAAATCGAAATGTAGACAACGTATTTGCCGAAACGGAACAAGTCGCATTCCATCCGGGGCATGTAGTACCGGGAATTGATTTTTCCAATGATCCTCTCTTACAAGGAAGATTGTTTTCATACACGGATACCCAGCTTATTCGTCTTGGCGGCCCGAATTTTCATGAACTTCCAATCAACCGTCCAGTGTGCCCGTTTCATAACAATCAACGCGACGGTTACGGACGTCAAACGATTAACAAAGGGCCTGTCAGCTATCACAGAAACTCTCTTGCAGCCAATACGCCGTCTCCTGTACCAGAGTCAGAGGGCGGTTATTCTCACTATCAGGAAAAAGTGGAAGGAAGAAAAGTTCGAAGCCGAAGCGAAAGTTTTAAAGACCACTTTTCACAGGCAACGCTATTTTGGAATAGCATGAGCGACCCTGAAAAAGAGCATATTATCAGTGCTTTCAGCTTTGAGCTTGGAAAAGTGAAAAGCAAGTCTGTTCAGCAACAGGTTGTTGATATGTTTGCCAACGTCAGTACAGTGCTAGCTAAACAAGTGGCACAAGCGATTGGTGCAACGCCTCCATCAGGAGAAGACGCGCCAGTGACCAAGTCGTCTCCGGCTCTTAGTCAGGAACAGACGATTAAAAAGCCGAATACGCGTAAAGTAGCTGTCATTGTAGCTAATGACTTTAGCGGTGACCTACCACAAGTGTTAAACAGTTTAAAACAACAGGGCATTCAGCCTGAAATTGTAAGCACAACCCTCCAAAACGTAAAAGGAACAGACGGGTCAGAACTTGAAGTACAGCACACGTTCTTAACAAGTGATTCTGTCTTATTCGATGCGGTTTATGTTGTCGGAAGTTCGTCAGCTGATGAGAAGTTTCGTAAAGAAGCACTGACGTTTGCTCAAGAAGCATTCGAGCATTTTAAACCAATTGGCGCCACAGATGAAGGTGTTAAGTGGCTAAAAGCTGCTGGCTTAGATAGTAGTCCCGGTGTCGTAACTGGAGATTCTACACGTTTTACAGATGAATTTATTGAAGCTGTTTCAGCTCACCGCCACTGGAATCGTCACGTTATATAAATGACAAAAAAGATAGGGATCTTCCCTATCTTTTTTACATGGAGTCACAGCAATTGAAGAAAAGCCGATTTTTTGCTTATACTAGATAATGCACCTTAGATTTTCAGGAGGCAGAAAGAAGACATGCTCACAAACAAATCATCTTACTTTTTACAATTAACGAAACGATTCAAAAAAGCTGCAACGGCAAATTCAGTTATCCTTGGAATTTTGTTAGCTATTGTGGGAGGTTTTCTTGATGCTTATACGTATATAAGCAGAAACGGAGTATTTGCAAATGCACAAAGTGGAAATATCGTTTTATTAGGTGTAAAGGCAGCACAAGGTCAATGGACAGAAGCTTTTCTTCATATTCCGCCTATTTTAGCCTTTATCCTAGGCGTTGCTGTAACCGAAACATTTAAGCAGCCGCGATTTGTATCTGTACTCCCTGATACTTCTCGTATTGTATTGCTTTTAGAAATTGTCGTACTCATTATCGTTGGTTTTTTACCGTCTAGTGTTCCTAATATGTTGGTTACAGTAACAATTTCATTTGTTGCTGCTCTTCAAGTTTCTTCATTTAGAACTTTGATAAAATGGTCATATAATACAACAATGACAACTGGAAACCTTCGTACTGCTTCTCAAGCAGCATACTATGCTATATTCAAACGCGACGAAAATGCTGCTTATCAGTGCCTTCGTTTTACGGCCATTATCCTCTCTTTTTTAAGTGGTGCATTGTTAGGCTCTATTTCTACTTTCACCCTCGGAACAAAAGCAATTTGGCTAGCTTCTGCTATTCTTTTTCTCGCTTTTGTCATTTTAAATTCAGAATCTCAAAAAAGCCTTTGAAATCAATAATTTCAAAGGCTTTTTTATTAAACTGATTTTCTAAATGCCATAACGTGCAAATCTTTTACCGGATAAAAATCGTTATCAGGAAAGCGGACGTAACCTCTTTTAGTGTACAGCTTAATGGCATGTTCCATTGAATGATCTGTATGTAAACCTAAATAAGAACACCCTAGCTCCCGAGATTTTTTTTCACACGCTTCAAGAAGCGCATTGGCGACTCCTTTTCGGCGATGAGATGGAGCAACTGCCAGCAGACGAATTTCAGCCCATGGAAATGGTTTTAATAACCCTCCATATACATCCATATTCGGCGGATAAAACAAAACGCTTCCTGCCATTTCTCCATCGATTTCAGCTACCATGCATTCAAATTTCTTTTCTTCACTCAGGGTATGTAAAATTCCCTTTCGATATCTTTTCCAGTGTGCTTCCGATTTTACAGCTGCATATTGCTCATAAGCAGCAAGCGTTACTGTTTCAATAGATGATGTTTCTTCTTCTCTAGCTTTTCGAACGATCAATTTTTTCTCCTCCATTTACCTTCTTCGTTAATTCTTATTGTCTATGGTGAAGAATGTTTATGCAACACATTTGCATTGCGAAACAGCTTCCTTTACATATATTTAATCCGTGCATTATCGTTTCTGAAGCAGTCTTTGTGCTGAAACTCTGCTTGTCTTCATATACATATAAAGAGATTCATAGACAAGGATGAGACAGCATGTACAAAAAATTAATTGCAATTGGAATTGGCAGTGTGTTTGTTAGTATTGGAATTAACGTTTTTATTCTTCCGCTTCAGCTTGTAACAGGAGGCATTACGGGAATTAGCTTAATCATTAATTATTTACTTGGCTATAAAGTAGGCGTGATGATTTTTTGCTTAAACTTGCCGATTTACCTTCTCGCTCTAGGTTTTAACCGCTCTTATTTTTTAAATGCTATCTATGGCATGGTTCTCTCAGCCGTTATGATTGATTTGCTGTTTCCGCTTCACGGGATTTTTCACCTTCCCATTATCTTAAGCGCTTGCCTTGGAGGCATTTTTAACGGAATCGGAACTGGCATCATGCTCCGGCAGCACGCAAGTCAAGGCGGGGTCGACTTATTTTCTCTGATACTTGCGAAATGGTTATCGTTAAACCCTGGCATCATCATTTTAGTGATTGACGCATCTATTATTATTTCAGGTATTTTACTGCTTCAAAACGATACAGCTATTTATTCATTATTCATTGTTGTATGCTCTGGTATAGTGACCAGTTTAATTACGTCATTCAAACGCATCATCGTCTATGTATAAAGAAAAAGCCTCGAGACATGCGTCTCGAGGCTTTTCTTTATTTGTCATTTAAGAATTCTTGCAGCGCTTCTTTATTTTTATCTAAATCAATATCAAGCACCATACCAACGCCGCTATACGTTTTGTTTTCAAATGATCCGTCTAAAGGCAGTCGCAGGCTTTGAACGTCTTTCATGTTTCCTGTTACCACATCTTTAGCCAAAAGCATCATGCTTTTTGTATCTAAATTTGTATCGATGTAAGGATCCATTACGCCGAGAAGCTTCGGTATTTTAAACACGCTGTTTAGGCTTGCTACTTCATCTTTGAGCTTTAAAACGACTTCTTGCTGACGCTGAACGCGTCCAAAATCACTCATGTTATCATGGCGAAAACGTACGTAGCCAAGCAGCTGTTCACCGTGTAAAACTTGGGTACCTTTGTGAAGCGTCATACCAATTCCCGAAGACATATCGTGAGGCACGGTTACTTCAATGCCATCAGGCGCAATCGTATCTACAATTTTTGAAAATCCTTCAAAGTCCACAACTGCATAATAGTTAATATCAATATCAAAATTTTGTTTGATCGTTTGACGCAGCAGCTCAGGACCTCCGAACGCGTAAGCAGCATTCAGCTTTTGCTTGCCGTGTCCTGGAATATCCACGTACATATCCCTCATAAGAGAAACAATTTTCGGGTGTTTGCTTTTAGAATCGTAGTGAGCAATTAAAATAGAGTCTGTACGAGAATGCTTTTCCCCGCGCGAGTCACTTCCTAACAGCAGCATATTTACTTCTCCGTTATTTGGGAGACTGCCTTGAAACTGTTCAAATGTCGTGCCGTCATCCGCAAATTTACCATCGCTTGCTATCGATAGCCCTTGCTTATATTGGAAATAGCTGTATATGCCCCCAACGATAATAAAAAGGAACAACAAAGCAAAGAACACTCTGCCCCATCGAACTCTTCTTCTTCTTTTGCGTCTTGTTCGCTCCACGTTTCTGTCACCAGCTTTCTTTTTCAATGAAGTTCTCATAAAACAAGCAAGTAGCTAAGCTTTTAAAAAGCTCCTCTACTTGCTTGTTTGGATTGTATGGTGTGAAAGCTTACATTATTTTTCTGTTTCTTGGTCTTTTCCATACATGTATTTTGATGGATCGACCGGTTTAAAGTCATCTAATTTATTAAATCGTAATAAATCACCGTATAACACTTTATCAGAAAGTTCTAGCTCTCTTCCAACTTTCTTTTTATAAGCTTTCGCTTCATCTGTTGCTGTGATTCTTTCTCCTGTGTTTGTATCGTAATACTTGCCGTCAATTGACGTGTATTTCGGAGAAACATAATCACCGTTTCTAAATGCTACTACCTGATCATGGTCTTTTGATAATAAATCTGTACCGAATTGAACATACTCTTTACTATCAATTCCCACTAGGTGAAGAAGCGTAGGCACTACGTCAATTTCACCGCCGTACGTATGGTTCACTCCACCTTTTACACCTGGTACGTGAAGGAAGAACGGTACGCGTTGAAGCTGAGCGTTTTTATATGGCGTGATTTTCTCGCCAAGAACTTTTTCCATTGCTTTGTTATGATTTTCAGAAATACCGTAGTGGTCACCGTAAATCATAATAACTGAGTTGTCATATAAACCTGAAGCTTTTAGCTCTGTAAAGAATTCTTGCAGTGATTCATCCAAATAACGAGCCGTTTGGAAATAACGGTCTACCGTTCCATCTCCTGTGTTCGCCGGTTCAATACTAGCATCACCTTTATCAAGAACGAATGGGAAATGGTTTGTTAATGTAATCATATGCGCATAGAACGGCTGCTTCAATGACTGCAGCATTGGCATAGATTCTTTGAAGAATGGCTTATCTTTTAATCCATAGTTTACTTTGTTATCACCAGTCATATTGTAATAACTTGCATCAAAGAATTTATCCACACCGAACTGTTTGTAAATTTCATTACGGTTCCAGAATGTTTTATAATCTCCGTGTAACACAGCACTTGTATAGCCGCCCTCTTGATCTAAGATCGCTGGTGCTGCTTGGTACGTGTTGCGGCCTTTTAAGCTAAATGCTGATCCTTGAGGCAAGCCATATAATGACGTATCCATCATAAGCTCTGCATCAGCTGTTTTACCTTGTCCTGTTTGATGGAAGAAGTTATCAAAATACATAAATTCATTTCCATTTGCTAATGAATTTAAAAACGGCGTTACTTCTTGTCCGTTTAACTTGTAATTAATTAGGAATGACTGAAATGATTCTAGATGAATTTTAATAATATTTTTTCCTTTTGCTTTACCCGCATACTCAATATTCGGAGCTGCATAGTGACTTGTACTGAAGTTTTTCACTGTTGTTAAGTCATCACTGCTTGCGAATGCTCGTTGCTTTGAGTTTTGAAACGTTTGAACTGCATCATACACCGTGTAGTTGTATGCTCCTAAATATTTCACTAGGTAGTTGCGATCAAATGTTCTTGTTAATAATTCAGGGCGATCTTTTTCAGCATAGTGCAAGTTAATTGCAAATGCGACAGCTCCTGCCGCTAACACCATGAACGTATAGCGGAATTTAAGACGTGCTTTTGGCCATTCGATTTTTCTAACAAACAATAGCGCAATCAGTAAAATGATATCTACAAAGTAAAAAATATCGTGAGCTTTTACTAAATCAGCGATACTGCCTCCTAAATGACCCACATTGCTTGTTTGCGTTAAAGTAGGCAATGTCACAAAGTCATTGAAGAATCGATAATATAAAATATTGCTGTACAAAATGACCGTCATGATTGTACTAAGGATAAGCGTCCAAACGATGGCTCTTTTTCCTTTTGCAAACAATGCTAACCCTAAAAAGATCAAAGTTGAACTAATTGGATTAATAAACAATAACGTTTTTTGCATTGAGTCACTTATATCTAAGTTGAACTCCACTTTGTAAGACATGTAAGACTTGATCCACATGAATAAAACCGCTATAAAAAAGTAAAACAACGGCTTTGAAAATAGTTTTTTCATTTTCAAATTCCTTTCACTAAAAAGTAGAGATTTCATGTTCAGCTAACCTCAGGAAAGTCCCCTACATTAAATCGTAACGGTTACGTCCTGCAAAAGATTACCTGAAAATGATTCAATTTGTCAAACAATATCATCTTCATCTCTTTTTTTAGTCATCTACAAAATTTACATTTTAACTTGTAATCTCTTATTTTTCATCGTGATGTTAATATTACACAATTGTTAATTTGTAAATTTTGTTCTCCCTATATTGCATACATATTAATTTACCACATTTCTGCTCTGCAATAAAAGTATTTTTATTTTATTAGGCATAATATTTCACTTGCTGAATGAAAAGGTACTATTGTACTGGACGGTATTCTTCGCTTACTGTTAGGACTAGTAAAAATAGACTTATCTATGCTTAGTCTTTATCTTCATCAACAGCTATGCGGTCTCCTTGTGCAAAAGGCTGTGAAATCACAAGAAACTCAATCTCCTCACTCGAACGATTCATCATTTGATGAAGAATCGAAGGAAATACTTCTACTCCTTCGTGTGCTTTTACATCGTAAATAACTCCGTCTATTTCTAGAGCAGCTGTTCCTTTTAGTACAAAGAAAAATTGATGTGCTTTCAAGTGATAATGCCTTACCTCTTCCGTATAAGGGGGCATGCGCTCATGAATAATACTTACGTCTTTATTTTTCACTAGGTGCCACCCATCGCATTTTCCTCCCCACACGTAGTGTTCTGCGTTTTGCTTACTAACTTTCATGACTAGCTCCCCTTTTTTAATAAATGAACACCTGCAGATTACATAGAAATTCTATGTGATCTTTTTAATCCTGCTATTGGAAATATTTTTTTCAGATGAAGGTTTTGGCTTCAAAGTAAAAAGCATTCCTAAAAAGATCAAAACAATGCCTGCAAGCTGCAAAAGCGTAGGGCGAAATCCAGTGAATGCTGTATCTAATAAAATGGCAACGGCTGGATCTAAAAACACCAGAACCGAAATCACCTGAGTTTTTAAATAGCGCAGGCTGTCGAAAAACAAATAATACACTAAACCAGTATGTACAAAGCCTGTTACTAAAATAGATGTCCAGTTGGCCGTTGTTAGGAAATGAAAATCAGTAAAATGAACAAACGGCAATAATAGAAAAATTCCTAAAAAAGTCTGAAGAAATGTAACAGCATAAGCACTCATATGAATAATTCCTTTGCCGAGCAGCGTCGTGCATGCATAAAACAAAGCGGCTAAAAGCGCCCAGAGTATTCCTGACGACATGAAGCCATCAATCGTAAGTTCCTTCACCCCAATAATCAGAAGTGTTCCCACAAAACAAATGAAAATAGACATAACGCCAAGAACCGTTAATTTCTCCTTAAAGATAAAGCTTCCCAGAAGCAATACTAAGACGGGTGCAAGATGATAAATAGAAATAGCAACCGTAACGGACATCATTTCAAATGCTTTAAATAGAAACACCCAGTTAAACACAAGAAATATGCCGCACAGTAAAATCTGCTTTATTTCTTTGGCATTCCATTTTTCCCTTTTATATTCACCCGTTGCGAACCAGCACATTCCGAGAAAAAGTGTTGCACAAATACAGCGAACGAATACTAAGTCAAAAGAAGGCAGTCCAGTTTGTGTGGAGAAAAAGCCAATTGAACCAAAAATACTCATTGAAATCATCATTTTCACCATTGGCCCTGCTTTCATTCTCTCACCTCACTTTCAGAAAACTATTACTATTCAAACATAAAGAAGCCCATTTGTAAATTAATGGTTCAAAAGCGCTATTCCATGAAAAAGCAAAAAGCGCAAAGACATAGGATCAGTCCCATCGTCTTTGCGCTTTTCTGCCTTTCTTTTAATCTTCAACCGGGAACCAGCCTGGTGTGTTAATAACGGCTTGCCACAGCGGGTCAGGAATCATAAGCTTTTCCTGATCTTTTTTGCTTAATGTTGTCACAATTTCATTTTCACGGCCTTCTTTTACTTTTTGAACCCAGTCTGGATCCATAATTAATTCGCGGCCAATCGCAAGCAGTGGAATGCCCGTTTCAAGAGCGGCTGCTGCTTCGTCTGCTGTATGAATAGAACCTACGCCCATCACAGGTACGCGGCTTCCTACTCGCTCTTGAATAATTTCAATACGTGAACGAGTATCTTCCACGCCTCGGCGCGGTTTTGACCAGAATTCCATTAGCGATACGTGAAGGTAATCAAGGTCTTTTTCTGCTAGTGCATCGACTAACTTCAACGTATCAGCCATTGTAATTCCTGGCGTTTCAGGCTCTTCTGGCGAGAAGCGATAGCCTACTAAAAATGATTCTTTTGCATGCTTAGAAACGGCTTGCTTTACTTCGTCTACGATTGCAAGCGGGAATGTTAAGCGTTTTTCTACGCTGCCGCCCCATTTATCTTCGCGGCGATTAGAATGCGGAGAAAAGAACTGCTGAATTAAATAGTTATTTGCTCCGTGAATTTCAACTCCGTCAAATCCTGCTTCAATGGCACGGCGCGTCATTTCACCAAAATCGTGAATAATGCCTTCAATTTCTTCATTTGTTAACTCTCGAGGTACCGGAGCTCCTTCTTGTTCTGCAGCAACAGCACTTGCGCTAACAACCTCTCCATTTGGAACAAGCTCAGGCGGACACATGCGGCCTCCGTGAAAAATTTGAAGAACTGCTTTTGCTCCTTGATCTTTAATGGCTGTTGCTAATCGACGCAGGCTAGGAATCATTTCATCGCTGTCTGCAGCAAACTCTCCGTGAAATCCTTTTCCGTTCGCCGTTCCGTATGTACATGCTGTAATGACCATGCTAACACCTTTTGAACGTCGTACGTAGTAGTCTACTTCTGCATTTGATACTGTCCCATCTTCATTTGATGAAAAATTTGTCATAGGAGCAAGAATAACGCGGTTATCTAATTTGATGCCATTTGAAAAAGTAAATGGCTGTAAAAGCGGCTCATACTTTTTATTTGTCATTTTATTTCCCTCCAAAAATGATACGGTCAAAAATAGTGGCATATTATAGGTAGAGACTGTTTTCCTTCCTAATAATATGTGTCATTTAAAACTGTAACTTTAAAATATACTGTGATTTTAATCTGTACAGTTTTACCTGTCAAAGAATAAGACTTTCTAACACAAAAAAGCACTCATATACTGAGTGCCTTTTTATCATTGCGAAAGAGGTTCCTGATTATACATGAATGATTTTACTTTTACGTATTGAGCTTCTAACTCTTGAAGTGTCAGTTCGTATAGATGCCGATTTCCTTTTTTATAAATACCAAAATTCAATAGCGCATTAATAAACCAATTTTTCTTATGTTCCGTTTCAGGCTGTGTATGTTGTTTCACGATTTCCACCACCTAAGGTTCTCTCATTTTAATTTTGCAAAGCATTCGCTTTTACATAAATGATTTTACTTCTATACGATGAAAAAACGGTGAAATAGAAAGCTTTTTCATTTTAAATTTCCGCAGCAGGACCCGTTATTTTTTTACGTCTCTTCACACCTGCTAATATTTTTTCAATATAATAAATAACAATAATAAAAACTGACATAATAGCAAAATAAGTACCGATTACAACAAAAGGATTTGGACTTTCAAAACCGCTTTCTTTTCCTTTCATTCCTCTTTCCGGACCTCCGCCATCGTGATCAAAGTTTGGACGTTCGTGACCAGCAGATGCCGTCGCAGAAGATTTGTTCTCGCTAAATGAATGGCAATCAAAATCCGGCTTCCCACCGCCTTTTTGCGGCATATCTGAGGAACTTACATTCAGTACTCTCGCTACTCCTCCAAGTTTTCCAAGAAAACCCGTTTCATTTATTTCGTATATGCCAATGACTAACAGCGCAGCGGTTGTGAGCTTAGCTGCTATGCTCAAGCTTTTCTTTGACTTTTTGAATTTCGTCATATTTTTACATACATTTATAACCCATTTCCAATGAAGACCTATGTGAGCGGCTACTAAAATTAACACTAAAAATGATACGGAAATATGCGAAACCTTAAACCACTGTTCGTTCCCAACATTAATATTTGGAAATACTACTCTTGAAATAAAAATACCGCTAATCATAATAAATGACATCGTAATCAACAGCATGATATTTAAAAAGTAACCGAACTTTGTTCTGCGCGGAAGCCTGCGGTCAAATAATTTAACCGTAACTTTCTTTACCCACTGCCAGTTTAGCAGCACGTGGGTAAAAAAGGCGACGGCAATCGCCAACCCCGCAATTTCATGAAATGTTAACCCTCCCAATACTTGCTTGTTAAAAAACAAAACAAACGTAACGGCCATTAAAAGATCCAGTCCAAACCGGACGTACATCATCTTTTTCACTCTATTCATTCTCCTCACCTATGTATTTGTCAAAACAACTCCTTTTTTATATTTCTTAATGTAAGCAGAGTTGGTGAAAATTAGGTGAAACGACTGATTTTTTTACCAAAATAACCAGTCCTGAGTTCTATAAAAGTAGAATGGAATCATTTTTACTTTTTCGAGAATAGCTGTTGACAAAGAAAAAAGAAGCACGTATAGTAATGGTTATTCATCAAGAACTTTCAGATTTTAATCAAAAACACAGCGATTGGGAGTAGTAAAAGCTTATTATTCGGTCAAGAGAGCTACGGGTTGGTGTGACGTAGTCCAATAATACTTTGAACTCGCCCAGGAGTGGTAATTCAGAAAGAATGCAGAAGTGTTCTCTAAGTTTTAACGTCTAACCTTCGTTATCAGGTTTTAAGCAGGGTTCTTTAAGAGCCAACAAGAGTGGTACCGCGGTTAGCTAAAGCTTATCGTCTCTTCTCTCATTTGATAATGAGGTAGGAGACGATAAGCTTTTTTTATTTTATAAAAAAGTGGAGGGAAAAGTCATGAAGAAGGACAACCAAGGTTTGCAGCGAACAATGACTTCACGTCACATTATGATGATGGCGCTAGGTGGAGCAATTGGCGCTGGTTTATTTAAAGGAAGCAGCTCGGCTATTGATATGGCAGGACCATCAGTTATTATTGCCTATTTAATTGGCGGAATTATTTTACTATTCATCATGCAAGGTCTTGCTGAAATGGCGGTTCGAAATAGTGAAGCACGAACGTTTCGTGATTTAGTTCAGTCGATTTTAGGAAGCTATCCCGCTTACTTTTTGGACTGGATTTACTGGAAAATGTGGGTGTTAAACATTGCAGCTGAAGCCGTTGTAGCCGCTATTTTTATTCAGTACTGGCTTCCTGATTACCCAATTTGGATGCTTGCTTTAGGCGTATCCGTTATTGTTACAGCCATTAACTTGCTTTCAGTTAAAGCATTTGCTGAAACGGAATACTGGTTAGCTTTAATTAAAATCACGGTCATTGTGATCTTTATTATCGCTGGACTTTTATTATTGTTTGTATCATTCGGTCATCATACCGCAGCGGGTTTTTCAAATTTAAGCGATCACGGCGGTTTTTTCCCAAAGGGACCAACCGGGCTAATTACGGCGATGTTAGTTGTCATCTACTCATACGGTGGAACTGAAATCATCGGAGTAACGCTAGCTGAAACAAAAAACCCTGAAAAAGTAGTACCTAAGGCTGTGCGCAGTACATTAACGCGTATCATTGCTTTTTATCTGTTCCCGTTTTTTATCATCGTGAGCTTGATTCCTTGGAATGAAGTGAACGGCGTTTCTCAAAGTCCTTTTGTAATGGTATTTAAAATGATTGGCATTCCCGGAGCAGATCATATTATGAATGCCGTGATCTTGTTAGCCGTTATTTCTTCTATGAACTCAGGACTTTACGGTTCATCACGTATTTTGTATACGCAAGCAGTAGACGGTCGAGTGCCGAAGATATTTTCGAAACTTTCTGTTAACAAAGTTCCTGTCTATGCAATCTTAATGTGTACATCATCCCTTTATGTGGGCGTGTTGATTTCCTTATTTGCAGGAAGTAAGACATTTGATTATTTGATGGGATCTTTAGGGTATACGGTATTGTTTATTTGGTTGATTATTGCGATTGCACACTTAAAGTCCCGCAAAGTTCAGCCAGAAGCATCGAGCAGCTACTCTGTTAAATGGTTTCCTTATACAACGTGGGCTGCCCTTATTGCACTAAGCGCTATTTTAATTGGTGTTATCTGCACAACATCCGTTGTTATTACGACTATTACATTAGCTATCTATTTATTTATTACAGCTACGTATATCTTTAAAGGTCGCTTTTATCAATCTTCAGCAGTCAAGCACGCTAAATAAAAAAACGCCTCCTTTGAGTCATCAGAGGAGGCGTTTTTTTATTTAAAATGTTAAGTACCAATAGCCAAGTGCAAAGCCGATATAGTTACCAATAATATAGCCAAGCGTTCCTACTACCAAGATAGGACCAACCAAACTTCCCCATCCTTTAGCAATCGCCATTGCACTTGCTGTCGTAGGTCCCCCTACCGTTGCATTGCTCGCCAGTAAAATATGCTCTAAATCAATTTTAAATACTTTTCCTAAAAGCAGTCCCACTATCAAATTACTCATCCCCACAATGAGCACAAATAGAATCAAAAGAGGTGCTTTTTCAACAATTAATGGAATGGACGCCGGCACTCCAATAACAACAAAGAAAATATAAATGAAGTATGTGCCGATTTCTTGGCTTCCGCTAATATTTTTAAAATAAGAAGGAAACAGATAAATGACAAGAAACGTAAGTGTGGAAAGCAATAAGTATTTTTCGCTCAAAATAGTATGTAATAACGTTTGAACTACGGAAGCATTTGGACCGGCTGGAATGATTGTTCCAAACCATTCGGCTAATTTAAAAGATACAACCACTAGAAAAAATGATGTACCAATGGAAGCCGCCACGTCTTTTAACGAAATTTCTTTTTTTGCCCAATATTTTTCTGCAAGCGTATGACGATCATTTTCTCCATATTGCCCCGCCTCTACTTCTTGAATATGAGGTGTCTTAAAATGTTTCCTAAAAAACTTCATAGAAGGAACAAACATATACACGGCAAACAGTAAAGCCATGACCATATTATCAGCAACCACCGTCGCGGAAACCATTTGACTTGATGGTTCAAATTTGGCCGTAACGGTAGCAAAGTTAACCCCTCCACCTACATAAGAAGCGCCAATAGCAGCTGCAATTTTTGCTAGTTCAGGAATATAATCTTTTAACAACAAGAAGCCTGCTGTGCTCCCTATGACCGTTCCTACCGCACAGATTAAGAAAATAAAAAGCAGTTTCCGGCTTTCTTGAAATAATTCTTTCATATTGACTTGAAATAACAATAATGGAATGGCAAGCGGTACTAGATACGCCCAAACCGCATCATAGACCGGAGACTCTGTTGGAATAATTTTTAAATTTGATAGGATAAGCGCTCCTGCTAGCGCAATAATAGCTCCTGACAGAAAAGAAGCCCACTTATACTTTTGTTCGAGAAAAATACTAACAGAAGCCCAAATCGCTAGAATTCCCCATAGTGCCCACGTATCATCAGCTTGAATAATAGTAAAAATCACGAGCTACTCCTTTCTTTCTTTTTAAAGAAATATAATTTTCAGAAAATATACCTTTAAATTTTATCAATATATGCCAAATTCCGTCAATCCATAAAAAAAAGCTTTCCACTCTAAAAGTGAAAAGCTTTTTTTTATTTGCGAATCAAAACCGGAATTTGCTGCTGAATCTGCTGCAAAGGAGCGCTCGTTTTTTCTGTTAACGAACGCAAAATACCGCCTTCTATCAGACAGTTAATCACAACTGCAAGCTCTCCTGCCTGCTTATCTTGAAATCCGCTCTCTATCATTTTTTCTCTAAAAAGTTTTTCCCAATCTTGAAACGCTGCATAGCAGACTTCGCGAAGCGGTTCATTAATAAGCGCCGTTTCTCCAGCCATCAGTCCAACAGGCATACCAGCAATACTTTCTTCGTGTTCAAACTGCTTGGACAATTCTTCAATAAAATACTGAATAGCCTGTGCCGCGTCAGAAGATTTATTTAAACTTTCTTTAATTTGAACTTGGACGTATTTATTCGTATATTGAACAGCGTGAATCGCCAGTTCTTCTTTCCCTTTTGGAAAATAATAATAAAGAGACCCTTTTGGTGATCCGCTCTCTTTAATAATTTGATTTAATCCCGTTGCATGATAGCCTTGCAGCTGAAAAAGCCGCGATGCTGTTTCTAAAATCTTATCGCGTGCATTTGCTTTCTTCACAAAACGATGCCTCCCCTATATAATAAGTGGTTTCTATAACACTACTTATCATATAAGGAAATGAAATTTTTGTCAAAATAAAGTGAAAATTTTACCATTTATCTTTCCTTATTTTCATTTCTTATGACCTAATAATTGTTTTTCTTACTTCTTCCGCTAACGGTTGAAGAGGCGTAATAATACGGTCGCTTACCTCCTCAGCCGCTTCTACCATCGAGAGCTGCGCCACTGAAACAACAGTGTTGTGGTCTTTTACTAGCTCATCTAAGACATGTTTCACCTTCTGTTTATACTTCTCTAGGTTTCCAGTCATTACTAGTTCAAAAGCACCTTCTATCACAACAGGGTGAACTTTTATCTTTACATTTTGATAAAATGCAAATTCGTCTAGACGCTTCATCGTTCCTTCTACGGTCTCCGGATTTGTAAACACGATAAGCTGCGGTTCTTCTATTTCACATATTCGGCGAAAATAAGGCTCATCGATTTTAATAATTGGAACATCACTTGTAAATGCTTCTGGTAAAAGAGCAATGTAATTCGTACACGTAAGTAAAATGGCATCCGCTGAACATTCCTCCATCCACTTTAACTGCTTCTCTACTTTTGCACCTGCTGACTCCGCTGCAAATTTAGGATCGGTTTTTACCCGATGTACAAGTCCAGGGTCTACGAAATGCATACAGTTCGCAAACGGCAGCGCTTTTTCTATATAAGAGATGTTCGAATGATGAGCGTGCAGGCAAGCAATTTTCTTCATCGTTTTCCTCCTGTATGATGGTCTTTGAAATACTGAATTAAAAATTCCTGGAACTTTTTCGCAACAGGGGTTAAATATTTATCCTTGTTCCACGCAATCCCAATTACCCTTGAAGCTGTGTCTTCTTTGAGCTTTATTTTTTTAATGCCTCGCAAGTCCACTCCCTTTATTTCAGGAAGCAAGGCAACCCCTAAATGAGCCGCTACAAAACCAATCACCGTCAAAAATTCTTCTCCTTCAAACGTAATATTTGGGACAATTTCAGCTTCTTCGAACAGCTGATCAAAAATTTTTCGGCTTCCGTATCCTTTTTTTAACGCGATAAACGATTCATGAGCCAACTCTGAAATCGAAAGCACTTGTCTTGAGGCAAAAGAATGCGTATCAGGGACATACGCGTACAGCTCGTCTTTCCATAAATATTCCCACTGAATTCCTGCCCTAGATTCCGTTACGGAAGACATACAAAAATCAATTTCTCCCGTTTGAAGCTGATCGAGCATGATATTCGTCGCGTTCTCAAAAATTTGAAATTGAACGTTCGGATACTCTTGTAAAAAAGCATGAACTAGTTTCGGGACGGACGAAGCGCCTAATGATTTTAAAAAAGCAAACGAAATGCTGCCGCGATGAGGATGAATCAAATCTGAAAGCTCACGTTTCGCTTCTTCCATTTCGTTTAATACTTTAGCCGTTCGTTCATAAAAAAGCCTTCCGTATCGATTTAAAATAACTTGCCTTCCTTTTCGTTCAAATAGCGGCACGCCAAGCTCTGATTCTAATTTAGAAATTGAGCGGCTGAGCGTAGGCTGCGCAATTGATAATTGTTCCGCTGCCTTTGTGAAATGTTCCGTTTGAGCTACAACATTAAAATATTCGAGCTGCTGCCATTCCATTTTTTTCACATCCTTTACTTATTACATAATACTATCGATTTCATATAAATTATACATTGGACGTCATAAAAAATTCATGTTTAAATGAAGAACGTAGCACTTGCCGAAAATGTTATGTGTCTGCATAGAATAAGTGTTGAAAGAAGGAATTCGTTTATGGATGTTTCAATTATTTTAACAATGTTAGCCGTCGGACTGATCTTAGGATTTGTCGGAGCAGGCGGATCAGGTTTTATTATTTCAATTTTAACGCTGCTGTACGGCGTATCTGTACACGTTGCACTCGCAACGGCTCTTACCGCAATGATTTTCTCTTCTTTATCTGGTGCCGTCAGTCATTACCGCGAAGGTAACGTATCTTTAAAATCTGGTATCTCTGTTGGTATCCTCGGTGCATTAGGCGCTTGGATTGGGTCTAACCTTTCATCCTTTATCCCAGAAGGCGAGCTAAAATGGCTCACAGCCGGCATGCTTTTATTATCTGGTGTTTTACTTTGGCTGCGAATGTTTTTATTTTCCCGTCAGCAAAAAGAACGTACTGTTCCAACAGGAGCTAAATTTGTCGTCTACTCTTTACTAATCGGCTTAATTACGGGCGCTCTGTCCGGAATGTTTGGAATTGGCTCAACTCCATTTATCCAGCTTGGCCTTATGATGGTGTTAGGCTTGTCTATTCGCCAGTCCGCCGGAACGACGATGCTCGTTATTATTCCGATTGCAATTGGCGGAGGAATGGGCTATTATCAGCAGGGCTTTTTAGATATCCCGCTGTTGATTCAAGTAGTTGTCGGCACAATGGTCGGTTCATATATTGGAGCAAAATTTACAAATCGTGTACCTGCTCCCGTATTAAAAACGTCCCTTGTAGCGCTGCCTATTTGCTCTAGCTTTCTCCTTGTTATATAAGAAAAAAGCTTGAACTCTTGTTCAAGCTTTTTTTATGTTCATCTGATAAACAAACTGCTTTCCTTGGCTTCCAAAAACATGCCGGTCTGTATCGACAAAGCCGCATCGTTTGTATAGGTGCTGCGCCGCCGTGTTTTTATGGTTCACGCCTAGCACCACTTTATTTTTAGTGCGAAAGTGATGGTTGATAAAAGAAGGAAGAAGTTTCAATGACTTTTTGCCAACTCCCTTTCCTTGATAATCAGGATGAATGGAATAAGACCGTATTAAAAGCGCGCCGGATCCCTCGGTATATTCTTTAACGGCTTCCCCTGCGTCGAGCACGAAAAAGCCGGCTAGTTTGTTTTCTGCCAAAATCAAAACGGGCGTTCTATCTCTTTCCTGCTTACACTTAGCTATAGCTTCAGCGGGAAGTGCCGTGTAAATGAGCTGCTCTTCAGGCAGCGTATAGCTATGTATAGATGACTCGTAGGCTTCACTATAAAACGTTAAGGCTACGTTTTCTTTATTCTCCATTTTCTGCTGGACTCCTTTTCTTTTTCCATAGTATAACATGCACAAAAAAAGCCGCATAAAGCGGCTTTTCCTTTATCTAGCGTCGGATACAACGGTAAAGCGTTCGTTTACATGCTCTCCTCGCTCAATTTCATCAATAACTGCAATGGCGTAATCCGCATAACTGACATGGCTGTTTCCTTCTGAGTTTAAAATAACATGATCTTTCCCTGTTTTATAAGCATCCGTTCGTTTTCCTGAAGGATTAAAAAATGCTGCTGGGCTAATGAACGTCCAATTAATATCGCTTGTACTTTCTAAGTCTTTTAAATTTTGGGCTTGGTTGTCAGCTGTCGCTTTGTACTCTTTTGGAAAATCAGGCGTATCTGCTAGACGCGTCGTTTTCTCTTCATCTACAAACAAACTTCCTGCTCCTCCTACAACAAGAAGACGAACGTCCGGAGCTTGTTTAAATACATGAATTAACGATTGCCCCGCTTCTACATGCAGATGTTCCTTTCCTTCAGGAGCTCCAAACGCATTCACTACCGCATCGAAACCTTCAATATCGTTTGCCGTAATATCGAAGATGTCCTTTTCCAGTGTACGAACATCCTTTTCTTCTACTTTGCCCGCATCACGTACAATTGCCGTCACGTCATGCCCGCGATTTAAGGCTTCTTTCACGATAAAACTTCCTGCTTTTCCTGTAGCACCTACAACTCCAATTTTCATTTTATAACCTCCAGTAAAATTCTCTATATTTAGGTAATAGCCTTTTTTTGCTATGATAAAACACAGCAAAACGGTTTAAGCAAGATAGAGAGAACAAATTGGATAAATGAGTTAGTATGGATTACTTTTAACACCGCGGTTGATTTCCGTGCAAGGCTTCGCTTTCCGCAGGCGGCTGCTGAGCCTCTTCGTCGCTTACGCTCCTGCGGGGTCTCACCTGTTCCGCCAACTAAAATACGTTTCTTCCAGTCTCTTTTAAAAAAATAAATGAGTGCTTATTCAATTTCAATAAATAACACGTGAGCCATAGAGTGAATCGATTTAATCAATTCTACTTTATTCCCTTTCTTTTTTGCCTTTCCTTTTATTTCAACAAAATAAAGCAGTTCTCCTTGATGATGATCTTGGTGAATTTCGTAAGACGAAATCATAATATTTTCTTTTTCAATCTTATCAAGCAGCTCATAAATATCCTCTTGATTTGCTGCACGAAACTTAATTAAAAGGGAATGAGTAGAAAGAGATGTAAACATTACGTTCAATATTTCTAAGCCAATCAGCACTAATATAGTTGCGCTAATGCCGACTGTATACATACCGGCCCCAATGGTTAAACCAATTCCCGACGTTGCCCATACGCCTGCGGCTGTTGTGAGCCCTCTAATATGCTGCTTTTGAATAATAATCATACCTGCTCCTAAAAAACCAATACCGCTTACTACTTGTGCGGCCACCCGGCTCGGATCAAGAGCCATATGATCTTGATGAAGCACATCTGAAAAGCCATATTTCGAAATTAGCATAATCAGCGTGCTACCGACAGCAACTAAAAAATGAGTGCGAAACCCTGCTTCTTTAGCTCTAAACTCTCTTTCTAAACCAACCAAAGCTCCTAACAAACCTGATAGGGCTAGACGACTAATAAAAGCTGCGGTCATTCTTTCTCCTCCTTTCTCTTCACTTTTTCATAAATGCACCTATTAACTATTTCTATTTTTGTTATAATTTACTATAACTTTTTTTAAAAGTGGAGGCTAATCAAAGTGGATAAAGTTATCGATTATTACAGCAGATTTGATGAGTGGGGACGGTTAGAACGAGAACCTATTGAGTTTCAAGTAAACTGGCATTTTATAAAAAAACACCTTCCTCCTAGAGGCCATATTTTAGATAACGGTGCCGGACCGGGAAGATATGCCTTGAAACTAGCAGAAAACGGCTATGAAGTAACTTTAACTGATTTGACACCGCAGTTGGTTGAAAAAGCCAAAGAAAAAGCTTTAGAACAGCAAGTATATAATGTATTTCGTAATTTTCACGTGGTAGATGCACGAAACCTTCACTATTGTTCAGATGAACAATTTCATGCGGCATTAATGCTTGGACCAATGTATCATTTACAGAAGAAACAAGACCGTATTCAAGCCGTTCGAGAGCTGTATCGGGTAACAAAGCCAGGCGGAACTGTTTTTATTTCATTTATGCCGCGCGTTCAGCACGTCATTTCTTCTTTAACATCGCCGGAGCGTTTAAAACCAAACAACACGGCAAAAGCGCTTCATGATTTTTATGAATCAGGCTGCTTTAATCATGCAGAAGAAAGGCGATTTACTCACGCTTATTACACTAAAATTGAGGATATTATTCCGTTTTTAAAGAAGCATGGATTTCGATGCATCGAGCTGATTGCCTCTAACGTTGCCTCGTCAGTTAATTCAAAAGAGTGGACGTACTGGCAGGAAACTTCTTCTGAAGAAATGAACAACATCGTTCAGCTCCTTATTCAACAAGCATCGAACCCTTATCACCTTGGACTGTCTTCTCACTTACTTTATATCGGGCGAAAAAATTAATAATCACCTCTATTTATCATAGAATAAATAGAGGTGATTATTAATGAACCGTTTATTCAAATGGAGTACAAGCATTTTGCTATGTTTTATGTACTGCTTTTTGATTCCCCCTCCTTCTTATGCAAGCGGTGACTATTACTCTTCCTATGCAGAACTGCAGCAGCACGAAATTTTTCACCAAGACTACGACATTCGCTACGAGCAGCGCTTTAGCTATTTATCCATTATAGCCATTCACGGCGGCGGAATTGAACCAGGTACATCAGAAGTTGCCAAAGAACTCGCCGATCGCTTTTCCGCTTCTTATTATTTATTTGAAGGCATCAAGTCCACTAACAACGGAGTTCTGCACATAACCTCAGAAAACTTTGATGAACCGACGGCTAGAGGAATGGCTCAGCAAAGCATGTCCGTTTTGACGATTCACGGCTACAGCGGCAGTCAGCCTATCGTGTATATAGGTGGAAAAAATCAGCTTTATAAAGAGCTGATGAAGCAATCACTGCGCAAAAACGGCTTTACCGTCCGTGACGCTCCTTCTAACATAGCGGGAACAAGCGAACAAAACATTGTGAACGATAATCTGCTAAAAGCCGGAGTGCAGCTTGAACTCACAGCCGAACTAAGAAAATCATTTTTCGCAAACCATGACTGGTCGAGAAACAACCGCATGAATGTAACACCGCTTTTTTATACATTTGTTACTTCCTTACAAGAAGCATCCTCTTCCTATCAAACTTTCCTTTACCTACAGATCCACTAATTTTCAAAAATTCTCGATTTCCAGACAAAAAAACCAGCGCAGTCTGTGTAATCAAACGCGCTGGTTTTTATCTATTTCTCTCGCTAAAATAGATCGTTTAAAGCCTTTTTGCTCAAAAAATTCTTTGATTTCACTTGGACTTTGATAAGAAAGTCTAATCACATAGTAGTTAATATATTCAATCCAAGCAAACGCGTAAAGGCCTAGAAAAAAAGCAAGTCCCTTAACCCCTAACTGCATATAGTGGTAAATGAGTACACCTAAACCTAACGTAAGAAGAATTTTATTCATTTTTTTAAAAAGCAGAAACAACTGAATGTAGCTGGAGGGCAAATGAGAATCTTCTTTTCGGCTCACCCGCCTCCATTTCATAAACCAGTACAAGCTTCCTTGAAACAGGATAAACTCAAGTATAATAAAAGCATACACACTTGAAAACGTTGTTAAATAAAAAGCCAGATGAGAAAACTCATTTAAGTACCCTATCCACAGCGCAGCAAACAGTAAAGCTGCCGTAAGCTCTCCTGTCCATAAACCAAACAATTTCCGCTTTACTTTCATAGAAATCCCCCCAGCGTACCTCTCAATCCTTCTGTTCAAACCAAGCTTTAAACAGCAGGTTTACACCTGTTTTTATTTCTCCATTAGACAGTCCGGCAAATCCAAGCAATACATAGGGCGTGTTGTTTTCACCCGCACTATGATAATAAATAGATGTTGGATAAATCGTTACCCCTTGTTTGGCAGCTGCTTCAATTAGTTTCTGTTCACTCATTCCTTTTTTTACCTTAAGAAGAATATGCAAGCCAGAATGTTCTCCAATAACATCTACACGTTCTCCCATAATAGTAGTCAAACAATCTAGCAGCAGCGCTTGTTTTTTACGGTATGCTGTTCTCATTTTATTCAAGTGACGTTCCCAGTGCCCTTCTTTCATAAACAGAAAAAGCGTATGCTGATGAAGCCTTGAAACAGGCTGTTTAAAAAGTCCACAGTGTTTCATATAACTTGTAAGAAGCCGGTGTGGCAGGACGGCATAACTTATTCGAAGAGAAGGCATCAACGATTTTGAAAACGTACCCGTATAAATAACGCGATCGTCTTGATCTAATCCTTGAAGGGCCGGAATCGGTTTTCCTTTATAGCGAAATTCTCCGTCATAGTCATCCTCTATGATATAGCCATTCGTTTCTGCCGCCCACTCTAATAGTTCAAGTCTTCTTGCTATCGGCATGACCATCCCAACAGGAAATTGATGAGACGGCGTAATGTACACCGCATCCGCTCCGCTTTCTTTCAGTTCCTTCACTTTCAAGCCAGAACTATCAAGAGAAATAGGGACGACCGACATGCCTTGTTCTTGAAAAACGTGCCTCGTTCGGTGAAAGCCTGGGTTTTCGAACCCAATTATCTTTTCTTTTCCTAGAATGACAGAAAGCAGCCACATGAGGTACTGTGTACCTGCACCTATCACAATTTGCTCCGCTGTGCAGCGCACTCCTCTTGAATGATAAAGATACGCTGCAATTTCTTGACGAAGAAGCAGTTCGCCCTGTGGATGTCCGCTATAAAAAAGCTGGCTTTCATCATGATAAATTGTTTGAACCGTTAGCTTTTTCCACGTGTTATACGGAAATTTTTCTACGTCTACCTTTCCATGGCTAAAGTCAATGACAGTTGATTTCCCTTCTTCTTGCGGTAAAGAGACATAGGCGGGAGGCTGTTTTTGAAGCACGACTTCATTTTTTATCTCTTTTACAAATGCTCCTTTCCTGGCTAGTATCTCGATATAGCCTTCAGCTTCTAACTGTACATAAGCCGCTTCAACCGTATTTTGGCTAATGCTTAAATGAAGAGCTAACTTTCGTTTAGAAGGCAGTTTTTCATGAGGCGGAATGGTGCCTTTTTGAATTTGTTTTTTTATGTAAGTATAAAGCTGCATGTATAAGGGATCTGCTTTTCTTTTATCGAGCAAAGGCATTAACTCTAACATGATGTTCTTTCCTTTCTAACTGACACTATTAAATTTACTGTTTCTGACACTTATTCTCAGTTCAGATTCTTCATATACTGGACTATATCTTATAAATCAAGGAGATGACACAATGACCATTACTTACAAAACCAACGTCTCAATCCGTGCCGAACAAGCTGCTGAAGTGTTTGTATATTCAGGTATTAAACGTCCGGCACAAGATCTTGATCGGATTCAAAGAATGCTTGATCATGCTTCCCTTACCATTACCGCTTGGAAAGACAGCGAACTCATTGGCATAGCCAGAGCGTTAACAGATTTTAGCTACTGCTGCTATTTATCGGATTTAGCTGTCGTAAAAGACTATCAAAATCAAGGAATCGGCACACAGCTCATCAAACACGTTCAATCAGAAATCGGTGAAGAAGCCGCGCTCATTTTACTTTCCGCTCCTTCTGCTATGAACTACTATCCAAAAGTCGGCTTTCATCAGATTGATAATGGGTTTAAAATTGGGAGAATTCAATAGATAAAAAAGATAAAAAATTCCTTTTATTACTAAACTATTATTATTTTACATCTTTTTGATATGATGTTACAATATTCAAAGATTAAGGCTATGATACTTCTTCCTTCTCATCCAACTCTTAGAATTTAGAGGTATCGCTTTCCTTAATCTATTAACTTAACTATACATATATTCAAAGTCAGGAAGCACAGCGCCTGGCTTTTTCTGTGCAAATCATACATGGTGGTGTTTGAATGAAAAACGATATTTTTTTAAGAAGACAGTCTAAAGTAATTGTGAAGCAAGGATCAGATATATTACCCCCTGCTTATGTAGCTTCCATGTTAAAAAACATTGAGGCATTAGGATTTACAGCTTCAACTTCTTTAATTGATCGGTTACTCACTCTTCCGTTCTACGAATTTATGTCTTTTTATGAGCAGCTTCTCTTATCTTTAAAAAGACTTGTTGGCGCTCATGTCAAATATAAACCGATGTATCCTAACTTTCCAAACGAAGTCATGCAAGCTTCCGAAGCAGAACTATACATAAATGCCGTACTTCACTATCTGACTGGGGTTTTACCAAACAGTGAAAAACAAGATGTTTTTCCACTATTAGATACTACAGATTTACGGATTATTGACCTCGGAACAGATGAAGAATTTGACCTTATGATATGCCAATTAATTGGTGCCAATACCTCATTATCGCAAACGGATCGAGCAGATATCGAATGGTCTCTTATCAATTTACCGGTATTAGATCTACTTCCAGCAGTCATTCCTCAAAAAGAAAATGCTGCATTTGTTAGCTCAGTGTTAATTAAGACAAAAAAACTACCTATTGATGTCTTGTCTTCTTATTTTAAAACAGCAACAGATGTCTTACGTTTGGCAACCGCTTTATCTGATGGCGATATTAGCCTTTCATCACCCACTTTATTTAAGAAGTTTAGTCGTTTTGAACGCCGAAGCTTGTTGCAGCTGCTAGAAAGCACTCCAAACGTAGAAGAAGATATGTTTCGTTATAAAGTAAAGTGGATTCGTTTAGGTGAAATTTTACATCCTGGAGAATACAAACATCGATTTCCTCATGCTGCTAAAGGATTCGATACTGTTCGGAATCATAAAAGACCATTGACGTTCTATAGTAAATTAGAGAAAGCACTCGAGCAACAAGACGTCTCAAAAGCAGTTTCACTTTTAGAAAAACGTCCAGGTGACTTTGCTAGACGAATTGACCATTTGCTGCGCTTATCTACTGGGGAACATGAAGCTGCTTCTATTATTACAGCATTTGCAGCGGTCGCTCATCACGTCTCTACGCCAGTACTGCTTCAGCTCTATTCACATATGAAACATCGACATCATAGACAAGATATGCGCGTAGTGTTTCCAAAAGGGAATGTGTCCAAAGTAATGGCGCTTGATAATCCCTTACCCTCTCTTCGTAAAAATCTTTGTGATGGTGTAATAGATGCATGCAAAGATGCTTTACATGACCGTTTTGCTAAGTTGCCACCTCTTGGAAATGTATGGCTTGATGAACGTTTGCGTGAACAAACTATACCGTTTTCACAGCGTTCAAGCAGCAAAACATTAAAAACGATTAGCAGGGGAAGTAAATTAACAATTCCTGAAGGCGATACGCTTCGTTTTTTCATTTGGTGGAAAGAAGGCTTTGCAAATGGTGAACATACCGGTAGTGTAGATATTGATTTATCTGCCGGAATTTACGATGAAAACTGGCAGTATAAAGAGCATATTTCTTATACAAACTTATCTTCAAAAAGCTTCAAAGCTTTTCACAGCGGAGATATTACATCTGCTCCTAACGGGGCATGTGAATTTATTGACTTGCATATCCCTACAATTCTAAAAAAAGGCGGCCGTTATATATTGATGAACGTCTATTCATTTTCTGTCCAGCCTTTTGTTATGCTTCCCGAATGTTTTGGAGGATGGATGATGAGACAGCACATAGAGTCCGGCGAGATATTCGAACCTTCTACCGTACAAAATAAAGTAGATCTTGCTAGTGATTCCACCATCTCCATCCCTTTAATTTTTGATTTACAAGAGCGAAAATTAATCTGGACGGATATTTCGCTGCATCACCATGTTGAATTTGAAAATAATCTTGAACAAAACAATGGTTCGGTCTCTCTTATGGGAAAAGCCATGACAAAGCTGTTAAAGCCAACGCTTTATGATCTTTTTTCATTTCACGCACAAGCTAGAGGAACACTTGTCCATGACAAACAAAAAGCTGACACTATTTATTCGCTTGATGAAGGTGTTACTCCTTACGATATTGAAACAATTATTGAAACCTACCTAAACTAATTATTTATAGGAAAGTAAGAACAAATAAACGAAAAGACCTCTTTCCAAGAAAGAGGTCTTTTCGTTTACTTCACTAGCTTTTGCTCAGTCCCAGCTGAACCTTGACTTCGTTTATGAAATCCTTTTGCGTAGTACGCGATAATAAGACCGATAAACCATAGTGGTCCGATAACAACTGCAATTCTTGTATCTCGATTGTACGCCATAAGAACAACCACCAGCGCTAGGAACGCAAGTGACACATAAGACGTTAACGGAAATAAAGGCATTTTGTATTTTAACTTTGCCTCTTCACCTTTTTTTAGCGTTTTGCGATACTTAATTTGAGAAAGCAAAATAATTCCCCATGTCCAAATCGCACCGAATGTTGCAATGCTTGTTACCCACGTAAATACTTTGGCAGGCACAATGTAGTTTAACGCTACTCCGACTAATAACGCACCCGCTGATGCTAAAACAGCTTTTCCAGGTACGCCGCCTTTTGTCAGCTGACCGTATCCTTTTGGAGCTTCTCCGTGCTCTGCTAAGTTAAACAGCATACGGCCTGTACTAAAAATACCGCTGTTACAAGAAGAAAGAGCTGCTGTTAGCACCACAAAGTTAATAATGCCTGCCGCTGCTGGAATCCCGATTTTTTCAAATGTTAATACAAACGGGCTTCCCTGTGAACCAATTTCTTGCCAAGGATAAATCGACATAATGACAAATAATGCACCAACGTAGAAAATAAGAATACGCCAAAAGACCGAATCAATCGCTCTTGCTAGAGATTTTTCTGGATTTTTCACTTCTCCCGCGGTAACGCCGATCATTTCAATTCCTAAATATGCAAACATAACCATTTGCAGCGACAGTAAAATACCTTTGAATCCATTCGGGAACAGCCCGCCGTTGTCCCATAAGTTTTTAATACCCGTCGCAACGCCGCCGTTCCCGATTCCAAACACAATCATTAATAATCCAACGGCAATCATTAACACAATCGCTAAAATTTTAATAAGTGCAAACCAAAATTCCAGTTCACCATATGCCTTAACAGCTAAGAAGTTAACTGTTGTCATGATGACAAGCGCCGATAACGCCCAAATCCAGTTTGGTACATCCGGATACCAATATCCCATATAAATACCAACGGCTGTAATTTCAGCCATACATGTTACAACCCATAAAAACCAGTAGTTCCAACCTGTTAGATAACCAGCAAGGGGCCCTAAATAGTCGCGCGCGTACTTGCTGAATGAACCTGCAACAGGTTTTTGAATCGCCATTTCTCCAAGTGCTCTCATAATAAAAAACATAATCATTCCGCTAAATCCGTACGCCAATAATATTCCCGGCCCTGCTAATTTAATAGCAGATGCAGATCCAAGAAACAGCCCTACCCCTATGGCTGCTCCTAAGGACATCAGCGTCACATGTCTTTCTTCTAACCCGCGTTTCAATTCTTTCCCCTGAGTTTTCCCCTGCATAAACGTCTCCCCTTTTTCCAATCTGTCAAAACGAGATGAATACAGCTTTTTTGTTAGCGCTTTCATATAAATTTATGCTAAAAGTCAGCTAGGCTGTATATTTGTATTCTATCACCTTTCTCTCGCTTTTCTTTTGTCGAAAAACAAAAAAATTATCGTATCATTTTGTTTAAACGCACAATTAGACGTAGACACTGCTTTTTTACTATGTATTTATTATCGCACCTAAGTAATAGTATTTTTTAAAAAATAGAAAAACGCCGACTCAACTCCGTCAGCGCATCGTTCATTTTATGCTTTTTTATAAAACTAGCATTTATCTCGCGGGTTCAAAAGTTTTACAGCCAGGTTCTTCCGTTTCAGAAACATGGTGACTACTTTCAGGACTCACAACGTAAATGGACTCTGCACTGCATTTATTTCCCGATTTCCAATACATGCACTCATTCACTTCACATAATACACCTTGGGCCACTGTTATCCCTCCTTTTTTTGTCTTATCTATTTACTACCCGAAATAGAACGCTTCTAACATTTACATGCAAAAAAACCGCTTGTTTATCAAGCGGATCCTTTTACTGCGTGTGTTCAACATACTGTTTTTTAGCTAAATATAATTCACGACTCAGCGTGATCCGCCGTTCTCTCAAGTTCCTTAATTTAACTTGAAACTGTTCATTAGTTGGCTCTTCTTGAATTAAGCGATACGTAAAAGAAATATCTTCATTTAACTGTTTAAAATCTTCCCATATTTCTTGAACGAGTGCGGATTGTTTGTCTTCAAATGAACGATTTTGCTTCGTTTTTAGCGCGGCTAAAATTTCCTGCTGCCACGTTTCGTCTTTTAGTTCTTTTGCTAACAAGTATAGATCTAAATAATCATCAACGCTTAGCGCCTGTTGTGTATTTTTCAATGTCATCACCTTTTCTATACGAAATGTTTCTTCCTAAGAAGAGGATTTCATCATAGAAAAAGATTCCTCTTCTTATCTGTCAGAGCTAGGCTATGCTGGAATTAGCACCATTCAATAATTGTGGTTGCTGAGGCTTCAAAGGGCCAGTCCCTCCACCTCTCTAGATAAGAATATTTCGTTTTTAAATTATTTCTGACTATTCTAATATGTTTTATATGTTATGTCAATAGCTTTTCAATAAAAAGAAAAAAGAAGTAAAATATGGTATGCTTTCATAAAGGATGGTGAGCACATGAAACGATATATGTTATCTGCTTTTTTGGGAAGCTTGCTGCTGCTTCTCAGCATTGCTTTTTCATCTACTTTCCATATTGCAATTGTCAAAACAACCGGAAGCATTGGAGGGATTATTTTAGCAGCGGCGGCTCTGATTATGAACGCACTTGAAGATCCCCCCGCCTCAGATCATACAGGTAGAGGAGCTGTTGAAGTACTAGATAAAGGCGCCGTTTGGGCTACTTATTTACTTTTACTTTCATTACCGAACCTCATCGCATGTATAACAACTTATGTTTTATGGACTCGCTGACATTCACCAACATTACGGACGTTTTGCCACCTGCAGGCTCATTAATATTTGTTTATCTACAAATCCAAGTTCACAGTACACATGCTGTGCAAAATTCCCAGCATGAACGCTGAGTCTGATTTCAGGGTATCCTTTGATAGACAATTCATCAATTGCTTTTTGCATTAACGGCTTGGCTAGACCTTGCCCGCGGTATTCTGGTAAAACATATAACTCGTAGATAAAGCCAATTTCTGCTTTTGAAAAGAAGTCGGCAGATGGACCGACAAAAACCCAGCCTGCAAGTTTATTTTCTTGTCTAGATACTAAATAATAACACCCTTTTTCAAGGGCATTATCAATTAGTTCATTTACGCGTTCAGTTGACGGTTGAAACTGATGCGTTGTTCCTTCAAACAGCGCATCAGCAGATTTCGTCCGAATTTCCTGTATTTCTTCTTCAGTAGCTTTTGCAATCATCACAATCTCTCCTTTCGTGTTCGTTTTCCACATACAGAGATAAATTCCTGCAAAAAAAAGTCTTCGCCTAAGCGAAGACTTTTATTTAAATTCAAAATGTTCTTGATGGTTGCCTTGTTCATCCGTCCAGTTAATCATGATGTCTAAGCCTGCCGCTTTTCCAGGAACAGCAAAATTGGCATAGCGAAAACGCTGACCGCTTTTGCTTAAGTTAGACCTTTCAATAGGAGAAAACAAGCTGTATTTCGCCTTATTTTTTCCTTCGTGCCGAAAAGCTTGGACCTGCACACGCTCTACGTCTTTTCCAATGTTTTCAACGGTTAATCCATATGTATGATAGACGTTATTTTTCCACTTTAGCTGATTATCTCCCGTCATGCTCGCTTTTGTCAGTTCGACCGACCATTGTTCAGATGATTTCTTCATTGGAAGTTTCTCAATCGAAAGAGCGCTGACATGAATGGTTGCAAAAGCAAGCCAAACAAAACAAAAAGTGCTGACTGTATAAAGTAGTCTTTTCATAGATTTTGATCTCCTTAGAAATTTTAGTAGTAGCATCTCCTATTACCTTAAAAATTATGATAAACACTTTAACAAAAAAGCCTCTCCATTCAGGAGAAGCTTCTTAATTAATGCATCAGCAAATCTTTTTGTTTGTCTAACGAGTGTTTTGTATATAAATCTCTTTCAATCGCATATTTAGGACGCTGTTTCACTTCGTTGAAAATCTTGCCAATGTATTCTCCGACAAGACCTATTCCTATTAGCTGCAGGCCGCCTACAAGCCAAATTGATAAAATAAGAGACGTCCAGCCAATTTGCGTATGATCTAAATATTTTTGAATCAGCGCATAAATGCCAAACAAAATACTAAAGAGAAACGAAGCTCCTCCAAGCAGCGTCAGCAAGCGTATAGGTGCTACGCTAAAAGACGTAATCCCGTCAAATGCAAAAGCGAGCATTTTCTTTAGCGGATATTTTGACTCACCCGCCGTCCGTTCTTTGCGGTCATATGTGACTTCCGTGGAGCGAAATCCTACTAATGGTACAAGGCCCCGCAAAAAGACGTTTCCTTCTTTATATTTCATGAGTTCACCAAGAGCACGTTTGCTCATAAGGCGAAAATCAGCGTGATTTTGAATGAGCTGAATTCCTAGCTTGTTCATAAAACGATAAAACCCTACTGCCGTGGTTCGTTTGAAAAATGTATCGGTTTCTCTGCTGTCTCGAACGCCATATACAACTTCATACCCGAGCCAATATTTCTCTACAAAAGTACGAATGACGCTGATATCATCTTGCAAATCCGCGTCAATGGAAATGACGCAGTCAGATTGCTTATGAGCTACTTCTAATCCTGCAAGCAAAGCATTTTGATGTCCTACATTTCGCGCTAACTTTAACCCTTTTACAAACAAATTGCTGCAGCTTTCTTTTTCAATAAGCGACCACGTGCTGTCTTTACTTCCATCGTCTACAAATAAAATAGTGCTTTCACTTGATACAAGTCGTTCATTAATCAGTTCTTTTACTACAGTAGTTAATTGAAAAGACGTCTCTGTGAATACTTCTTCTTCGTTGTAGCATGGAACCACGATCGTTAAAATAGGTCTGTTCATGTTATTGCCCCCTTACTTTGCTTCATATACATACACTTTCCAAGCGGACTGTTTATCGTTAAATGCTTTTAAAAAGTGCAAACCGTCGCTTTCAGCATTTTCAATTGGCACAGCTGAAAAAATATAGCGACCGCCCATTTTCTTAAATTGGCTGATATTAAGCTGCAAATGACGGATTTTTTTCGTTGAGTCTTTTCGGTAATCATATTTTTTCCCTAGCTCGCTAACAAACACATAGCAGCGATTGCCCCAATGATCATAGTAGCTTTCTAGTTTTTTATTTTTATCAAGCTCTTTGGCAATAATTTTGCGAAACTCATGTTTATATGTTAACGGATAGAAGTTGTTATACGTATCTAGCGTATAAAAGCCGTTATACTGAGCAATTGATGGATGAAGCCCTATGCTCGCTACGCGATAAGATGATTTAGGTTTTCCAATATATCTGCTTATTTCATCAAATTGATGCACAGCATAAAATTCTTTGACTGAAGGCTCGTGATTGCAGCGATAGTAAAGTTCAGGATTTGCTATAAATAACACAAGCAGCTGTAAAATCAAACATACCCACACAAACTTTTTCCACGCCTTGCTCCTTTTCCATAAAACATAGCTGCCAACGGCAAACATCAAATAAATAATGAGCGGGCGTAAAAAGTGAAATCTAGCAAAGTTGAACGTATTAAAAAGCTGATATTTTTCTTTTAGCGGCTCCCAACCTTTATAAAACCAAAACGCATACCAAGTCGACAGTAGTAGATTAAGAATAAATAACTGCAAAAACGTTTTTTCAAGCTTTTCCTTGCGATTTCGAGCAACAAACCACAATACGACAAAAGAAAGCGGTAAAATGACAAAAGTATGAAGCGTCATTACATGCGTATGCCCGAGCGTATAGTTCTTCAAAGCAAGGCGAACGGAATGTCCAAAGCTTAGAGTAGAGCTTAAAAATTCATTTCGACTCGTCGGGGCCTCCGGAAATAAAAGCGAATCAACAAGCCGGTATTCAATGAGCAGAAAGACAGCAGTCATCGCTGCAATACTGCTTAAAAAAGGAATATTCCACGCTCGTTTTTTTACTACGTCTCTTAGCCATAGCAGCCCCATCGCTGCTAAAAAGAAGAAAAACCCGAGCACAAAGCTCGCGTAAAACGGGAGCAGTAAAAGTGTAAGCCATTCCTTCCACGTTCCTTCGCGGTTTCGAATGGTTAAAAACGCCCACAGCGCCAGCGGCTGTCCCAATGTACTCAGCATGCCCGAAGGCCAAAATGGCGTAAGTGCAAAAGCAAGCGATACAAGCACTCGAATCGCATACGCATCCTTGCTTTTAATAAAATGCTTTTTTAATAATAAATACATTCCAATTAAAGCAAATACGCGCGTGATCGTTTGACTCAGGCTGTATGCAAGCATGGTCGGGAATACACCATACAGCCACTGGATACCGCTAAATTCTGTTCCAAACGTATTCCTCGGCAATCCGTTAATAATTTGAGGTAATACGGCATGACTGGAGCCAAACAGCTCTCCGCTTCGATGCAGAACTTTATACCACGTAATATTTGAGTCTAAATTATCATGCACGCGTATATGTGAATTTTCCCCAAGCAAAAACATAGGAGATACATACGCAAGCAGCAAAAGGAAAGCGATAATAAGCAATGTTTTTTCTTTATTCATAGCTGTTTCTTTCTTCATCTGTTAACACCTATTTCCATTTCATAATGACTAAAAGCTAATCGTGGACGACTGCTTCTTTTTTTGTATTAAATACAAAGTATTTTTGACCCGTATAATTTAAAAGCGTATACAGACCTGTTCCAATTAATATACCGACGTCTTTTTTGAACGGACGCACCGCAACAGGAAGTTGATGCAATAACCAGCTGGAGAACTGCAGTCCAATATAGTAAGACAAGCCGTAGCAAATGCCAATAACTAAAATAAAACGCAGTATGCTTTTTGATAAATGAACTCCGCTTTTAAACGTAAATATTCGATTTAACACGTAGCTGACGACTGCCCCCGCTGCATTGCCGACGAACGTCGCTATCCAGTAATGATGAAAGATATGAAGCAGCACATACATAATGGAGAGACCTACTGCTGTATTGACCAGTCCCACTACTAAAAAACGTACAAAAGATCCTTTCATATAAACTCCTTTTGATTTTGATACTTTCATAAAAATTACATATTATGACTTTAAATACAGTTTCAGTGTAGCAACTCCACTTAAAAATCTAATGAAAATAACATTAAAAACAGATGAAAAAAAGCTAAAAGAATCAATAAAAATCAGGATTCTTTCAGCTATTTAGTAGAGCCTTCAATTATTAATTTTTGATCGCTTTGATTATCAAACGCATCCACTGCCGCTACTTCTATTTGATACGCAGTATGAGGCTGCAAACCGGATAACGGAAGACTTAAAACATCCGGAACAGGATCGCTGTAATATTGAGAAAATGCATTATATGTTTTGACCACTTTTCCAGTTTCTTTATTTTTGACGGTAATGCGATAAGAATGAACCATCAGATTATCCACCGCTTGCGTAAACTGGATATAAAGCTGATTTGCTGAAGCTTTTTCTTGTATAACAGAAATAGTAGAGCTTGGAAGAAAAATCGGTTTTACTAAATCTCGCTCATTCGTGTAGTGAAATTTTTTTGTATCTGCAGGTATGTCAATTTCCCACGCTTCTCCCGTCCACTTATTTGCGTGAAAATCCCGCCTTTTAACGACTACTTTTCGATTATAAACCTCTACAAGAAGACCTTGACTCACATCTCGGTAGCCAGGAGGAAGTTCACCTTGTAAATATCCAGCACCAGGCCATATATACCGAACAGAAGACGTTGCAAGAGAGGTGAAATCTCTTTGAAAAATAGTACGAGGGTCGTCCAACGGATGATGGGTATGACCAGAAAACGTAATGACCTGCGGATAAGGTTTTAACGTATTGTAAAGAAGCTGTTCATTCACTTCTATCCCCCATCTGTTTTTCCCGTACAATGTATTGTTAATAGGCTGATGAATAAAGACAAAAATCGGTTTTTTAGGATCGTCTCGCTTTGCTATCTTCAACTGTTCAGCAAGCCAGTTAATTTGTTTGATTGAATAATCACCGGCGGTCAGACGGCTTTCTGTTCCAAGCATGATAAAATGATATCCTTTTATCACTTGATGAAAGTAAAGAGACTTCATTTTGGTTTTAGATAAAAAACGCTGCTGCGCTTGCTGATTGGTTACACTGTCCCGGTATTCATGGTTGCCAATTGTAAAAAGAGACACGGCCTGCGACTGTTTATTTTGATTATAAATAGAAAAAAAGCGATCGTATTCTTTTAACGCGCCTGTGTCGGCCAAATCTCCTACGACTACAAATGCATCTTGTTTCGGTGCCTGTTCATTTAATTGCGTTAATGCATGTTGAAAAGTACGCAAATCAAGCGTTCCTGTTTCCTTAATATGAACATCACTGATCACAGGAAAAACTAGCTTTGGTTCGATGTATCCGCTTCGTCCGCTCTTCTCTTCAGCTCGTACATTTAAGGTAATCCCGCATATAAGAACACTTATTAATACTAAAGCGAGCCAGTCTTTTTTCAGCGTTTCCATAAAACCGCCGAGCATGATGCTTCCTCCTTCCTTCACTGCTGCGTCTCAGTCATTTTCTCTACGTGTATGAGCTTTTATTTTATGTAATTTCAAAATATCTAATCGTATAGTTTCAATATTTCTTTTCGTGTTTGCATACACTATGTTCACAATCAATTCATTACACTTTTCCTAGTCATAGTGGTATGATTTTCGTATATTACAGACTAATTGTTGAAAATGTAGGAGTGAATATTTTGAAAACGGTCGCTGTTATTGGAGGAGGAATTACGGGCTTAACCACTCTGTACTATTTGCAGAAACTAAAACGAGAACGTAATCTTCCGCTTAAATTATTATTACTAGAGAAACATCCCCATCTAGGAGGGAAAATCAATACGCGTGAAGCTGGGGAATTTATTATGGAAACAGGGGCGGATTCTATCGTGGCTCGAAAAGAAAACATTATGCCTCTGCTAGAAGAGCTGTACTTAACAAACGATTTAGTCTATAACGAAACGGGCAAATCATTTATTTACTCTGCTAATGAGCTGCTTCCAATTCCTGAAGATACCATGTTCGGTATTCCAACAAGCGTGGAATCTCTTTTTAAAAGCGAGCTGATTTCTTCAAAAGCGAAAATTACAGCTTTAAAAGACTTAATTACTAAAAATACAACGTTTACGAAAGACAGCTCGATTGGACTCTTTTTAAAACATTTTTTAGGAGAAGAGCTAGTAGAAAAGCAAATTGCACCTATTTTATCGGGCGTCTACTCTGGCGATTTAGACAAGCTCACGATTTCTTCGACTCTCCCTTATCTGCTCGACTATAAAAACACATACGGCAGCATCATCAAAGGAATGGGCGCCAATGAAAAAAAATTTAAAACGGCAGGAAATAAAAAATTCATTTCGTTTAAACAAGGTTTATCAACGATTATTCACCGCTTAGAAGAAGAGCTTTCTGATGTAACGATTTTAAAAGATACGCCAACCACCAGCATAAAACGGAACGGTGAACGCTACCAAATCAGTACGCCGGGGCAAGCCCATTCAGCGGATTACGTGGTGTTAGCTACACCGCACACGGCTGCTCAGCACCTGTTGAACGATCCGGAATTAAACGAAGACTTTGAGCAGTTAAAAGATTCTTCTCTCATTAGCGTGTACATCGGCTATGACGTTCCAGACGAATACCTTCCCGCTGAAGGCACCGGGTTTATTGCTTCTCAATCAAGCAACTTAATCGCCAATGCCTGCACGTGGACGAGCAAAAAATGGGCTCACACCTCTAAGCGAGGGAATTTGTTAGTTCGCCTGTTTTATAAAAGCACAAGTCACCACTTTGACAGCCTGCGGACGATGTCAAAAGAAGAGCTGCTAGCAGTGGCACAAAAGGACATTAAAAACAGCTTAGGGATCAAAGAGCAGCCCATTGAAAGCGACGTAACAAATTGGGATAAATTGATGCCTACCTATCACCTTAAACACGGTGAACTCGTACGCAGCTTGACTCAAAAATTGTATGACAAGCACCCCGCTATTACATTAGCCGGCTGTTCTTACTATGGAGTGGGGATTGCAGCGTGTATAACAAACGGCAAACAAACGGCCGAAGCTATCTCTCAACAGTTGACTTAAACAAGGTTTGAAAACAATAAAAGGCCTGAAAATAAATATATTATTTTCAGGCCTTTTATTACCTTTTCGTTAGCATATAAAGCTACTTTCCTTACTATTAACAACTCTTTTATCGCTTTTCTTTTTGCAAAGCAGCAGTAGCAAACAATACAAGATAGCGCTCGTCTGAAGTTAATCTAAGCCAATGTTTCACTTTATATCTCACAGGTTTCCGCTCCCTTCCTTCAAGGTTTTATATGAAAAGACTTTATATAAAGATTCAATAACGATAAGAAACGATGCTTGATATGTATTTTATTCCCACGCCCGCTTGTTTACAAACTTTTTTAAGCATAAGACTCTTCGTTTATTTCCCTGAAAATAACACCGTTTTCGCCATTATCATCTTACTATTTGAGAAAAAAGTGTACATTTCTTACCTATTTTGACGAACATTGCGATAAATAAAAGCTGCCAACTGCGGCAGCTTTTATGTTAAAGGACTAATCTAATTATATTTCCTGATGGATCTTTTGTGATGAAATCTTGGTTTTCTTTAGACACAGCTGCTCCGATTTCACGAAGCTTATTTATTGCCTGTTCCCTTGCTTCTTCAGCTGGAAAAACAAGTGTAAATGAGTCCAAACCAACGCTGTTTTCAAGAGGACTAGGCGCTCCAATTCCATTCCAAACGTTTAGTCCGATGTGATGATGATAGCGCCCAGTTGAAATAAACAAGGCTTGATTATGGTAATTGCTCACAACCTCAAAACCTAATCCATTTCGATAAAAGTTTTCCGTTTGCTCTAATTCAGAAACGTGAAGGTGAATATGTCCCATTAAGGTAGCTGAAGGTAATCCTGTCCATGTTTTACCGTTTCCTTCAGATAATATCGCTTCTGCGTCTAAAGGTTTTGTAGCCATTACTACTTCACTGTCATTCCATTCCCATGTACTTGACGGACGATCTCGATAAATCTCTATGCCGTTTCCATCTGGATCTGCCAAGTACAGCGCTTCACTCACTAGATGATCAGACGCCCCTTGAAGCGGATAACCGCTATTTAACAAATGCTGCAGAATACTTCCTAAATCAGAACGAGTCGGCAACAATAGAGCAAAATGATATAAGCCTGTTGTACGAGACTGTTTTGCTGTAACGTTTTCCGGCTGTTCAATCGATAAAAGCGCCGTGCGTCCATCAGCTGTTAACAAGGCTTTGTTCTCTTTTCTCCCTAAAAGTTTAAGCCCGATTATTTGCTGATAAAAAGCAAGTGAACGCTCTAAATTTTCTACTTTTAAATTTACTTTCCCAACAAATACATGGGGTGCACGGTGAAAGTTCATGATTATTTCTCCTTTTAAATAGATCATTTTTTAATTAACTTACTTTATGTAACTTATTATATTTTTATAACTTTGTTTCGTCAAGTTATTTATTTTACTATCATAACTTAAAACTCATATCACAGCATAACCAATTAAATAAGCCCGCCTGCTCATAATATAGTATGAACAGGCGGGCTTATTTACCATTAGGCTATGCATAAACTATTAAAACAGTTCTCTGCTTTTACGTTTGACATTTCCATTAACGAAATACTGTATTCTCTCTTTTTGCTCATTTGTTGGCTTCTTATACGTTTCACATTCAAACTGAAAACATGCTTTTTCTAAATCGACTTCATTTCCTACAATTTCTCCAATCGCACTCAATTGGTTTAAATCTCTCCAAAGTTCCTCAGAAGTTTCAGGGTCAAAATGAGATGAAAGATAATACTGCGCATCATATTTTTTAAGTTCTCTCTGAATCCGCTCAAGGTCTTCTTTATCATAACTCCAGTCACCACTATAAAAATCTGGACATAGACAATCACCTAAAAACAGTACTTTTTCTTTGGGGACGTAGACAACGGACGAGTCCTGCGCGTGTACCCCTCCAATATGCTGAATGCAACAAGTGATTCCACCTAGGTCAACTTCCATATGATGATGAAACGTTACGTCCGGCTCCCGTAAAATTAACGTCTCTCGACACGGCATTTCTTTCTTTATCATATCCCGGCAAAATTCGATTTCCTCCCCTTCCTGGACGCGTTTATCCAAGGAATCATCGTCCCAGCGCAGTGTCTTTAAATAGGCCAGCTTTTTCTTCGTCAAATGATGGCTGATTGTATATTTGTTCATTGCATGAATGCCAAATGTATGATCCCAGTGCCAATGCGTAATAGCTACTCCTTTGATTGGAGGGGCTCCCATTTTTTCCACTTCTTCTAAAAATGATGATGCATGCGCAGGAGAATTCCCAGCATCTACGACGAAACTATACTTTTCCCCGCATATAAGTCCGAGCACCGGCCGATCCGTTTCTTCAGAATGAGGAAAGTAATAAACGTGGTCCGTTAGTTTTTTCAGCATATTTACACCTGCTTTATGTAGTTTAATAAAAACCTCTTTACTAAATGGTAAATAATGATAAATAAACTGTATCATACTCGGTGCTGCTTGCCTATCCCATTAGCTGATATTCGACTTTTCTTGAAAAGCTATAACTTTTTCGGGCTCTGCTGCTTTGTACTTTAAGAAGATCATCACACTAATCATCACAATCATGCCTCCCGCTAGCTGAGAAATGGTTGTCATTTCTCCAAGCAAGAAATAGGCGAGAATGATGGCACCAATTGGCTCGCCTAAAATAGCCATCGAAATCGTTGTAGCACCTACATACTTTAACAGCCAGTTAAATAAGGCGTGACCAAAAATATTAGGAATAAGCGCTAAAAGCAAAAAGATCCACCAATCCTTTGTGTCATACTGAGTCAGCGATACGTTTGTACAAATATTGTAGACAAATAGAACCAGTCCACCGATTAAAAAAACGGCGAAGCTATAGATGATTGGAGGCATTTTCCTGCATAGATCTTGCCCCGCCAGCATATGAACAGAAACGGCCACTGTACCTAAAACAGAAAGTAAGTCTCCGTAAAGAGCCGTTTTAGATACTCCGATATCGCCCGATGCGATAATCACCGAGCCGCTAACAGCCATTAAAATACTGATGACTCCTACTTTGCTTGTTTTTTCTTTAAATAAAAAATAAGCTCCAATCACTACGAAGACCGGCTCGAGCGCAGTCAAAATCATCGCGCTAGCAACTGTTGTATGTGAAAAAGATTCCATCCAAAACAGAAAGTGAAGCCCTAAAAACACGCCTGATACAGCTAGCATTAGCCATTCTTTTACCGTGCTGTTTTTAAAAAGAATTTTCATTTTTCTCCATGGTAAAAACGGTAAAAATAAAAGGACGGTAAACAGCAGTCTATACATTCCTAAAATAGAAGCAGGCGCATCCGACCATTTAATTAAAATAGAAGAAAAGGAAACGGCTAATACACCAATTAAAAGAAAGACAGGAGGCGGTAAAGGAAGAGTTGATTTATTCATGCCATTACTCCTTTTAAAATCTCTTTTTTCATATTTACTACGGGAATATTCACTCCCCCTCTATGTACGATTTCTTTTTTCTCTATGTAAAAGCCGATTGATTCATACAAAGCTATATTACGAGAAACACTCATTCTCACCTTGCATGATAAACTTTCCTTACCACACTCTTTGGCGTATGTTTCTAACCATTGAATAAGCCGTTTAGCCAGTCCTTTTCCTTGAAAAGCAGGAATAACAGACAGACTGTAAAAATATAAGCTCGTTTCTTCTAGCGTAAAACGCGCCATCGCTACGGGCTTATTTTCAACGTATAAAATGACAGCTTCTTTTCCATGCTTTAACGATTGCATAATAGATTCCGTTGTTTCATCAAGAGCACTGGAAGGTGGGACAGAATCGCGATAGACGGAGAAGGCTTGCAGCATAAGATCGTGAACTGTAGCAGCGTCCTCCGGCTGTGCTAAACAGTAGTTCATAAATTTTACCTTCTTTCTATAAAAATTAAGTATATCGAATTATTATACAACACCACCTATTTTTTTCCTACACCTTTTATTGATTTTTATTAAGGAGAGTAACCTCTTTTTACGCCCTTATATCCTCTTAGCTTTACTCCATTAAACTATTAATTCATTAGCACACACTCTTGAGAACTTTTTGTCGAAATTGTTAAAATTCTGTTGGGAGGGAATCATCATGACATTTTCTTGGCTTATACCTTACATAGCCGTGTCACTTATCATTGTCTTAATACCAGGACAAGACATGATTTTTGTAATGACACAAAGTATTGCTTCAGGCGTCAAAGCAGGCATCAAAACCGTACTGGGATCCATCACGGGAACATTTGTACATACTCTTTTAGCCGCAGTGGGGCTATCTATTATCTTTCAAAAATCAATTATTGCCTTTACGATTCTAAAGGTTGTAGGTGTTCTGTACCTGCTGTTTTTAGCCTACCAATCGTTTTGCGAAAAAAGCGGTCCGTTGGAATTAACAGAAAACGTTCAGCACCACCATCACTTTAGAAAAGGATTTGTTAGCAACTTAACCAATCCAAAAGTAGCTATTTTCTTCATTACGTTCTTACCGCAGTTTGTTAATTCGTCTCTTGGACATGTAAGTTTGCAGATGATTTTGTTTGGGATCATCTTTATCGCCGAAACGCTCATCATCTTTTCACTTATTGCGCTATTTGCTTCTGGCCTTGGGAAGAAAGTCAAAAAAAGCCGTATCTTTCAGCACACATTAAAATATGTAAAAGGAACCGTTTTTGGGGTACTTGGCCTAAAACTTTTATTTTCTAGCAACAATTAAGTAAAACAAAATGAAATTTCTTTCATCCCTGCTGTTATCACCTTTTCATACCCGCTTCATTTGTCATATCACCCTATTTTTCCATGTGAGGTTAGTTGACAAAAGACCAAAATTATTATTTTATATATATATAAGGTTCAGATTTAGCAACAAGATTCGACAAGGATAATGAAGAAAAATAGCGGGGAAATAGGGAGATCTATCTAAATAGAGGGAAAATTCTATAAATTCACGTTTTTTATTATTATTCTACTATAATTTATGAAGAGGTGAAACTATGCAAGAAGTAGTTCAAGGTTTTGTTAGTTCAATCAACGAATTTCTTTGGTCCTACTTACTGATTGCGATGCTGATTGCATTTGGTTTGTTTTTTACATTCAGGTCAAAGTTTTTACAAATTCGGTTATTAAAAGAAATGGTTCGTGTATTAAAAGAAGGTGCGGATAGCTCTTCTAAAGACGGAATTTCGCCATTCCAAGCGTTTTGTATCAGTATGGCAGCCCGCGTTGGTACGGGGAACATTACAGGTATTGCGATTGCGATCGCTTTAGGGGGACCTGGTGCTGTATTTTGGATGTGGGTGCTTGCCATTATCGGTTCAGCTTCAGCATTTATCGAAAGTACGTTAGCACAAATATACAAAGTAAAAGACAAAGACGGCGGCTTCCGAGGCGGACCGGCTTACTATATGGAAAAAGGGTTAAAAAAGCGCTGGATGGGCGGACTGTTTGCTGTCTTAATCACTTTATCATTCGGCTTAATTTTTAATGCTGTACAATCAAACACGATTACTCTTGCGTTTGAAAATGCGTTTGGAACAAATCGTTTAGTGTTAGGAATTATTATGACAGTGGCTTTCGCTGCCATTATTTTTGGCGGAGTTAAGCGTATTGCAAAAATGTCAGAATACATTGTTGTGGTACTAGCTGTTGCCTATATTGCAGTAGCACTTTTCATTATTATCATGAACATTCAAGAAATGCCTTCTCTTATTGCGTTAATCGTTAAAAATGCATTTGGTTTCGATCAAATTGCCGGAGGTTCTCTTGGAGCAGCTCTTATGCAAGGAATTAAACGCGGATTATTCTCAAACGAAGCGGGTATGGGTAGTGCGCCAAACGCAGCCGCAGCTGCAACAACAAGCCACCCGGTAAAACAAGGATTAATTCAAGCCTTTGGTGTATTAACGGATACGCTTATTATTTGTAGTAGTACTGCCTTTATCATTTTACTTTCAGGTACTTATACAAATAAAAATTTAAGCGGTATTGAATTAACACAAGCTGCTTTAAGCACTCATATTGGTTCTTGGGCAACAGGTGCTCTTGCAATTATGATTTTCCTATTTGCGTTTAGTACATTAATTGGTAACTACTACTACGGAGAAACAAATATTGAGTTCTTGAACACGAATAAAGCTTGGCTGATGACTTATCGTGTTGCTGTGCTTGCAATGATCGTGTTCGGTTCTATTTCTCAAATTCAGCTTGTATGGGACTTAGCAGACCTGTTTATGGGCTTTATGGTAGTAGTCAACTTAATCGCAATTCTCCTGCTCTCGAAAGTGGCCTTTGCCGCACTCAAAGATTATCTTGCCCAAAAGAAAGCTGGAAAAGACCCTGTCTTCTATCAAGACAGCATTTCTGGACTTGATGATATTGATGCATGGGATCATTCAAAAGATAAATCTAGCTCGAAAGAAGCGATCTAATAAAAAAAGCCGTGAATATTCACGGCTTTTTTATTGTGCAAATTTACTTCTTTTTTTCTAGTGAAGCAGTCTAAGACTAACCAAATACCTATAGTATAAATAAATTACGCTGTACGGAATCCAGTAGGAAAAAAATGTCCAGCCGAGATTCCATCCGTTTCCGTATATAACTCTTTCCATATACATATACGTTCCTTCTAAAAATGTTGTAAACAGCGCTATAAGAAAAATAAAAAAATGAGGCTTTCCAATTCGCTGGATTAAAAAAATCATATAGCTGGCCAATACAGGATAAACACCTAAATTAAAAGGCAGCGCTTCTAATGCTTCATTTTCTAAAGAAGTCCGGAGTTTCCAAAAGCCATAATAGCTCCCTAATTCATTGATAACGATTGCTAAAATGCAAAAAGCAGTTCCTACTAAAGGCAGTAAACGACGATTTCTAGGATGTAAATAGAGGGTGCCAAAAATCCAAGGTAAAACAAACGCCAGCGCTATATTGATAAGCAAGAATATCCGACCTTTTTCTTTCTAGTATGCCACACCGCACCTTTTTCTAATCATCTCATTATCTTGAACGCAGCAAGTGTAAAAGTATCTTATCTCTGATCGTTAAACCAGAGTGCTTACTTTATGATTACTGTGGTTCGTCCCTTGCTTTTTTAATTTATTTTAATGAAGCAAATTCAGCGTCTTTTTTCTGGTAATAGTTTTGAACTAAACGCCCTGATAAAGCAGCTAATACCTGCTGAAATAACATCCCTAATACGACCGGTACAGCAACGGGAGCTGGAAAATAAGATACGGCTAATACAGCTCCGGCGCTAATATTTCTCATGCCTCCGCAAAACGTAAGCGTCACAACTTTTGCTCGGTCCCATCTTAGCCATTTGCCAATCATCCAGCTGAAGAAATAACCAGCTGAACTCATTAAAAAGACGATCACGATAATAAACAGCAGTTTTTTATCAATATGTTTTAAATAAGGTGCAATCACTCCCCCGTTTACCATAACCATCACACTTAACCCTATTTTCGAAACAGGTGCCAGCTTTGGTCCTAAGGTCTGCTTAATTGTTCCTTTTGTATATTGATTTAAGCACATGCCTAACAGAGATGGAAGGACAATCATAAAACATAAATCTTTGACTAACTTTAGCGCTTCCAAATGTACGGTGTCTCCAACCACCAATAAAAGCGTATAAGGAACGATAAGCGGTGCTAAAAGAGTATCAATTAAAATAATGGATAGTGCAAGAGGAATGCTTCCTTTGTAAATCGAGACCCATATAAAACTAGTCACTCCCGTTGGAATAATTGCTGCTAGCAAAAGACCCGTGCTTGTAAATACATCATGTGGAAAAATCACTTGGCCAACGCTCCAAGCCCATGCCGGCATAAAAATATGTAAAACAAACAGAGCCATAATGATTGGAAATGGACGGTGTATCGTGGCATTTAACTGGTGAAAGTTTGAATTCAAACTTCCGGCAAACGTCATTAATGCAAAAAGCCATGGAATTAAGAAGGTATACTGACTTAATGATGAACCGATAAGAAATCCTATGAGCAAGCTGACCGGCGTAATAAACGGCATCAATTTTTCTAGCATTCTATTTAATTGACTTAACAAAGCTTTCTCCCTCCAACGAACGTTTTAAATAAATAATAAGATAAATTAATGGTTATAATATCACCTATTTATTATACAACTTATTTTCAGACTATTGTCTGTCTCTTTTACTAAAAAGAGATATATTCATAATTATCACTTAAATAGATTTACAGGTATTTTTGTGCTATTTTAATAGGGAAGAAGCTTTTAAAAAGCATGAATTTAGGGTAAAGAACACTCTACATAGGAATGCTTTCAATTGACGGATATAAATGGACTGTAGCACAGTTTTGGTAACTAGGAGGATTGTATGGATTTTTTGAAATCTCTATCATCATTAGATGATTGGAAAAAAATCGTGATTGCGATTGGGATCTTTTTGATCTTTTTAATTCTTCGCAAACTTTTCACGACTTATTTGTTTAAGTTTATTATTGGTTTTGTCAAAAATAAAAAAATCAATTTAATTACGAGCGTTTTAGAAGCTTTTGAAAAGCCGCTGCGCTGGATTTTTGTGATTATTGGTTTCAAGCTTGCTCTTCCCTATCTTCCCTTTGATGTTTTAACAGCCGATACGGAAAGACATTTAGTTCGTTCAGCTTCTGTTGGCCTTGCAGGATGGGGCTTGTATAATTTAGCTGCTTCTACCAATTTATTTTTTGCAACGTTTGCCAAAAATTTTGATATCCAAGTGGATCGAATCATTATTCCTTTTATTGAAAAGTTTATCCGCATCGTTGTTGTTATGCTTTCTATCTCCATCATCGCAGAAGAATGGGGTTTTAACGTAAATGGCTTTGTAGCGGGTCTTGGCTTAGGTGGTCTTGCTTTTGCCTTAGCCGCAAAAGACACCGTTAGTAATTTATTCGGCGGAATCGTAATTATTACTGAAAAGCCTTTTACCATTGGAGATTGGATTAAAACACCAAGTGTTGAAGGCGTTGTAGAAGATATTACGTTTCGAAGCACCAAAGTTCGAACGTTCGCTCAAGCAGTCGTAACGGTTCCAAATGCTACTCTTTCTAATGAACCTATTATTAACTGGGCTAAAATGGGGAAACGTCAAATTGCCTTTCATTTAAACTTGAATTATAATACACCAAAAGAAAAGTTAGAAACCGTAGTGGCAAGAATTAAAAAGATGCTGACTGAGCACGAAGAAATTCACAATGAAACGATTCTTGTAAATTTTGACGGTTTCTATGAATCTAGTTTAAATATCTATCTGTATTTCTTTACAAATACAACCGTTTTTGCTGATTACTTAGATGTAAAAGAAAATATAAACTTCGAAATTATGGACATTCTTGAAGAAGAAGGCGTAGAATTTGCTTTCCCTACGCGCACACTCATCGTTGAGCAGGACGGAAAGCTTTCTGGCAATCCAAAAGAATTTCTAGAAAGTGCTCGAAGCTAAAAAAAGCTGACTTAGTAGTCAGCTTTTTTTCCTTTCTTCTTTAGTTTGAAATGAACATTTGAGTCCAGTAATGACCGTAGCTTCCGCCTTTAGCGTAACCTACTCCGATTTCGGTAAATTGACTTGATAGTATGTTTTTACGGTGACCTTCGCTATTCATCCATGCGTTAACCACTTCTTTTGGAGTTGCTTGTCCAGCAGCGATATTTTCACCTGCTGTACTGTATGTAATACCAAATTTTTTCATCATGTCGAACGGACTTCCATATGTAGGCGATGTATGACTGAAATAGTTTTTATCAATCATATCCTGCGATTTATAGCGAGCAACGCGAGCTACTTCCCAATTAGATTTTAAAGGTTTAAGCCCTACTTTAGCACGTTCTTGATTCACTAGCTGAACCACTTGCTCTTCGTATGAACTTCCCGCTTTATCTGTTGGTATGGTAATTTTTTGTCCCGGGTAGATAGAATTAGGATTTTTAATAGCAGAGTTCGCTTCAATCAGCTCGGAAACGCCAACCTGATATTTTACTGCTATTTTCCACATCGTATCGCCCGATTGAACGGTATGTACGGTTGCTGCTTGCGCAGTGTTATTAAGACCAAAAGCTAGAGTGACAGACAACAATGTTACTAATAAAAGTTTTGATAGAGTTTTCATACTTTTATTAAAGCAAATTGATTTCAAGATTCATAGCGGTAATATTATCCCATAGTTCCATCATATGACTTTGTCATCTTCCCTCCACATTTTCTTTATAAAAAAGGCGCACTGCTCTTTCGCAATGCGCCTTCTTATTATGAAGATAAAGCCTGTGACTGGTTCATGTCCGACACATTAACCGCTTCATCCGTACTTTGATGCACCTGACGTTTTTTGATCACATCAATATATTGAATGTGATGGCCTTCCATTTTCGTAACAGTAAAGTCATACTGATCAAAGCTAAGGCTTTCTCCTTGCTTGACGTCATATTTTTCCGTCAAGACCCAGCCTCCAATTGTATCAACATCCGTATCATCAATTGTTGTGCCAAGGAGCTCGTTAAGCTCACTTACTAATAGCTTTCCATCTACAATATAATGATCGGGTTTGACTTTCTGAATTAATGGAAGTTCATCCGCATCAAATTCATCCCGAATTTCACCGACAATTTCCTCTAAAATATCCTCTACTGTTACAATCCCTGCAGTTCCTCCGTATTCATCGATTAAAATAGCCATATGGATGCGTTCACGCTGCATCTTAAGCAATAAATCATGAATAGGAATCGATTCAATTACTTCAATAACAGGACGGATATACTGTTTTAAATTTATTTTTTCCTTGCTGTTGTTCATAACAATCTCGGTTAAAATCTCTTTCATATTGACCATTCCAATAATATGGTCTTTATCTCCATCAATGACCGGATAGCGGGTAAACCGCTCTTCTTGGACCATCTCAAGGATGTATTCGACCGTATCTTCCTGGTCAATTGAAACGACTTCCGTACGCGGCACCATAATCTCCTTGGCAACGCGATCATCAAAGTCAAAAATTTTACTTACATATTTAAACTCCGATTGATTGATTTCACCGCTTTTATAGCTTTCTGATAACAAGATGCGAAGCTCTTCTTCACTGTGTGCAAGCTCATTTTCTGAAGCAGGCTTTAGACCAAATAACCCTGTTATTAAACGAGAAGAACTGTTTAATAGCCAAATGAAAGGATAGGTTACTTTATAAAAAAGTATAAGCGGACGAACAAATAATAAAGTGACTTTCTCTGCTTTTTGAATTGCAAATGTTTTCGGAGCAAGCTCTCCGACCACAACATTTATAAATGTAACAACCGCAAAAGAAATCGCAACAGATAGTACTTTTGTTAAAGCTCCGCTTATCCCTAGTTGATCAAGTAATGGTGACAGGAGATGCGAAATTGTAGGCTCTCCTAACCAACCAATTCCCAGCGCAGTAATCGTAATACCAAGCTGACACGCAGATAAGTATTCATCTAAATTTGAAATAACTTGCTTCGCAGCTTTTGCATTGCTGCTCCCTTCTGCTATAAGCTGATCCACTTTGGAACTCCTCACGCGAATAATCGCAAACTCGGTAGCCACGAAAAAAGCAGTTAATGCAATCAGTACCGCTAGTAAAATCAAGTTAAATATGTCCAATCAAGTTCCTTAGCTCGTTTAAAAACGAGTAAGGACTCACCTCCTAAAAAATAAAAAATTTGGATAAAGAACTCTATCCCTGTACTGATCACATGGAAAAGTGCATATAAGGAGGAATCACATGATAAATGTATAAACATTTTTATATGGAGCAAAACTGCCAGCCTTTCTTCCTTATCTCACGTTTCACTCGTTAATGTAGCAGGTCATTCTTTATTCAGCTGTTCTAGATGTGAAGCAATGGCTCACATCGCTTCATTTCATGATGTTGCTTCAGCGCTGATTCTCTCTTCCATTCATTTATAAAAAATTTAGTAGTTTCCAATCTTTATAAAGTTAAAGTCTGTTAACGCCTTAAAAGAGCGATTATGTGATAAAGAGCGATATGCGTGAAGCAAATGTAGGTTTATATAATAATGTATTGTACGCTTTGACACTGGTGCATATAATGCTACTTCGCCAACGTGGTACACTGCCCCATCCAATCACCTCTATTTCCGTATATCTAAAAAGATTCAGGAATAATTATCCTATTTCTTTTTAAACTTATTGACTTTATTTTAAATGTTAAAAACTTTGCAGTCAAACGTTTTAGTTAGTCTCCTGCCCTTGCTATTTACTGGTGCGGCGATTTTTAGCAGGCAAATAAAAGCTTGCTGCTACACAAAAAAAACCAAGGACAAAACAGATAATGGGGAGTTTCATACCTATCGCTTCAGCATAATAAGTGAGACTCCTTCCGTGAATAGGGACAAGATTCATTTCAAAAATCAAAGTCAAAACAGCTGTCACTTTGAGTGCAATACCAACAATGAAAAGACAAACTCTCAGGCCTCCACTCATATGCAAAAACATCCCTTCTATCCATTAGCGAATGGATGATGTACTACACCATATGATACATCCCTACACTTTATCACTAAATGCTAAAAAAGCGCTATGTCCATGCATAGACGCTTATAAATTTGCAACCACTTGTCCAATGGAATCATAGATAACCAAATCAAACAAATAATCGTAATGCGTAGGTTCTTTATTAATGATCACCATATTTGTACGATTGTACCGGCTCACAAGCAGCGGAATCTGATTAATCGGTGCTACTTCAAGCGATGAACCAAGCACGATGAATAAATCAGATGACAGCGCTGCTGTAACTGCTTCATCGAACTGATGAATGGCATCTCCAAAGAGAACAACATTTGGCTTTAAAAGGCGCTCACACGCTGTACATTGTGGGAGAGCTGACTGATTTAAATACGCTAAGTCATACTCTTTTTTACACCTCGGACAATGAGCTCTCTTAATGGACCCATGAATTTCAAAAACGTTCGTGCTTCCTGCATCTTGGTGCAGCCCATCGATATTTTGCGTAATCACATGCACGGTTTTGCCGTCTTCTAGTTCAGCAATAAAGCGATGGCCCTTATTTGCTTTATACTGATGCAGCATTTTAATATGAAAAATCTCTTTAAACAGCGGCCAAAATTCATGAGGATACTGTTCATAGAAGTCAGCGGCTACTATGTCCACAAAGCTTTTGTTTTGGCGATATAAGCCATTTTGAGAGCGAAAGTCAGGTATGCCCGACTCTGTGCTCATTCCTGCTCCCGTAAAAAAACAAATGTGTTTAGCATCATCAATGAGCTGTTTTAATTCTTTGTACTGGTTTGACATTGCATTTCTCTCCTATTTAACAATTAGCACAGGAATTGTTACTTGCTGTGCTATCTTAGAACTAACGCTTCCAAGCAGCATGCCTTTTACAGGATTTAACCCTCTGCTTCCTATTACTACAAGGTCAAATGAATTTTGATTAGCAAATTGAATCACTGTTTTAGCCGCGTCTCCGTGCATAAAGGTAATCTCATACTCCACGTTTCCTTGCTTTAAAATTTCATCCGTTGTATGTATCCGACTTTCCCGTTCCTCGTCGCGGCTAAGTGATTTTAATCTTGAATCACCTTCTACTGCATAAATAACTTGAATAAAACTGTTTTCCGTAAGCTGAGCCAGCTGAACGGCTTTTTCTGTTGCTTTAGCTGCATGCTCTGAGCCATCTGAGGCAAGTAAAATTCGTTTAAACATCACGCTTCCTCTCCTCTTTTATAAAATGGTCTTCTCTCTTTACTATATCACTCGCTGTTCAAATGTAATCATTTTTTTGATTATTTCTATAATTTTTAAAATTATTTGTCTACTTTTATGATAAACTGAAAGAAAACGTGTACAGAGGGGATGAACCAATGTTTGGTTTTGAATTAATTTGCACTTTTTGCAAAGGGCTCGGAAAGCTAGCTGTTATTCCTGGTATCGGTTACATGAAAACATGCAAACACTGTGAAGGGACAGGCATGCAATCAAAAAAAGACGAAACTCCTTCTATATAAGAAGCTTCGCCTCAGAAACACTGGGATTAAATTGAAAGTTCTTTAGATAAACGGTACATATCAGCATTGATATGGTGAGGTTCACCTAAAATTTCCATAATATCATAATCTACAATTTCATTTTTACGGATACCGATTGCACGGCCGCCCTTACCTTCTAGTAGAAGTTCGACTGCGCGACCGCCGAAACGGCTTCCTAGCACACGATCTTGAGCAGTTGGAGAACCACCGCGCTGAATGTGTCCTAATACTGTTACACGCGTTTCAATACCTGCAGCTTCATGAAGCTGCTTCGCTACTTCATTACCATTAGCTACACCTTCAGCTACTACGATAATGCTGTGCTTTTTACCGCGCTCTTGTCCTTTTCTCAAACGATCAACCATTTCTTGGAACTCATCTTTTGCTTCTGGGATAAGGATTGTTTCCGCACCGCCAGCAAGACCTGACCAAAGAGCAATGTCTCCTGCATTACGCCCCATAACTTCAATAATAAACGTACGCTCATGAGAAGTCGCCGTATCACGGATTTTATCAATTGCATCGATAACCGTATGAAGAGCCGTATCAAATCCTAATGTAAAATCTGTTCCTGGAATGTCGTTATCAATCGTTCCTGGGATGCCGATACAAGGGAAACCAAGCTCTGTTAGTTTTACAGCTCCCATATATGATCCGTCTCCACCAATAACTACTAAGCCTTCAATACCGTGCTTCTTAAGGTTTTCAATACCTTTTAAACGCCCTTCTTCTGTTTTGAATTCTGGACATCTTGCAGAATAAAGCATCGTTCCGCCGCGTTGAATGATGTCACCAACATCTCCAACTTCTAGCTTTTTAATATTTCCTTCTATTAATCCTTGATATCCTTGGAAGATACCATAAACTTCCATACCTTCATGAATTGCTTTACGCACAACAGCACGAACCGCAGGATTCATACCTGGAGAATCTCCGCCGCTTGTTAATACACCTATTCTTTTCATTACTTTCACCTCATCAAAGTCACATATATGACTACTATATTATAGTTCTACATTTTACCCGAGTTCGAACTTTTTGTGTAGTAATTCACAACATATTTCTTTGTTAAATTTTAAATGTACATACTTTTTCATATCTTTTAGTTATTTACCGTCAAATATTCAAAGTTTTTCTAGCAATATTACACATCTAAAGAACCCTTTTAATTACAGCTTTTATAAGACTATATTCACCTTTATATTTCATTTTTTTCATATATGTAATGAAATTGTAACGTAGAACACTGTCGAAAGATGATATGATGAATTTACTCAAATCAGGAAAAATTTTCAGGGGGTACTAGTTTTATGAAAAAAGTAATAGCAGCTCTTACGCTTGCTGGCGTTATTGTTTCTACTAGCCCGATTGTCAGCCAAGCGGCTCTAGGCGACCAAACGCTTCGCCAAGGCATGAATCACCAAGATGTTAAACAACTACAACAAACGTTGAAAAATAAAGGTTATTTTAAAGGGAATACGACTACATACTTTGGGACTGTTACAACTTCTGCTGTAAAATCATTTCAGCGCAAAAATGGACTAGCAGCAGATGGTATTGTCGGAAAAGGAACGTACGCTAAACTAGGCGTTTCAGCAAAGGGCAAATCGCCTTCTAGCTCAGCGCGCTATAACCCTAACGCAGTGATTAACAAAGGAAAACAGTACATGGGTGTTCGCTATCGCTGGGGCGGAACAACGCCAAGCGGCTTTGACTGCAGCGGTTTTATTGGCTATGCGTTCAAACATGGCGGCGGGGTCCAGCTTCCTCGGACAGTAGCTCAGATTTATCAAAAAGGAACGCGCGTCTCAAGTCCAAAAGCTGGAGACATTGTGTTCTTCCAAACCTATACAAAAGGGCCTTCCCATGCAGGAATTTATTTAGGAAACAACCAGTTTCTTCACTGTTCTTCATCTAAAGGTGTGAGCATCTCTTCTCTAAAAGAGAGCTATTGGAGCAAACGCTATTTAGGTGCTAAAAGAATGTAGTTTCGATAAAAAGGGCAAGCTGTGCGATTTTGATGCGGCTTGCTCTTTTTCTGCATGTAAAAGATTTGGTATAGTAGAAGCAGCGCATTGCAAAACCAAGCGTGTAGATGAATACTGTAAAGGAAGTTGAATAAATGCACACCCTTTTAATTGACATGGATTCTGTCATTTGTGATCTTATGACGGATTGGCATAACCAATATAACAAAGATTATTGCGACAGCTTATCGGTTGAAAAGTTAAAATGCTGGGAATCAGAAAAGTATGTAAAGCCGGAATGCGGCACAAAGATTTATGACTACCTCGATCAGCCGGGTCTTTTTTTACATTTACAACCTCTGCCTCATGCTGTTGAGGTTCTTAAACGACTTTATGAAAGGTTTTCCATTTTAATTGTCACAAGCAGCCGTACCTATGCTTATACAGAAAAAGAGCAGTGGGTTGAAAAACACCTTCCGTTTATCGGAAAGTACAATATCGTGTTTACACACCAAAAAGATAAAATATACGGAGACTTGCTATTTGATGATGCACCTCATAATTTGAAGGCTTTTCAAGCTACAGGTCGCCATGCTGTTGCCATGAGCTACCCGTATAACGAAGAAGTAAATGTCCCTCGCGTGGACGATTGGCTTCAGTTTGAACAGTACGTAAATACTTATTTTAACGAATGTTAATCAAAAAAACACGTAGACTTTGTCATCAGAGAATGAATGCAGTGCGTTTGTGAGCACAGCTATAAGCATAAAAAAACCGCCTTTTGGGCGGTTTTTGACGGATAGCCCCCTAAGGGTTATCCGCTTTTTATTTAAAAAAGATATCGTTTTTTAGTACTTATCAGCTGATGAAAAAAAGTCCATAATTGCATGGATAATTTCAACGGACTGAAAAGAAAACAATGATATGGCTGTTAATGAAAAGAAACCAATCATGGCCATACGTACAAGTAACATAGACTAATCGCCTCCCTGTTTTGAACTAAATGAACGCACCCAAAACAATTCGCTATCTGTCTTTGTTTGTACGACGTTTTCGCCAAGCAAAGGCAGCTCATTCACTGCGTGTAACAATGACAATGAATCTTCATCTTTCTCTTAAAGACTAAGCGTATAGTTAGTATATCAAATGAAACTTTTTCTTCAAGGCTATACTAGCGGTAAAAAAGGAAATAGTATGAAACGATGCGTTTTATCTTTATTTCATACAATTCAGTACCCTAATATTTATTATATTAAACCTTTTAGAAAAATTGCTACTATTATATCTTTTTTATAAAAAAGATATTAAGACCTAACTAAATTATTCCAAAAAGACGAACAAACGGGATAAATAATCTCAACTGCTTGCTACGTTGCTGTTGATTTCCTTGTAAGACTTCGCTTTCCCCAGGCGGCTGATGAGCCTCCTCGTCTACATACATAAAATCTACGTTCACTATATCAATGAAAAAATCCGAATGCGTTGGATTCTCCAGCAGGAATCAAACGCGTTCGGATCTTCCTTCAACTAAAATAATTTTGCCCCAGATTCTTCACATTATCGACACGTACTGTAATACTCATTAACAATGTCTAAAATAGTTGGGTATTCTTCCACCCATGTAAAGTTTGTTTTTTCGTTTTCTTTTTTTACTGTTTCTTGTTCTGCACCGATCTTTTCCATTGTTCAATCTCTCCCTTTAACTGTTATATAACATTTATATTAACTAAACTTTGTTTTATAACAACTTTAAAAAGAAAGTTGGACAATGAGTATGAAAAAAAGTTATTGCAGGGATAAAATTTTCACATAATACGTACGGTTCCTCGGTCCATCAAACTCACAAAAATAAATTCCTTGCCACGTTCCTAGCAGCAGCTGCCCATCGTGAATGATTATATGCTGAGAGGAGCCGACCGTGCTCGCTTTGAGATGCGCCGCCGTATTTCCTTCCATATGAAGATCTAACTGATGTTCCCAAGGATATACTTCATCGAAGCGTCGGATCATATCCGTTTTTACATCCGGATCCGCATTTTCATTAATTGTTATACCAGCGGTTGTATGAGGACAGTAAACAACTACAGCCCCTTCTTTTAATCCTTCTGTTCTTATTACTGCTTGTACCTGACTCGTAACGTCGATCATTTCGTCACGCTTATTCGTTTTTAACGTAAATGAATGTAGCATACCATCACCTCTTTTCTTTACCATAACATATCTTTTCTATTCTTCCACATTTTTCGTATAACTCGTTTTTACATCGCAAACACTAAGCTCATTAACACAACAGGCGGTGAGTTTATTTATGCTCGATTCAAAATTTCAGCCCAATGCAGACTACACCGTTCAAACGTTTCTAGATTTGGTGGGTCAAAATACAGATGTTGGTTCCAAAAAATTATGGCTGTCCCCCACAAAATATATATGCATTATTTACCTCCAAGGATTAGTAGACGGAGAAAAGCTTGATAATCTTACTCAGCATGTTGTTGAGACCAAAGCAAAAAGTGAAACGCAAACACTCGATGACATCGATTCATTTATTTCTGTCATTAAAGACAAAGAAGTTTATACATACAAGCAAGCAATCTCGTGTTTTTTTAAAGGTCAGCCCTTGCTGTTTATTAGCGAAAGCACCACGGCATATTCGCTGAATATGTCTATGACCAAACAGCGCTCTTTAAGTGAACCTACCACAGAAAAAGTAGTGCGTGGCCCTAAAATTGCGCTTATCGAAAACTTAGATGAAAACCTTGGTCTTTTAAGGCAGCGTTCTACCGAAGAAGAAATGGTTATTGAAGACATTTACATTGGAAATGCAAAGGAACATCGAACAAGTATCGTTTTTCATAATAAACACTGTCAAACTCACATCGTGAATCAAGTCCGAGAGAAATTATTAGATATTCCTTTAGATAACATTCAAGACTCAGGAATGATTGAAGAATTTTTAGAAGAAGCACCCTACTCACCGTTCCCTCAAGTACAAAATACAGAAAGACCGGATCGCGTTCTCGCTGCGGTGAATGAAGGGCGAGTAGCCATTTTAGTAGATGGTTCTCCTTTTGCTCTTTTAGTGCCTACTACTTTCGATATGATTATGAAATCACCCGATGATTATTACGAAAGATGGATAGCGGGTTCATTGCTAAGATTGCTGAGATACTTGTCTATTTTTATTACGTTGTTCTTTTCAGCTATTTATATTTCACTCGTTTCGTTTAACCAAGGTCTGCTTCCGACAGAGCTGGCTATTACTATTGCAGCCACACGAGAAAACGTTCCTTTTTCTCCTTTTATCGAAGCAGTGGTCATGGAAGTGACGCTTGAATTGTTGCGCGAAGCCGGGCTGCGTCTCCCTACTCCTGTTGGACAAACAGTTGGACTTGTAGGAGGCGTTGTGATTGGTCAAGCAGCGGTAGAAGCACATATCGTTAGTTCCGTGATGATTATTGTTGTATCCGTGTCGGCAATCGCGTCCTTTACCGTTCCTCAGTACGGAATTGGCCTTTCGTTTCGAATTTTGCGTTTCGTATCTATGATGATTGCAGCAATTTTTGGATTATACGGAGTTTCCATGTTTTTTCTTGTGCTCGTCATCCATTTAACCAAACTCGAAAGTTTTGGTATAGCCTACTTTAAACCGTTTTTTGCGTTAAATAAAAAAGCGTGGAAAGACTCTTATGTTCGTCTCCCAAACAAAAGCCTAAAACAGTCTAAAAATAAATCAAAACAAAACTAACAAAAGGAGGACCATATGCAACAATCACAATCAAGCAAGCTTCTTTCAGATTTTTACGCCATTTCAATTATTTCTTCAACTATGCTTGGCGTCGGTTTATTAACACTGCCAAGCAGTATTACAAACCAGACAAATAATGCAGACGGATGGATTGTACTGATTATGGACGGTCTTTTGTTTATTGGAATTGTTCTTTTTTTAGTCTGGATGGTTAAGTATTTTACAATCAGCTGTATGTTTGATTTTACACAGGAAGTAACCGGCAAGATAATTGGAAATATCTTCAACTTTGCTATGGTCGTTTATTTTACATCTGTAGCAAGTTTTGAAGTAAGAGCTATGGCAGAAATGATTCATTTTTATTTACTGGAAACGATGCCCATTGAATTAATTATTCTTTCGTTTATTTTGACAGGCGTTTATTTAATCACGGGAGGTATTGATTCTATTGGAAAAGTAATGGCACTATGTTTTCCTGTAACGGTCATCATTCTTCTTACCTTATACGCTCTTAGCATCGGTATGGTGGATTTAAAAAACTTGCAGCCTGTATTAGCTGACGGATTCAGCCCGCTTCTTGCTGCCTTTACAACCGTCTCTGTTTCTTTTTTAGGGATTGAAACCATTGTATTTCTTCCGAAGCATATGAAAAATAAAAATCACTTACGAAAAGTTTCGATCATCGGATTTTCTATTCCTTTACTTTTATATATTATCACTTACGTATTAGTTGTCGGCGCGTTATCCGTTCCGGAAGTAAAGACGACCGTCTGGCCTACGATTGAATTTGTTCAGACGCATGAAGTAAAAGGAATTTTCTTTGAGAGGCTTGAATTATTTTTACTTATTGTCTGGCTTCTTCAGTTTTTTTTAACCTTTGTAATGTATTTCTTTTTGGCTGTTTCAGGATTTAAAAAGATTTTCAAAAACCGATCAACTACCAATATTATCTTTCTTGTGCCCATTTTATTTATGAGCTCGTTAGCCCCCAAAACAGCAAGCGACGTGTCCCATTTTTCAACGGTATTAGGCTGGGCATTTTTAGTGACATTTTTAGTTATCCCTCTTTTTTTCAGCACGTTAATGAAAATAAAAAAGGTTGTGTTCAAATGACGAAAAAATGTCTTCCTGTCATGATGACCGTTTTTTTATTATGCGGCTGTATGAGCCATCGGAATATTGAACAACTTGCTCTTGTTATAGGAGTGGCAATGGATATTACACCAAAAATCGAACCAAAAACAGGAAAAAATCAGCTTGTGCTGACTCATCAAACGTTGACCGAAACGGAATCCGGAAATATGTCTTCTTCCATTCCATACAAGAACATTACAACAGCTGGTCCTACCATTCATGAAATCACGCGAAATATTTCGCTGAAATCTGACCCTATATACAGCCAGCATCAGCGAGCGCTTTTAATAGGAGAAAAAGCAAGCAAGACGATCCCTCTGGATGCGCTTATCAATCAGTTTGTCCGTGATAATGAAATACGGCGCAGCAGCCTTGCGTTTGTTACAAAAGGCGATGCTAAAAACGTTTTAACGATTCAAGGAATGTCTGTGCCTCCAGTCAACTTAATTTATGAGCTTGTTTACAATAAATTCAAGACGAATAAAATTCTAAATCCCTTAACCATGGGAGAGCTATCGGCTAAGTTAAAAACCGATCAAAGCTTTTTAATACAGCGGCTTTCTAAAATAAAAAACAGCGTTGAACTAGACGGTGCGGCGATCATCAAAGATAAAAAAGCAAAATTCATCTTAACTCAGCACCAAGTAGAGGCTTTAACGTGGTTAACGGGGAATATTAAAGGCGGAATTATTTACGGCAAACACGGTCCATATCCCTTTTCCTATGAAATTGGAGATGTTCAGCAAGATGTGAAGGCCCGCATTGATTCAAATCACTCCGTTCATTTTGACATCAACGTCCAAACAAGAGGCAGACTATCAGAAGATTGGGAGACTTCAAAACAGTCTCTTGCCGCCTCTAATGTAAAAAAGATCGAAAAAAAAATAGAAAAAATCATTCGAAAAGATGCGAAAAAAACACTCGGCTTACTGCAAAATAACTACAAAGCTGATGTGATTGACCTGCATGATTACGTACGAATTCATTATCCTCGTTTTTGGAAAAAACATCAGCATGAATGGGATGAAATATTTAGCCAGTCGACCATCGACTATCATGTTCATGTTCAAATTAAAGATTTTGGGACACAGGGCAGAGATTAGTCTTATTACTCAACGCCAGCTTCAGTCAGCTCTTTTTTCTTTAGTTCCATAATCGTGAACTTATCGGTATAGTTTTTGCTGACGAACAGCTGGCGTTCATCGTCGTTATTAAAATAAAACTTTTTATCGTCTTGATATTGAAAATTCACTTTTTTCTTTTTCATTTGTTTAATAAACGTTAAATAGTCATTTGAATGAATGAGGTACCTCTTAGGCTTATCGGATATTTGAACAACATCTTCACCTGAAGACTTTAGTTTTACAATACTCCATGCAATGGGAAGAGGATTACCTTCTTGAAAGATCGTTTTGTGAAAAATAAGCACAAAGAAAGCAGCTGTAACAATTGAAATAAGAACAAGCTGTTTTTTCACCGTCTATCATCCTTTCTTCACGTCGTTACTACGTTAAGTAATACGACAGCCGTATGAAAAAACCTGTTCATCCGCAAAGGTTGTGTAAAGAAATAATGCAAAATCAACAAAATATAACAGTTTGGTTACCTTTTGATTAAATAACATTACTTCTTTACAAATTTAGCTAATCACGTGATAGACTAAATTCAACATATTAAGTCAGGACTAAACTAAATGAGGTGTTGCGTATGACCACAATGCGGCTTCAATCATACTTAACAACAATGTTTCCAAATGTTCAAATGAAGAGACCTCTTTTTTATAACGCGCCCGCGGGTATTCGCTTTACGCTTACCAATCAAAAAGGCGTATGGGAACGAGAATACATGAAAAATGTGTACGCACGCGCTTACGAAATTTTTGAGACACTCCATGAAAAAAATGATGAGCTGCTGCTTGTTTTCAAAGCGAATGCTGCACAGGATGATTTACTTTTAAAAAAGAAAAAAGAAACAGCTATTAAAAAATTCATCCGCTCTCGCCTGAAGAAACAAGAAGTTCAATCCGTAGCATTATTAAATAACGCTGAGTATATTATTGCTTGTAAAACAAATGATGTGAAAGAAAAACTTCTTTTACAATCAATTGCCAACCGTGATCTTCATATTCATCCGGCTATTGAAGAAGAGTGTTACATTGTGAATTTGAATAAAGAAACCATCTTCCACCTATACGATGAGCGCGGACTGGACATTGTATCTAACAATCAGTCTTCTCTTCAACTTCTTCAGCAAAAGTTTCACGACTGGATTCTAGATATTGATGCAGCTTGTTCAAAAAAAGTACAGTAAAAAAGCAATCATTCAGTAAAGGAATGATTGCTTTTTTATTAGGCTTGATGGACAGGAGACGCTTTTTTTAAAAACAGCCAGTTGATAAGAAAGAGTAGGAAGCTTACGATAACCATTGTTCCGAATGTAAGCAATAACGACCCGCTCGAAAAGCTTTTTATAAAATGAATAATCGGTTCTTTTGTTACTGGAATTGTGAACAGTAACACCAGAACAGCACCGCTGATCATCCCTCCTGTTTGCCCGAATTTGTAGACAATGCTGCCAAGCAAACACGCGGCTGCTGTAATAAAAAAGATAAAGACAGCGTCCGTTAAAAAGTGAACAGCGAGAGTAGGATCATGGAAAATAAAATCACTTGCATAATAAAGCTGAACATTCATTAAATTCAAACTATTAATCACCTTCATTGAAATGCTCATGATGACAACATTGATAAAAGACATTACAATTGCAAATAGAGCAAAAACACAGGTCATCGTTGAAAGATATGCTTTACGAGTAGCACCTAGCTTTAAGCAAAAAGAGAAGCTTTTTCGAATAATAATAAAACTCGCAATACCTGAAAAGATGTACTGTGGCATACTTGTTACTAATAAAAGATGTTCGTTTACCTGACTGAACACTAAAATATCGACGACAACAAACGCTAACAATATCGTCCAAAACCGAATCATTAAATACTTCAGTTCGACGTAGAGCGAATAGCTGATGGCAGCAAACTGTCCTTTCATTACGCTACACCTCCACGATTGGCTGTAAGATAAATCATAATATCCTGTATGTGAACGGCTTCTACATGAAACGAACTGTCGACAAGTTCTTCAGCATAAATATCTTCATTAAACAGCACTATTTTTTTCTCTCCCCCGAATACTTGTTCATGGATGACTTGCTTTCCTTTTTCATACTCTTCAATTTGACTTTTAGGTCCTTTCACACTTACACAGCGCTGCTGCAAATTTTCTGCTGTATCCTGAAGAATCAGCTTTCCTTTTTGCATAATAAGTACTTCTTCAAACAAATTACTTACTTCATCAATTAAGTGCGTTGAAATAATGAACGTGCGTGGATATTCTTCATATTCATCCAATAAAAGCTCATAAAAGCGCGCTCGCATCGCAGCATCAAGTCCAATATAAGGTTCATCAAAAATTGTGATGCTTGTGCGAGAAGATAACCCAACAATAATTCCTAACGCTGATTCCATGCCTTTAGACAATGCTTTCACTTTCCTATTACAATCTAAATCGAACTCTTCCATAAGACTCTCAGCAGCTTCCTGGCTCCAATAAGGATAAAAAAAGGAGGCAATTTTTAGCACGTCTTTGACTTTTAATGTTTTTTTGAAATTTCCGCTTTCGTTAATTAAGCAGATGTTTTGTAGAACAGAGCGGTTTTCAAACGGAGATTGATTTCCCACTTTTACCTCTCCTGTTGTAACTGGAATATGTCCGGCTACAATTTGCATCAGAGTCGTTTTACCCGCTCCGTTTCTACCTAGCAGTCCGTATATTTTATTTTGTGCTAGCGTAAGTGAAATATCCTTTAACACTTGCTTAGATCCGTAGCATTTATTTAACAGCTGCGCTTCTATATTCATTCTATTTCCCCCTTGTCTAACAGCTCTTTTAACTCGGTTACCGTAATTCCTAAATGCTGTGCTTCTTTTTTCAGCGGAACGATAAAACGGTTATAAAATTCTTCTTTTCTTTGTGTAAGCAACACTTCTTTGGCACCCGCACATACAAACATCCCGATCCCTCTCTTTTTATACAATATTCCGTGGTCAACTAGCTGATTAATTCCTTTAGCTGCCGTTGCAGGGTTAATGCGATACATTTTGGCAAATTCATTCGTAGACGGTACTCTTTCTTCTTCTGGAAAAGCATCATTTAAAATATTCTCTTCGATGGTTTCTTTGATTTGTTGAAAAATTGGTCGCTGATGATCTAATGATTGTTTCATTTTGACTACCTCACTTAAGTGGTTCATTACTCATGTAACTAACTATATAACTAACTGGTTATTTTTTCAAGTATTATTTCCAAAAAAAGAAAAAAAGTCCGTCAGTTAGTTACTGACGGACTTTTTCATTTGACTGTTTAACCACTTGACCGTTCTTTTTACTAGCTCATCCTGCTGCTCTTTAGGAGAAATACTGGCTTTGTTGTCGCCTTTTTGTTTCCCGTACATTCCAAACTGTGCGTGATTAGCTCCTTTCACTTGGACCAGCTCCGTATTTTTTGAAAGTAAATGCTTGGTTTCTTTCATTTTTTCAGGCGTCGACAAACCATCTTTCTCACCGGTTAAAGACAAAATAGGGTAAGTGGAGGTTGAAAAATCATTTTTATTCATCGGATACGATGCTAAAAGAACTAAGCCTTTTATTGAGTTTTGATGATCATACGCATAAGACGCTGCACTCACTCCTCCAAGGGAATGCCCTCCGATAAACCATGCGGCAATCTTCGGGTAGCTCTTCACAATATCCGTCGCTTTATTTTGACTAAAGAAGCTCATATTAAACGGAGAATCTACAACAGCAACAAGATATCCTTCATTTGCAATTTGCTGAGCATAATAGCCATATGCTAACGGCTCTACTTTAGCACCTTGATAAATAATATAGCCGGCCTTTATCTCTTTGTTCGTTTGAGGCTTAAATACGTAATAATCGTCTTTTTTCACTACTTTTTTCTCATCTACCAGTGAGTGAAGCTGTTTTGAAGGTTCATAATCAAAACCCGACCATATAACAAAAAAAGCCGCGGTTACTGCAACAAGAACGGCAAGACTGACTCCTAGTATTTTTAACGTTTTTTTCATGTCACTCCCTCTTTCTGTTTTTTTACTATGTACTCTTTTTATATCTTTTAGACATTTTACATGTTTGTTTCAAAGACATACAAGAAAAAAGAGGGGCTCAATATGCATGAAGCAGCAAAAGTAACGTAAACCATTACAAACAATCAAGCAGAGAAAGCTAAAAATTCGGCTGTAAGCTATAATAAGGGGCAGTCTCATTAGCAGACAACCTTCATTAATGAATATCTCGTTTCTTAAACCTTCCTCCCCTGACTTCAGCAATAGCTGCTACAGCAAAAAAAGCAGATGGATCTATCTCATCGATAATTGCTTTTAACTTTGCTTCTTCAAGCCTGGTAATAACACAAAAAATCACTTTTTTATCATCTCCCGTATACGCACCTTCCCCGTTTAAATACGTGACGCCTCTCCCTAAACGAGCAAGGATTGCTTCACCAATTTGTTCATATTGTTCGCTAATAATCCAAGCTGACTTGGACTCATCTAAACCTTGAATCACAATGTCAATCGTTTTAAAAGCAATGAAGTAAGCCATTAAAGAATACATAGCGCGGTCCCAGCCAAATACAAAACCGGCACTTCCCAAAATAAATAAATTAAAAAACATAATCGTCTCACCTACGGAGAACGGCGTACGCTTATTAAATAAAATAGCTAATATCTCGGTGCCGTCTAAAGAACCTCCGTATCGAATAACAATTCCTACTCCCACACCGAGAACAATTCCGCCAAACACAGTTGCTAAAAGAGGGTCGCCTGTTAAGACCGGCAAGTCGTGAAAAATAGAGGTAGCAATGGATAGAATGATAACACCTAATAGCGTAGATAGCGCAAATGTTTTTCCAATTTGCTTGTATCCAATAAAAAAGAATGGAAGATTTAATACGAAGATATAAAAGCCGATTTGAACATCCGTTAAGTGGGATAAAATAATAGATATACCTACAATTCCACCGTCAATAACCTCATTAGGGACAAGAAAAAATTCTAGCCCGACGGCCATTAAAAGGGCCCCGACTAAAATAAATAGCATACGCTTTACAATCATTTTAGCTGATAGCGAACGATGAACAACCTTTTTTATTTCATGATTCGTTTGCAGCACATAACTTCCCCTCCTTTTTGTGATAGAGACATCAATTACTAACTAAACGCTCTATTTTAATATTATCACAAAATTCAAACTATTTATCTGCTCTTTTACAAAAATTTCATCTAATGAAATAAATTATGCATATATTGGATAAAATTGTAGATGATAACAAGTGAATAAATGCCCGAGTACGTTCAAAAGTGAATGCACCCCGACCACTTTTCATACGGGATTAACAGGACAAACTTAGATTAAAAGGAGAGTAAAACGTTATGAACCGTGTAAAGATTATTGCTGCTTCTTTACTCGCAGTTTTATTGCTAGCTTTTTCAGATAATTTCACTTCTGCAGCTGTGCAGGAGGCAATGATACGAGTTGTGCATGCATCACCTGATGCACCTGAAGTAGATATATATGTGGACAATCAAAGCATCGTAGTCGGCGCATCGTTTAAAGATGTGACAGATTACCTTAAGGTACCTGCGGGGTCTCATAAAGTAGAGGTATATGCTATAGGTACAAAAGGAAAAGAAAAACCTGTCATTTCCACTAATGTAACCGTCGAAGCAAACAAAGCCTATACCCTTGCTGCTATTAACCAAGTTGCACGCTTAGAATTAAAAGTAGCTCAAGATGATATGAACGTAGCTAAAGGAAAGAGTAAAATCCGAATTGCTCACTTTTCTCCAGATGCTCCCGCTGTTAATGTAGGTATTAATCACGGCCCTGCTTTGTTTAAAGACACTGCTTTTAAACAAATGACAAATTATTCTGAAGTAAATGCCGGAACTTATGATTTAACCATCGCAACTAGTCAAGACAATAAAAAAATACTGGAAATTCCAAACCTTAATTTAGAAGCCAACACGGTCTACACGGTGCTCGCTATTAACAAAGCCGACAGCCTTGAAACGCTGTTATTAAAAGATAATACCGCTATGCCTTCCGAAATGCCAAAAACCGGTATGGGCGGTGCTTCAGAGGATAATTATAATTCAATTGTGCCGGTTCTTACTTTATTGGGAATTGGAGCGGTCGCTATATTTGTTGTTCGTCGTCACAGAGGATACGAAAGCGAATGAAATGGATAGGAGGGGTTTTCACCTTTTCTTTTATACTATTCATGAGCAGCTGGTTTGCCCAATCAGCATTTGCAAACAGCTCGACGGATTTTGTTGTGAAGATGGCTGAAACAAAATCGGCTCAATCCTTGAAATCTTCAGGGACCGCTTCTACACCTCTTCCATCTCAGCTTATTATTCCGAAGCTTCATATCAAGGCTTTTATAAAAGGAATGGGCCTTACTAATCAAGGTGAAATGAGCGTTCCTGATAACGGTCATGATGTAGCATGGTTTAAGCTTGGAGCAAGACCCGGAGAGGAAGGAAATGCGGTCATTGCAGGACATGTTGATGACCAAAAAGGACCCGCTATCTTCTATCATCTCGACAAGCTCACAAAAGGAGATGAAATTTTTGTAACCGATCAGCAAGGTCAGCAGCTGGCCTTTGTTGTTACCAATAAAGCTTCTTACCCCCGAGAGTCTGCTCCTATCAGAGAGATTTTCGGTCCAACTTTTCAACACCAGCTTAATTTAATCACCTGTACGGGAACATTTGATCATAAACAGAAAACTCATGAGCGCAGACTCGTTATTTATACAAGCCTCCGCCCGGAAAAAACAGCCGATGTTTCTCACTAAACATCGGCCTTTATTACTTTTAATTACACACTGGTTCGTTTTATTTAAATATTTACACAGCCTTAATATGAACACAACATCTCGCTGGTAAACTAATGCACGACCCCTCAATAAAAAGGAGTTTTGATATGAGACGAAAATGGTGGTTTGTAAGCTCACTCACTTTTTGTTTATGCGGTATTTTTATGTTTATACATACGCAGGCAGCTTCTACTCAAGCAGAAAAAGTAGCCATTATTGCTCATCGAGGCGCATCAGGATATGAGCCAGAGCATACGATGCAATCTTATCTCGCTGCCGTACAGCAAAAAGCGGATTACATTGAACTTGATCTTCACATGTCTAAAGATCAGCAGCTTGTAGCCATTCATGACTACAAAGTTGACCGCACGACAAATGGAACAGGATATGTAAAACAGTATACAGTGAAGCAGCTTCAGCGTTTGAACGCAGGAAAAGGTCCTAAAAAAGCCGTCATTCCAACTTTAGAAGAAATATTCCGTAAGTTTGGCAATCGAACAAACTATTATATTGAAACAAAATCTCCTCATGAATATCCAGGTATGGAAAAAGAATTGTTAACGCTGATGGCTAAGTACAACATTCATACCAATCACGTCATTGTACAATCATTTAGTCCTGAAAGCTTAAAAACCGTCCATCGATACCGACCTACTATGAAACTAATTCAACTGATTCGTTCCAAGCAAACCAATATGTTAACAGATCAGCAGTTCAGACAAATTAAAACATACGCGAACGGCATCGGTCCTAACGCAAGCACGCTGACAAAACCATATGTACAAAAAGCTCGCTCGTATGATTTAGACGTCCACCCGTATACAGTAAATGATGAAAAACAAATGAGAACACTTATCGAGTGGGGCGTAACCGGCATGTTTACTAATTACCCGGATCGTCTTTATAACGTGCTTCATAAAAAATAAACACTTGCCGCGGCAAGTGTTTATTCTTTATACATCTCTTCTATTCGCTCGCCACAAGTACAGGCTAATTAATGCTATGGCATAAAGCAAAGCCCAGCCAAACACCAAAAATTTATTTAATCCTTCGTTAATAAATTGAATGATTGCAGATACGGGCGGCAGTACATACAGCAGCAGTCCGCCTCCTTGATACGGAAATGAAACACCTGCCGCTGCAAGCGTAATGATTAAAATAAATAGAGGTCCAAACCACGATAAGCTGCCTTCTCTTACAACATCTCTTGTAAAAACAAGACCTATGCTCATACCAAGCAAACTAAACGTCCAGTGAATAATAAACCCAAACACCATTTGCTTAGTGGATATATCCACTTCAAACATATCAAGCAGCACGGGATAGGCAATTGAAACCGCTGATAAAAATGTAAACAGCAGAACACAGCTAATAAGTTTGCTCGTAAAGTACTTATTCTTTTTCCCTACGTGAAGTTTTGTAATAACTTCTTGACTGGAATCTTCCGCGTGAAACAGCGACATTGTAAACCAAGTGGTTAGAAAAAAGAGGAAAAGCGCCGTATTAAAAAAGCTATCAAGCACCGGGTTCGGTCTATATGTATAGTTCATACACAGCGAAATAATATAAAGTGCAAGCGGCGGAATATATCGATACGATTTAATATATGTAATAAAATGATAGCGAATCAATGCACCCATCTTAAATTTCTTCCCTTTCCATATGATATAGCTTTACAACTTCACCTTGAACAGCAAGTAATTCTGCAAGAAACTCGTTTACATATTTTTTATCTATATAAAAAATCCAGTAGTTTCCGTGCTGTTCAATTTTCGTGCACTTTTCTTTTAATAAACGAAGTGGCTTATTAAGAATCACATTTGCCTCAATAACCGTTAAATGCTCAATGAGTTGGACGCGCTCATTTTTTAAAATGCGCTGTGACCCAATAGTGATAACACGATCTGCTACAGCATGTATGAGCCTTTCTTCATGACACGTAAATACAATGGTCATCCCTCGTTCTTTTAGCTTTGTAAAAATTCGTTCTACTTCTAGCTGAGCACGCGCATCTAATCCTGATAGAGGTTCATCGAGCAATAGCAGCTTAGAAGAACTCAGCAGTGCTTGCATCATGTTGACTTTTTGCTTCATTCCTTTTGAAAAAGAAACGATTTCTTCATGTCTAAACTCTACCATTTCGAAAGTTTCGAGCAGCTCTTCAATTCTAGAGATGCGCTTTTTCTTAGACAATCCTTGAATTCGTCCCATGTGCTGCAAATAACCTGCTAGGGTAAAACGCAGCTCCTGAGGAAATTGCTCTACCACAAATCCAGGCGTACCGGTTTCTTTATCAAGGTGAATTGTTCCTTTAGTCGGTTTAGATAATCCGCCAATTAGCTTTAAAAACGTACTTTTTCCCGCCCCGTTTTTTCCAACAATCGCAACAGTCTCTCCTTTATAAAGGGTCGTATGAATGTTTTCTAATACGGTATGTTTTTTGTATACTTTTGCAACATTTTTTAATTCAATCAGTTTTTCCATCCGCTGCCTCGCCTCTCCATAATCCTATATGTTAAATCATAGCATATTTATGGGGAATGTGCTTCCATCTCTATACGTTTCAGCTAAATTTTTCCCGTACAAAAAAGCCTTTGATATGGTCAAAGGCTTTTTATAGACAATACCATATGCTCTTCATCAATAAATTCACCATCTACTTGAAGAGCTCTTTTTTCATACGCATAAGAAGTAAAACCGAGGCTTTTGTATAGGGCTTTTGCCCCTTCATTTTTAGCAGCGACAGCTAGGTAGATTTGCAAAACATTCGTTTTGGAAAAAGCTTGTTCAACAGCGGCTTTTAACAGCTTCTTCCCAAGACCTTTCCCCCTTGCTTCAGGGGCTACGTACATGCCCCAAATATCTCCTTTATGCTGAACTTTTAAAGGCTTTTGCTGCTGAAACCCTACAATCCCTACAAGCTGGCTTTCCATAAAAGCTCCTACTACAAATTCTGATTGGCTGCTTGGAAAATAATTTCTGATATCAGCAATTTCTTTTTCATATTCTTCTTCATAACTTAAAATAAAACTTTCGGGATGATCTTTTAAAGCACGAAGACGGAGTTCAAAGTACACGTCAGCGTCTTCTTTTGCCAACAATCGTATATTCATCTTTTCACCTTAGTTTCTTATGTTTTAATTAGCTATTAAGGACTGTACACGCTAAATACTTCATTCCACCGATACAGCTCATAATAATTTCCCGGCAGGTCTAAATCTGAAATGAGTACCTTGTCATTTTTCGTATCTTTTACGCGTGTTAAAAGATTTGCTTGTTTTCGATTTGTACGAATCCACATCGTTTGATTCGTTGCTTTATGATAAACAGGCGCGTAATCGCCTAAGCCTTTTTGCGGAAATGTGAACTGACTTTGCTTATTGGTCTTTACATTCATGCCATATAAAAAAGGCAGCGGCCTCTTTTTTTCATCATTCGACCACCCTGCTTCAGGCACACGTGAAATGATGATGTTATCTTTTTCTGTCCAAGTGAAATCCCAATCTGCGAAGCCTTTTGGCGTAAACACATGTTCTTTAAAAACGGGCATCTCTTTTAAAGTGAACTTTTTATTTTCGGTGGCAAATCTTCCTTCTCCATTAATAAATGCCAGTACTTGCTCTTCATTACTCCACTTAAACCAATTGGGTACATTAAGCATATCTCCCACCACTTGAAAAGCTTTTCCTTCTTTTGTAATGATGCACAGCTTATTTGCATCTGCAGACATCGAAGCCGTTGGAATAGCGATAAAACTAATCCATTGACCGTTAGGAGACCATTTAAAGCTGCTTGTTGTATACGCAAAAAATGAATCATTTTCTGCTGGCAGCGTCGTAAAAGCCTCTACTTTTTTCACATCTAACCCTGCATATTTGCTCACTGTATATAGCTTTACCGGTCCCCATCCCGTGGGCGCCAGCGCAGCAGCTGACGTAATTAAAAATCGATCTCCTTCCGGAAACCATGAAAACTGATCAACTCCTATGGCTACACGCTTCTTTTCATGCGTTTTAACGTTGTAATATACTAAGATTCCATTCGAAATATACGCAAGCTCCTCGGCAACCGGTGACCATTGATAATGAGTCACATCATGTTCAACAAGCAGCGGTTTTCCTTTTAACGGTGCAATCATTAAAGAATCATTTTCTGCATACGCAACTATATCTCCATGTGATGACCATTGAGGCATAGAGGCATGACGGGCATAGGATAACTGCCTTTCGGTACCGTTATCATATACCCATAGGTTTCCTTGCCGTATAAAACTGACCTTCACTGTATTGGCAGCATTTATTTGCATAGGGAACAACATAAGAAAAAGCAGACATAACGCTATTTTTTTCACCATGTTCACTCCTGTCTTTTTTTATAGCGTTACACAAATCTCCTCATCTCATCACATTTTTGAAAAAATAAAAAAGCGCAGCGGATAGCTGCGCTTTTTGTATATTATGATTTTGACTTAGATTTTGGTGATGGCTTTGTTTTAGCTTGTGCTGCATTATTAGCCGCATCTTTTTCTTTTAATAAACTCATACGTTTTTTCAAGTAGTAACCTTGTCCAATTCCGAATAAGTTACCAATTACCCAATATAGTGCAAGAGCAGATGGAAGTGAAATTCCCGCTACTAAGATGAAGATTGGCATAATGTTCATCATCATTTTCATTGGAGGTTGAATTTCATCCGTCATACTTACACGAATTTGTAAGAATGTCGTAATCGCTGCAACTACCGGTAAAATGAAGTAAGGATCTGGCTTTCCTAAACTTACCCATAAGAATGAATGCTGCGCAATTTCATGCGTTCGTGCAATGGCATTATAAAATGCGATAATAATAGGCATTTGAATAAAGATTGGCAAACATCCGCCAACCGGATTAATTTTATGCGTTTGGTAAAGCTGCATCATTTCTTTTTGCTGCTTTTGCTGTGTTTCCGGATCTTTTTTACCAGCATATTTCTTTTGAATCTTTTCCATCTCTGGACGAAGTGCTTGCATAGCCATCGTGCTCTTTTGCTGTTTTAAAATAAGTGGCAATAGAACTAAACGAATGATAACCGTTGCAATAATAATAGACAGACCATAGCTTCCGCCTGCCCACTCAGCAATTTTCGTTAATGCCATAGATAAAGGGTAAACAAAATAATGATCCCAGAATCCGCCACTTGTAGCCGTAACCGGTGTTTTTGTACTGCTACAGCCGGCTAGAGCTAAAAGAAGCGCTCCCATTAAACCAAGCAATAATAATTTTTTATTTCTTTTCATATTCTTTCCTCCTAATAATGACTAAATGTATGAAGTGTTTTTCAGAAGGAAAGGATCTTCTTCATCATTATTCTTCTCTTTAACTGGTGTTTTTCTATACACATGTATAAATACATTTCGTCTTTTCCATATCGTTAATACTGAAGGATCGATCCCTGCATTCACATGGTCAGTGACAGGTTCCGCATGAAAAGCCGTAAACCTAGCTTCACGAAGCATATAATAACAAAGGATGTATAAAACGAAAGCAGATAAATACGGCGCATATAGAAAAAGATCGTGATAAAATTCCATGTGCCAGCTCTCTTTCTGACTATAATAGTACAATCCAATATATGTAGTGTAGCATTTACGTTCCTGTTACACAACATCAACTTATCTCTTTGACTGTTCTACGTATTACTTTTTAAAAAGTTTCATATTTACGACACAAAATTTGCTCATCATAAAATATGATGAGCAAATCTAATCCCATTCTCTATTCTCGTATGCTTAGCGCTGGTTCTCAGTCTTCTTTTAGTTTCATGAACCACGTAACGCCGAATGCTACACCCACAGAAATAATCATACCGATGATATAGTGAATTAAATTGCTCATACCAAGCGGTGCGGCGATTGCCATCATTGGAATACCTGTGAGTCCGTATGCATTGGCTACTACGTGCATAAGTACAACATAGCCTCCCCCGGCTGCCCCGCCTATAGCCGCAGCAATAAATGGCTTGCGAAGCCGTAAGTTGACGCCAAAAATAATCGGTTCTGTAATTCCTAAGAAAGAGGAAATAGCCGCCGGAATCGCAATTTTTTTCGTTTTGGCATTTTTCGTCTTAAAGTAAACAGCCAGCCCTGCTCCTCCTTGCGCTACATTCGCGCAGGCCCAAATAGGAAGTAAGAAGTTAACACCAATCTTCGGGTTAGCAAGCAGCCCTGCTTCAATAGCATGAAAACTATGCTGCAAGCCTGTTAATACAATGGTTGAATATAAGCCACCAAACAAAATTCCTGCAAACACTCCGGCTACATCGTATAGAGACTGAAGGCTAATGGAAATTAAATCTCCAATATAACGGCCGAAAGGACCAATAAACACAAGTGACACAAAGCCCGTGATAATAACAGTTAAAAAAGGCGTAACAAGTAAATCAACCGAATTCGGCACAATTTTCCGCAGGCCCTTTTCAATTTTACTCATCACGTAAATAGCTAATAAAATTGGAACGACCGTACCTTGATAGCCAATCAGCGGAATACTTAAGCCAAACAAATCCATATATTCTGGCTTAGCATCTGCTAATGTCCATGGATTTAATAACATCGGATGCGTCAAAATCCCTCCGATAACCGCTCCAAGATAAGGGTTTGAACCAAATTCTTTTGCAGCTGAAAACCCGATTAAAATCGGTAAAATGATAAATGCTGCTCCTGAGAACATGTCCAATAAAACAAATAACGCACTATCTTCTGAGACCCAGTGGAACGCTTTCATCATACCGAGCAATCCCATTAATAAACCGCTTGCTACAATGGCTGGAATAATCGGAACAAAAATATTGGAAAGCATGCGAGCAAAACGGGCAAATGGGTTCATCTTCTTCTTCATTTCTTCTTGGTGATCTACTGGGGCAGCAGCCTCTTCAGCGCCTAATTCTTTAACAAAAGCAGCGTGGATTTTATTAACGAGACCGGTTCCAAAAATGATTTGAAACTGTCCTGAATTTGAAAAAGCCCCTTTTACATCCTCTATTTCATCCAAACCTTTTTGATCGATTTTGCTTTCATCTCGAATAACGAGGCGCAAACGCGTAGCACAGTGCTGGGCACTAGCAATATTTTCTTTTCCACCCAAAAGCGGAACAAGCTTTTTAGCAATTTCTTTTACGTCCATCTTACTTCCTCCTTGTTGTATGTCATAAAAAAAGCAAGACCTAAAACACGCTTATAAAAGACACACTTGTCCTTTATGCGCATTCTAGGTCTTGCCTGCTTTACCAGTCACAATCCCGATTATTCAATTAATACGCTTTCATTGTACTCAATACAACAATATTCGTCAATGCTTTTTTCTATATTCTTTGCTCTATTCGGCAAATGTGAAGCGTGATGTAGCCTAACTCCGCTTCTGGAAAATTAATGTCGTACTCCTCTTTGACAAATTGCTTTATCGTTTCAGCACACTGATACGATTTTTTATATTTGACTTTTAATACGTCGAGCATCTCTTCATCCATCTCATGAAAAGGTTCATTTTGCGCTAAACGATTTAACGCAAAGCGCAAGTGAGTCAGCAGACGCTGATAGGACATGCTGTTTTCATCAATCTCCATATTCAGCTCTTTTTTTATAATCGTAACCATTTCATTAATAATCGTTGTATTCATCATGAGCTGCTGCATTCCCGGTGAATTCAGTTTCGCCGTATGAATATGAAGCGCAATATATCCCGCTTCATCAATCGGCATCGTGATGTCTAACCTCTTTTTGATATGCTGAAGAGCCCACACTCCTATTGCATACTCAGGCTGATAGAGTGATTTAATTTCATTAAGCAATTTATTTTGGATGGAAATTCCGCGGGCTATCCTTTCGACAGCAAAGGATAAATGATCGCTCAAAGCAATATGCACATGATGACTTAGCGTAGCAGAAAGCTGCTGCTCAGCATACGAAATGATTTCTTCCGCCACTTGAATATGCTCTTCAGGAAGATTTTTTAATAGTTCTTGAAACTTTTCCTGTTCTTCTTTCATGACAAAGACTTTCTCCACTTTTGTAGCATTAATAAGATCATTTTTACCTTTTTGAAAAGCGATGCCGGGACCCATCGCAATCTTTTCAACTCCGCCTTCCTTAAAGACAACGGCGTTGTTATTTAACACTTTTAATATCTTCAAATGCGCTCTCCTTTCTTAAAGGAAAAGGCCTTGCTTATTACTTCATCGTTACTTTTGCACAAGCAGTTTCGCCTTTTTGAACCGTCCCTTGAGCCAAAATTTCGAAACTTTCACTTGCATCACTATTTGTAATAACAATTGGTGTGATAATGCTTTTCGCTTTTTCTTGAATAAGCGCTAAATCAAATGTAATAAGAGGTGTTCCTACACTTACTTTGTCACCTTGTGTTACGTGAGCTTCGAATCCTTCGCCTTCCATTGCCACTGTTTCAAGGCCGATATGTATTAATACTTCTGTACCGGCTTCTGTTTTTAAGCCTACCGCATGTTTTGTATGAAAAAGCTGAACGACTTCCCCAGCAACGGGTGAAACAACTTGTCCTTCTGAAGGTTCGATTGCAAAACCGTCTCCCATCATCTTCTGTGCAAACACTGGATCTGGCACTTCGCTGATTGGCAGGATATTACCTGAAAGCGGAGCTAGAACGGTTGTTTCTTTTGATTTTGTCTTATTACCAAATAATTTTTTAAACATCTCAATCACCCTTTTTTAGATTGTACTTGTAGCATACCCCAATGATTCTGCAGAAAAACTTCCCCTATCCTGATGGTACATTAACATGGTCATTATTTAACCATGCTTTTTTTATCTTGTAAATAAAAATGTATAAGCGCTTTTATAAGAAGCACGTTCCCTATGCTGCACTTTATGTAACCCTTTCTACATCTTCTGAAGGGTGGATATTGAATTTTAACCCTAAAAAAGAGGTTAAGACATAAACAAATGAATCCAATCTAAAGACGAATAACTCGTATACATGAGCCGAACCGCTTTTGACACCGCAGTTGATTTCCGTGCAAGACTTCGCTTTCCGCGGGCGGATGCTGAGCCTCCTCGTCGCATACGCTCCTGTGGGGTCTCACCTATTCCGCTTTTCCCGCAGGAGTCTTCGGCTTGCCCTCCCATCAACTGCTAGAAAGACTTACAAACATGAAACCTATGTTCACCGTAACAAAAAAAAACGAACCACTAATCAAACATCTTGATCAGTGGTTCGTTTTTCACTTCGTCTAAAATCCTTTTGTCCCAGCCTCTTGAGATTAGAACGTTGACGCAACTTCTTTTGCTTTTTCAGATGCTTTTGCTAGAATATTGTCTGCTTCTGCTGGCGTGTAAGCCATTCCTTCTGCAACAACCAGTTGGAAATCTTGAACACCAATGAATCCCATTACTGTACGTAAATAGCTTTGAGTAAATTCTAGCTCTGCCGCAGGGCCTTCTGAATACACGCCTCCACGAGCTTCTAGTAATACTACCTTTTTATCTGAAGCTAATCCTACTGGACCATTTTCAGTATATTTAAACGTTTTTCCTGCAATTAAAATGTTATCAATATATGCTTTCATTAGTGGAGGGAAGCTTAAGTTCCACATTGGAGCTGAGAAAATAACTTTGTCAGCTTGTAAAAACTGCTCTACTAATTCACCCATACGCGTTACTTTTTCTAACTCAACAGCTGATAATTCGTCACCAGCTCCAGCTTTTCCCCACGCCGCTAAAACATCTCCGTCGATGAATGGAACTGTTTCTTTATACAGATCAAGCGTTGTCACTGTATCAGTCGGGTTTGCTGTTTTATACTCATCCAAGAAAACCTGTGCTAAACGAGTTGAAAATGATGCTTCATCAACCTGCGGATTTACTTTTACATATAATACATTTGCCATAAATGTCATCTCCTAAAAAGTGTCTATTATCATCAATTCGAGATATTACTAAACAAATTATCTTTAATTCGAGATTTATTATATAACGTCATTTTTTATGCGTCAACCTTTTCGCACAAAAAAACTCCGCAAGCGGAGTTTTATACACATTGAAATTCTCGAATTTGATTTACATCTACCCCAGCATACACCCAGAAAGATCCTGTCCAGCGATATCCTGCAACTGAGCGTCTGCCCACAAAGGTTGGGTAAAACCAGTAAGGTCGACCATTTCTCGGCCATATATAGGTGTATCGGTATAAGCATCCTGAAATAGCGCCTGGATCAACAGCATAAAGCGATGGACCTCCTGAACCTAGCTTTGGTGCAGGTGTAAAACCTGGCGGCGGACTTGAAGGCGGCTGCGCTCCTCCCTGCGGCGGAAACCCTTGGCCCCCTCCTCCAGGTGGCGATGGTGGAAAGCCTTGACCTCCTCCTCCAGGTGGCGGCGGCGGAAAGCCCTGACCCCCTCCTCCAGGTGGAAACGATGGAAAGCCTTGGCCTCCTCCAGGCGGAAACAAATTTTGAAAACGTGGATCGTATTGATATGGATACATACGCACTCCCCCTTTATAATGCTTGCTACGTTACAATATGCATCATAATGAAGATAGGTGAATGTCTACTTTTACCTTCTATAGACTAATGGAACGATGTCAAACTTGTTGAGCTTAAAGGAGGCTTACCCGAAGAAATAATAAATCCAACACGGAAACTACTTGCGTGTTGGATCTGCTTGCGGAAAATATTTTTCAATAAAATTATACAGCCAAAATACGGTAATCAAAATAGGCGCTATCAGAAAAGGATGTTGAACCCACCTTTTCACCAGTACCTTTTCAAATGACGGAATCGATTTTAACACTTGAAATAACGAGCTTCCGCTAAAAATAACGCTCGTTCCTATCAATAAAAAAGGCAGCGAGTTAAATTGATCTATCCACATGCTCATAGAGATATAAAAACTAACACTCGTTCCTATGCCCCCCATTATTCCGCTTAAAATACTTTTTACCGAAAAAGGAATCCCCACAAACCATCCGGCTCCTAGTCCTGCACACCCTGCTAAAATGCTAGAAAAAAGCAGCGGCTGCTCAAGCCAGAGACATGCATTCACTCCAACCACTAAGGTGACATGTATTCCTACGTGAAGGGAAATTCTTTTGCCAACAGGCTCTGAAACATAATGATGGTAGCGCCCGCTATAAAAAATTGTCCACCATAATAATAAAAATGCTGTCACACTTGCCCCTATAATCATAAACACACCTCTCTACGTTATGATTCTATTAATCTCTATCTATTATTTTCCTAATATCCTGTGTCTCTTATTCGGTAATCTACCCTATGCCTTCCATACGTTCACCAGTAAGAAAGTAGACTATGACTGTTTACTTGTAGGGAGCTAAGAAGTTGAATGTCTGCATGTAGAAAAAGATAGTGTAGAACACTTTCTCTTACCTTTACTATTATTCATATGTATAGCTTGCTAGATTTAGTCCTTGCAGTTTAGAATTTTTCAGTCGTTCATATGAAACTATTTGCCCCTTTCTTTCGTTATATATATACATGTTTCTTTATCTTTTCACGTGCAAAAAAAGATAAATTCCTATAATATGTTTTCATATTAACCTTTAAGGAGATAAAGAAGATGAATTGAATAAATCCTTACAAATAGAGTTTTTAGAAAAAAGAAATTGTTATCATTTCTCCTATTTATGTTATAGAATAATTCATGTATAATAAAAGGCTGTATGGTAACGCAGCTTGCGACATATCTTTTCTTACTTTTAGCAAGTCTATATTCAAAGCAAAAACTGCAAAGCGGGGTTAGTGCGACTCTTCATTAATCGACTTTGCATTAAAAACCAGCATTTTTCTTTTATCATAAAGAAAGAATGAGATTTAATAGTGACAGGTGAATAATATGGGTGAAAATCAAAGAAATGTTAGTAGATTTGACTGGAACTTGGCTTTCCTAATCTTCCTATTGTTTTGCGTAAGCGTTGTGGCAATCCATAGTGCTGAAAAAATTGGGCAGTATGATAAGAACTTCGTAGCGCAACAAGTTGTTTTTTATATTATTGGAATGGTGATTATAGGATTTGTCATGCGTTTTGACTCCGATCAGCTTCAAAAGCTAACGTGGGTTTTTTATGGATTTGGGAACTTTTTATTGCTTCTTTTACTAGTGGCTCCTTCAAGTATTGCCAGAGAAATTAACGGGGCAAAAAGTTGGTTCACACTTCCCGGCTTCTCGTTGCAGCCATCAGAGTTTATGAAAGTGTTTTTGATTATCACACTGAGTACGGTCATTGTTAAACACAATGAAAAATATCGTATCCGAACAGTAAGAGAAGACTTTTTACTGCTTGGTAAACTAGGCGCTGTACTTGCTTTACCTTTATTGTTAATCATGCAGCAGCCTGACTTAGGTACCGCTCTTGTGTTCTTAGCAATCACAGTTGGACTTGTATTTGTTTCAGGCGTAAGCTGGAAAATCATCGCGCCTGCATTTTTAGGTATTACAGCGGTTGGTTCTGTTATTTTGGGACTTGTTGTTTATGCACCTAACTTATTAGAAAAGTATTTAGGGGTTAAGCAATACCAATTTGGACGTATTTATTCTTGGCTTGATCCTGAGTCGTATAGTTCGGGAGAGGGCTATCATTTAAAGAAATCGTTAGATGCGATTGGGTCAGGAATGGTAAACGGTAAAGGGATCGGAAATGGAGTTGTCTATTTGCCAGAAGGACAGACCGACTTTATTTTTGCGGTTATTGGAGAAGAGTTTGGCTTTATAGGCGCCAGCATTGTTATTAGTCTTTTCTTCGTACTCGTTTATTACTTGATCAAGCTAGGGCTTGAAACAAAAAATGAATTCAATTCTTACTTATGTGTAGGCGTTATTTCAATGCTTACGTTCCACGTATTTCAAAATATCGGTATGACCATTCAAGTCTTGCCTATTACCGGAATTCCACTTCCTTTTATTTCATATGGAGGTAGTTCACTGATGGGGAACATGTTTGCAATGGGTCTGATGTTTGGAATCTCATGGCATCACAAACGCTATATGTTTGGAAATGATTAAAGAGAGACAATGGTCTCTCTTTTTTCTTTTATCTCCCTATTAAGCATGCTACAATAAAGAAAACGCTTTCAAAATCTGTTTTAAAAGGAGTAGATATGCATGCTTGATTACCAATATCGTCGCAAAGCCTATGCTATTTTGTTAAAACAGACATCCGCACCTTCATCTACAACTTCTTTTTCCACCTGGCTCATACAGCTACTAAAACGAAACAAGTAAAAAAGGTGTGCTACTGCACACCTTTTATTTGTTCGACAGCGACGTTAAGCCAATCTGCCTAACGATTTTTTTACTGTCTTCATTTAATCCTTTTACAATAACCTTTTTATTCAATCGCTCATACTTATCGATAATTTTTGAGATGCCGATCACGGCCGATTGATCCCATATATGAGAAGAACTAAAATCAATAATGATGGTATCTGGGTCTGTTTCATACTGAAATTCATCCATAAAGAAACTGATGGTAGCAAAAAATAATTGCCCTGAAACCCTGTATTGCTTCATATTGCCTTCTTTTTGTGAAGTTGTTTTGATTTTAGCCATCTTCCAGCCAAATACAATCGTACTTAAAACAATACCTACCATTACTCCTAATGCTAAGTTATGTGTAAACAATACGATAACCACCGTAACAACCATTACAATGGCATCCGATAGCGGATATTTCGTTAAGTCTTTAAGGGACTGCCAATCAAATGTACCGGCAGCTACCATAAACATAACGCCTACAAGAGCAGCCATTGGAATTTGTTTAACAACATCGCCAAGCACCATAATTAAGAACAATAAAAAGACTCCGGCGACTAAGGTAGATAACCTTCCACGTCCCCCTGATTTTACATTAATCATAGATTGTCCAATCATGGCACAGCCAGCCATTCCTCCAAAGAAACCTGTTACAATATTAGCAATGCCTTGACCGCGCGCTTCTTTATTTTTATTTGAAGGCGTATCTGTAATTTCGTCCAGTACCGTTGCCGTTAGCATAGATTCAAGTAGGCCTACAATCGCCAAAGGAAGCGAATAAGGTAAAATGATGAGCAGTGTCTCCACTGATAAATCAACCTTTGGAAAGTGAAGAACCGGCAATGAACGCGTAATATTCCCCATATCTCCTACCGTTTTTAAATCTAAATGAAAGACAATCGCTACAATCGTCATCAAGACAATCGCTACAAGCGGAGATGGTATTGCCTTGGTCATGAGCGGAAATAAATAGACGATGAGCAGCGTTCCGGCTACCATTGCGTACATCATCCAATTTGCTCCTTCAAAATGCGGAAGCTGTGCGGTAAAAATCAAAATACCGAGCGCATTTACAAAGCCAATCATCACTGTTTGAGGAAGAAACGATAAAAACCTTCCTACTTTCAAAACACCAAGTAAAATTTGAATAATTCCGGTTAAAACAGTAGCTGCAAATAAATACTCAATGCCATGATCTTTGACTAAGTTAATCATCAATAAAGACATTGCTCCTGTTGCAGCTGAAATCATAGCTGGTCTTCCACCTGTAAAAGCAATCACAATTGCCATACAAAAAGATGCATACAGACCAACCATAGGATCGACACCGGCGATAATGGAAAAAGCAAGGGCTTCTGGAATAAGCGCAAGAGCAACTGTCATCCCTGACAAAATGTCTGCTCGAACATTTGAAAACCACTGCTGTTTAATACTTGCCATCATGATGGTTTATCACCTCTTATGAATTTTTTATACGATTTTCGACTTTCACGAAAATCAAGGCCGTTTTTAACGTATCAAATCGTACCATACAATTTCCTATTTGGAAACAATTAATTTTCGCAAATAAAAAGACGAGAAGCTTGATTGCTTCTCGTCTTTTTATTTGTTACGCGGCAGCATTTCGCTTCCATTCAGCAAATAAATGAAATTATGTTCATTCATTAATTGCTGCTTCAAGCGCAACAACAATCATATCGTTGAACGTCGTTTGACGTTCTTCTGACGTTGTTTCTTCACCAGTGAAGATGTGATCACTTACTGTTAAAACCGACAAAGCATTACGGCCGTATTTAGCGGCTAGCGTATACAGAGCCGTCGTTTCCATTTCAACTGCCAATACGCCGTGAGCTGCTAATTTTTCTAGCTGGCCGTCTTCATTGTAAAATTGATCAGATGTAAATACACTTCCTACTTTTAACTGAAGGCCTTTTTCAACACCTGCATCGTAAGCGCGCTTTAATAAATCAAAGTTAGCTGTCGGTGCGTAGTCAATAGGACCAAATTTAACCCGGTTCATTTGTGAATCACTTGACGAAGACATGGCTAAAATAACGTCACGTACTTTTACATCTTTTTGGATTGCTCCGCATGTACCCACGCGAATTAGGTTTTGAACACCATATTCATTCATTAGTTCATTTACATAAATAGCAATCGATGGTACACCCATTCCCGTTCCTTGAACAGAAACGCGCTTTCCTTTATATGTTCCTGTAAATCCAAGCATACCGCGCACTTCGTTATAGCAAGTTACGTCTTCTAAAAACGTTTCTGCAATGTATTTTGCACGAAGTGGATCACCTGGAAGTAAAATCGTTTCTGCAATATCACCTTGTTTTGCCCCAATATGTACGCTCATTTCGTACCTCCTATATGTAAAAAATCTTACGCTTTCACTATACCATATTGTATCCCTTGCATGTCTATTTACTTCTAACATTATGCGTCAAAAATAAAAAGACATACTGCCCAAAAAATGGCGTAGTATGTCTTTTTATATAAGGGTACGCTAATAGCGCAAGGGATTTACTAACTTTAGCTGAGGTGATATGTATGGGGAAAAAACATCGCAACCGAATTAATTCGCCTAAAAAGAATAATCACATTCCAAAAGAAGCAATTATAGCAGAACATGAAGCCCATGGAGATGAATATTCAGCAACAAACCGAAAAAATGGCCCTGGTCATCATACTCGTGATTACTAAGAGTCAACATATAAATAAAAAGCGGCCAGATAGGTCGCTTTTACCTTATGTTTAACGTACGTGCAGGCGATTCACTTTTTGCCATCCGTCTGTCCATAGCTTGTAGTAATACTTCCCTCGAGTACCTTCATCAATTAACAAAATATCGCCTGTGCTAATAAATCTCGCATCACAATCTTTTGGCAAATTATCAGCAATATTAAACATCTGAAATACTTGTGTTGCTGCGTCTTGATGATCGAATGCTGTAATCGTTAGACGATGGACAGGCTTATATCCGCGCTTTTCACCTTTTTCTTCTGTTTGCATAATGGTTACATCATATTCTGTGCTAATATTAAATTGTTTTTTTATTGTGGTCCACACACTCAACATTCTTCCCTCCACCCAAAAGCAAGTATTTACTCTTTTACGTCATGTATTCTTATATAATTAGTGATAAAATCCGAAAACCCTTTATCGAATCAAAACGTTTTTTGTCGAAATTACTAGTTTTTTCTTATTAAACATGTACATAAAATATTTGTTTCCCATTTTATCATTAGTTGTTTTTGAATGGATGAATCAATAGGCCTACTTAAACAAAATGAAATATTAACGAAAAAAATGTAACCATTCCTCCTATTTTTGGTTATATAGGCGCTTAGAAAGGAGGTAGACTCCTAATGACCAAGCAAGTCCTACACAATATCCTGCTAGTATATCCGTTAAAAAGTGTACGCCTAAATACAAACGGCTAAATCCAATTAATAAAATAATAATAGCAATTACGCATGCAGCTGCCGTTTTAATAGCCCTGCTTCTTGTATACATCCATATTAACAAAAGCACTCCGCTGTAAAACGCCATTGAGTTCATGGCATGTCCGCTCGGAAAACTATAGTGAGAGGCGGGAACGACTTGACTCCAATCAGGTCTTGGTCTTGCAAAAATCTCCTTCAATCCCCAATTTAAAGCGCGAACTCCCCAAAAAACAAGCGTGATATATAAAGCGAGCAATCCTTTTCGTTTATAAAGAAGAAATACTATAATGGCAAACCATATTGGCGCAGTGACATACCAAGATCCTACAGTTGTTATAAATATGATGATTGGTGTTAACGTATCCGTCCTCCATCCTTCAATGGTATGAAGTACATTAAAGTCAAGCTGTTTCACCCAAGGTGTATTAAACGTAAATAAAATGAGTAAAAAGAAAGCTAAAAGCGATACAATAAATAGAGAATATTTTGTAGTGCGATTTACCATTTTTTATTTCCTCCAACCTATTAAAAGAAAAAGCATGTAGCGTGCTACATGCTTTACTTATTCACACGTTTTGGCTGAATATAGTCTTCCGGCTTGGGAGCTTGATGAACGACAAATTCAGCCGAAAATTCCTCTTTTGCATTTATTTTTTTCGTTTGTTTTGATTGCGGCATATACCTCTCTCCTTTCTTTTTACTGTCTTTAATATACGAAAAATAAAGGAGAGCTATGCACGTTAGCTATAGCGTGAAATAATATTGGTTAATCTATTTTTTAACTGAGGAATTTCTTTTTCAGAAACATGAACATGAACGAGCGACTCATCTGCATCCAGCATTTCAGATAAAAACCCGCCAAATCCTCTGGCCCGTCGATCTACTTCTATAAATAAATCGTAGTCATGTAAGCCGCTCGGCTGCACGATGATTTCAATTTCATCTACTTTCCCAGCGTACACTCCACCGCTTGGAACAAATTCAAATTCTTGAACAAAAGGAAGTCTTTTTCTCATCCTGCGAGGAGCTTCTTCGCACTCGACTTGGCGCAAGCGAAAGCCAAGCTGTTCCATCGCTTCAATTGTGCTTGTTACCATAAGGTTAGGGAGCACTTTTACATGATCAATATCCGACGGATCAACCGCATCTTTAATATCGAGGCTCGTCGCCACCCACACTCGGGTTCTCCCTAATGTAACAGGCGTATCATCAGGTAGCTGAAAGGTAAAAGGAATAGACTTGGTTTCAGATGGTTGGATCGTAAACGGGTCGTTAATCTTAAACGTATTAAGTTCAATGTCCTGCTTGTATTTTTTATCGTCTCTTTCTTTTACATAGGTTGTGAATAGACGCAGATAGATGCTGTCAATTTTCTGCTCAACATTTCCGCCGTACACTTCAACAATCCCTTCAATCGTTTCACCAGCACGAAATTCATCATTGACAAGCTTAGCATCCACTCGCGCTGCACCAATTCCAATGCGGGCTAACGCTTTATTAAATAGCGCCATGCTTTTCCCTCCCCGAGTTCTTACTATTTATATAGTCATAAATGTCTTTTTGTAAACTTTTAATACTTTCATACGCTTCATCTGCTCTCAGCATTTTTTGAATGATGGTTTTAATGGGCGCCGACAAGCTTAGCTCTTGTTCCCAGCTTTTTTCTTGTTTATCCGTCGGCTCATAACCAGAATACAATAAAAATAAAAGAAAATGACCAAGCGCATAGATATCGCTTGCAACCGATGTTTGTCTCATAAACTGCTGTTCTTCTATAAGGGTGCTTGTTTCTTCATGAGCTCCCAAAAATCTTGCAAGACCAAAGTCAATAACATAAATGGTCCCGTTAACATCAATAATGTTTGGAATACGAAGATCACGGTGAACGATTCCTTGCTCATGAATAACGGAAACTACTTTTAGAATATCAAGTAAAATGTCAAGCGCTTTTTCTTCTGTATATACGCGCTTCTCTTCAAAAATTAAATCTTCAAACGTTTTTCCTTGAATCAACTCCATCACTAGAAAACACCCTTCATCTATTTCAACAGCTTCATACAGCGAAGGAATTTGAGGATGATCTAGTTGAGACAGCAGTTTTGCTTCATAATGAAAAGACTTCAGCCCCTGAGGCGTGCGCTGCTTCGTTTTGCGGAGTTGCTTTATTACTACCTCTTTTTGTTGCACAATGTCACTAGCAACATATGTTATACCATAGCTCCCCATTCCCAGTACATTTATGATTTCATAGCGCTCACAAATGACTGTTCCTTTTTTAAAAGGACGGTCAACTAGCCAGCGATGAAAGTGTTTGAACATTCGATTTTTCATTCCAAATCAACTTGAGAAAAAGCTTGAGAAGAAGCTTCCGCTTTTGCGTTTACGCTTGTAATGGTGATGACCATATTTTGAATGACTGTGGCTGTCATAATATTTGCTTCGTTTATAATCGCTACTGCTGCTATGGTGACGCGGACGTCTGTGATGATGATCACTGCTGCTGTAGTGGCGTGGACGTCGGTAGTGTCGATCACTGCTGCTGTAGCGGCGATGTTTAGATCCAGTTAATGATTCAAATATTTTTCTGAACATAAAGAAAACCTCTTTTCTTAACATTTGTTACCCTTTATACGTACGAAATGTTATAAAGGTTTCAAAAAGTCCCTTACCCTTTTTTAAAATAGTTAAACGTTTCAAAGGAGGCTTAACATGACTTCTACTGACACAAATCCCCTCATTAGATTGGAGGATGTTCTTCGTCTGCAGCAGATGATGCAGCACAAACCTCCTGCTATTCTCCCGCTCTCTTTTATTGGAGAAGATGTAAAATGGATTAAAGAAATTCGAAGAAAAGTAAAAAAAGCTAATCAAAACAATGTTACACGTACACAAGCTTATTTGGACTATTATCAAAAACACCCTGAAATTCACTGGGCTCTTTTAGCACACTTAGTTTCACGAAACGGCGGCTATTATATGACAGATCTCTCCACTACCTTAATAAAATCCCTGCTTTCATCAGAGAAACAGCACGCATACTTCTTGTTTTTAGAACATTCCAACTCAGCGATATTTCATGATGCTTACGCTCAGCTGTTGCTCTATGAAAAAAGCAAAGAGCAAAACAGCAATCTGTTTCATTTACTCCCCGCCTTTCACATATCTTCTTTTATGAAAGCTGTTTGGAATGACTTTTGGCAGCATAGAAACAAAACGCTCTTATCAATAGCTCTGATTGTGAACGAACAGTATCATATCGAAAAAAATGTTCTCTTTAAAAAAGAGTTTCAGCGTAATGTTCTTCACTCTTGGCAGTTTCACACTCAAAATTTTCTCGGTATGACTCAAATCGTCTTTCCCTATTATTCAGGTAATAAAATTGATTTATGTGGAACGAAAGTGTACCATTTTGAGTCTGTGATAAGACGGATTGAAGTGGGAAAAACCCTATACGTTCTTCTTTTTTATTCAAACTTGCATGATGCTATTTATACCTTTAGCCTTAAACACCCTCATACAGGGTCTCGAAGCGATTATAATTCAGATATATTTACAAATGACAGAACTCATTCCAAAAAGCTCTATAGCCCGACTTTAACTATGAGCTGGGGAGACCGCGTACATCTTTTTTTAAGAAAAGAAGAATGGTTTGAAGACGAAAGCATATTTTCTCTTCTTGACTCTATTCCCGCTTCTTCAGTTAAAAAAATTCCCCTTCAGCATCATATAAAAGTGCAATCCGCTATAAAAGCTGCTAATCCTTTTTCATAACCGCTGTCTCATAAACAAAACGACGAGTTTCCCCGTCGTTACAGATGTATCTATCTTTTTATTCTTCATCTTGCTCATCAATAATACATTTATCAATGAGATAATCAAAAGTTATATCCGCTAATTCGCCTAGCTCTTCTTCAGCGGGAACATAGCCTCGCTTGACTAGTTCATTGTAAAAGAACTCCGCAATTTCTTCCGTATCAATGACCACTTCGATTTCTTTCACAATATCACTCCTTATCCCGTTTGAACGGATTAGCGTACCTTATTTTTCTTAAAAATAGGTTCACTCCATCTTCTGCTTGAAGTTTTACCTTATACACATTTATGAACAATTTGGCAATAGTATGTCTAAAATTTCAGCAGTTTAAATAGAAAGGTAATTATACCCATTCTTTTTTCATTACCATCGCCGTATACACAATAAAAGATAGCTAAGAGAGATGTGATGATCTATCTCGGCTATCTTTTATTTATTAGGCATCTACCTGCTATTTTCCTTGTTCGGATTTTGCTATCTTTTTTAAATGTTTCAGCACTAAGTTCATGACTTCAGCGTATTCTTCATCTTCAAAAAGCTCATACAAAAATTTATAATCATTGTACACATCTAAAAGACCGTTTATAATCTCATGCTTTTCTTTAGTTAACCTCACTTCTTCTTTTTCAGAACCGTTTTGTTTTTTCATCTTTGGTAGCAACTCCGTCTTTTTAATTTCTTTACCTAAATACAACATATCAACACTTTGAGCGTAATTTTCTGTTTCCTCATGAGGAGTTACGAGAATGAGTTCTTCTTCACTAGCCTCAAGCCATTCTCCATCTGTTACACGTGACAATTCATAGACAATATCTTCCCATGAATCCTCTTTATAACGCCATATTTCTGTTCGAATACCAATGATTTTAAATAACTCTTTTCCATAATTAAAAACCTGGACGATATCGCCGAAGAAAAATTTATATTCAAGCTCTACTCTTTCCTGTACTAATATTTGACCTTCATATTCTTCTAGAAGTTCAATTGTATCTTCTAAAAAAAGACCTTCACTATGGTTGATTTCGTATACAAAAATCCCATCCATCACTTTTATATCGGTAATAGTGCCAACGGTCCCGTATATTGTTACAACGACTGTTTCACCAATTCCGTATTTAGGTTTTTTCTTCCCTGCCATCGTCGCACCTCCTTAGTAAACATACACCTACTGAAAAGTTACAATATTATATGCAGTAACTAAAAAAGGGGAAGTATAACATCTTTAGAACCAAGCCTTTATTATCTATTGCCCTCTATCATTTTTTTCTGCTTATTGTACAGGCTAAGGAAAATAAAAAGATCCGAACGATGAATCGTTCGGATCTTCCTTCAACTAAAATACTGTTGTTCTAGCCTCTTTTTATTTTCTCACGCATTATTTTGATAAAGCTCCCATGCTTCATCAAATACGGTCATACTTGATAAATAATGTCCGTTGAGTTCTAAATAAGAACTCAGTTCGTCATAGTCTGTTGAAGATTTCGGGAAGCTGTGATCATCATAAGCACTTCGCGCAAACTCTCCCATTCGATCATGTTTTTTATTTGATCGGAATTTCATTATATAGTGATAAAAGGATTTCATCGTACTCCCCCTCCAGCGGTATGTGTATCTTTTCTATCATTTTTTCAAGAAATCTACAACTTTCTTCTGTGATATGTAGATGTCGAACACTGCAATATGAGTGTTTTACTGGACAAAAAATATTAAATTCATGTTACAGTTGCAAAACAAATTTCACTATTAGCGTAACGAATAAATATTGTTATATCAATATTTTTCTTTTTTCAAAAAGACATTTGTAACAAAAACACATCGTTTTTATAACAAAAGCGTTGATTCGACAGGTTTCTCAAGCCTTTATGTAATTGCAAAAAAGAAGAATTCATGTTTTAATTCCGTAGTGAAAGGTTATTCTAACAATAATCGCCATTTAAATAAATCTTGTTGGTGGGAGGTTTACATCAGCATATGTTGAGGAAAAATAATACTATGAATACTCGAAATGCTTACTTTGATAACGCTAAATTCGTATTAATTTTTTTAGTTGTATTTGGGCACATGATTTCTCCGTACCGAACAGATAGCAGCGGAATGCTGTCCATTTATCACTTTATCTTTATTTTCCATATGCCTGTCTTTATTTTACTAGCAGGTTATTTCTCGAAAAATTTCCATAAAAAAGGATATTACAAAAAAATATTTACAAAGGTGGCTCTTCCTTACTTAGCTTTCCAAACGATCTATACTCTTTATTATAGTGTGCTTTATACAGATGAAACGTACACGCTTCAATATTTGGTTCCTAGATGGGCAATGTGGTTTCTACTGAGCTTAATTTTTTGGAAATTAATGCTTCCTTTCTTTGCAAAATTCCCAATGTGGATTAGCTTAACTGTCTCTATTTCGCTTGGACTTGCAATGGGCTTCATTGATATTGACGGATTTGATAAAATTCTAAGCATTAGCAGAATGTTTGTCTTCTTCCCGTTTTTCCTTTTAGGCTACTATTTGTCACAGCGACAAGAGCCTTTTACAAATCTTTTGACAGCGCGAAATCGAATCATTGCATCCATCGTATTACTAGTTACATTAATTGGAAGCTATTCTTTCTTAGACGACACGGCTTACACAGATATGCTGTATGGAACGAACACGTACGACAATGTGGCCGAATTTTTAATGCGCGTTTCTCACTATGGAATTGCTTTTCTTGTATCTTTTGCCTTTATGGTTTTAATTCCAACGCGCGGTTTTGCTTTAACAAGCATTGGACAGCGATCACTATACGTGTATTTATTGCACGGCTTCATTTTAAAATGGTTCTTTACAACTGACTTCTCAAAAAGTCTAGAGCCAACATCATGGGGTATTATCGTCTTAATCGCACTGTCCATTTTAGTAACGATGCTTCTTGGCAGCCGTATTGTCGATTGGTTCATCACCGGTACCAAGCTCATCGTTCAGTTTGTTACACCTAAAAAAGCCATTCAGAAATTTTCATTAGCATTCAAACGTACGTTTTCATAAAAGTCATACTCCTAAAGGAGTATGACTTTTTTCATTTTCTTTAGAGAAACCAAGTAAATAATTTCATTTTGCTGAATTTTATGTTAACGTTTTAATATCTAAAGGAAGGGAGTTTTTCAAGATGGAATTAGCATATTATGCTGGAGAGTTTAGAGATATTAACGAGGCAGTTATTCCAATTGATGAACGCGGTCACCAGTTTGGAGACGGTGTTTATGAATTTATTCGTGTATACAAAGGAGTTCCGTTTTCGATTGAACGTCACTTAGACCGCTTAGAAAGAAGTGCAAAGGCAATCTTTATTGAACTGCCGGTTTCAAGACAGGAACTAAAGGACATCATTCGTCAAGGAATGGAAAAATCAACGTTAAAAGACGCTGATATTTATATTCAAGTTACGCGCGGGATTGCTCCTCGAAATCATTTATTTCCTGATGTACCTGCACAATTAGCACTCACAATACGCCATCCTCGCCAAACACCTGAAGAAGCCTATGAAAAAGGCATTTCCACTCTTCTATTGGAAGACGAGCGATGGGCTAATTGCTATATCAAATCATTGAACCTACTTCCTAACCTTCTGGCCAAACAAGCTGCGGCTTCTAAAGGGTGCAAAGAAGCTATTTTAGTAAAAGACGGATACATAACCGAAGGGTCGAGCAGCAATGTATTTGCGATAAAAGACAACGTCTTGTTCACGACTCCTGCCACAAGAAAAATTCTATCCGGTATTACGCGCGCTAACGTACTGGAATGTGCGCAGGAACAAGCCATTCAAATCCGAGAACAAAATATGACTCCTTCCTTTTTAAAAGACGCTGATGAAGTTTTTATTACGAGCACGTCTGTTGGTCTTTTACCCGTTTCGAAAATAGACGAAGTCGAACTTCCAACTGTTCGTCCTGTTACAGTAGCTTTAAAGCACGCATACAGCCTACGTACTGCTGGAACAAAGGCTTATCAATAAGAAAATCCGCCCCTTACAAAATAAGGGGCGGATTTTTAGAATTTAAAGTAGTTGCGCTTTAATAATCTTGGCACTTTTAATAGCTCATCATACCGAATGGATTCATCAAGTTTTTTTGTATCGACAAGAAGCAGCTGTGTTTCCACTTCTTCTATGATCTCTTCTTCTTGATATGACATCCCGCAACCTGAACAGCTGATACATGGCATATGAGTAATTTCGATACTTCTCGTTCCATCTGGCAATTCCCAGTATGCGGTATTGGTTGTTTCTACCGCTTTTTCTTCTTCGCACCATGCGCATTGAACAGTCATATTACAGGACCTCCTTAAGATGATGGAGCATCGTCGCTTTTACCGTCTTTTTTCAATTGAGCTTTAAACTTTTTATCTTTTAATTCATCTCTTTTTTCACGTTTGTCTTTCAGGCTTTCGTGAGCACTGTCACTTTCATATGTTTTACGTCTTTTTACTCTCCCTAACCCTTCCGGTACAAGGTTGAATTGAGCATCATTCATAAGACCTGAGATGCCGATGGAAGAATCTTTAGCATCCGATTCTGGATAAACAGCTCGAAAATAATCATCTGCACGCCCAGGCACATAGCTTTCTGGCTCCGGATACGTCGTAATCACGCCTTCAAAGTTTCGCAGAACAACTTTACTTGCGCTTTGACTAATAATATAGTTTGGTTGAACGGCAATCTTTCCTCCACCTCCTGGCGCATCAATAACAAACGTTGGAACAGCGTAGCCAGACGTATGACCTCGCAGCCCTTCCATAATTTCAAGCCCTTTGGAAACAGGTGCTCGGAAATGCCCAATTCCTTCTGATAAATCACATTGATAAATATAGTAAGGACGAACGCGTATTTTTACTAAATCGTGCATAAGCTTTTTCATGATAGCTACGCTGTCATTAATCCCAGCTAAAATAACCGCTTGATTGCCAACTGGAACGCCTGCATCGACAAGCATTTCACATGCTTTTTTTGTCTCTTCCGTAATTTCAATGGATGTATTAAAGTGAGTATTTAACCACACTGGATGATATTTTCTTAAAATGGCACATAAATTTTCCGTTATTCGCTGCGGAAACACAACGGGTGCTCTGGTGCCAATTCGAATAATTTCCACGTGGGGAATAGCTCTTAAATTTTTCAAAATATATTCTAAAATGTTGTCATTAATCAGCAAGCCATCACCGCCTGAAATGAGTACATCTCGTACTTCAGGTGTTTTGGCGATATAAGCAATCGCAGCATCTAACTGCTTTTTTGGAACGCCCATTCCAATTTGTCCTGAAAACCTTCTTCGAGTACAGTATCTGCAGTACATGGAGCATTGATTGGTAACTAAGAACAAAACGCGATCCGGATAGCGATGAGTCAATCCTGGCACCGGAGAATCTTCGTCTTCATCTAGCGGATCTTCTAGATCGTATTTTGTTTTATGAAGTTCTTGGCCAACCGGAACAGACTGCATACGGACGGGGCAGCGAGGATCATCTGGATTCATTAAAGATGCATAGTAAGGCGTAATATTAAGCGGAATGGTTTTGGTTGAAATGCGCACTCCTTCTTCTTCTTCAGGAGTTAAATTAATGACTTTTTTTAAATCATCTAGCGTTCGAATTGTGTTTGTTAATTGCCAAATCCAATCGTTCCACTTTTCCTCGGGCACATCTTTCCATAATTCGATATCTTTCCAATGTCGGGACGGCTTATATAAATCATATAACATACAATCGCTCCTTTATGAAGATTTACTATTGTTATATGTTACAGCCCATAAATTGGTTAATTATTTCTCATCCTTTACTTTTTGATAGATCCTTCACCCATACGTTCATATCTTCTAACGATTTATAAATGTAACAATTATTCGTTAACCGTCCCGTATAGGTATACCCAAGCTGATGAAAAGCGGCATTCATCCCAAATGAAAGCGCTCTCGCTATTGTGTAAGCACAAAAAATATGCCTCTGTTTTAGCTCCGCCTCTAGTGCGCTTAATAAATGCTTCATGAATCCATACTTTCGGTAAGCAGGGAGAGTCGCACAATCCGTTAGTTCAGCATTGTGATAGACATAATCAATTTCAGCAGAAGCAGCGCTAACGATATCGTTCTTGTCAACGATGATATAAAACAAACTATCTTCTTGAAGCAAACTAGAGAGATACTCTTCTTCATAGAGGGGAGTCGGATACACTGTGAAGATTTGACGGTAGAGCTGAGAAAGTTGTTTAGCGTCAGATGAAATGGCTCGGCGCATAATCAGTTGATTCGATAAAGGAGAATAATCAGATGTCGGCAAATTCAAAACATCTTGAAGCAGCTCTGTTTCTTTTAACGTCTCCCCGCTGTCTCGGCGGGATTGAGACGTATAGTAGCATAAAAGATACGCGTCGCTTCCGTTAAAATAGTAGGGAACAGTTGCTTCTAAAGAAAATCCCAAGCTCATCCAGTCCAACAGATGTTCGGCACGTGCTTTTATAATCCACTTTTCGTACGTTGCCTTATCAATTTCTTTATATATATAGCTGTAAATATCGTTCACATTTCCCCGGTAATCATCCATTCTCAGACGCTTGTTACATTCATCTAAAAAAAGAGTCATAGCAAAGGTTGGTTGACAAATAGTTTCTTGTTTCGCCATTTGTTTGTATCCTCTCCCTTTTTAGCTTAGTCCGCAATACTGCACCAGTCTGCTACGGTGAGCGCAATAATTTCTGCTGCATCAAGCATCGTTTGAATACAAATATACTCATTCGGAAAGTGGGCTACTTCTGTTACTCCTGGTCCAAACACAACTGTTGGAATATCTCCAACTTGTGACAATATCCCTCCGTCCGTTCCCCAAGGAGATGCTTCAATGATTGGCTGTTTCTGTTTCACTTGATAAAAAGAGGACGAAAGAGAGGTCATAAGCGGATGCTCTAATTCAATTTCACCAGGAAGCCAGTGGGCCCCAAACCATTCCAAGTCGACAGGATGCTCAGCAAACCACTCATCACACTGAGGCAAAAGTTCAAGCCACGATTTCATTTCCGCTCTGACATTTTTCATTTTTTCATGCGGAGCAACTCCTATCCTGCCTTCTAATACTACTTGATCAGCAACTGAAGAAGGCCACGTCCCTCCTTGTATATTTCCAATATTAATGGGCACGGGAATGGGAATTTTATTATAGAGCGGGTCTGTAATTCGGCTGTTTCTCTCTTTTTCAAGACCCTCAATATGTTTAAGCACAACAGCTGCTTTTTCAATGGCACTCACGCCTTCATACCGAGTACCTCCATGTGCTGCTACTCCATGTACGGTCACGCGAAACCACATCGAGCCTTGCTGTTTAGGAAAGATCTTCATGTTGGTTGGTTCTGGAATAATGGCACCATCTGCTTTATACCCTCTAAGCACGCAGGAAAGTGTTCCTGCCCCTCCGCTTTCCTCTTCTACTACGCTTTGAAAAATAACATCTCCTTTTAATGAAATACCTAGCTCTTTTAATGCTTGAATCGCTAAAAGTAACGACACATTCCCTCCTTTCATATCCGTTGCACCGCGCCCATATAAGTTTCCATCTTTTACAACGGCCGTATAAGGGTCTTCCTTCCATTGTGAAAGATCGCCGGGAGGCACAACATCAATATGTCCGTTTAAAATGATGGATTTTCCCCCACCTTTTCCTTTTAACACGCCTACCACATTCGGGCTATCTCGGAAACTAGAACGGTTGGAGGCAAAAGCTTCATGGGTACGAAGTGTTTTTTCGTCTGGTTCCCATATATCAATATCTAACTGCAGCTGTCGAAGGCGTTCAATGACAATTGCCTGCGCATGCTTTTCAGAACCCTGTACGCTTGCTTCTTCTACGAAACGCTTGAGTAAACGCACTGCACTTTGACGATGCTCTGTCATCCAGTTATGAATAGATTGCTGTATGTTCATGTAATGGTCCTCCTTATCGTATCGTAATCAATTGATCACTCAGGCGAACTGTCGCTTCTGTTGAACTCAAAATATCCTCTACGGTATAAGGAGACATTAACTCGGTTAGAAGAAGCGCATCTTTTTCTACTTTAAAAACCGCCCGATCCGTAATAACTAATCCCACGCAGCCCGAAGCAGTAAGAGGTAAAGAGCATGTCTTGACCAGTTTTGGTTCTCCTGTCTTGCTCGTATGATTCATTAGCACAATGACTTTTTTCGCTTTTTGAGCTAATTCCATCGCTCCTCCCATCCCAGGAACTCGCTTACCTGGCACAATCCAATTAGCTAAATCCCCTTTTTCACTCACTTCTAACGCACCAAGAATGGTCATATCGACGTATCCTTTTCGAATCATCGCGAAGGCTGTAGCACTATCACAGTATGAAGCCCCTTGAACAGTAGTTGTTGGATAGCCTGCTGCATTGCAGACATTCTCATCTTCTTCACCTAAAGGAGGCGAAGATCCTAACCCTAAAATTCCGTTTTCAGCATGAAACATCACATGAACAGCGCTTGGTACATAATTAGGAATAAGAGAAGGAATGCCAATCCCTAAGTTAACAATCATGCCGTTTTTGATTTCAGCCGCAGCACGTCTTGCAATACGATGACGAATATCTATTCCCAAACCCATTTCCAATTCACTCCTTTTGAAGGCACAATATAATCCACAAATACGCCTGACGTCATCACATTCTCTGGGTCAATGTCGCCAAGAGGAACGATTTCCTCCACTTCAGCAATAGTTATACGACCTGCCATAGCCATTAATGGATTAGTGTTTCGAGCGCTTTTATCATAGAGCAAGTTGCCGAATGGATCTGCTTTTTTTGCATATACAAAAGCCACGTCGGCTGTGAGCGGTTTTTCAACTAAAAATGTCTTGCCGTCTACTTCCACTTTTTCTTTTCCAAATTGAATAATGTCATTTTCTATTCCTACATCAATCAGTACTCCTCCAAGTCCAACTCCCCCCGCTCGAATCCGTTCAGCAAGCGTTCCTTGAGGAGAAAACTCAACTTTCAGCTTTTCTTCTGTCATCAGCGTTCCAGCCACAGGATTCGATCCAATGTGAGAAGCGATCAGTTTTTGGATTCTTCCTTGACTTACTAATTTTCCCGCACCAATATGAGGAAAGCCTGAATCATTGCATATCAGTGTGAAATTTGATTTTTCGCTTTCAATAAGGCCGTCAATGAGAGAAGGCGGACTGCCTACGCCTCCAAACCCTCCTATCATCAGCGTAGCAGCATGATCCACGTATTCAATTGCTTGTTCCACAGTTGTAATCTTTTGAAATGAGTTTTCGACCTTTGTCACTTATTTCACCTCATCTCCCTGTTTTTCATTTTGTACTTCATACAATGTTTTCGAAAGCAACACGACCGCTTCATCAAGTTGGCGATGAGTAATCGTAAATGGTGGCGCAATAATAATACCGTCTCCTTCTACTCCATCTGTTCCTGCTTGTGAAGGATAAAGGAGAAGACCATTTTTATGGGCTTTACTTATTACGCGCGCCGTCATATTTTCGGAGGATGAAAAAGGCTCCTTCGTTTTTGGATTTTGTACAAGCTCAAGACCAACTAGTAAGCCTTTGCCACGAATATCACCAATGATAGGGTAAAGAAGTTGAAGCTCCTTCAATTTTTTTACTAAATAGGCTCCTTTCAGCGCTACTTGTTGAACAAGATCGTTCTTTTCAATATAGGCTAAGACAGCTAGCCCTACAGCCGCTGACAGCGGATTAGCGCTTAGCGTATGGCCGCTCATAATTAATTTGGATCCGTTCATGATAGGTTCAATCGTTTTGCTGCTAGCTAACGTAACGGCTATCGGTGTATATCCTGCTCCCACTCCTTTTCCAAGCGTCATGATGTCTGGTTTAGCTCCCCAGTGCTCATATGCAAACATCACGCCTGTACGCCCAACTCCAGTCATGACTTCATCGGCTATCCATAACACATCATATTTATCACAAATTTCTCTTATCACTTCATAATAACCGGGTGGAGGTGTAAGAGCTGCTCCGGCAGCTCCTACAATGGGCTCTGTAATAAAAGCAGCAATATGTTCAGGGCCGGTTCGTTTGATAACTGTTTCCAATTCGTGTGCACAAGCAAGATTACAGGATGGATAGGTTTGATGAAACGGACATCGATAGCAATAAGGAGGTGAAACCGAAGGATAATCTTCAAGCAAAGACGAGAAACGTTTTCGTCTTCCAACGTGCCCTGACATAGACAGCGCTCCTATTGTAATACCGTGATAGCTCATCCAGCGTGACAAAACCTTTGTTTTGGTTGGCTTTCCTTGCTCTTGAAAATGCTGAATGGCTGTTTTCATAGCCGTTTCAGTCGCTTCTGTCCCGCTGTTAACAAAAAAGCTCCACTGGAAATGATTGCTGCTTAATTCACATAGTTTCTTAGCTAAGGCTTCCGTCGGATCGCTTGTAAACTGCGACCGATATACAAACGCAACTTTCTGTGCCTGATCCGTCATCGCATCAATAATTTCTTTTACGCCGTGTCCGATACTTGCTGTAACTGCCCCTGACGAAGCATCTATGTACTTTTTTCCATCTTGGTCGTACAAATAAATTCCTTTTCCATATGAAATAACTGGGTAGTCGTCGTCGAGCAGCGGCTTTATCACATGGGTTTTATTCATTTCCGCACTCTCCTTTCAAACACACACTCTTATTAAACTGTATGCTGAAAAGAAGAGTTTCTTGCCAATAAAAAAAGCCCTAGCATATAGCTAGAGCTTTTACACATATTAAGCTGATTGCGTTACAGATTTATCGATACGCTTTGCTTCTGACTCAGCCACAATAACGGCACACGCAGCGTCTCCTGTAATATTTACAGACGTACGAAGCATATCAAGCAAGCGATCAATTCCGATAATTAATCCGATACCTGCTACAGGCAGGCCAACCGAACTCAGTACCATCGCTAGCATAATAAGACCAACTCCCGGCACGCCTGCTGTACCAATACTAGCAAGCACCGCTGTCAACACAACCGTCACAAGAGCGCCCAACGACAGATCAACCCCGTATACTTGCGCAATAAAAATAGTCGCTACACCTTGCATAATTGCCGTTCCATCCATGTTAATAGTTGCACCTAATGGCTGAACAAAACTGCTGATAGACTCGGGGACACGAAGATTTTTTTGCGCCACATTCATTGAAATCGGAAGCGTTGCATTACTGCTTGATGTACTGAATCCAACTGTCATCGCAGGAGCAAAACCCTTAAAAAATTCAATAGGGTTACGTCTGGCCATAAGAGCGACTGATCCCCCATATGTTACGATTGAATGGATGAACAGCGCGAGCACGACTACAATCATGTATAGCCCCATCGCTTTAATTGCCTGCCAGCCTTGACTTCCAACCGCGGTTGCAAGAAGCCCAAATGTTCCGTACGGAGCAAACTTCATCACTAGATTCACAAGGTACATCATCAATTCATTTCCTTGCTCAAGTAAATTGTAAAGTCCTTTTGTTTTACTTCCAAGCATCGTGATACCAAAACCGATAAAGATAGAGAAAACGATAAGTTGAAGCATATTCCCTTCAGCCATCGCTTGAATTGGATTGACTGGAATCATATTTAAGAATGTCTCTCCAACCGGTGGTGCTTTTTCAGCTTCAAAAGAAGCGTTTTGTGTATCAAAAGATCCAAATGTACCCGGTTTAATTGCATACGCTAAAATTAAACCGATAATAATTGCAACGGTTGTTGTCACTAGGAAGTAGGAAACTGTTTTTGCCCCGATTCTTCCTAATTTTTTAGGATCTCCTAAACCTGCTACACCTAACGTGATAGAGAAAAACACAATTGGTACAACAAGCATTTTAATTAAGCTTAAGAAAATTTGGCCAAGCGGTGTAAACAAGTACTTGTCCAGCGGAGCAAAAGCACTTGGAGCAAAAGCATTGATTAACACTCCTACAATAGCACCAGCAATTAGCGCGATAATAATCTTTGTCGATAGCTTCATAGATTTACCTCCCGTAAATAAATTATATTAGAATGATTCTAACTACCATACTTATTTTACCATGCATTGAGGGCGATAACACTCAAAATATACAATATATTAAAAATTTTCAGATTAATAGTTTAGGAATATTTTTAGCTATACAAAAAACCATGAGAATATCATGGTTTCATAGACCTGTTATTCCCTCACTGAATGCTTACGGAGTTAGCTGTCGGATTCGGGTATGTGAGTTACCCTACTTGATTCATTCAAGATTCACCCCAAGGACATTACGCACAAATATGGGTCCTCCGTTCTCTTATAAAACAAAAGAGATTAAGCAAATAATTTTCTTTAATATTTTTGCATGATAATAATTGTTACTTTAATTAAAATTCATTTTATATGTTTCTGTCAAGTTTTTATTCAAAAATAATGCATGATTTTATCGTAAAAAGTTGATAATTGTTATATTTTAAAATATTTACATCATATTTCAATAAACCAAAAACACCTATTTAACAAGACTTACAATCTAATGGATAAAAAATTAATTCAAAAAATAGTTTATAAAGTGAACTTTCTTCTCATTGATACCATTCATAAATATGTATAATTATTCTAATATCCATGTACTTTACTGCTTCCATAAATATTTTACTTATCAAAAAAATAACTCTTTCCAACTGTTGATTTTATCCTTGTACTGCTTGATATACACTCCTTAAAATTTCACTGACTTTATTGATGGGAAGAAATCGACACTATCAATTCGCCTTATTCTACTTAATTCTGCTCAAGATAGAAGTATAGATTTCCTACTATCTTTTAAAAAAGGAGCGGGTAATTATCATATAACACTATCGGAGTTGGAGCGGTACAAGTTCTTTACTTTTTACTTATTCCCTCTCGTTGATTTAACCCATAAAAAAAAGAGGCCGTGACGGCCTCTTTTTTTATACAGTAACAGGTTCAGAACTTGCTTTACGATTCTTTAATTTTTCAACAATGTCACGCGCTACCCACACACCACACGCACTTGCCTGCGCGAGTCCTCGCGTAATACCAGCTCCGTCTCCTCCCACGTATAAACCGGAAATTTCAGTTTCAAACTTATCGTTTAACTTCGGACGGGCGGAATAAAATTTCGCTTCCACACCGTAAAACAGCGTATGTTCAGATGCTAACCCAGGCGTTACATGATCCAGTGCTTCTGTCATTTCAATTAAGCTTTTCATTGTATTGTATGGAAGCACTAAACCCAAATCACCAGGGACAGCTTCTTTTAACGTTGGTTCTAAAAAGCCTTCTTTAATTCGATTCGCTGTTGAACGGCGCCCCTTTAAAATATCTCCATACTTTTGAACAACTAAGCCTCCGTTTGACAGCATATTAGCTAATCTTGACACTTCGTGCGCATATTCGTTCGGCTGATCAAATGGATCCGAAAATTTATGAGAAACAAGCAGCGCAAAGTTCGTATTTTGACTTCCAAGCTTCGGATCTTTGTATGCGTGTCCATTTGCTAACATAATCCCTGAATGATTCTCTACTACCACATGCCCTGAAGGATTGCTGCAGAACGTTCTGACTCTTGTACCTACAGACGTATTGTAAATAAATTTCCCTTCGTACAAGTGCTTGTTGATTTCTTCCATAACAACGTTAGATGTTTCTACTCGAACACCGATGTCTACTTGATTGTTAATCATTTTCAAACGGCGTTTTTTTAGTAAGTCGCTCATCCACTTCGAGCCGTCTCGACCTGGTGAAACCACGACTTTATCAGCCGTAATTCTGTCGCCATTCTTCAATTCAATACCGCGCACGATATGCTGACCATCTTCTTTTTCTGTTATTAAATCGGCTACTTCCGTTTTATACTGCATATCAATTTTTTCTTTTAAGTATTCATAAATGCTTTTTAAAATTTCTAAATTTTGCTCTGTTCCTAAATGACGCACTTGGGCACGCAATAGCTTTAATCCTGCTGCGTATCCGCGTTTTTCAATTTCACGAACTTTATCAGTTAACGGATCCGTAATCGTATCGGTTGCTCCGTGTTTTAAATTAATTTCATCCACGTATTTAATTAAATCTACCACCTGTGATTCAGACAGATAATCCGTCATCCAGCCTCCAAATTCACTGGTGATATTAAACTTCCCGTCTGAATATGCGCCGGCTCCACCGAAACCATTTGTGATAGAACAAGCAGGCAAACAGCCAGCAAACTCTTTTCTGCCAACTGCAGGCGGACATTTTTCAATTTTTTTCTGAAGAATCGGACAATTACGTCGATAGATATCGTGTCCTTTATCGATTAATAAAATAGTTGCTTCCGGTAATTTTAACGTTAGCTCATAGCAAGTAAAAATTCCAGCAGGTCCTGCCCCTACCACAATAACATCATAATTTGAGTTCATTGTACATTCTCCCATCATCTTTTTTCTTTGGGTAAAAGATAAAAGTTATTGACCGAATTTTCTTTTTTTATTATCATTCGGTTATTTTCTAGCCATTTGATAATATATCAAAAACAAACCCTTTAGTCAACAATATACACGAACATTAAAATAAAAAAATAAAAAAACATTCGTTTTTATTTCAACCAAATAAAAACCAGCGAACGAATAGCAAGCGCTACGAAATGTTCACTGGTTCTTTAATATACGGAAGAGCAATTTCTACTTTTGTTCCTACTCCTACTTTACTCGCAAATGAAATATGCCCTTGATGCTGTTCGATTATTCGGTAGCTAATCATTAATCCTAGCCCTGTTCCTGTTTGTTTGGTGGAATAAAATGGTTCACCTAGCCGAGCTAAAGATTGCTCATCAATTCCACATCCTTCATCCTCGATAATGACCATGCCGTATTCATTTCTTTTCTCGACGGTAACTTTAACTGTACCTTTGCTCATTGACTCAAGCGCATTTTGAATTAAATTAATAAAAACTTGTTTAAGCGCATTTTCTTCACAAAAGATTGTAATCTCATCACTAATCTCATTAATAATACGACAATTTTTATAATTGGCGTGTGTATCTAATAGTAATGTCACGTGACGTATGATTTGATTGAGACTTTTCGGATGGTATGAATTTTCAATTTTAGGCTTGGCCAGCGTTAAAAATTCTTGAATAATGGATTCGACGCGATTCAATTCTTCAAGCATAATATCATTGTATTCTTCATTATACTGTTTCGATGCTTTTAGCAGCTGAATAAACCCTTTAATCGCCGTCATTGGATTACGGATTTCATGTGCTACTCCTGCCGCTAGCTTGCTCACCATTGTAAGCTTTTCAGATTTGCTTGCCATTTCATCATATTTTTTTCGATCCGTTACGTCGCGAATAATATACTGAATGGCATCCTGTCCTTCAAACTTAATTTTGGTTGCCGAAGATTCAATAATGACGACCCCTTTTTTAGTCAATAGTTTCACATCAACACGTGGCCTCACGGACATTCCATTCATCAGCTGAACCATTCGTTCTTTTACAATTTCTAAATGTTCGGGGTGAATAAAGTGAAGCCAAGGACGCCCGATATACTCTTCTTTTTTCTCCCCGCCAAGAAGTTTAACACCAGCGGGATTCAAATATTGAATTCTGCCTTCTCTCGTTACAATAAATGCATCTTGACTTTGCTGGACAAACTGCTTATATTGCTTCATTTTCCGAATGACTTCCTCTTGCTTTTCAATACTTGAGGAAAACTCTTTCCACTGAACAACTAAGAGCGGAATATCTTCTTCCGTGCGCTGAATATGGATATGCATCGGAAACTGCTGATCTACTTTTTTCTTAAGTAAAACAACTTCTTCCTCTTGCTTTCTTAACGGTTCCACTTCATGCTTTTCAATAAAAAAGCGATTTGGCTCTTCAAACACATTACAGGAAAGAAGCCGTTCCTCCGTCGTTTTAAAAAGGTGGCAGCAAGCTTCATTTAAAATTTGAATATCGCCATCCATATTCATTACGAGCATTGGTGTAAATGACATTGAAAATAGCTGTTGAAATACTTTTTCCTTTTCCATATATTCACCTTCGCTTATTGAGTTACTAGCTATAGTATAATATGGTAAATGTTGATTTGGCAAAATTTTTTTATTATTTAAACAATTTATATGTAAGTTTGTCCTTTTCCATCTTTTATAAAAAGCTCGCACATGCGAGCAAATGAGACCTAATCAGCAAAAACAAGTGCAGCCAATGATGATTAATAAAATAAATAGCACAACAATTAATGCAAATGACTGGCCCGTTCCGCAATGATGATAACCGCCAATTGGATAGTGGCAAGTATCATATAGGTGGTGATAGCCTCCGTGATGGCATGGGTCGTAACAATCGTAGTTATACATAGCAATCTCTCCTCTTGTTTTTTTCATTTCGTACACTGTACTTTATATGCGTTAGTTGATTGTCCTGTATGTGCATTCGCCCATTTTTTACTTTCTCTTACGCCATATTCGCCTTTTGGGCTGCAGCGTATACGAAAACAACAAAAGTAAAATACTGCCCATCACCAGTAGCGTAGTAAAATCTTTCATAAACTCAATAATGACCCCTATATACGGGAGATGGTATGCGTAGCTTCCAATCACTTTAAAAGAAGCAGGCAAAGAATTTCTTTGAGCTGTAACCAGTACATCAGGGTCTTGATTATGGGCCAGTACAAGTTCATTCTTTGAAGAAGATGATTCGTCTCTAAAGACAACCATATCTCCGCGATGCAGGTGGTGATAATCCGTTTCTTGAACGGTTACAGTGAAACCAAATAGGCTTGGAACTGTGCTAACAAATAAAAATGTAAAGCAAATTGCATAAAGAACAAGTACATATCGAAACGCAGAAAACATACATTTATTGATCATAGGTAATCAGCTCAATTCGCTCGGTTACTTTATTTAGCGCGGGGGTAATGTGATTAAATGAAGTAGAGCGCTCTGTAAATTGAATTAAAAGTAGCAGCAGTAAAAAACTTAACATGATTAACCGTAGCATCCGAGCATAAAAATCACGCATGCTCTCACTCCTTTTTTCTATACTAAATTCGGTCGTACAATAAGCCTTCAGTCAATAATTTGATTCAGTATATGCACATAGAGGGCGTTTGGCTCATTGTTTCTTCTTGGAGGTCTCGGGAGTGATCAGTGATCGGCATAAATTATGAGTTTTAGCATATGTTTGGTTACGTATGGAAATGTTTTTATACTCCGACAATAAGGGAGCTGAACATATGGCTAATTATTCCTTTGATCAATATATTAAAAAAGCAATGAAATACGATTTTCTAGCTAACTACTATAAGTATAGTGATCCATCTAAGCATATTCATTATTATCAAAAGCATTTGTACTATATCCAGCAGGCCATCTTAACTTCTTCTGAAAATACGAATTTACGCGTAAATCCGCCGCAAATTCGTATACTTCACGCTTCTCCAGATTCTCCATCTGTAGATATTTATATTAACAACAAACGAGTGATTCGCAACTTAACTTATAAACAAGAAACAGATTATATTGAATTACAAGAACCTGGAAGATACACAATTTCTATTTATCCCGCTGGAGAAACGGGAAGACCTGTTTTAACGGAATCATTTACATTTGAAGGAAACCAAAATTACACGGTAGCGGCGGTAGATGAGCTAAACAAGCTTGATTTATTATTTATCTATGACAATACGGATGTACCAAGTGGAGAAACGAAGCTTCGGTTTGTGCACCTTTCTCCTGATGCTCCTGCTGTGGATATTGCGGCTAGAGGTGGAGACGTCATTTTTTCTGGCGTGCAGTTCAAAGAAGTCACAAAATATTTGCCTTTATCCCCCATGCATGTTCAACTTAGTGTGCGCATAGCAGGAACCAAAAATGTAGTACTCGAAATCCCAGCACTGAACCTTCGCCCGAATCGAACATACACGGTATATGCCGTCGGATTTGCTAAAAACCGTCCTGCATTAGAAGCGCTGATTTCCCAAGACCGTTAACAAAAAAAACCTTCCAAATTGGAAGGTTTTTTTATTCACTGCGCGAAATTAAACGTACGCGAATATCATCATTTTTTAAATCAAACTTTTGTACTTTTACAGCAAAATCACTCTCTAACTTCATCTGCTGTAACGCTACGTATACTGATTCATTCTTTGGATCGATTGTTACCCATTCTGGTAGCGCAAAATTATTATTTACGTATCGAAGCACTGTGCGGACAGGCAGCTGCAGCTTTCCAACAGAAAGTGACTGCTGTTCAAGCACAATATCTCCATTTTTTTGTACGATCGGATCAAATGTCATTCGAATATTAATATCATCGCCGAATACTTGAATCGTTCCGTCTACTCTTACTACATCGGTAAGAGTAATTTTGTAGTTAAGCGGCTGATTCTTAAATTCTTTTTTTAAATATTTATCAATCAGTACATTTAAGTCCGCTTTTTTAGCCAAAATAGTTAGTTCTGCGTCTCCTTCTACTTTTTTAGAGGGAGTTGGATTGACCTTGTCAACCGGTTGAAAAATAAACGCAATAATAAGGATAGCCCCTAGAACATTAATCCCTAATAACGCGATAAATAGGGTTTTCCACTTCTTCATATAACAATCTCCTTACTCGTTCCCACTCTCTTTCGTGTTTTTCTCTTTTTCATCAGATGTAACTTCTTCTGCTGTTTCCTTTTTCTGGTCTCCAACGAGAGGATCTTCTTCCTCCATTGATTTACTAATGCGCTCAGCCATTAGTTTGTACCCTTTTTTATTAGGGTGAAACTCGTCTTTCCCTAATAAATTTACGTCAGAATCATAAAAAATATCATCAATTTTTACATAACTTACATTATCATATTGAGAAGCAATTTTCTCGCTTGCCGCATTCCATTCATTAATAACGACATTAATTTCTTTCACATCACTTAACGATTTAAAGAATGGATTATAAAAACCGATTAAATAAATATGGGCATTAGGATTAAGCTTACGTATGCGTGAAAACACGTCATTTAGACGTTTTTCATATTTTGACTGCTGTGATTCAAACGTCTTAATTGAGATATTGTAAAAGTAATCCCTTACCACTTTCATCACGTCATTGCCGCCAATCGTCAAGAAAACGATGTCTGCTCTTGATACTTCAGCTGCTACTCCCGGCTGATTTAACCTCGCTAATAGCTGATCCGTCCGGTTTCCTCTTTTGCCTAGATTCTCTGTTCGTACATTTTGCACTTCATTTTGTTTAGAAAGGTATTTAGTTAAGTATGGTACATAACCGCCTTTTTTAGACTCATCTCCTACTCCTTCAGTTAATGAGTCGCCAATGGCTACAATATCTAAATCTACAGGGAAAAAGCCTTTCGGAATATGCTTTTTAGGTGTTAAATCCACTTCTTTCTGAACGGCTTCTTCTTTATTGTCCGTTGGCAAAAAAGTCGTCGTCGAACAGCTCGCTAACACCACCGCACTCATACTGCTTATCACTATACTTTTCCATTTTCTCATCATAACACCTACTAACTATGCTGTATTCTCGCTGTCACAAGCAATACTGCTTACCGCTCTGAATAACTATATCTTTATATCTTATCATACTATGTCAAGTTGATATTTTACTACGTTTCTTATATATAGTATATGTAAAAAAAAGGATAAGCATGTTTCTTTCATAAAAATATCCGCTCACACATCACTGTAAAGATAGCTGTGTTTGGCGGATAGATTTGACGATTTTATAGCTCTTACTGAAGGATTTTAATATCTTTTATCATATCATCATAAGGAGGATCAGTCACTCCCTGATAAGATTTTTGAACCACTCCATCTTTGTCAATTAGAAAAAAATACGTACCGTGAATAACCTGCGGATCTTCTTGCGGCTTTTTCACAATCATCTTAAATTGATCCAGCGCAAACTTTTCAATTTCCGCTTGTTTATAGCCCGTTAAGAAATCCCAATTCGAAAAATCAGCGCCAAATTTAGTCGCATAGTCCTTCATTTTCTGAGGAGTGTCCACTTCAGGGTCTACGCTAAATGAAACAAAGCGAACGTCCAGGCCTTCATCCTTAGCCATTTTTTGTAATTTAGCCATATGAGCCGTCATTGGGGGACATACGGTTTCGCAGCTTGTGAAGATAAAGTTAGCTACCCAAACGTTCCCTTCCAGCTGACTTAGCCCTACTTTCTTTTGATCTTGGTTAACATAAGAAAAAGAGTCCATCTTCCAATTAAGCGGATTTTCTATTTTGGAACCACAGGCTGTTAACATCATGCAACTAATAAGCAGTAAAAAAAACAATTTATAAGACCAGCTTTTCATATGTTCCTCCTGCACGGTTAAAGTTTAGTCATAGCTAGGGAAAATCAAGATAAACGTTGAACCTTTTCCTGGTATGCTTTCCACTTCAATTCTTCCATTCATTTGTTCCACCAGTTGATAAGAAACCATCAGACCAATCCCTGTTCCTTTTTCTTTTAAAGAATAAAACGCTGTTCCCAGCCGCTTCACTTGTTCACTGGTCATGCCTATACCAGTATCTTCAATTTGAATATGTACATGCCCTTCTCGCTTGTAAAGCCCCACTCGAAGCGTTCCCCCAGCTCTCATGGCTTCAATTCCATTTTTCATAATATTAAGCAGAACTTGATTCAATTCGTTTCGGCTGCCGCGAACATACATCTCTTCTTTTGCGTCTAATTCTATGAGTATATTGTTTGTTAATAAAGCATAAGAAGATAATAAATCTACTAAGCTTGTAATACACTCCAAGCAGTTAATAAAACGATGCTGGTGAACATCCGGCTTGGCTAACGATAAATAGTCATGAATAATCGCTTCTGCTCTGTCCATTTCATTAATCATAAGATGAATGTAACTTAATTCAGTGTTTGAAAGCTTTGTGTTATCTTGAAACAGCTGCAAAAACCCTTTTACCACCGTCATAGGATTTCGAATTTCATGCGCTACAGAAGCAGCTAATTGGCCAATTGCATTCATTTTCTCCGCTCGCTGCAATTCCTTTTGCATCCTCGTTTTTTCCATAATAACTTCCAATTCATCAATCGCTTTGGTAATTCCGTCTTTTGTATGACTGAGATCTGTTTCTACATTCAGGTGTTCTTTTGTTACTGACACTTGATGAAAAAGCTGCTGCAGCCGCTCGGTCATTTCATTAAATCTTGTGTGTACATTCCCTAACTCAGAATCATCTTCGTGTGTCAGCTTCACATCAAATTTCCCTTGACTCACCGCTTGAATTCCTTCTATTAATTCCCCAAGGGGCGACATTAATCGCCTTAGTCCCCAGTCTTGAATCACAATAATGAAGGTAAACAGAAGCGTAAACGCAACGACCAAAGACACAATTAAACGTTTTTGATAGATATAGATAGCGCTTGCATCTACATCTACACCAAGAATAGCCACAACTTTTCCAGAGCTGTTTGTAATAGGCGATAAAACGGTTATCCACGTCCCGAATTCGTCTTTGTATGTAGATGTTACGATATTTTTCTTTTTTCGTTCTGCTTCCTTAAATGATTTGTAAAATTCTTCTCCCCCATAATAAATCATGGACGGCTCTAGCGATTGCTTAATTTTCTTATTCGCTGTTACGATAATCTTATTTCCATGCGATTTGAATTTTTCGGTCGTCATAATATATCCCTGCAAGTACGACGGATGCAATTCATAAATCTTTCTGAACTGCTTTTCTAGCTCGTCTTTTTCAGGAATCGGCCCGTTCCTTGAATCCACTGCTGCTATTACGTCTTGTTTAGATAAAGACTCCCTCCATAAATCGGCCATAATTAACACATGCTGCGTTAACGTCTCTTTTGCCATTTTTTTTTGAACTTGATAGCTAATGGCTAAAGAAATGACTCCAAGGGCAACTACAATTAAAGTAGAAAATAAAACCGTTTTGTTAAACACACTCAAATTTCGAATATATTTTTTCATCGGTATACTCCGGATTCAAAAGAATAGTAACCAGCACAGCATTCGCTGGTAGAAAGTTGATTCTATTATATCACACGTTCGTCCACTTCTCTTTCTCCTTTTTCCAAAAAAGAGAAAGCCAAAAAAGTGACTTGCAAAAAGCAACTCACTTTATTCAGCAAAATACATAAAACCAATTGCACCAATACCCGTATGCGTCGAGATAATAGGCGTCGTATCTTCAATCGAAAATTGCGTATAGCCTCTTGTCTTCACGATTGATTCTTTTAGCTTAGAAGCGAGCCCAAGTCCATCTGCATGTACAAGCCCTACTCCTTTAATACTTTTTCCTTCTGTATGCTCTTCGAACTGCTTCGTTAAAAACTTAACAATTTGAGAATGACTGCGCACTTTAGCAACAGGAGTGTATACTCCGTCAGCTAGGGAAGCAATTGGCTTAATATTTAAAAGAGAACCGATTAGCCCTTTTCCACGTCCAATACGTCCACCTTTAACCAAATTTTCAAGCGTATCGACTACGACAAAAAGATTCGTATTTTGACGCACCTCTTCCAAGCGCGCGACAATTTCTTCTACCGTATGCCCCTCTTCAATCATTTTCACCGCTTCAAAGACTTGAAACGAAAGAGCTTTTGTAATGTACATAGAATCGACAACGGTGATATTTCCTTCCACCATTTGAGCCGCGCTTTCAGCTGCTCGAACGGTTCCGCTCATTCCTCCAGTCATATGAATGGAAATGACGTCATACCCTTTACTCACTAATCGTTCATATACTTCAACAAAAGAACCAATAGCCGGCTGAGAGCTTTTTGGTAATTCTTTTGAATTTTTCATTTTTTCAATAAAATCTGTCGGCGTTAATTCCACGCGATCCAAATATGTTTCATTATCAATATTAATACATAAAGGTATCATCTCAATACCGTATTTTTCAGCTTCTTCCAACGTTAAATCAATTGTTGAATCCGTTACCACTTTAATTTTCGACATGTGTTCACCCCTATAAGATGCATTGCAAACTAGTATAACATGAACGCTTACAACAATATAGTTATAATAGAATGCAAGTTTTGCTAATTCGTAAAATGCATGTTCAACCTTTTAGATCAACAAAAAAAGTTGACTCTGCTGAAATATTCAGAAAAGTCAACTTTTACGTTTATGCATTATGCTTTAATACATGAGACTTAAAGAGCTGTTCGTAATCTTTCCATTTCAGCACGCGTTTTAAATATTCTTGAAACGAGTAGGTTTGCTTCGGAACTGATTCGTTCGTGATTTGTCTAATAAATAAATCAAGCTTTGCAGATAACATGAACCGAAACGTGCTATTTTCCTCTAAAACTGGAATTTCAGTAATTTTTACTTTTTGACCACTGACATGTTTAAATTCAAGGCTTTTTAATAGCAAGGCGATCAACCCTCTTTTTACCCGTTTATTTTATTATAATGCTTGAGGTACTTTCTGTCTTGATAAAATAAAAAGAAAACACAAATATTTTTTAAAATAAAAATGCTTCATCAACTTATTCGACAGTTAATGAAGCATTCCTTTTTAAAACGACCTTCTATTTAAATAAATAAGTGAAACAAGTTGCTTTCTTTATTAATTTCTGTGTAAGGAAATCCTTTTTTATCCATACGATTAATTAGTGGATAATAATCTTCTTTATGCTTAAGCTCGATTCCCACAAGTGCAGGCCCGCTGTCTTTGTTATTCTTTTTCGTATACTCAAAGCGCGAAATATCGTCTGTCGGTCCAAGCACTTCGTCTAAAAATTCACGAAGAGCTCCTGCGCGCTGAGGGAAGTTAACGATAAAATAATGCTGTAATCCTTCATAAATCATCGAACGTTCTTTGATTTCTTGCATACGTCCAATGTCATTGTTGCCTCCGCTGATGACGCAAACAACCGTTTTTCCTTTAATTTGCTCACGGTATGAGTCAAGAGCAGCAATCGAAAGAGCTCCTGCTGGTTCTGCTACAATCGCATTTTCATTGTATAGAGATAAAATGGTTGTGCAAACCTTGCCTTCAGGAACAACTACAATATCGTCCACAAGCTCTTTACTGATGTCATACGGAAGCGTTCCAACTGTTTTAACAGCCGCTCCGTCTACAAATGGATCGATTGCCGGTAGCGTCACTACATTTCCATTTGCTAAAGATGTCTGCATACCAGGCGCGCCTGCTGGTTCTACCCCAATCACAGCTGTTTGAGGCGAGATGCTTTTTACGTATGTGCCGACACCGGAAATTAATCCGCCCCCGCCGATACCCGCAAATACGTAGTCAATTTCATCTTCACAGTCATTGAACATTTCAACGGCTACTGTACCCTGTCCTGCAATAACGTCTACATCATTAAATGGATGAATAAATGTTCGATGCTCCTCTTCACTGCATGCAATAGCTTGTTCATAAGAATCATCAAACGTATCTCCGATTAGTACGACCTTTACGTTATCTTTGCCTAGAAATTTCACTTGATTAATTTTTTGGCGTGGCGTTGTGCTCGGCATAAAGATTTTACCATCGATATTTAAATGACGGCACGCATATGCTACACCTTGTGCGTGGTTTCCTGCACTTGCACAGGCAATTCCATTTTCTAATTCTTCTGGGGATAACTTTTTGATTCGATTGTACGCACCGCGGATTTTAAATGAGCGCACCACCTGTAAATCCTCACGTTTTAAATAGATATTACATTCATATCGTTCAGACAAAACGTCATTACGCTGTAGTGGTGTATGCACAACAACATCTTTAATCAATTGATTTGCAATCATGATGTCCTCTAAATGTACGTGTTTTGTTCGATTATCTACTTGTTGTTTCATAACCAACTTCCTTCCTCTTCTACCATTATTAATTTGTACATTATATCACATAAAATTTAGAAAAATCATTATTTTTCATTAATAATGACTAAAAAAACTTTTCCAACTATTTTACTGTCCACATACTTTACATATGTTTAGCAAACGCTAAATAGACTTACAAAATTGCCCATACTTTCTACATGCAGCTGATGCTATAACAGGTATAAATTAAGAAAGGTTGTGGAATAAATGGAGTTTTCACTTCAAAGTTATGAAAGTGCCATTCCGTGCGAAGTAGTTGCAGATGAAGAAAACGGTAGATATATGCTTCGCAAAGCAGATACAAGCGGAGAAGTTTTTAATACACCAAGCGAGCTGATTCAATGGATTGAAGCAAACTGGAGCGCTGAACAGTTTGTTAGCACAGCCGCTTTTCACGAAATGATGAAGCAATTAAAATCAATATAAAAAGAGATTGAGACATAACGAAATAGACCCCACCTAAAGACGTCTAATATGAATCGGTTTTTACACCGCAGTTGATTTCCGTGCAAGACTTCGCTTTCCGCGGGCGGTGAGCCTCCTCATTGCTTCCGCTCCCGCCTGAGTCTTCGCCTTACCCTCCAATCAACTGCTAAAAGCACCTACAGACATGAAACCTACGTTCACCATCACAAAGAAAGATCCGAACGATGAATCGTTCGGATCTTTCTTCAACTACCATACTTTTGTCCCAGACTCGCATTTTTTTAATAAGGGAAATCAGCTTCGCTCGTATACGGTAAAATAATACGTGTAGGGATTTTTTTCATCTTTAATTCCTTGCTGCTTCGAAATAACTTTCCATTCGCTCAAATCAATCGCAGGAAAATGTGTATCGCCGTCAAAAGATTCTTCAATATGCGTAATATAAAGTCGGTTTGCAACGTCTAATGTTTGCTCATACAGAGTAGCTCCACCAATCACAAAGAGCTCGTCTTCTTTTTCAGCATCTAATGCTTCTAGTTCCTCAACTGAATGAATAACGGTTGCTCCTTCTTGCTGATAATCTTTTTGACGCGTAAGAACCACATTTTCGCGATTAGGGAGCGGTCGTCCAATTGATTCAAATGTTTTTCTTCCCATTACAATCGTATGACTCGTTGTGATGCGCTTGAAATACTTTAAATCTTCCGGAAGACGCCATGGCAAATCATTCTCTTTACCAATCAGCCTATTTTGATCCATTGCGACAATGAGGGAAATCATACGCTCACAGCTCCTTTAATGTGAGGATGCGCATTATAATCTACTAATTCAAAGTCTTCAAATTTAAAGTCAAAAATTGATTTTACGTCTGGATTGATTTTCATTTTTGGTAATGCATGAGGCTCGCGCGTCAACTGCAGGTTTACTTGTTCGATGTGATTGCTGTAGATATGCGCATCACCAAACGTATGAACAAAATCACCTGGCTCTAAATCACACACTTGTGCCACCATCATTGTAAGCAGCGCATATGAAGCTATATTAAACGGTACGCCTAGGAAAATATCAGCTGAGCGCTGATACAATTGACAAGACAATTTGCCGTCCGCTACATAAAACTGAAATAAGCAGTGACAAGGCGGCAAAGCCATATTGTCTACATCAGATACATTCCAGGCGCTTACCATTAAGCGGCGCGAATCAGGATTGTTTTTGATTTGATTAATAACATTTGTAATTTGATCAATTTTTTCGCCGTCCGGCGTTGGCCATGAACGCCACTGATGACCATATACAGGGCCAAGCTCGCCGTTTTCATCCGCCCATTCATTCCAAATGCGCACGCCGTTATCTTGTAAATACTTAACGTTTGTATCTCCTTGTAAAAACCAAAGCAGTTCATGAATAATTGATTTCAAATGAAGTTTTTTTGTCGTTAATACCGGGAAACCTTCTTGTAAATTAAAACGCATTTGATAGCCAAATGTGCTAATTGTACCTGTTCCTGTCCGATCTTCTTTTTTTGTTCCATTTGCTAACACATGCTCGCAAAGTTCAAGATATTGTTTCACTTCCGACACTTCCTTTATTAAAAAGTCCTTTTCTATTGTATAAGTGTTCACGGGCTAAGTAAACAACTAAATCTCAGCTCATATAGAAAAGTTCTTTATCATGTAGGTACGCGATTTCCCCGAAAAAAAACGCGAATGAGACCTAATGAAACCTACGTTTACCATGACCATAAAAAAATCCGAACGAATTTCATTCTCTCTCAAGAATCTCGATTCATCGTTCGGATCTTCCTTCGGCTAAACTACTTTTTAACAGCTTAGTCTTTGTTAATTAAATACAATTGTGCGGTTTTCATGCACTAAAATGCGGTCTTCTAAGTGCCATTTCACAGCGCGTGCAAGCACCGTACGTTCAATTAAGCGGCCTTTTTTCTTTAAGTCATCCGCATCATCACGGTGATTCACGCGTTCAATATCTTGTTCAATAATTGGTCCTTCATCCAAGTCGTCTGTTACATAGTGAGACGTAGCACCAATTAATTTTACGCCTCGTTGATATGCACGTTCATATGGACGTGCTCCAATGAATGCCGGTAAGAATGAATGGTGAATATTAATAATGCGATACGGATTTTCAGCCACAAAGGTCGGCGTTAAAATTTGCATATAACGCGCTAAGATAATTACATCAATATCATAATCTTTTAATACTTCAAGCTGTTTTGCTTCTGCTTCTTGACGAATGTCTTTTGTCGCTGGTATATGCTTAAATGGAATGCCAAACGATTCAACTACTTCGCGCGCATCTTCGTGATTGCTTACAACGACAGCGATGTCTGTCATCAAGTCTCCGCTTTCCCACGCCCACAGCAGCTCTAGCAGACAGTGAGGCTCTTTTGACACAAAAATAGCTGTTTTTTTCAAATTATGAGCATATGTAAACTGCCAGTTCATCGAAAATGTATCGGCAATCTTTTTGAAGCTTTCTTCTAGCTTTACTTCTTTAGCTAATAAATCCTCACATTCAAATTCGAAACGGATAAAAAACATGCCGCCTTCATGGTTTGTTGAATGTTGACTTGATTCTACAATATTTGCACCGTGCTCATGTAAAAACGTAGACACAGCGGCTACAATACCCGGTTTGTCCGGACAGCTAATTAGCAGCCGACCTCGGTTTTTATATTTCTCTTTATATGAAGTTAAATGTTTTTGAATATGCGATTTCATGTAATTCCCTCTCTTTTTTTAAATATACAGACAATTGTACCATTATCCTTGTAGCGATGCGACATTGAAATAAGGCTTTGACAAAAGAAAGCCGAAACGTTTGCTTCAGCTTGCGTATTTGTTGTTCTACCATCTACTCCATCAAATCGTTCATTCACTGATCTTTACGTTCTACACATACATAAAATGAGTGTTTCCTAAAGTGCTGCTGCTCATCCCCTTAGCTTCCTGCTTTAGAATTAACCATAAAAAAGCCGCTAGTACAACACCAGCGGCTTTTCCTTATTATTGCACGGCTTTTTCACTCACTTCATGCAAGGCATTTCTCACCGTACCATATTCGCTTGCGTGAGGACGATCTCCGTCATCTTCGTATCCGTAGTCAAACATTCGATTTCGATTTAACGTTAACTTCGTAATCGTTGGACGCAACAAATCAAATAATTCAAATCGTTTTTTCAAATGTGGAAATGATGCTTGATAATGCAAGATTTCTGCTCGTACACTTTTCCAAAAGTCCTCTTCTTCTACACCTTCATGCTCTTCTAAGATGCTTGCTAAATAGCGGAAGTGACAAACAAATAACCCTGTTAAAATAAACTGCGTCAATCCTTCTGACTCTTCGCTGCGCAGCACTTCTTTTAATTCAAAAGATAGCTGCTGCAATTCTTCAAACGGCTGATCGCTAATATTCACGTCGTCTACAAAATCTTTCATAATAATTCGAACCGGCTTGTTGTTTTTAAGAACCAGTACCGTATTTTGACCGTGCGGGGAAAATACAGTGCCGTATTGATACAAGTAATGAAGTAGTGGCGGCAACACAGCGCTGGTTAGCGCATTAATCCACTCGTTAGGAGTTAAGCCTGACTTTTCAATATATGACGAAACTAAAGCCTTCCCTTGACCGTCAACATGTAATAGCGCAGCTAGCGTAATCGCATGCTCTCCTTCTTCTAGCTCTTGATAAATGCTTTCACGCCAAACGACTCCAAGCATCTCTAGATACTGATAAGGCGCATTTTTAATAGAAGCGAACGTCGGCTGAGTGACGTTTAACGTAGCCACTTCTCCTAAAAGTCCTACTTTGCACGTATCTTTTAAAAACGTATCACGATCTCTTATACCTTTTATATGCTGAGTGACTTGAGGAGCAATGACCGTCCTCTCACTTGGAAGGCCTCTGTACACAAGCGTATTTAATATACTCATTGGAAGCTTTACGTGATACTTATCTCGATTTGTTGTATTCACAAATGTACGAATCGACTGCTGAGGCAGGTATTGATCCTGCCCTTCTCCTAAAGGAACAATTAAATTATTTGCAATGTATTCAGCGAATAAAGGAACAATTACGTTCAGCCACTGCCATTCATGGACAGGAATATAATAATAGTCCGCAGGTAAAAGACTTTGGCTTGTTAACTCTTTTTCAAATTCAGCTAGCGTCTCAGCGCTTAACTCCTTCTTCATGACATCATCAAAACCAAGGGTATCCAACGAATGAAATGAAGCAATTTGCTTCTCTACAGCAATCCATGAAAGCTGAATTTCTTGTTTTTGCTCGGGCGCAAACCGAAGATAGTCATCATAACCAAACCCAATGCGCCCTTTATTATACGTAATCCAAGGATGCCCCGTCATTTCACCTTCTAGCTCTGCATAATCCATATCTGCTAATTCATCAGCTGATTTTCGATTTTGCAAATGCAAATCTGCTACTAATGTATGAAAATATTCTTTTGCTAAGTGGCCTGCAGTTGAGCTAGACATTCCTTTGTCTTCAGATAAGCTAATTAACAGCTGCAGTGCTTCTGAAAATGTGGGGTTTGACGTTTGAGATGTTAGTTTAATACTTTCTGGCAGTACAGAAAAACTATCAAACATTCGCTGTTTCGCTTGATATGTATACGTAACGCCCCGATGGTCTTCCCATTGATACATAGCAATCGCACCCTGTTTTTGCAGTTGTTTCGGCTCAATAATATGTTCATACATGAATTCCTGCAGCATTTTAGCTAAAAGCTGTCGATTTGCTTTTTCCCATGATTGCTTATTAAATACAGAAAGATTCGTTTCTTTGATTTTCATCCTTCATTCTCCTTTACTTGTCTTAGAATAGGGATTGTTTTATTACGCAGCGGCATTACAGCGCTAGCAGCTAGCAAAGCAGCTGCTCCCGCTACTAAAGGAAATGCCAAATCCACTTTGCTGATTTCTAATGCTAAAATCGGTGCAATCAGCAGAGCGATATTTTGAACAGCAATAAGCCAGCTGTAATAGTAAGCAGCCGCTTCTTTACTTTTTCGAAATAAATAGATATCCAGTATAACCATGCTGAGATAAAACCCGGCTCCATATAAAATTCGGCTGATAATAAACACGCTGAGATGATCAGCATATGCCTGCAAACACAGCACCAAAACACTAGCACCCGTTATGCCATAAAAAAGCGGTATAACGTTGCCGTTCAATAGTTTGGTAGGTACCGTAAGCTTTAAGACAATCGCCATAATACTCGGCATCGCATACAGCAAAGCGCTGCCTTGACTGCTCATGCCATATGTTTCATGTGTAAACAATGTAAAATAAGGGCGAATGACATTGTGCCCAAGGTAAAAAAAGAAAATCGCCAGCAAATAAAAAAAGATGGGCTCGTTTATGCTTTGAATGGATGGCGTTTTTTCTGCTTTTAAAGGTAATGCTTTTCTTGTTAAGAGCCATACGGCCAGTACCATATCAATTAAAGCAAAGTATTGATATACGTTAAGCGGCATTTCCCATGCAATAACCGTACTTCCAAACAAGCTAGCGACAATAATAGCCGTATGAACAATAAATACATACGTTGTTGCAGCACTTGCCTTTTTCTGTCCTTTTTTCATGTGGCCTACTAAATAGGGGTACAAAAGATATAAACTGCTTTGAAATAGGAGCAGCACTAAGGAAGTAGCTAAAAATTCATAAAAAGTAGAAACTTCGCTCAAAATGACTTTAATTAAGGCCGTCATTAAAAGTGACGTTACAACTACATATTTTACGTTCCATTTCTTAAACAGCATTCCCCATAAAGGTGTCATAACAATGACCACAATCCGGCAGCAAATAATGAAAAAAGACGTCATCGCCACTCCATCTACATGAAATGCATGTGTAAAATACTGTGGATAAAATGGTGATAATAATACTTCTGACGTCATGGTCATAAACAAGCAGATAAAAACAAAACGCGCGGAAATCATTTCTTAAAATCCGAACTTTTGGAAAACAGTATTTTTATATATTTTGTACACGCTTTTGCCTGCAATTTGGTTAATCAAAACAGCATTGCGATAAGCGCCTAAACCTAAGTCCGGTGCTCCAACTCCGTGTGTATGAAGCTCTCCGTTTTGCACAAATAGCGGGGCTCCTTTCTTCTTCATCTCAACTTGATAGCGTTCGTTAATTTTCAGCTGGCCTTTTTCATCGAATAGTACATGTTCTTTTAAACCTTCCATAAAAGCAGGCTCTTTTGCATGATAGCCAGTAGCCATAATGACAATTTCACTTTCTTCTTTTTCAAATGAGTCCTGCTCGTATTGGTGAAGAGTCAGAAGATGTGTATCGTTTATCTTTTCAACGCCTGCAAGTTCCGTAAGCGCGCGCATCGTTAGAGGCACTTCTTTTCCTCCAATTGTTCGTTCGTAAATCAAATCATAAATATTCCCGATTGTTTCAAAGCTTATTCCTTTATAGAGGAGAGCTTGATTTCGTAAAACGCTCTCTTTTTTCTCTTCGGGCAATCTGTAAAAATAGCGGGTATAATCCGGTGAAAAATGTTCAAGGCCAAGCTTTGAATATTCCATTGGATAAAAACCTTTTGAGCGCGTATACCAATTCAGCTTATACTCAAACTCAGGCTGCTGTTGAAGTAAATCATAGACAATTTCAGCTGCACTTTGACCAGAGCCAATTACGGTTATGCTTTTAGCCTGCAGCGTTTGCTGACGCTTCATTTTGTAATGAGCGGAGTGATAAAACGTATCGCTTGCCACTGTTTGAAAGTCTCTTGGCACTACGGGCTGCGTACCTACTCCAGTAACAAGATGATAGCTGTAATAGGTATAAAGCTTTCCTTCTTTTTCAACTGTTACTTCGTAGTAAGGCTTAGCGTCTTCATGCATTTTTACTTCTTTTACTGTGCTGTTAAATTCAAGCCCACTCAGCTGGCTCGCTACCCAGCGGCAATAGTGATTGTATTCATTTCTCGGAATATGAAACTTTTCAAAGAAATAAAACTGATACAAGCGCTCATGCTCATGCAAATAATTTAAGAACGTGTATGGACTCTTCGGATCCACCATCGTGACCACATCTGCCATAAACGGCACTTGAAGTGTTGTACCTTCTAAAAGCATTCCTGGATGCCAATTAAACTCATTCTTTTGTTCAAAACATTTATATGTACAATCTTTTTTATCAATTAAAGCGGCTAATCCTAAATTAAATGGACCAACTCCTACTCCAATTACGTCTAAAATGTCCCGTTGTTCCATTCGCTCCACCTTCTTTCAAATACTTCTCTTTCACATTTCATCAGTACACCCGTTTTATCAGGCAGCGACACTTCTTTCATGAATTGAAACCCGCATTTTTTAAATACTGCAATCATTTTTTCATTTCGTCTATCTGGCTCCGCTATTACTTTAGCAGTGTCTGCTACGTTAAACTTATGCTTTAGCAAACTAAGAAGGAGCGGATAAATATAGCCTTTTCCTAAAAAAGCAGGTTCTCCAATCAATAAATGAATTCCTTGATCTCCTTTTTCATAAGGATAATAGTTACTGATTATGTCACCTTCAACCATATAAGATTCCCAATAGCTCATAGGTACACCATCAATTTCTCCGATTAGCAGCTTTTGATGAGAATCAGCTAGAAATGTTTTTAAATGCTGCTCGTACGCCTGTTTTGAAATATTTAAATTCCAATACGGAATAACATGCGGTTCATGCATCCACTTGTACAGCCGTTCGAAATCTTTTGCAAAAGAAACAGAGCGAAAGGTAATGCTCTGCTCCTTTTGCTGAATCATAAATGGATACTGCGTTTGCAAGGCTGATTTCATACACGTACACCTGCAGATTCGAACAATGGATTCTCGACATTTACATAAACAGACTGTGTTTCAAGAGATCCTACCAGCTCATCCATATCATGAACGCGCGTTAAGAAGTTGGCTTTGCAAGGAAGCACTTTCTCTTCTAACATTGATGAAACAAGCCCTGTATGATCTTTTTCTTTGTACATCTCGATCTCTTGTCGCAAAATCAATAGCAGATCTGATTCTTGAGTGAGGCCAGCTGCACCAAAAGCGTTAACTAATCCTAAAATATGATTAAAAAATACGTAATAACGAAATCTTTCTTCTGCTACAGCGTCATCACAGACCGTATCGCTTTCTCCGTTTAAGAAAGGAAGCAGCTTGCGAAGCTCTTGTTCCTTTGATTTCATAAAGTAATAGCCTTGGTTATCGCGGTAGTAAAACACCGATGGATATCCGTTTTCATCAAGTTTAATAACGGAGTTTTGCTGATGAGCTTCCAGCGCAATTCCTTTTTGAGTGTAAAGCCACATCATAGGATGAAAAGATACGTCTAAATAGCGTTTAAACCAGCGCTTGCTTACATCTTCAGTCGTGCTATTTTCACTTGCAGCAATGTGATGAATAATATTTTCAATTTGAGAAGCTTCTCCAAACACATGATCTTGACACAAACTGGCTAGAAGTGTTGTACGATCCCCTTGCTTACCTTGAAAAGGATTGCTTCGAATCATAACTTCAAATCCAAGCTCCTTTTCTCCAAGCGTGATGTAAGCAGGGTCTTCAATTACTTGAAAAGCCGGATGATTTTCGTGAAGCTCCGCCTGTAATCCCTTTTGCAATAAACGGCTAATTTCTACCCCTCTGCTTAATTCTTTGCGTTTGTTCACTCTCAGTGAATTAGTGATCTTTACCGGAATGGAAAATTTGTACATCACATCTGCATTGTTACTGTATACGGTTCGAACAGACGAAGTCGGATAAAACGGCTGACCGTGTGGCCCTAGATAAGCAAGCCTGCCTTTTTGAATCCATTGGCACACTTCTTCTTTTCCTAAAAGATAACGAGCTTGCAGCGGATGCATAGGTATAAGTGAATAATCGTCCGCTTGGCAATAAGAATGTATGAATTCTTCAGAAACCGTCTTATCTTTTTTCAGCTGCTCTTTAATAAGCTGTGAAGCGGTTTGATTTCCAGCGGACTGTTCTGCAACGAGAGATGCATGCGCTTTAAAATAATGAAGCTGAAATTCCCCGTTCACTTCAGGTCCAAATACCTCTTCTTCTTCAGGTAATATCCCTTGGCGGCTTTTAGGTGTTGGATGCAGCTGGTGCCCAATAAGCAGGGACTGTTCAGATTCTAAGAACGTTTTGTCCCATTTATAGCACGTCTCTAACTCTTTCTGCCTTTTTTCAATGAATAATTTCATATTTTCATAGCTTAATAGAACACGTATAATTAGCTCATTTACTTGTACTAAATGATCCGTTACTTCTTTTAAAAGAAAGGCCAAAAGAGTGACGATATCTAACTCCTTAATCTCCTCTTGCTGAATACGATAAGAAAAGTTTGAAAAGAACAAGTGACGTCCGGTGGCTGAGCGGTACTTTACTGGAAAGTAAAGAGTTACCGGCTGTTTTTCTAGTCTAAGAACGAGCGTTTCCTCACTTTTTATTTCTGAAACGGACTCCCATACTCCCTTACCTGTCTCTCGAATATAGCAATTAATAATGTTTTGCATCGTAATAAAATTAGCCGATAACTGAGCGTTCACGTAATCGCTCCTCCTTTTTCTCCAACTGTTTGCCTAAAGCAACAACTTCCTCTAAATGAGTGACAACAGAATCAAATGTAATCATAGGATTTAACATCGTTAGTTTTAAATAGACTCGTTCTTTATGCTTTGTTTTTGCCATGATAAACGTGCCTTTTTCGTATAAGTGCTGCTGAATACGCTGATTCAACCTATTTTCATAATGCTGATGCTTTTGACAATCACTATATAAAATATCTGGTACATAGCGAAAGACAACCGCGTTCATATAAGGGTCATTTAACACTTCTACATTGCTTTGTTTTTGTAAGTAGTCAGCTGTTTGCTTAGCAGTTTCAATCGTGTGGTCAACCATTTCTCCGTATTCATTTGCACCTACTGCACCGAAAGTAAGCCAGAGCTTCAAGGCGTCAAACCGCTTTGTCGTTTGAATGCTGCGGTCTACTAAGTGCACATGCTCATCTTCTTCAGGATTTAAATAATCTGCATGAAGCTGAATGTGTTTAAACATAGCTGAATTTTTCAGTAAAAATGCTCCGCAGCTTACAGGCTGATAAAACCATTTATGAAAATCCATCGTGATAGAATCCGCTTGTTCAAGAGCTTGTAAGCGTTCACGGTACTTATGGGAAAACAGCAGCCCTCCTCCATAAGCGGCGTCAGCATGGAGCCAGAGCCCTTCTTTTTTAGCAAGCTCACTTATTTCAAAAAGAGGATCTACGCTGCCAAAATCTGTTGTACCTGCCGTTGCTACAATAGCAAAGGGGAGGTTGCCCTGAGCTTTCACTTCCTGTATTGCTTCTTCTAAGCTTTTTATATCCATTTCATGCTGCTCATTGCACTTTACACTCACCACTGCACGCATGCCCAGCCCAAGCTGAGCTGCAGATTGTTGCACCGTAAAGTGCGCTTTTTCCGAGCAGAAAATCCGCAGTTTTTTAGCTTGGAACGGTAAGCCTTCTTTACTAACATCCATTGAAAAGGCAGAATGGCAATATTCATTACGAGCAAGCAGGAGTCCCATATAATTTGACTGCGTCCCTCCGCTTGTAAAAATGCCTGAAGATGAGCTTGGATAACCAATTTGTTGTGTTAACTCATCAATCACTTTATCTTCTATATACGTAGCTGCCGGACTTTGATCCCACGAGTCCATAGATTGATTCAAAGCAGAAATCATCACTTCCGCAGCAAGAGCGGGTATAATCGGAGGGCAATGCAAGTGCGCCATTGCTCCGGGATGCGAAATATGAAGCGAATGATTCATCACTACTGCTTGTACGTTATCAAATAAATCTTCTAGCGGCTGTTCGTGCTTGCTAAAATAGACAGAACGATTGACTAAGTTTGACAACTCTTCAACGTCGATGTGAGTATAAGCGGACTTTAATTCATAGTAGTGACGTTTGATCATCTCAGTCATTCCGCCTATCATCGCTTCATAATTCTCGAGGCTTTCCTTTGATGATGATAAAAACCACTTTTCAAACGGTGCCATTCTATTTATTCACCCACTTCTCTTCTGCTGCTTTTACCGCTTCTTCAAATTTCGTTAATATTTCATCCGTTTGTTGTTTCGTTAAAATTAATGGAGGAAGCAAACGAATAACAGCACCATGCCTTCCACCGACTTCTAAAATGACGCCTCTGTTAAAACATTCTTTTTGAATCAGCTTAGCTAACTCACCGTTTGCAGGATGACTGCCGATTTTATTAGCCGGCTTTGTCGCGTCGATGATTTCAACACCCAGCATCAAACCTCTTCCGCGTACATCTCCAATCGACAATACTTGCTTTTGAATATGTCTTAGCTGGCTTTGAATGTAGGCTCCCAACTCGTGAGCATGCGCAGGTAAGTTTTCTTGTTTTATAAATTGCAGAGTAGCCCGTCCTGTAGCCATTGCAAGCTGATTTCCTCTAAAGGTGCCGATATGTGCACCTGCTTCCCATTGATCAAGCCTTTTATCATACAGAACAACGGATAATGGAAGGCTTCCTCCAATTGCTTTAGACAGTACTAATACATCTGGTTCGATATCAGCGTGCTCAAATGCATACAGTTTTCCTGTTCGTCCAATTCCAGTTTGAACTTCATCCACAATAAGCGGAATATTTCGTTCTTTTGTAATTCGACGAAGCTCTTTTAACCATGGAATCGGTGCTGGAACAGAGCCTCCTTCTCCTTGTACAATTTCTACTACAACACCGGCAGGAGTAACAATTCCGCTCTCAGGATCATCCAGCATATTTTCAATATATGTACTAATATACGTGTGTCCTTCAGCACCTACGCCAAAAGGGCAGCGATATTCATATGGGTAGGGTAAAAAATGTGTATCTGGCACTAGCGCATGAATGTGCTTTTTTGGACTCGTTGTACCGCTGATGCTTAATGTTCCGTGTGTGGAGCCGTGATATCCCCCTTGAAAAGATAAAATCGTTCGGTTGCCTGTTGCTGTTTTCACAAGTTTCAAAGCCGCTTCAATTGCGTCTCCTCCAGTGGGACCGCAAAACTGAATTTTCGCTTTGTTTGCGAAATTTTCCGGCAAACTAGCGAACACTTCATCGATAAAAGCTTCTTTTACAGGCGTTGTTAAATCTAATGTATGTAAAGGAATAGATTTTGCTAAAACGTCTTGAATTGCTTCATGAACTACGTGATGGTTATGACCAAGAGCAAGTGTGCCGGCTCCTGCTAAACAATCAATATACTCTTTTCCATCCATATCCGTGATCACGGCGCCTTTTGCCTGCTTAATCGCAATAGGAAGGCGTCTAGGATAAGATCTTGCATTGGATTCTCGTTCATTTTGCATAGCAAGCAGCATTTCGTTTGATGTAAGTTGTTTCGTTGACGTTGACATATCATATCCTCCTGTTTGTTCAATTGATAATGATTTTCATTAACAATTACAACAATAAATGATAATGATTATCACTGTCAATAATTATTCTGAAAATATGAAATTATTCCTATTTCACTCTACAGTCGTAAAAACTCAGTATTTCTCTTGTGTATCAAGGGTTAAAAGAGTTTTATGTTGTTTTCCAATTAGGGAAAACTATGTAATAAGTCCCTTTCTATTTCCAAATAAAAAAGTGCTACAATTTCTTGTAGCACTTCTGTTACTTTTGCTTATTCATCGTTTCTTTTGCAGCTTTTACACTCCTTGGGTCAAGCGGTTTCGTATATTGACAATTTACTCGAACCCCTGAACCAATACGAATTTCTTTCACGGGAGTAACGGATAAGAACGCTTGAAGATTTTCAGGCTTCAGCCCTTTTGTCCCGATTAAAATAATATCTTTATCTTTCATTCTTCTTAACAGCTTTTTAATATGAGGAATACCGTTTAGCGCACTTTTATCCGCTCCTGAAGTCATGACACGCTGAATTTGCTTATAGCTTAAAAGCGTTTCAAGCGCCTTTTCTTGATCACTGATTTCATCAAATGCTAAGTGGAACGTTACGTTCATTTCTCCTGCCGCATCCAGCAGTCGCTTTAAAGCTTGCTCATCGATAATTTTGTCTTCTGTTAAACAGCCAATTTCAATTCCATCAATGCCAATTTCTCTTGCATAGTGAATATCTTCAATCATTGTTTGCAAATCATCTTCATCATATTGAAAAGATTGATTATGTGGACGAATCATCACAAATATTGGGATATGTATCGTTTCTTTCACTTTTTTCATCAAACCGTAGCTTGGGGTTAAGCCGCCTTCACCGATTCCAGTTACAAGACTTATACGATCGGCACCATGTTCCTGGGCAACTTTAGCATCATGCAAGGTTGCAGCTGTGACTTCTAATATCATTCTAAAAACACCCTTTCCCCTTTAATATAGAGCTTTTGCCTTCTTTTCCCTGTATTTATACTTAAAAAACTCTACCAAACTCTCTTATGTAAGAAAACACCCAAAAGATGTGATTAATATTTTCAAAAAATTGAATGTCATGGAAAAAGAGTAAGAACTATTCTTTTTCTCATGACGTTTCAATTAATAAAATTCTATATTTATACTAAAGATCCAAAAATACATCCCTTTTATCTAGGGTAAAGGGTTTATTAAAAAGAGCGTGGATTTGTTTGTTGCATGAACATCCACTCATTTAAAGAATGAGGCTGCTGATGACCAACGGGTGCTGAGACATCGCGGCATCCGCAATCATGCATCGGCATTTGACCCATCCCTCCGTGCATTGGCGGCATTCCACCTTGCATCGGCATTTGACCCATTCCTCCGTGCATTGGCGGCATTCCTCCATGCATCGGCATTTGACCCATTCCTCCGTACATTGGCGGCATTCCACCTTGCATTGGCATTTGACCCATTCCTCCGTGCATTGGCGGCATTCCTCCATGCATCGGCATTTGACCCATTCCTCCGTGCATTGGCGGCATTCCACCTTGCATCGGCATTTGGCACATTCCTTCGTGCATTGGCGGCATTCCACCTTGCATCGGCATTTGACCCATCCCTCCGTGCATTGGCGGCATTCCTCCATGCATTGGCATTTGACCCATCCCTCCATGCATTGGCGGCATTCCGTCCTTCATGGGCATTTGATCCATCCCTCCATGCATTGGCGGCATTCCGTCTTTCATGGGCATTTGATCCATCCCTCCATGCATTGGCGGTAGTTCTCCGTACATTGGCATTTGATTCATGTCTTTTTGCATAGTTGGCATTTGACTCATTCCGCCATGCATCGACGGCATTCCGTCTTTCATCGGCGGCATTTCTCCGTGCATCGGCATTTGCTTTGTGCCTTCTTGTATCGGCATTGCCTGCATTTCCTTTGCAGAAGGCATCGGCGGCATTTTAGCAGGCTTAGGTGCTGCTTGCATATATGGATTGGATATCGGTTGTCCGGTTTGTTTCATTCCATACGAATTTCTCATTTTTAAGGGCTCCTTCCCATTCTCTTACTCTGTTTACGTTATTCTTTTTACCATCAATCTGAAATTCGTCCATAAGAAAATAGGCCTTCTACACATTCAAAATTGTAGAACGTATGAGAAAAAAGCTATAATCGAGGCAAATTGCAAATAGAAAGGTGGCACATGATGAATAAAACCATTATCGTATGGATTCGAAAAGATTTTCGGCTGGTTGATAACCCAGCTCTATTTCACGCAGCTAAAGAAGGAATGGTTGTACCTGTTTATATCCATGACGACCATGAAGAAAACTCAATGGGAAGTGCAAGTAAATGGTGGCTTCACCATGCGCTAAATGACTTTAAAACTTCGATCGAACAAATACAAGGAACGCTAATTGTACAAAAAGGAAACCCTAAAGATGTGTTGCAAAAATTACTCCATGAAACGAATGCGCAAGATATTTATTGGAACAGACGCTATGAACCACATGCGCTAAAAAGAGATAAAGAGCTTCAAGCTTTTTTTTCAGAGCAACAAATAAATATTCGCACATTTGAAGGATTTCTCCTTCATGAACCTTGGAAAATCACAAAAGAAAATGGAGATCCTTATAAAGTATTTACAGCTTACTATAAAGCTTCTCAAAAACATGCCGTATCTTCTGCTGTAAAAAAAGTTACTTCCATACAGGCCTTCTCTAAACCAATTGAATCTCTTTCGGTCTCAGATCTCGATTTACTTCCAAGCATCCCCTGGGACGAAACGATTAAGTCGACGTGGGAAGCTACGGAAAAAGGCGCTGTTAATGCCTTTAAAACGTTTTTAAAGAAGAAGTTGCTTCACTATGAAAAAGGACGAGATTTTCCCGCTGAAGCATTAAATTCATTTCTATCTCCTTATTTTTCTACAGGACAGCTCTCAGTTCGAGTCCTTTATCATTATTTGAGAACTAAAGCAGAAAAAGTAAGCTCTGATGCCTTTGACCATCAAGCTGAAATGTTTATTCGTCAACTTGTATGGAGAGATTTTGCTTATCAGCTGCTTTATCATTTCCCACACACTACAAGTGAACCGCTGAATGAAAAATTCAAGCAATTTCAGTGGGCGGACGGCAATGAAGAGCTTCAAGCTTGGAAAAATGGAAAAACCGGCTATCCCCTTGTCGATGCCGGAATGCGGGAGCTGTGGGAAACAGGTTTTATGCACAATCGAGTTCGAATGGTAGCTGCTTCCTTTTTAGTAAAGCATCTTTTAATTCATTGGAAACACGGAGCCAATTGGTTTTTTGATACCTTAGTAGATGCAGATTTAGCTAACAACACAATGGGCTGGCAGTGGGTTGCAGGCTCGGGAGCAGACGCCGCGCCATATTTTCGTATCTTTAATCCAACTGCTCAATCAGAAAAATTTGATAAAGAAGGAGAATATATTAAAAAGTGGCTTCCAGAGCTTAGAGATCTGCCTTCCTCCTACATTCATAAACCTTGGGAGGCTCCAGCAGACGTATTAGAAAAAGCAAACGTTACGCTTGATAAAACATATCCGACTCCAATTGTTGATCATAAAGCAGCTAGAGAGCGTGCGCTAGAGCATTATCAAGACATCAAATAAGAGGTATTATTCACCTCTTATTTGACGTCTTGATTTTTTAAATGTGTAAAAATTCCCATTTCGCATCTATTTGCAACTAAAAACATGTATTTGAAATCCATTTATAGGGTTTTCAAGCCCAGTTTCCCTCTCTATAGCACATTTGATTTTTCATATTTTTTCCTATAATTTGAATATATAATAATGATTATATGTGCTTGAGAACTCTCTCACTGCATAGATCTGATTGGAGTGATTCGATGCCCGTTTGTCCTTCTTGTAACTATAAGGAAGATTATAATTTTTGCAGAATGTGCGGCACTCAAGTTCGTCACACCTTCACCAACCAAGAAGATCAGCTTTTTTATCCATTAAAAGATCGAATCATTGCCGATGACAATGAACCAAAGCATCAAGCTATTTTATCTCATACCCATGATTTAGTATGTGCTATTACTGAAGATGGCATTTATGAATACGCTTCTCCTTCTTACGCTAAAACATTAGGGGTTTATCCTGATGAACTTATTGGACAACATGTGCTTATCAATGCGTTTCCTGAAGACAAGCACCTAATCTCGACTATTTTAGCTAACATGAGCAAAACAAAAGATGCCTCCACATTTGAATACCGGAAGTTTCACGTGAATGGCACCATCGTTTTATTAGAATGTAAAGGCGCTCCAATTATCACAGCTACTGGAGAAATCGAAGGGTTTGTATTTATCTCACGAGACGTAACAGAGAAAAGACAAGCAGAGAAAAAGATCCAGAATTCAGAAAAACTCTCTGTCATTGGTCACCTTGCTGCAAGTATCGCACACGAGGTTAGAAATCCTTTGACAACCATTAAAGGGTTTATACAACTGTTCAGTGAGACACAGCAGCCGAAAGAAACAATGGTTTATCGAGATCTCATTCAGCACGAACTCTCACAAATTGAACATATTATCGCAGAATTTATGAGCTTAGCTAAACGAGAGTACGCATATACAGAAAGCCTTATTATGACAGACTTGCTAGATGAGGTATTAAAGCAATTTGAACCAGTTACCGAAGTCAAAAACATCCACATCATTCGCCATTATCCAAAAGAATATCCCCTGCTCATTAGTGGGCAAAAAACACAGCTAACCCAAGTATTTATTCATATTATACAAAATGCCATTGATTCTATGGAAAGCGGCGGCAAGCTGGCTGTATCGATTGAAAAATCAGCTAGAGAAACGCTATGCATTGTGATAAAAGATAGCGGATGTGGAATTGACTCAAAGCGTATCCCTCATATAGGAGAGCCTTTTTATACAACAAAAGAACGAGGAATAGGCCTGGGACTAACCATTTGCAACAAAATTATTAACGAGCATAATGGTTTTTTCCACGTATCAAGTGAAGAAAATGACGGCACAAGCATTACCATTACCCTGCCTATGAAAACGCCTGAACTTTATGTGGTAGAAGTGTAAAAGAAGCCATCTAATTTACTCAGATGGCTTCTTTCTTTAAAACAGCTGGGTGTACAGCTGATACTTATAAAGCATATAGAAACTTCCTATCACTGCCAGGTAAAAGATGAGAGTCTCTGCTCCACCACCTGTTTCATATGTTAAAGGAGGCTTAAACTTCTTCTTGCTAAGAGGAGAGAAAAAAGGTACCCCTCGTTTAGAAAAGAAATCTCCAAGAATATGAAAAGCGTATCCATAGGCTATCCCTAATGTAAAATCGTTGTTATACATCGTATGTAAATAAAAAATAAGTCCACTTGCAAGAATAGAATGCGTGATACCTCGGTGTCCAAAAATAGATTTAATGACTTTTGCGAGACCAAGAGATCTTCTACCAATATATGAATTTGGTTCATCTATATCAGGAAGCAGCGCTCCAATCGCAATGCCTACAACATAAGGAAATGTAAACGAAGCGTCTCCTGTTATAGCCACACCGGCACCGGCAGCAATCGATGTTGCAATATGTGTGTGATATCTCAAATATGCCACCTTCTTTCTTTTTCAACTTAAGGCAAGCACCGTAACCAAAATCATACATATGTTCGCCCAACGTTAACTATAAGTGAAGGTGGTAAAAATGTCAAAATAATCTATAGTTATGTAAACTGCATACCGACTAACCCGATAAGCATCACAAGAAAACTAATAAGAGTACCCTTTCCATTTTTCTTTGCTCTTCCATCTTTTTTGACAATGGAATAAATCCACGTACTCGAATACACAGCGAATCCAAGAAAACCAAATAACGTAATATATGTAAACATGCCGAAACTCCTTTGCTTGTCATTACTATTAACTATACGAGATTTTTTCAAAAAAACAAAGTAGTATGACGGCTTGTTTAATATCTCTTTCTTTTTCTTATACTAAGAAGAGGAGGGATGTCTATGCACCAAAAGCAGTTGGAAGATATATTTGACTTTTATGGACTGAGCGAGGTTTATCGAGGCAAATTTGAAGATGTTGATCACCACTGGTTATTTAAAGACGCCGAACCAACTATACTAGAAGATTTTTTTAATTCTCACGATTGCGAAGACCTTGCATGCTGTACTCTTGAGGAGTTTTGTTTTTCATTCATGAATTTTCAATCAATCCATGCACAAATTCCCCACGTGTACTATTACTAAAAAAGTGATTTCGCAGGAAAGCGAAATCACTTTTTATTAAAAGCCTAAAGAAATATATTTTACTTCTAAATATTCTTCAATTCCGTAATGTCCGCCTTCACGTCCAAGTCCACTTTCTTTAAAGCCGCCAAACGGCGCTTGTGGTGTAGAAGGTAGTCCATCATTTAGTCCTACAATACCATATTCTAAAGCTTCAGCAATACGAATAGCTTCTGAAATATTTTCAGTGAACACATAAGCTGCTAATCCGTAAGGCGAGTTATTTGCACGGCGAATAACTTCTTCTTCTGTTTGATACGTCGCAATTGGAGCAATCGGTCCGAATGTTTCTTCGTACATACAAAGCATATCATCCGTTGCACCATCTACAACCGTAGGCTCAACAAAAAGTCCGCTTCCCTCTTCGCGTACAGCCCCTCCAGTTAAGACGTTTCCACCCTTTGCTACAACATCATCTAAGTGGCGCTTTACTTTTTCTAACGCTTTTTCATCGATTAAAGGTCCGATATCCGTACCTTCTTCTAAGCCGTTTCCGACTTTCAGCTGACTAACGGCTGCTGCAAACTGCTCTGCGAACGGTTTAGCAATAGACTCGTGCACGTAGATGCGGTTTGTACATACGCATGTTTGACCAGCGTTACGGAATTTAGAAGCAATTGCATTTGTTACTGCTTTATCTAAATCAGCATTTGCTGTTACGATAAACGGAGCGTGTCCTCCTAATTCTAAAGACACTTTTTTAACCGTATCAGCTGCTCCACGCATTAACAGTTTACCTACTTCTGTAGAGCCCGTAAACGATAGTTTGCGTACGCGTCCATCTTGAAGCCACGCTTCTCCAATCGCTTTTGCATCTCCTGTAACTACATTCATTACGCCTTTTGGGATACCTGCTTCCTGCGCCAACTCTGCTAGACGAAGAGCCGTTAGTGGCGTTTGTTCTGCCGGTTTAATAACCGCTGTACATCCAGCTGCTAGAGCTGGGGCTACTTTACGCGTAATCATAGCTGCCGGGAAGTTCCAAGGTGTAATAGCTGCCATAACTCCCACAGGCTGCTTATGAGCAAATAATCGTTTATTAGGAGAAGAAGCTGGAATTGTTTCTCCGTAAATGCGTTTTCCTTCTTCTGCGTACCATGAAACGAATCCGTTGGCATAGCCAATTTCACCTTTTGCTTCTTTAAGAGGCTTACCTTGCTCGACTGTCATGATTTCAGCCAGTTCATCCGTGTGTTCTTCGATCAGCTGATGCCATTTAAATAATAATTTACCGCGCTCTTCTGCTGTTTTTTTAGACCATGTTTGAAACGCTTCATAAGCAGCATCTGCTGCTAGCTTTGCTTCTTTTTCTCCGCCTTTTGCAACGGTAGCTACTACTTCATTTGTTGCTGGATTTACCACTTCGTATGTATCATTTGCCGAAACAAATTCTCCGTTAATATATAAGTTTGCTTGCTTCATATTTCTTCACTCCCTGCTTAAATTTATCTACTCACTGTTCGGTACTGTCCGACACATATTTTCGAATTTTACGGCTCGCTTGTGATTGACTAATACCAAGCTGTTCGGCTACTTTGTAAGATGACCTATGCTGTTCAAACGCCTTGATGACCATTTCTTTTTCCACATGTTCAATCATTTCAGGAAGCGTATGCACAGGTGGATTGATAGCAAACTCTTTTGCAAATGGCAAGTCTTTAAGCGTAATCATTTCTTCTCCTGTAACAACCAGACGCTCAATGATATTTTCCACTTCGCGAACGTTTCCTTTCCATTCCTGCCCTAAAAATGCATCTAATGCCTTTGGTGATAAGCGTACATTACGTTCGTATACCGTATTAAAATGATGAAGAAACTGATAGACAAGAGGCAGAATATCTTCTTTTCGCTCTCGTAGAGGTGGGATCGTAATTGGCACCACGTTAAGTCGATAGTACAAATCACGTCTAAACTTTCCTTCTTCGACCATTTGCTCCAGGTTTTGATTCGTAGCAGCAATAATTCGTACGTCTATTGATACTGCTCTTGTTGAGCCCACGGGACGAATTGTACGGTCTTGCAGTACATGGAGCAACTTACTTTGTGCTGAAAGAGAAAGTTCACCAATCTCATCTAGAAAAAGCGTGCCTTCGTTCGAAAGCTCAATGATCCCTTTTTTCCCTTCGCGAAATGCTCCAGTGAAAGTACCGCCTTCATAGCCAAATAGCTCTGACTCAATAAGCTGTTCAGGAAGCGCTGCACAATTAAGCTCATGATACGGCTGCTGTTTTCTTGTACTAAGCTGATGAAGCAGTTTTGCTACTCTGCTTTTTCCTACCCCTGTTTCTCCAAGTAAGAGAACGGTTGTATTTACAGAAGCAACTCGTTGAATGGTTGAAAAAACTTTTTTCATCGCTTCGCTTTTTGTTACGATTCCTTCTAAATCTACGGATTCGTTTAACTCTTTTTTATAGTTTTCAAGCTGTTCTTCCATCTCTTCTACTTTTCGTTTTAGTTCCATTAAGTCTGTGAGATCTCGAGAATAGCTAATAACACTTTTCAATTGCCCGTCATTGGTAAATACTGGCCTAGTCCGCACATGAAGATATCGGCCTGAGTTTGTTTTTTGAACCAATTCAATTGCTTGATTAGATTCAATCACCTTTAACGTGGCCGAAGGATAAAAGATGCCCATTTCCTGAAGTTCTTTTACGTGCTTTCCAATAAAATCTTCCACTTTCAAAGCATAATTTTTTTCACACTCTGAATTTACAACTAATACATACCCATTTGCATCAGTTACAAAGATTTCATCAAATGATGACTCAAATATATCGTAAAGTTCGTCGTTAATTTGCTGAATCTGCTTTTTATGAATGGTCATTTGAATCACCTTTTCGTCAAAAAATAATTATTATTTTATTTTATCAGAAAATGAAAAATCTATAAATAGAGTGTCCAAACATATCCATTCTTTGTGATTTATGAAGAATGAGTGAAGAGTTCTCTCTTCACTCATGCCTCAATTTCTCTTATACTTCAACCGTTTGCTGCACGCTTGCTTCTAGTGCTGCTTCAAAAATAGCTAAGCCTTCTTCTAGCTGCTCATCTGTAATAACAATCGGCATTAAGATACGAAGAACGTTTCCGAATACTCCCGCGCTAAGCAGTAATAATCCACGTTTGTTTGCTTCTTTTACGATGCGCTGTGTAAGCTCTTTATCCGCTTCTTTTGTTTCGCGGTCTTTCACAAGCTCGATAGCAGACATAGCTCCTAATCCGCGGATATCACCGATACAGTCATATTTTTCTGCTAATTTTTCAAATCGTGATGTTACCACTTTTCCAAGGTACTCACCGCGTTCATTTAGCTTTTCTTCTTCAATGATATCAAGTACAGCTAAAGCCGCTTCACATCCAAGAGGGCTTCCGCAGTACGTTCCGCCAAGCTCACCAGGATTAGATTCATCCATGATTTCAGCGCGGCCGATGACACCACTAATCGGTACACCAGCTCCTAGTGATTTAGATACTGTAATTAAATCTGGTGCAACGTCAAAGTGTTCAATACCGAAGTAGCGGCCCGTACGTGCAAAACCAGCTTGAATTTCATCTGATACAAATAAAATTCCGTGCTCTTTACATAATTGATACACTTCTTGCACAAAACGTTTACCTGGAACAATGAAACCACCTTCGCCTTGAATTGGCTCCATTACAACAGCTGCAATCGTTTCTGGTGCTACTTCTGTATTTAAGAAGTTTTTGAATTCAGTGATCATAAACTCTTCGTATGCTTCAACTGATAATCCTTGTGGGCGGCGATACTCATAAGGATATGGAGCTTTGTATACTTCAGGAGCAAACGGTCCAAATTCATATTTATATGGCTTTACTTTACTTGTCATTGTCATTGTCATTAATGTACGGCCGTGGAAACCGCGGTTAAATGAAATAATTCCTTGACGCTTTGTATATTTACGAGCAATTTTCACTGCATTTTCTACAGCTTCTGCTCCGCTATTTAAAAGTAATACTTTCTTGTCAAATTCACCAGGTGCAATTGCTGCTAATCTTTCTGCAAGCTCTACATATGACTCATACATCATGACATTAAATCCTGTGTGAATAAAACGGTCTACTTGCTTGTGAAGCGCTTCTTTTACTTTTGGATGACTATGTCCTACATTGATTGTGCCAATTGCCCCTACGAAATCAATAAACGTATTGCCATCGACATCTTTAACGATCGCCCCTTCAGCCGTATCAGCAAATGTCGGAATGCCATAACTTACACCTTTCGGAATGGCACGGTGTCTTCTATCTAATAATTGCTTTGCATTTTCTCCCGGTAAATTTGTTGCTACTTTGCTAAAAGTTTGACTCATTTTTTATCTTCCTCTCATATTAAATAATTCTTCAATTAGTTTATATGCAAAAAACGTGCCAACTTTTAAAAGGCTGAAAAATAAGCATTTTTAGATAATTCTAACGATAATTCACTCATTAATGAGTCAATATAAACTTATCAGTAAGTCAAAAATGACTCTCTTTTCACATAAAGTGCAGGAATTTTATATTGCCATAAAAGGAACAAGGCTTTTATAATAAATGTATAAATATAGTAATGTTATGATTAATCTCTTTATAAAGGAGTGAAAAATATGCTAGAGGGCTGGTTTTTATGGGTTATTTTATTTTGGGTTGTCTTTTTAATGAGCATGTTTGCTATCGGCGGATTTTTTATGTTCAGAAAATTTTTAAAGCGCTTACCAAAAGAAGACGGCATGTCTGAACTTGATTGGCAAGATCACTATCTTTCCAAAACCATTCACCTTTGGTCAGCGGATCAAAAGCAGCTATTAAACGTTCTTGTTGAACCAGTACCTGAACTATTTCGCGATGTGGCCAAACAAAAAATTGCAGGGAAAATTGGGGAACTCGCACTTGAGGAACAAGCCGCCTCTATAACAGAAGACTTAATCGTACGTGGATACATCTTAGCTACGCCTAAACGTGATCATAAATTTTTATTAAAAACATTAAAAAAGCAAAAAATAGATGCCGTCCCTTATCAGCATTTATTTTAAATCAAAAAAGGTGGCTGCGTAGCCACCTTTTTTAATTTAATATCGTTGTATTTCCAAGACGATCATTGTGCAGCTTTCGTTCGAGCTTTTTGTACGATGTGTACATCGCAATGCGCCAAGGTACAATCATACCAAATGCTAAAATCCAGAACATACCGCCAAGCTGGCCAACATCAATTGAAGAACTTAAATATATTTTCATTGCAATTCGAATAATAAGCAAACCAATAATAATGAATGCAAAAGCTTTTGAACGCTTCAAGTAAATATGATCGTCACGAATTTCAAATTTAGACGTTTTAATTAACAGGATTGAGAAGATCATGCCTGCTATTAACGCCTCAAGCAGTTCTGCACCCGTTACTCGAAACATTGGAAAGATAAACATTAACGCTCCCGTACTCATAAAAAAAGGCGGAAGTATAATTTTTTTTGCATTCGTTGGTTTATCAGCAGCTTTCATTCGAACAACTAATATGAAAGAAGCCATAAAAATTGCGACAAGTGTTGAAGCAATAACCAATGAAATCCTTCCTTTACTATAGTTTAGTGTGTACTTATATTATAATCCAAAAAACATCAGAAGTAAAAGTGCAACAAAAAAACAGAAGAGGATCTCTTCTGTTTTTATTTAGTAGAGGTAATATCTGCTTTTGCTTTTTGCTTTTGTTTTTGCTTTTTCATTGCTTTTAGTAAGAACCCGCCTTTAAATTTACGCGGCTCGTATGAAATAATGAAAGCACGAGGCTCATATTCTTCAATGAATGCTAATAGCTCTTCTTCTCTACTTCTTTTTGTTAAAATGTCTAATCTATAGCGTGCACTGTCTCTTCCTTCACCTTGGTACACAGTAACACCAAAACCTTCCTGTCGAAGGCGGTTAATTAACTCTTCATTTTTGGTCATAAGGTTAACTAAGAATGTTGTATATCCGATAGCAAGCCTAGATTCGATATAACTTCCAAGTATAATTCCCACTCCAAATCCAACTGCGTATACAACCATAGCAAGCGTGCTTTGATCTCCTGAAAATACTAGGGATAAGCCAAATACATAAATTAACGCTTCAACAAATCCAAAAACCGAGGCATACATACTCATACCTTTGACTAAAAAAATTGTGCGCAGCGTCAAGATCGGTACATAGATCAGTTGCAAAAGCAAGATTAACAAAATATCTTTCAATTTATACACCTCTTTTTAACAATTAAAAATATGACGATTTCATTGTATCACTCCGTATTTATAGAAGATATAGTAAAAATAAATTTTTTCTATATATTTTTTCGAGTCATATTCTTGCTTCTTTCCTAAGAGCTAAAATGAACGTTTGGTCTTTAAAAAACAAAAAAGAACCTGCCAACTTCCAGATTCTTTTTTGTATCATTTTCCCTTTTTAAAAGCCCGTAAACCCTCCAAATACGCTCGTTGTATAAATAATAATTTTTGTCATCCAGTCAAAATATAAAATAAACCCCATGCCAATCATTGCGTATCCGCCAACTTTCATCATGGAATTCATATGTTTTTTTAACCAGTTCATTTTTCCAATAAAGAATGTCATGATAAAGAACGGAATAGAAAACCCAAGTGAATACGTTATCATGTACAAAAGACCGGAGCCTGGGTTTGTCGCTGCAAGCGCCATAACCGATACTAAAATAGGTCCCGTGCAAGGAGTCCAGCCGGCAGCAAAAGCCATACCAATAAAAGAAGAACCTAAGAGTCCAGCCGGCTTATTGGCGAATTGAACTTTATGTTCCTGCATAAGAATTCGAGGCTTAAAAATCCCTAGTACAACTAGACCAAAGAAAATAATAAGAATAGCGCCAATCTGCCGAATTAAATCCTTATAGTTAAAAAACCACTGACCAATAAAGGATGTCGCAAAACCAATCATAATAAAGATAACAGAAAATCCCAGCAGGAAAAAAGCTGTGTGAATAAAAGCTTTGCGCTGATGTGACTTAGCGCCTTCCTTTAGCTCGCTGACTGATACTCCCGTTATGTACGATAAAAAAGCTGGATACAAAGGCAAACAGCAGGGTGAAATAAACGATAAAAAGCCTGCGCCAAATGCCAAAAATAAATTTAAATCTCCCACATTTCCCACTTCCCTTTTTTGTTCTTTTTGTTCTTTTTCGTTACCATTTTGTAACCAAATTGTCTTATCTCACTTCTTTCAAATAGTACCATTATCTTGTATAATTAGGTAAACGACTTGTTAGAAGGGATACATAGCATTGGCCAAAAAAGATATTCTATTAGCGATTGAAAAGAAACGAGAAGAACTCATCCGCATAGTCCGAGTAAGTGGATTAAACTCTCCACCTGCTATTAAACATAGTCAAGAATTAGATCATTTATTAAACGTTTACAATGAATTCCCTGCTCAAACAACAGAAACAACCTCTTCATGAAGGTTGTTTCTTTTTTTCACCTTCACTCTATCAATTCTTTATAAATCTCTTTTACTCCTGTTTCTTTATTGAAATTTTCCTCTTTTTCACTGTGCTGAAGCTGATACATATTATAGTACAAACCGCCTTTATCTAGCAGTTCAGCATGCGTTCCTTTTTCGACTATTTTCCCTTTATGCAATACTAAAATACAATCGGCGTGTTGAATAGTTGATAAACGATGTGCAATCGCAATCGTTGTGCGGCCTTTTCCCATATCTCTTAACACTTCTTGAATCGCTTCTTCCGTTTCTGTATCGATATGGGCTGTTGCTTCATCAAGAATAAGGATTTTAGGGTTTCGAATCACCGTTCTTGCAAATGCTAAGAGCTGACGCTGACCGCTTGATAAAGTTGAACCTCTTTCCACTAGCACTTCATTATACTTATTAGGAAGAGCTTCGATAAATGCGTGAGCTTGCACAAATTTCGCCGCTGCTTTTACTTGCTCATCAGAAAAATGGTCTTCATGCAGCGTAATATTTCGCTTTACGGTATCGGCAAATAAAAAGGCATCTTGCAGCACCAGCCCTACCTGATCTCGAAGCTGTTTATTTGAAAAGGACGACAGTGGTTTATTATCGATCAAAATGTCTCCTTTTTGCTGCTCATAAAAACGCATTAATAAATTAATGATGGAGCTTTTCCCGCTTCCAGTATGGCCTACTAAAGCCACTGTTTCTCCTTCGTTTACCGTAAATGATATATCAGAAAGCACATCTCGAACACCGTCATAGGAAAACGTGACGTTTTTGAATTCTACCGTTCCTTTTTGTACCCCCTGCTTTTGTTCTCCTGTCATCACTGGATTTTTTTCTTCCTCATCCATCAAATCAAATACCCGGGAGGCTGATACCATCGCTTGCTGATACATAGAAAGACGCTGCATCATTTCATTAACGGGCTCAAAAAAACGATCCAAATAGTTGATAAACGCGTAAAGAACACCAATTTTAACAGGACTGTCAGCTACGGAAATGCCAAAATAACTGAGCACAAGAATAACGGCTAAAATATAAAGAATTTCGACAGCAGGCCTCAATAGCAAACCATCTAACTTAATATTGCGCATGCCCGCTTTGTAGTGCTCATCATTAATTTCTTCAAATTCCGAGCGAAGCCGCTTTTCTTGACGAAATAATTGAATAATGGACATGCCTTGCAAAGACTCATGAAGCTTGGCATTTAACTGACTTAGCTTTTCTCGGAGCTGTCCGTAGTAAATAGCGCTGTAATGCTGATAAAGCTTCATAAGTCCCCAAATAAACGGGAGAAGAACTAAACAGTAAAAAGCCAGCTTCACATCTAGCATAAACATCGCTATAAAAATACCAATCAAAAATACCCCATTTTGAATAAAAACCGCGATGACTTCTACAAACATTTCTTTCATAGCTTCCGTGTCATTTGTAATTCGAGAAACAAGGCTTCCCGTTGGCGTGTTGTCAAAAAAGCGAAGCGCCAGACGATGAACATGAGAAAAAACGTCAATTCGAATCTGCTGAATAATTTGAAGCGCAATTTTCTGAAACTGCAGAAGCTGAAAGTATTGAACGACAATTTTTAAAAGCTGTAAAAGCAAATAACTGCTTGCAAGCCACACCAGAGGCTGAAGAGGCAAATACTTAGGAGTTAAATAATCGTCAATGAAAATTTTAATCAAAATGGGCCCTAATAAATCAGCAGCCGTAGCAATTAATAATAGAGTGAACGCTAAAAAAAATGATTTTTTATGCGGAATTGTATAGTGAAACAGACGTTTATGTACCGAAGAATGCTCAATTTTCATTTTTCGTCTCTCCTTCTTCTACCGCACGTTCAAGCTGCTGTCTATCGTACATATCCTGATACCAGCCGCTCACGCTAAGCAGTTCCTCATGATTTCCTCGCTGAATAATTTTCCCTTTATCAAGGACAAGAATCAGGTCTGCATGAGTAACCGAGCTCAGCCGATGCGCTGTAATAATCGTTGTTCGATTTTGACGTTTTTGCCTCAACGCTTGTAAAATACCCGCTTCCGTTTTTCCATCTACCGCTGATAGCGAGTCATCTAAAATTAAAAGCTCAGGATCTAATAGAAGAGCTCTTGCAATCGAGATACGCTGTTTTTGTCCACCAGATAACGAAACGCCTTTTTCACCTACTATTGTTTGATAGCCATCTGTAAAATCGAGGATGTCTTTATGTACATTTGCAACTTTAGCCGCTTCTTGGATTTCTTGATTGCTTGCGTCTTCTTTTCCGAACGCGATATTAGCAGCGACTGTTGTTGAAAACAAAAAGTGATCTTGAGGAACATATCCAATGCTTTTGTACAGTGAATCAAAAGCATAATCTTTAATGTCTTTTCCTCCCCATAAAACAGCTCCGTCGCTTACATCAAATTCACGAAGCAACAGCTTTAAAAGCGTGGTTTTCCCAGCACCCGTCTTTCCGACAATCCCTAACGTTTGACCGCGAGAAAGTGTAAAGTAAATTTCGTTTAACGTGTATTCGTCTTCTTTACCATACGAAAACCTATGAATAACAGCTTCAATATTTCCTGTTGGCAGTTCAACACTAGGATGCGCTGCTTCTTCAATCGAATTTTCTTCTTTTAATAAAGAAAATACCCTGTCATATGATGCTCTTCCTCGTTCCACAATGTTAAATAGCCAGCCAAACGCGAGCATCGGCCAAATAAGAAGGCCCAAATAAGTTGTAAAGGTAACAAGCTGTCCCAGTGTTAACTCTTCACTAATCACCATCTTGCTGCCAAAAATAAGAGCAAGTAAAAAAGAAAGTGCTACAATAATCGAAATGGTCGGATCAAACAATGCATCTACTCGTGCTACTTTCATGTTCTTTTGAACAACATCTGCAGACTTCATACGAAATTCTTCGACATCAGCTGCTTCTTCCCCAAACGTCTTAATGACTTTAATTCCGCTAATGCTTTCTTGAACCTTATCATTTAAAGTAGAAAATGCTGCTTGTGCGTGATGAAACCGCGCATGAAGCAATGTACCATAGTAACTTGTTAAAACGGCCATAAGCGGCATAGGAATAAGGCAAATAAGCGTTAATTTCCAGCTGATTGTTAGGGCCATTGTGCATAGAACAAGCCCTCCTGTGACAATGGAATCCACGAGCGTCAAAACGCCCGAACCTGCAGTTTGTTGAATAGCTTGAATATCATTCGTTGCATGGGCCATCAAATCCCCAATTCGCCGCCGCTGATAAAAGGCCTGATTCATCCTGGTAAAATGAGTGTAGAGAGTATTTCTCAGCTGCTTGGCTAGTTTAACAGATGAACCAAATATCATAATACGCCATATGTATCTTGTGAAATAGGCCACAACAGCAGCTCCTAGCAAAATGCCAACCATCTGCATTAAGCGCTTTCCATTCAGCGTCCCTTCTTTAATGCCATCTACCGTTAAACCAATAATTTTAGGCGGGAGAAGTTCTAATGCTGCCACAATAATGAGCAGCGCTATCCCCGTTATGTAAGACTTTTTTTCCTGTTTGAAAAACCACCATAACTCTCGAAAAATTTTCATCGTATCCCCCTAGCCCCACAACCATTTTCTTATCTCTATCATAAAACAAAAGACACCCTTCTGAATAGAGAGTGTCTGTCCAATTAACCATTATTTAATTTGGCCGTTCATTGCTTTCATCATTTGGTTAATTTTTTTCTGCGATGGTTTCATGCCCATTTGCATCATCATCATTTTTAACATTTGTTCATTAATTGGTGGATTTTTCTTCAGATAGCTCATCATATACTTACGAGCAATGAAAAATCCTAGCGCTATCCCAACAATTAATGCTAGAACACCAACTAGAATATACATTCCCATGGTATTACTTCCTCCTTCGTGTTGTCTAACTTACAGTGTACTAGACCATACGCTATTATACAATATTTCCGTTCCAATTTCCTTAAATAATTACACAAATTTTCTTGTTTTCACAGGCCTCAGCCAGCCGTATTCATCCGTTCCATAATTCACTGCTAAAAAACAAGGATCTAGCTTGCGTAATACTTCAAAAAAAGCTGTCTCAGCATCAACATTGCCATCTCCTTCAATTGTTATACAGCGATTCGTTAATTTTATAGATGCTCGACTTTTTTTATGAGGATATTCTAGCACAAACGTCTCTTGATGAGTAAAAAAATGAGGATAATGAGAAAACGCCTGAAGTAATTCTCGTTGAATAAATGAATTGGGCAGTTGGCGAGTAATGTAATGAACTTGTTTTTGTAAATGCGTTTCCTGCAAGTGACGTTTCATTTTATATTCAATCAGCAGCTGATAAATGAGCTTTTCTCTTCGAAAATAGGATGATGCAACTTCTTCCTCCATTAAATATACTTCATACGTTCTCACGATTCATCCTCCCTTTCGGCTCGTTCTTTTTTGTACCATTATACCGAATGGTGTACGCAATGCTTGTCTATCGATGAAAAAATTTCTTTGTTTTTTTGTCGAAAAAAAAGAGCAGACCATAGGAGTCTGCTCTTTCTTGTGAAAAAGAATTATGCATTAAGCAAGCTTTTCACTTTTGCTACTACATTTTCAACTGTAAAACCAAATTCTTTCATGATTGTTTCACCAGGAGCAGATGCACCGAAGTGATTAATACCAAGAACTTGTCCCTCGTCTCCAACATAGCGTTCCCAGCCAAGTGTAGAAGCCATTTCAATACCTAAACGTTTTTTCACTGATTTAGGGATAACACTTTCTTTGTACTCAGCAGATTGCTCTTCGAAACGATCCCATGCAGGCATACTTACTACAGATACATCAATGCCTTCTGCAGCTAATGCTTTTTGTGCTTCTACTGCTAGGCTTACTTCAGAGCCTGTTGCAAGTATTAATGCATCCGCTTGGTCTTTACCAGCTTTAGATACAACGTACGCGCCTTTAGACACGCCTTCGTATGCATTTTCTTTTGTACCTTCAAGCGTTGGCAAGTTTTGACGAGTCAATACAAGCGCCGTTGGGCGGTCAGTTGATTCTAATGCTAAGCGCCATGCAGCAGCTGTTTCATTTGCATCTGCAGGACGAACCACTGAAAGACCTGGCATTGCACGAAGTGATGGCAATTGTTCAATTGGCTCATGTGTTGGGCCGTCTTCTCCAACTGCGATACTGTCATGTGTGAATACATATGTTACAGGAAGCTTCATTAAAGCTGCTAAGCGAATTGCTGGGCGAAGATAATCAGAGAATACAAAGAATGTTCCTCCGAATACTTTTACACCGCCGTGTAGAGCCATACCGTTTAATGCAGCTCCCATTGCAAATTCACGTACACCGAACCAAATATTACGTCCGCTGTAATCAGCTGCAGTGAAGTCTTCTGAACCTTTAATCATTGTTTTATTTGACCCAGCTAAGTCAGCTGAACCGCCGAAGAATTGAGGTACAGCTTGTGCTACTGCGTTTAATACTTCTCCAGAAGAAGCACGGCTAGCTAAGCTTGAACCCGTTTCGTATGCTGGAAGCGTTTCTTCCCAGCCTTCCGGTAACTTTCCTTCTACTGCTAGTTCAAATTGACGACCTAGTTCAGGATATTTTTCTTTATACTGTGCAAATACATCGTTCCATTCGTTTTCTTTCTTTTGGCCATCTTCAGCAATTGTAGCTTTGAAGTGAGCATACACTTCTTCTGGCACATAGAAATCTTCTTCAAATGTCCATGCATAAGCTTCTTTTGTTAATTTTGTTTCATCGGAACCTAATGGAGAACCGTGCACGCCAGAAGTACCCGCGTGGTTTGGAGAACCAAATCCGATTGTTGTTTTTACTTCAATTAGCGTTGGGCGTGTTAAATCGCCTTTTGCTTCTTCAATTGCGTTTGCAATCGCTGTCAAGTCATTGCCGTCTTCAACGCGAATTACTTGCCATCCGTAAGCCTTGAAACGATCTTCTACGTTCTCAGAGAACGAGCGATCTAAATCTCCGTCTAAAGAAATATCATTTGAATCGTATAAAACAACTAAGCGTCCTAATTTTAAGTGTGCCGCTAATGAAGCTGCTTCAGCAGATACACCTTCCATTAAGTCTCCGTCACCACAAATACCATACGTAAAGTGGTCTACAATTTCTAAACCTTCTTTGTTGTATGTTTCAGCTAAATGACGTTCTGCCATTGCTTTACCAACAGCCATTGCAATACCTTGTCCTAGTGGACCAGTTGTTGCATCAACACCTGCTGTATGACCGAACTCTGGATGACCTGGTGTTTTGCTTCCCCATTGACGGAAGTTTTTAAGGTCTTCAATTGATAAGTCATATCCAGCTAAATGAAGCAAGCTGTATAATAGTGCTGATCCGTGTCCTGCTGATAATACAAAGCGGTCACGGTTGAACCAGTTTGGATTCTTTGGATTGATGTTCATAAATTTTGTCCACAATGTATATGCCATTGGAGCAGCTCCCATTGGCATACCTGGGTGACCTGAATTTGCTTTCTCAATCGCATCGATTGATAAAGTACGAATTGTTGCAATCGAAAGATCTTCAATACGTTGTGTCATACTCTTCATTCCTTTCAAAACTATGTACATATGTTATCATACTAATGATTTGCTTATTTGTACAATACTTGAACCAAAAAAATTTCCACTTTTACAGTTTTTGTGTGCCTTATTAAAAATATACAAAAAACTAGAGGGAACTCTCCCTCTAGTTTTACTAGAACGTCTTAGTGAAGACGCTTCTTTTTGCTCTCTTTTAACTTCTTAGGCGTAACATCTTTACCTTCCTCGTCCACAACTTTAATCGTATGAAGGTGGTTTGTCATAGATTGTCGGAAAACTTTTAAATATTCCTGACGTAGCTCTTGCTGTTCTTTCGCTTCAGATTCTGTCAGACCTTCAGCCTTTGCCTTTTTTGAAAGAGCATTAATACGAGCAAGTTTATCTTTTGATAGCATATAAAACCTATCTCCTTATAATCAATAATTAAAATTACCGAACCGTTCCGGCAACATGTAGTCATCTTACTAAATCTCTTTCGTTTTATCAAGAGATTGAGCACTTTCTTGATACTCTTGATAGCGACGATGTACCGTTGCTTTTGAAATATTATAACCAAAACCTTTTAGCGTAACTGAAATTTCAGCAAAGGTTAAGCCGTTATGACGAAGGCGGACAATTTCTTCAATCGGCGCTTCTTTTTTTTCTCTTCCTGAGTTAACTCCTTGATTTTTTAAATTTTGCTGCGGACGATAACCGTTTTCTACGGCTCTTTTCATTCCTCTTTTAATTTTAGCGTTATGTAATTTCCGCTGATGCTCTTCCACTAAGCTAATAATATCTAACACCATCGAATCAGATTCTGAAAGCTGAAGCTGACCTTGATGACTAATCGTATAGATCGTAGCATTTTCTTTATGAAAAGCATGAAGAAGCGCGATTCGGGCATTTCCTCTGCCTAATCGCGTTTCGTCTTGAATGAGCAGCACAGATATTTTTTCTTCTTTCATTGTATGAAGAACATCCAATATACCCTCTCTGTCTACGTCATATCCGCTTGCTTTTTCCATTACGACTTTTTTTACGTTTAGATGGTGAAGATCAGCAAGCTTTTTTAATTCTTCTTGCTGGCGCTGTAAAGATGTTTCTTGGGTTTTTTTATCCGTACTTACACGGCAATAAATAATGGCGTCCACTTTTATCACGACCTTTTCGGCTTCTAACAATATTCAGGAACGGCCGTTACACACTACTGTTCAATTGCCACTTGATTATGTAACTCTTTTTTTAAAACAGGAATATATAATTTATCTCCAGGAGATAAAGACTGGGCAGTGTCTGAGTTTAGATCATTGACGTCTTCAACCCATTTGACAAATTCATTGGTGGTCAAATGATGGTGATTATGATACTTGTTGGACAAGTCCCAAAGCGTATCTCCTTTTGTAATAGTAACCGTTGAATATTTGTCTAAATCTACTTTATCCGCTCCTAAAACCAGCGTCAATACATATGTAAGTGCAGCGATAACTGCAAAAAAAATAGCGTAATGTTTCATAGAATGTAAGAATTGGTGCATATTATGATCCCCCTATCAGAATATATGTTCTTATTTTATTGAGAACATTTGTTTCTGTCAATGGAATTCTTCGAACTTATGTTTGTATATTGACACATCACGTGGTATAATTCACCTAAAGAATAGCTAAAATCGAGGTGAAAAATATGAAGCTATCAAAACGTCAACAAGACATACTAGATTTTATTAAGCACGAAGTAAAATTAAAAGGTTATCCGCCTTCTGTTCGTGAGATTGGGGAAGCGGTGGGATTAGCCTCTAGCTCCACTGTACACGGGCATTTAGCTCGTTTAGAAAGTAAAGGGTTAATTCGCAGAGATCCAACAAAACCAAGAGCAATCGAAGTTCTTCAACTAGACGAAGTAAACATCCCTAAAAGCAATGTCATTAATGTTCCTGTTATCGGTAAAGTAACAGCGGGTCTTCCTATAACAGCCGTTGAAAATGTGGAAGAATATTTCCCTCTTCCAGATAAATTCGTTTCTCCAGATGATCATGTATTTATGCTTGAAATTATGGGAGAAAGTATGATTGAAGCAGGTATTCTAGATGGCGATATGGTAATCGTACGTCAGCAGCAAACTGCTAATAACGGAGATATTGTGGTCGCTATGACCGAAGACAACGAAGCAACGGTAAAACGTTTCTTTAAAGAAGAAAATTTCGTTCGTTTACAGCCTGAAAATTCAACGATGGCGCCTATTATTCTTCGCCACGTAACGATTTTAGGAAAAGTCACTGGTGTATATCGCACGATTCACTAATCACACACTGTATGTAAAACCAACTAATCATGATGTTAGTTGGTTTTTTACGTTTGTTTTCTAAAAAAATTGGCATATTATAAATGATACGTCGAATCATTACAGGCAGGTAGAGCGGTTTTTATAAAGCCTGTTTTACCTTTTACTTTCTGTCTGCATTTTTTCGACTCTCAAAAAAAATACAACCGACTATAAGAAGGATGTAGTTTATGACCAATACACCAAGGAAAACAGAAGCATTTCAAACTATTATGCCTACCAAAGCAATGAACATGTTTCTTTTTCCTTTTTCCTTTGATCGAAAAAATAAAGAGCAGCTTGTTCATGCACTAGAAGCAAATATGTTTGAGTTTTTTTCCATTCAAAACAAACATGTAGAAAAAGAATACTACGGAGAACAGTATTACGTATCTCATGATAGCTTGGATCAATATTTTCTTCCTTACATTGAATGTATTCTATTTCCTGATTCGTGCGAAAAAGAAGGCTTGCTTCGATTTTCAAAAAAAATAGACCATACCGTTACGCTACAAACTTCCTCCACCACCGTGTCTAGCAACGTGCTGTCTGTGGATGTTTTTTTATGTCCTTTTGAAATTGGCGTCATGACCATTCGCACTGAGATGAGTCATAATCATTACACCTATGATGACATTTTAGAATTCATGAATCATTTTCGTGTATTAGAACCGAAGCTTGCTGAAGAGCATGGATCCACCATTACCTATGAACATCATCGCTATAGCAAAGTACAGGATTATATTTTTTCACAGCTCGCGCCATTTTTGAACGAACACATCAAAAAAGAAGCGACGCGTGAACAGCACGTCGGGAGTCTTCCTTATTTTATCGATGAACGGATGTTTGTATTAAGTTATGTAACGGTAAATCAAGAGCAAGAGATTAACTCCACAACTTTATTTCGTACTGGGCAGCTAAATAGCTATACGCCTGACGGGAAACCGTTTATCTCTGCACACAACCATGAGTATATTAAAACGTATAATACCAAACACGTGTATTCCAGATGGGCTCCTGAAACCTATTACGTTATAACAGACCATGTGTTTTCGTGTATTTCTAAATCGACAGACTCTAAAACGGATCAGCTTTTGATGAATCATCTATTTGGCCAGCATTACTATAATTTATTTTTGCATTTTTTCTATAAAATCGTGTTGCTAAAACTATCCTATGAGTATTCTCAGCTCACGTTTCATAAAAATTCAGAGGGCATCGAGCGACTAATTCGCTCTATTACTGTATTTTCAGGTAAATATTTATTTTTAGAAATTAGCTCTCGCACGGAAGGTCAAGAGTTTTCTGAGCTCTTTAAAAAAATCTTCCACATCAATTCTCTTTATCAAGAAGTCAAAGAAACCCTTGGTACTTTGTATCAAAATCAAGAGAAAATCGCGGCCAAGCGTCACAATTACTTATTATTAATTTTAACGATTTATACCGTTCTTTCCGGTATTTACGGAATGAATTTAGTTATTAGCAAGCTAAAGGGAAACATCAATTGGGATAGTATGAAGCAGTTTTCTATCTTTGAATATATCGCTTTAATAGTAGCTTTATCAGGAATTCTGATCAGCATTAGTCTCGGAGTGAGTTCCCTATGGAATTTATTAAAAGATCGATTTAAAACATAAAAGCTGTTCGCATCAGAAAATACATTATAAAAAAGAAGAGATTGAGACATAACTAAATTAAGCAAGTCTAAAGGGAAACAAATGAAATAAATAAGCTAGCAGGGATTGCTTGTGACACCTCTGTTGATTTCCGTGCAAGACTTCGCTTTCCGCGGGCGACCGGTGAGCCTCCTCGTCGCTTGCGCTCCTGCAGGGTCTCACCCCTTCCGCTTTTCCCGCAGGAGTCTTCGTCTTGCCCTCCAATCAACTGCTGGAAAGAACTAAACAAATGAAACCTACGTGCACCATAAAAAACGAACCCCTAATCAAACATGATGATTAATGGTTCGTTTTTCGCTTCGACTAAAATCCTTTTTTCCCAACCTCTTTTATCTATTACTAAATCACTGCCTACTCCACTGAACCTTTTATTACACGTTGTGCCGCTGTTGTAATTTCAGAACAATCTAACATTATACTCTATAAGAAAAATATATACAAAATAATAAAATATGGTATCATAGGGTAGGAATTTTGTACCTTATCTTTGAAATAATTTGCAGGAGGTAATATGCTTAACTCATTTTTATCCAAAAGCCTGATTCTTTTATGTGTCATGATTCTTACATGGTCTCTATGGGGCAGTTATAGTGCGATGACAAATTCATTGGACTTAAAAGGCTTGGCTTTAAGTAATTCATTTATTATTGAAGGAATATGTATCACTTTCCTTGTCATTTTTCTAATAGCTATTGCAAGTAGATACATGAACAAAACTGTTTTTTTTATTTCACTGATTGTTTTGACCTTAGGTGTTCGATTAGCATGGATGCTTTCTGTTCAAACACCTGTAAAATCTGACTTTCTTGTCATGTTAGATGCCGCACGTAATATCGCAAAAGGAAATTATGAATTTAACCAAAGCGTTTATTTCACTACATGGGTATATCAGCTAGGCTTTTCATTCTATGAATCTATTGTTATTCGCTGTTTTGGAGATAGCATTTTCACATTAAAATTGTTAAATATTTTTTATTCTACTGGAACCGTTATTTTTATTTATCTAATTGGCGCTAAAGTATTTAACGAACTTGCTGGGAGAATGGCAGCTTTCCTATATGCGTTCTACATTCCGAACATTCTCTACAGCTCAGTGTTAACCAATCAGCATTTAGCTACTTTTTTATTTTATGCAGCTTTTTACCTTATTATAAAAAGATTTGCTCATAACAAGTTTAGCTGGCTTTATATTGGTCTTCTATTGTCGTTAGGAAATTTAATGCGCCCTCTGGGACCCATTATTATCGTTGCTGTTTTCATTTATTTCATCTTGCAAATTCTTCAACCTTACATTAAAGCGAAGGATGCTGCTGAGTTAAAAACTCGTCGAAAGAAAATAGGAAAAAACCTCGTAGGCGTACTGGCTACTTTTTTTATTGCAAATGCGCTGATCAACTACTCTTTTGTAGCGAGCGGTATTTCTAAATATCCTTTAAGTAACAGAGATCCTTTATGGAAATTCGTTATTGGCTTTAATTATGAAACAAGCGGTTCTTATTCTTCAGAGGATGCTAGTCGTTTTATGGGTATGCCAATTGGAGAAAAACGAGCTGAAGCAGAAAAAGAAGTAATTAAAGAGCGTGTAGCAGATAAAGAGCAGCTTTTAGATCTCTTTCACATTAAATTCCTGAATATGTGGGGAGGAACGGATGCATCTACATTTTGGAGTATTTCATTAACTCCTCAAGAAGATGTACCTTTTAATAAAGAGAAATTAATTAGTGCTGCTCAAATTTATGAAAGAATCATTTACGTTTCAACTACTATTCTTTCCATTATTGGACTTATATGTTTATTCCTGAAAAAGCAGGATAAATATCCGTATACACTGTTTTTATTACTAATCATAGGATACGTTCTTATTCACTTGCTTATTGAAATTCAAACTCGCTATCGATTCTTTATTTTTCCAAGCTTTATGCTGCTCGAAGGGTTTGGTATTTCAGTGATTCTATCTTATTTACTAGTACGGTTTACTAAAAATAAGCCACAGGCAAAATGTGAAGAGATAAATTAAATGGAAGGGATTATGCAACCGTGATAAAATTCCTGAAATTCGGATTCGTAGGTATAATGAATACCCTGCTCACTATTATCAGTTACTTAGCACTCATTCATTTTGATATGAATTATATATTGGCTAACGTACTATCCTATTTCATTGGCGTCATAAACAGCTACTATTGGAACAAATCGTGGGTGTTTCAAGCAACTGTACATAAATGGATGTTAGCTCAATTTTTCATCGTAAACCTTATTACTTTAGCAATTAATACATCTTGCTTATTCCTTCTTGTACACTATACACCTGCTAATCCGATAATTGGACAACTGTTGTCTACTTGTATAGGAATGTTTTTTAATTTTTTTCTTAATAAAATATGGACGTTTAAGCACACAAACAATCACTCGATAGGAGGTAAAGCATGAAAGAACTAATTTCAATCGTGGTACCTATGTATTTTGAAGAAGAAGTAGCTAATGAATGCTATAATCGCTTGCTTTCCGTCATGCATGAAAATCACATTAACTATGAATTCATTTTCGTCAATGACGGCAGTACAGACCGAACAATTGAAATCTTAAAGGACGTAGCAGCTATGGATTCTAACGTAAAAATTATTGATTTTGCCCGTAATTTCGGGCACCAAACTGCCGTCACAGCAGGTATTGACTATGCTCAAGGTGATGCTATCGTAATTATTGATGCTGACTTACAGGATCCGCCTGAAATGATTCCTGAATTAATTGCTAAATGGCAGCAAGGCTATGAAATTGTATACGCAAAGCGCAAGAAGCGAAGCGGAGAGACCTTTTTTAAATTGACAACGGCTAAGTATTTTTATCGCTTTTTAAATTATATGTCCGATATTGAAATCCCAAAAGACACGGGAGATTTTCGTATTATCGACCGAAAAGTTGCGGACGTATTCAAAAAAATGACTGAACGCAATCGTTTCGTAAGAGGAATGATGTCTTGGATCGGCTTCAGGCAAACATATGTAGAATATGAGCGCGATGAGCGTTTTGCTGGTGAAACAAAATATCCTTTAAAAAAGATGATCAAGTTTGCTTCAGATGGAATTATTGGGTTTTCAACGAAACCTTTACGTTTAGTAATGGTTATTGGCTTGTTATCAGTTTTTGTATCACTTCTCGTTTTAAGTTATTCGATTGTTGTTTGGCTGATAGGTGAAAATATTCAGCCTGGCTGGACTTCGATTATGGTAGCTATCACTTTCTTTAGCGGTATTCAGCTACTTGGTTTAGGTCTAGTGGGACAATACATCGCAAGAATTTACGATGAAAGTAAAAATAGACCTATTTACGTTGTACGTGAAACTATTAACTTTTCTGCGGCTTCAACAGATTCTCAAAACGTGCGTGAAAAAGTATATAGCTAAAAAAACAAGGAAGAAAACAACTGTTTTCTTCCTTGTTTTTTATTCTTTTTGAAGCTGTAAATCGCTTGTCACCCAGTCAGGAATTCCATCATCTTCATCAAATTCAATAATGACATCCGTTATTCCTTTTTCCTGTAAAATACGATTTTCGAGACGATCTTTAATATCATCCGCTTCTGCTACTGTTAAAGAAGGATCAATTTCTACTTTTAATTCAACGTGAAGCTCTTCTCCTTCTTTCATCACCATTAACGTTTGAATATCACGCACTTGTACATCTTGCATAACAATAGCGCCAATTTTCATTTCCATTTCTTTATCTGCTTCACCAAGCGCTCCAGCAGCGTTATCTAAAAATACTCGTCCTACTACAAAAAACATCATAAGACCAATTAGCATAGAAGCAATTCCTTCAGCTTGATGAAAAGGCGTAAACCGCGAAATAAAAACGGCGATTAAAGCCAATACGCCTCCTCCAGTGGCTACCAGATCTTCCATAAAAACAAGCTTAGTTGCTGGCTTTGCTTTCTTTAGATGAACAAAGCTTTGCGTAAAAACATTGACCTCTGCAGTATTCATTCCGACATCGTGCAAAATTTCTTTCATTGCCTTAAAGAGGACAAACATCTCAAGTAATACCGAGATGCCAAGTACTGCAATATTTAAAATAAAGCCTGAAGACTTCGTCGGATGAAGAATATGATGATACCCTTCTTTAATCGTTTCAAATGCCATAATTCCTACTACAAGAACCGCCCCTAATAAAACGAGATTAACCAATCGTCCAAATCCGTTTGGAAATCGTTTGGTCGGAGCTTTTTTGCTTAATGCTGAACCTATAAAAACAAAGAACTGATTTGCTGCGTCTCCTAAGCTGTGCATCGTTTCAGCAAACATCGCTACATTTCCCGTTAAAGCAAAAGCAAGCCCTTTAATAATGGATATAATGGTATTAACTATAGCGGCCATCATGGCCGATTTATTTCCTTTTCGCAATAACTTAATTAATTCACTCATGCAATCCCTCCGTTTGTGCCTTTGATGAGATTCAATTATGGTTAGTGTATGTGAATTTAAAAATTAAAAACCTCCAACATATAAGTTGGAGGTTTTTAGTCATGTTTCATTATTTTTTAAAACGATAAGGTACCGTTGTAACGATTACGTTTTTACGGTAAAGCAAATGTGCTTTTAACAGCAGACTGGACTGATTATGAAGGATGTTTTGCCAGCTTTTTTTCGTGATGAACTGCGGAATAACAACCGTAATAGCCATATTATTTTCCCGGGCTTTTTCTTCAGCCATATCGATGAATCGAAACAGCGGACGCACAAGACTGCGGTATTGAGAGTGAAACGTAACAATACGAATATCAGGCTGCCACTTTTCCCACTTCTCTTCCATTCTCTTTTCGCTTTCTCGGTCAAAAGCAACGTGCACCGCAATAACTGTATCACCAATCGTTCTTGCATAGTTCAATGAATTTTCCACTACCTTTGTCATTCCTGCTACAGGAACAATGACCACACTTCCTTCAAGCTTTCCAATCTTTTCTCCTTGCTTAATACGAAGCTGCTCTCCTACCGCTTCATAATGCGTATGAATGCGATGAAAAATATAAACGATAACCGGTAAGAAAACGAGCACGGACCATACTTGTGAAAACTTCGTTGTAAACAAAATGATTAGCACCGTTAAGGTAATGAGGGCACCAATTAAGTTAATGGTTAGCTTTCCTTGCCAGCCGGCCGGCTTTTCTCTAAGCCATTTGACAATCATGCCTGTTTGAGAAAGCGTAAATGGAATGAACACTCCAACTGCATAAAGAGGAATTAATTGTTCCGTCGCTCCTTTAAAGGCGACAAGTAAGACAATAGAAGCAATTCCAAGGGTCACAATTCCATTTGAATAGCCTAGTCGATCGCCGCGAATTTGAAACATTCTTGGCATGTATTTATCAGACGATAAGTTTACGGCAAGCAAAGGGAAAGCTGAAAAACCCGTATTCGCTGCTAGCACTAAAATCAGAGCTGTGGTGCCTTGAATAAAATAATAAAACCCATTTCGTCCAAATACACTCGATGCAATTTGTGATACAACCGTTTCATCTGCTTTTGGAGAAATGCCAAGCCAATAAGCTAAAAACGTGATGCCAGAAAATAAAACGGCTAAAATACCGCCCATCAGCATTAATGTATGAACAGCATTTTTTGCACCTGGATCTTTAAAGTTAGGCACTGCATTCGAAATAGCTTCTACACCAGTCAATGCCGAACAGCCTGATGAAAAAGCTTTTAATAATAAAAACAAACTAATACCTGGCACCACGGTACCGAGAGATGTATGAAGCTCAGGTGAAACTTGACCTGTCACTATTTTGAAGAAGCCCACCGCTATTAACAAAATAAGAGCAATCACAAATAAATAAACCGGATAAGCTAAGACAGAAGCGGATTCTGTTACACCTCGTAAATTTAAAACCGTAATAAAAATCACCAGCAAACACGCAATTACTACGTTATAGTGATGCAGCGTTGGAAAAGCCGAAGTTAAAGCATCGGTTCCTGCTGAAACACTCACGGCAACTGTTAAAATATAATCTACTAACAGTGATCCCCCAGCGATAAGTCCAGGATTTTCTCCTAAATTGGTTTTCGAAACAATATAAGCTCCTCCGCCTTGCGGATACGCATAAATAATTTGACGATATGAAAGAATTAAAGCCGTCAGCAGCACCAATACCCCAATGGCAATTGGAATCGAATACCAATAGGCAAGCACGCCCACTGTTGCAAGGACAATCAAAATCTGTTCTGTTCCATAAGCCACTGAAGATAAGGCATCTGATGATAAAATAGCCAGCGCTTTAAGCTTACTAAGCTTTTGATCGCCTAACTCTTTTGTTTTGAGCGGCTTTCCAATCAATAATCTCTTGAGAACTGAATAGTTCACGTAATTTCCCTCCGATGATTGCTTAGCTAGTATTCACTGTTCGTTGCTAAGCTCCGTTACAAGTTCATGAATAAGTGATATTATCCCTAAAAAATACCTTTTTATGTTAAAAAAGCGCACAAAAAAAACACTAAGGGTTCTCAGCGTTTTTACACAGCTTAAACCTCCTCTCCAAAACGCTTATGGGGTTAGCTGTCGGATTCGGGCTATGAGAGTAGCCCTACCTTTTAAAAAAGGATTCACCCCAAGTGACAATGCACAAATTTGGGTCCCCCACTTCTGACGAATTAAGCGATAACAGGTCAATATAATTTTCGGTTAAAGAGTATGATTGATAACAAGTTTCTTTCATAACTATCCTTTGTTCTTAGATAATATACTCCCGTACAAATGGTTTGTAAAGCATTATTTTACGTAAACGATAAAATAGTGCTTAAGGCGCTTTTAAGGGGAAAACAAAAGGCCTTCTGCCTGCTTACAGAAGACCTGCTTTCTTTAACTTTTTGCTTTTAAAACGGCTGCTAGCTTGTTTTTCGTTTGAGGACCATAAATGCCATCTACATCATAAGGAAGATACACAAGCTGAAAACGTCTGACTGCATCTTTCGTTTGTACTCCATATATTCCGTCTACTGACCCTACTTTAAAATTAACCGCGTTTAATGCTCTTTGAAGCTGTTTCACTGCTTCTCCAGAATCGCCTTGTTTTAAAATTCCATTTGGAAGTGGATATTGTTCAGAAGGTGGAGTTGGTGACGGTGTTGGAGATGGGTTTGGTGAAGTTCCTGAAGGAATAACAATTGTTTTTCCAACCTTTAGGGTTAAAGGATCAGAAAGCCCTGTATTTGCTTCTTGAAGCGCTTGTACTGTTATTCCGTACTTCTGTGCAATACTGTACAGCGTATCTCCTTGCTTAATTGTATACGTTTTTTCACCTGGTTCAGAAGGTGATGGATTTGGTGTCGGTGTCGGTGTTGGAGATGGCGATGGATTTGGAACTGCACGACGAGGTAAATTTAAATATACGGCAATTCCTTTTGCATACGATTCACCCATGCTTTTTAAAAAAGCTTCATTTTGAAGAAGTGCTGCATCGGCGCTCCTATCAATAAAAGCTATTTCAGTTAGTACTGCAGGCATATTTGTTAAGCGAAGCACCGCATAATTAGCTGATTTTCGACCGCGATTCGGATGATTATACGACAGCAGCGTTGGCTGTACTTGGCCGTGGACAATTGATTGAAACGTTTTACTGGCATTGCTAGCGCTTCTATAAACATAATCTTCATATCCTGTTCCTCCACCGGCATTTACGTGAATAGACATAAATGCATCTGCTCCCCACGAGTTAGCTTGAGAAGCGCGCTGAGATAACGATAAAAAAGTATCTGTGGTACGGGTGGTTTTAATCGTAAAGTCACTGTAAGTGCTATTTAAATAGCTTATTAAATATTGTTGAATTTTTAAAACTAAGTTTTTTTCATACAGTCCGTTCGCTCCAACTGCTCCTGCATCTGCCCCACCATGTCCTGCATCAAGATAGATTTTTTTCATATTACTTGTCCCTCCTTATTGTTAACATATGCATGAGGGAAAAAAGTGCTACGTATACTAGCCTACTTAGTGAAAAATTACTAAAAAAGGAGATTGAGACATAACGAAATCACTTCAACCTAAAAACGAACAAATGGGATAAATGCGCTAGTATGGATGGCTTGTTACATCGCTGTTGAATTCCGTGCAAGGCTTCGCTTTCCGCGGGGGGGCTGGTGAGCCTCCTCGTCGCGTGCGCTCCTGCGGGGTCTCACCTATTCCGCTTTTCCCGCAGGAGTCCCTCCAATCAACTGCTAGAAGCAACTAAATAGATGAAATCTACGTTTACCCTACCAATAAAAAAATCCGCACAATTCATCGTGCGGTTCCCTCCCCCTAACATACTTTTGGTCCAAATTCTATTCTGGTTGATTAAAGTATAGATCAGGAGGGTCTATTATTTATAACATTAGGACCTATTTAAAAAGCAGAACGCCTACAACAATGAGAATAATCCAAATTGGAATGCTTATCAATATCCCTATCACTAAACCTTTAAAGAAATTTCCTTCTTTCATTTTTATTACATTCCTCTCCAACAGTATTTTCTAACGATACTATGATTGGCTGAAAACTCTCTGAAGTTATACTGAAATACAGTGCAGAGTGAACACATAAACAATCTCACTATCTGTTATACACTACTTTTACTTATAGATTCAATGAGACAAAAAGCTCATCCTTTTTGATTCATGTAAACAAATTCTTTCTTGTATGTAACAAAACAATAAAAAAGCTCCCTGTAAATTATACGACAGGCAGCTTTTTTATAAACAAGCTATATTATTCAATTTACGTATGCAGAATGTTATTTATTCATTGTGAAAAACAAAAAAAGTCGGAGAGAACGTACAAACGATCTCTCCGACTTTTAAAAATTAATATTGGCTCATGTATTGGTCACGTTCCCAAGGATGAACTTGTGTACGGAACATATCCCACTCGATTTCTTTCGCTTCAACGAAGTGTTCTGCTAAGTGTTCACCTAATGCAGAAACCATAACTTCGTTTGATTGGAAGCTATCTAAAGCTTGAGCTAATGTTGCAGGTAAATCTACGATACCTTCTTCAACACGCTCTTCTTTTGTCATTACATAGATATTACGATCGATAGGTTTTGGAGCTTCAAGGTTATTCTTGATTCCATCTAAACCAGCTTTTAATAGAACAGCCATTGCTAAATATGGGTTAGCAGCTGGGTCTACGCTACGTACCTCAACACGAGTTCCTACGCCGCGAGAAGCTGGGATACGGATTAATGGGCTACGGTTGCGAGCAGACCATGCAACATAACAAGGAGCCTCATATCCAGGTACTAGACGCTTATAAGAGTTTACAGTAGGATTTGTTACTGCTGTAAAGCTGTGTGCGTGCTTGATGATACCTGCGATAAATTGACGAGCAGTATCACTTAGCTCTAGATTACCGTTCTCATCATAAAATGCGTTTTGACCATCTTTGAATAATGAAACGTTACAGTGCATACCTGAACCGTTCACACCAAATAATGGTTTTGGCATAAATGTAGCATGTAAGCCATGTTTACGTGCAATTGTTTTTACAACAAGTTTGAACGTTTGAATATCATCACAAGCTTTTAATGCAGCAGCATATTTGAAGTCGATCTCGTGTTGTCCAGGAGCTACCTCATGGTGAGATGCTTCAATTTCAAATCCCATTTCTTCAAGCTCTAATACGATGTCACGACGGCAGTTTTCACCAAGGTCAGTTGGCGCTAAGTCGAAGTAGCCACCTTTATCATTTAATTCTAATGTAGGTTCGCCTTTTTCGTCTAATTTGAATAAGAAGAACTCTGGCTCAGGTCCAAGGTTAAAATCAGTAAATCCTAACTCTTCCATCTCTTTTAACACACGTTTTAAGTTATTACGTGGATCGCCATCAAACGGAGTTCTATCTGCATTGTAGATGTCACAAATAAAACGTGCTACTTTACCTTTTTCAGATGTCCAAGGGAAAATAACAAATGTATCAATATCCGGGAATAGGTACATATCTGATTCTTCAATACGTACAAACCCTTCAATAGAAGAACCGTCAAACATCATTTTGTTGTCTAACGCTTTTTCTAATTGACTTACTGGAATTTCAACGTTTTTAATTGTTCCTAAAATGTCAGTGAACTGAAGACGAATATATTTTACATTCTCTTCTTGAACTTTGCGGAAAATATCTTCTTTTGTGTACTTTGCCATCGTGTGATCCTCCCCTAAATCTCTATATAATATTTATAATCTATACCCCTCATATACGAACGGCATAAATATTGATAACTTTATTAATGAAAGAACCTGGACATATCTCCTTGATTTAAAGTTGCTCGATTAAAACGGCCTGCTTGCATAAGTTCTGCACGAAGCATTTTTCGCAACTCATCGTCCGTTAATTCTGGCTTTGCTGTTTCTGCCACAACTTTTTCTTCTTGCTTATGCCCTTTTTGCTCCTTTTGAAGATGAAACAGCTGTTTTACACCTGCTAAGTTTACACCTTGTTCGATTAGATCGCGGATTTCAAGCAGCTTATCAACATCGTTAAATGAGAATAGTCGTCGATTTCCTTCTGTTCTTACTGGTGCAACTAATTCATGTTCTTCATAGTAGCGAATTTGGCGAGCAGACAACTCAGTTAACTGCATCACAATTCCAATCGGGAAAAGTGGCGTATTTCTTCGAATGTTGTCACTCATTTCAGTTCCTCCTTTGGATTAACTATTTACATTGTATGCTATGTTAGTTCACCTGTCAACCGAATGTTAGTAATTCTAACATAAATTTTTCTGAACATTTTTTCTATACAAATAAATAGCACTTCGTTTATTTTTATAGCTTATTTTTTTCCTTGTTAACGGGGAGAAATAATCTTTCTATCTTATAAAAGTTCTTTTGTCAGTAATTGATCTACCGCCATGCATATTGCTACTTTTACATGAGCATACGTTAATCCGCCCTGCACGTAAGCGACATAAGGCGGCCTGATAGGACCATCTGCCGTAAGCTCGAGGCTCGCTCCTTGTATAAACGTTCCTGCTGCCATAATCACATCATCTTCATACCCTGGCATATAAGCAGGATACGCCGTTACGTGTGAATTAATTGGCGAAGCGAATTGAATTGCCTGACAAAAAGCCACCATTTTATCGCGGTCATCAAACTGAACGGATTGAATTAAATCTGTTCGTTCACTGTCCCACTTCGGTTCACTTTGCATACCAAGCTCTTCAAACATAGCGGATGAGAAAACCGCTCCTTTTAAGGCTTGACCTACTACGTGCGGCGCCAAGAAGAACCCTTGATACATTTCTTGCAAGCTATACAGCGTCGCTCCAGCTTCTGCACCGATTCCAGGAGTTGTCATTCGGTATGAACAAGCTTCCACTAGGTCTTTTCGTCCTGCAATATAGCCACCGATTTTAGCGAGACCTCCACCAGGGTTCTTAATAAGCGACCCCGCCATCAAATCTGCTCCTACATGCGTTGGCTCGATTGTTTCTACAAATTCACCGTAGCAGTTGTCAACAAATACAACAACGTCAGGCTTAATGCTCTTTACAAACGAAATCATTTCTTTTATTTGAGCGACTGTAAAAGAAGGACGAATGCCGTACCCTTTTGAACGCTGAATGCCTATCATCTTTGTATGCTCATGAATAGACGCTTTCACTTCTTCAAAATCCACTTGACCTTCCTCAGTTAAATCTACTGATTTATAGCTAATGTTATATTCTTTTAAAGAACCTACACCGCTTCCTCGTATGCCAACGATTTCTTCAAGCGTGTCATAAGGCTTTCCAGTTATATATAATAGTTCATCTCCAGGACGCAGTACACCAAACAGCGAAATGCCGATTGCATGCGTGCCTGAAATAATTTGCGGACGCACTAGACATGCTTCTGTTCCAAAAACGTCCGCATATACTTTCTCCAACGTATCGCGGCCTAGATCGTCGTAGCCATACCCCGTTGTCGGATTAAAATGTGAATCACTCACTCGGTTTTGCTGAAAGCTTTGCAGCACTCGAAATTGATTTGCTTCAATACGCTCGTCAATTTTCTCATGTACGGGCTTAATCTGCTTTTCTACTTTTGCAGCAAGTTCCCGAATGCGTGCCCCGTTTTTTAACTGATCAAACATCATTTCTTTGTTCCTCAACTTTCTTCAAGCGTTTGTAGCTTTTTGTAAAGGGGATGCTCTTTTGCAATATACCCTTTGCACTGATACTTCTCAGTTTCTTCATTGAACTTTAACGACTCAAGAATAGAGACCGTTTTTAGTTCAGCGAGCATTTTTCCTTCATAAGCCGGCAGCAGCACATGAAAAAACGCCATTTCTTTTTTCATTTCTTCTTGAATTCTTTCCCCAAGCTTCACTAAATCTGTAGCTTTAAAAGCGCTCATTGATAACGATGTTGAAGCGGATGGGACAAATAGTTCATGCTGCATATCTTCTTTATTGTAAACTGTTAGCATCGGAATGTCCGTTACGTTCAGCTCTTCTAGTAAGCGATGCACTGTTTTTTCGTGGTTGTTGTAATCTGGATTAGATGAATCTACCACGTGCAGAACAAGGTCAGCTTCGGTTACTTCTTCAAGTGTTGAACGGAAGGCGGCTACTAACGTTGTTGGAAGATCTTGAATAAATCCAACCGTATCCGTTAACAGCGCCGTTAATCCTGACGGAAGCATATACTGTCTTGTCGTTGGATCAAGAGTTGCAAACAGCTGATTTTCTTCAAAAATACCAGCTTCGGTTAAGCGGTTAAAGATCGTCGATTTACCAGCGTTCGTATAGCCCACAATTGCAATTTGATAGACATGATTACGCTTACGTCTTTCTCGATAACGTTCGCGGTGACTTACCACTGTCTTTAACTGACGCTTAATTTCATCAATTTTACGGCGAATATGTCTGCGGTCACTTTCAAGTTTCGTTTCACCAGGACCTCTTGTTCCAATTCCGCCCCCAAGACGCGACAAAGCGGTACCTTGTCCTACTAACCTAGGCAGCAGATAATTTAATTGAGCAAGTTCCACCTGCATTTTTCCTTCTCGCGTTTGAGCACGCTGTGCGAAGATATCCAAAATCAGCTGCGTGCGGTCAATAACACGCGCAGATAACCCTGCTGACAAATTGCGGATTTGACTCGGTGACAATTCATCATTAAATACAATTAAATCAGGCTCTAACTCTTCTTCAAGAGCCACAAGTTCTTCTACTTTCCCTTTTCCAATATAAGTAGCTGGATGAATGCGATCGCGCTTTTGCGTTAACCTTACCAGCACTTCGCCTTTTGCAGTCTCAGTTAAAGATGCTAGCTCATCCATTGAATATTCAAAACGTTCGTCATCGTCATGAAGCTGACATCCGACTAAAATTACGCGTTCAAGTTCAGTATTCATTTCTGCTGTCAAAGATTTTTCCTTCCCTTACTATTAAATTGACAAATCATTCATATCATATCAAAAAAATCTCCATTTCTCCATCTTTGCAAAAGAGACAGAATACATTGTCTTTTACTAGTTTAACACCCTTTTTAAAATCTATAAAACGATGATTAAAAAAACATTGAAATATCACGAAATTCTGTATACAATTTGAATTGGTTTACTTATCGAAATTTGAATCAGGCTGCCTGATTTTAAAATAATAGTCGCTACTTGGTGAAAACAGAATAAAGGGGATAGCATCATGACTTGGGACGTACTTAGCATTATTGGAACGATTGCTTTTGCAATCAGCGGAGCTTTCATTGCGATGGAAGAGGAATATGATATTTTAGGCGTTTACATACTCGGAATCGTAACGGCTTTTGGCGGAGGAGCCATTCGAAACCTGCTTATCGGTGTACCGGTGTCTGCCCTTTGGGAACAAGGACTCTTTTTTCAAATTGCTTTATTATCTATCACTGCCACTTTTTTATTTCCAAACAATATCTTAAAACATTGGAAGCGATGGGGAAATTTTTCGGACGCCATTGGCCTTGCAGCATTCGCGATTCAAGGAGCGCTTTATGCCACTCATATGAACCATCCGCTTAGCGCGGTTATTGTAGCTGCGGTCTTAACAGGAAGCGGCGGGGGGATTATCCGAGATTTATTAGCACGCCGAAAGCCTACTGTTCTTAAAGATGAAATTTATGCCGTATGGGCGATTATCGCAGGATTTAGCGTAGGGCTCCATATTACAAACACGCCTGTAGAACTTTATACGTTATTTATCTTGCTTGTAGGCCTTCGGATGTGTTCATACATTTACAAATGGCGCCTGCCGATTAAAACGATTCGACAACCAAATATGTAGAAAAAAGCCTTTCATGACGAAAGGCTTTTTTTCACAGCTGAATATCGCTTGATGTTAAAGTTAAAAGCTCGTTGCGTTCAAAGCTTTCTTCTTCTAAAAGCCTCATGGATTGAGTACGTATGGAACGTTCAATAATGTTTCGCACATATCGACCGTTACTAAAATCCCTAGGCGTCTGATTGTACTTCACGTCCATAAAATGATCTTTTAGCTTTTTATAGGCCTCTGTACTAAACTGATACTGCCTGTCATTCATCATGTGACCCGCAATGTCCATCAGTTCATTAACATCATAATCCGGAAAATCAAAAATAAACGGAAACCTAGAGCGCAGCCCTGGATTAAGACTTAAGAAATTTTCCATTTCTCTTGGATAACCAGCTAAAATCAATACAAACTTATCATTTGAATCTTCCATATGTTTGACCAATGTATCAATCGCTTCTTTTCCAAAATCTTTTTCTCCCCCTCTTGCAAGAGAATAAGCCTCATCGATAAATAAAATACCTCCAAGCGCTTTTTTTACAAGATCTCTCGTTTTCTGAGCGGTATGACCAATGTATTCTCCAACTAAATCTGCACGCTCTGCTTCAATTAAATGTCCTTTAGACAAGATGTTCATATTCAAAAATAATTTACCCAGCAGGCGGGCTACCGTCGTTTTCCCTGTTCCTGGATTTCCTTTAAACATCATATGCAGCGCCTGCTTTCCCGCTTTTAAGCCCTGTTCCTCTCTTTTTTTGTTAATATATAGCCACGCATATATTTCTTTTATCATTTTTTTCAATTCTTCCATTCCAACCAGTCCGCTCATTTCTCGTTCAATTTCCCGAAGCGGCTCATGATTTATCACAGCTTTTTTGGCAGGACGCGGAATTGATGTCGTATACGATTTTTCCTTTTTTGTTTCATTATTTAAAATGATATTAATTTGCCCATTATTTTTAAGAGTTATCGGCTGTTCCACCATGTTCACCTCTCGTTTCATCCCACTTCTCTGTATCGCATAGCTGCATGCGATGAACGATACGAAGACAATGATCTCTTATTACCGAAGAAATAATCGTCTATTATAAGGTTTATGTTCAATGAGTAAAAACAATGTTAAGAAACTTTTCTAAGCCTTTATTTACATAAAAAAAGCATCCGAATATGCGGATGCTTCTCTTTAATCTCTATTCAAGTTCTACTGTAATATTTTTATTTGGTACAAATGTCGAAATCGCATGTTTATAAATCAGCTGCTGTTTTCCTTCAGATTCAATTAGCACAGTAAAATTATCAAATCCTTTAATTAGTCCTCTTAATTGAAAACCATTTAAAAGAAATACCGTCACATAGATATTTTCTTTACGTAATTGATTTAAAAATTGATCTTGAATATTAACTGATTGTTTCATTATTCGGCCTCCTCGGTTCTCTATCTGTTTACTTAATTCGCTTCTTTCTTCAGCTTTCCTGCAATATATGTAAAAATTTCAGCAAACTTTTCGGGAAATTTGTCAACTTCCATCTCTATCCATTTTACAGGCATTTTATTTCGAAACCATGTTAACTGACGCTTTGCATATCTGCGTGAATTTTGTTTCAACTGTTCAACGGCTTCTTCGAGCGTACAGCGTCCCTCAAAATAAGCATAAAGCTCTTTGTAGCCGATAGCTTGAATTGATTGTACATCATGCAGACCACTTTCGTACAATGATTTGACTTCCTCAAGCAGTCCAGCCTGCATCATCATATCGACTCGGTGATTAATTCTCTCATATAATACGTCGCGATCCATTGTAAGTCCAATAATGGTTACATCGTATAATAACTCTTGCGACTGTTCTTTTGTATAGTCACTGAATTTTTTGCCGGTTACTTCATAAACTTCAAGGGCTCGAATTACACGACGATGGTTATTTTTATGAATAGCAGCCGCACTGTCTGGGTCAATTTCTTTGAGCTTCTCATACAGGGGATCAATGCCATGAGCTTTAATAAATACTTCCATTCGTTCACGAACTTTTTCATCACTAGGCGTTTCTGTGAACTGATAATCATAAATAACGGATTGAATATAAAGACCCGTCCCTCCAACAATCATCGGCATTTTTCCTCTAGCACGAATATCATCGATTTGTTTTCTTACAATCTCTTGAAATTCTGCCACAGAAAACGATTCATCCGGCTCCTTAATATCGATCAGGTAATGGGGAACACCCTGCATCTCTTCTTCTGACACCTTTGCTGTTCCGATATCCATCCCTTTATAAATTTGCATCGAATCACCTGAAATAATTTCACCGTCTAACTGTTTGGCAAGTTCAATGCTTAATTTTGTTTTACCAACCGCAGTTGGTCCAATAATGACAATAAGTTTTGGTTTCTCTCCCGTCATAACAACACTACTTTCATCTATAGGCATTCACATCATTCCATTTTATCCAAATGGTCATGATTTATTCAACAAAACGGCTAGCTGCAGCTAGCCGCATTGCTTACATCACTCGCTTAAACATTTTTTCCATTTCATACGTCGAATGATGAATAATAATTGGTCGTCCGTGCGGACACGTAAATGGATCCGTTGTTTTTCTTAACGTTTCAAGTAAAGCAAAAATCTCATCGTTTCGCAAATGATGATTCGCTTTAATCGATCCTTTACAGCTCATCATAATAGCCGCTTCTTCTCGTAACTTTTCGATATTGACTCGTTTCATCGTAAAGATTTGCTGAATCATCTCTTCAATGGTTTCCTGTTCCTCTCCTTTTGGAAACCACTGCGGATGTGAACGAACGATATAGGAGTTTTGTCCAAACGGTTCTAAAAAGACTCCTACTTCAGCAAGCATGTCTTTGTATTCTTCTAAAATCAAGGCTTCATTTCCCGAGAACTCTAGCGTAAGCGGCATAAGCAGTTCTTGAACTTCTGAATCTACTTCTCCAAGCTTTCGCTTAAAATATTCGTACTTGATTCTCTCCTGCGCCGCGTGCTGATCAATAATAAATAATCCTTTTTCATTTTGCGCCAAAATATACGTTCCGTGCATTTGGCCAATTGGGTACATCGCAGGAACACGCGGTTCTGGCTGCTCTTTGGCTGAACGGTTTGGTTCTGGAATAGGTGCGTTTTCTTCCACCGATTCTTCATAGTGTTCTATTTCTCGAAACGTTGGTTCAAGTTCTTCATCTTGACGTATGACCTCTGTTTTAACAGGCGGCATGATCTCGTCTACACGAGCGGTAGTCTCCTTAAAGCTAGGCTCGCGAACCGTATCAGACGGCTGATAGCCAGACGGTTTAGACTGATGATCAAATGTAAAGGTCTGCTGCTCAGTTGGCTGCACAGCTGATTTTGACTTGGTTGGTACTACAGCATCCGGAATTAACTGCTGCTTTTTAAAAGCAGCTTTTACTCCTTGTTCAATAAGCTCAAACAGCTCCGCTTCTTTACTTAAACGCACTTCTAGTTTCGCTGGATGAACATTCACGTCCACTAACAAAGGGTCCATTGTAATGGTTAAAAACACGATTGGAAAACGGCCGATAGGTAAAAGGGTATGATAGCCCTGCTGTACCGCTTTTAACAACCCGTAGTTTTTAACAAAACGACCGTTAATAATGGTGGACATATAGTTGCGAGAAGCTCGTGTAATTTCAGGAAGAGCAACGTAACCATTCACTTCATAATCAAGAGACTGAACGTTAATCGGAATCATTTTTTTGGCCACTGCCATTCCATAAATAGCTGCAAGCACTTGGCGCACATCTCCGCTTCCGTTCGTATACAGAAGCTGTCTTCCTTGATGCATCAGCCGAATTGAAACTTCAGGATGAGACATCGCAAGGCGATTGACGACATCCGTTACGTTACCAAGCTCCGTGTTTACCGTCTTCATATATTTTAAACGTGCAGGTGTGTTAAAAAATAGGTTTTCAATAACAAGTTCGGTACCTTTTCGGCTTGACGTTAATTCGTGATGAACGATTTCTCCGCCTCTAAGTTTAAGGTGAGTGCCGGCTTCTTCTCCCGTACTCGTTTTGAGTTCAAGCATTGAAACCGAAGCAATACTTGGCAAAGCTTCACCGCGAAATCCTAACGTTCGAATTCGAAATAAATCTTGTTCTGTTTTGATTTTACTTGTCGCATGTCTTTTAAAAGCGGTCAAGCAGTCTTCAGAAGCAATGCCGTCTCCATTATCCAATATACGAATTTTTGAAAGCCCAGCTTCTTCTAGTTCAATTTCAATAACTGTACTGTTTGCATCAATAGCATTTTCGACTAGTTCTTTCACCACCGAAGCAGGTCGTTCAACAACCTCTCCGGCAGCAATTTTATTTGAAAGTTCGTCTGAAAGCTGCACAATTTTACCCACAGACTCACTCCTCTCAATCTATTTCTTTTTTAATGATTTTTGCAGTTCATACATCGCATTCATTGCGTCTAAAGGCGTCATTTCTAAAATATCGAGCTCTTTTAAACGATCGATAATTGCTTTTTCACGTTTTGAAAGCGCAGGCTTTTCTTTTTTCTCTTCTATTTCAAAGAACGAAAGCTGATTGGCTTCATCTGCTTTTTTACGATCTGCACGTTCTTCTTGAACCAAAGAAGCACCTTCTTGTGGAACTTGTTGTGTTATCTCTTCTCTTTTTGGAGCCTGACGTACAGGTTCACGCTCAGAAAATTGTTCTAAATCGTGTAAGATGACGCGAGCTCTCTCTAGAAGCGGATCTGGAAGTTCTGCTAGTTCCGCTACGTGAATACCATAGCTTTTATCTGCGGCACCATCTTTGATTTTGTGTAAAAAGACGACTTTCCCATTTTTTTCAACCGCGCTTACATGAACATTTTTAAGCGCAGGAAGCGACTCATCGAGTACGGTTAATTCATGATAATGAGTAGAAAATAGTGTCTTACAGCCAATATGTTCATGAACGTATTCAATAATTGCTTGAGCAAGAGCCATTCCGTCATACGTAGACGTGCCCCGTCCAATTTCATCTAACAGGATCAGACTCGACTGAGTGGCATTTGTCACTGCATTCTTCGTTTCTAGCATCTCGACCATAAACGTACTTTGGCCTGAAATTAAGTCATCAGCTGCTCCGATACGTGTAAACACTTGATCAAAAATCGGCAGAACCGCTTCGTCAGCTGGCACAAAACAGCCAATTTGAGCTAATATCGCCGTTAAAGCGACCTGACGCATGTACGTACTTTTACCAGACATATTTGGTCCTGTAATCAGTAAAATTGAACTATCATCCGTCATTTGACAGTCATTTGGCACATATTCCTGCGAATTCATTACTTTTTCTACTACTGGATGGCGTCCATTTTGAATCGAAATGTCTTCACTTGAAAAAATAGGCTTCGTGTAATGACGTTCTTCACTGATTTTTGCAAAGCACTGCAGTACGTCAAGCTCACTTACTTTTTTAGCAAGTTCTTGCAGCCTTGGAATATATGCTTTTACTTCTTCACGAATTTGTAAAAACAATTCATATTCCAGCTCTACAATTTTCTCTTCCGCTTCTAAAATCAGCGCTTCTTTTTCTTTCAGCTCAGGCGTAATAAAACGTTCTGCATTGGTTAACGTCTGTTTTCGTTCATACATTCCTTCAGGCAAAAGATGCAGATTTGCCCGCGTTACTTCTATATAATAGCCGAACACGCGATTATAACCAATTTTCAGTGAGCGAATCCCTGTTTTCTCACGCTCTTGCTGTTCAAGTGATGCAATCCACGTTTTTCCGTTTCGGCTTGCATCTCGATATTGATCAAGCTGTTCATGATAGCCGTCATTAATAATGTCTCCTTCTTTAATTGACAACGGAGGGTGCTCTTTTAATCCTCTTTCAAGAAGATTAGCTAATCGCTCACAAGGATCAATGTCTTCAACAAGCTTTGTGGCATAAGGATGATTCAAACGATTCACAACCTCTTGAATATGAGGCACATTTTGCAATGATTTTTTTAATTGAATTAAATCACGAGCATTTACATTCCCAAAAGCTACTCGACCAGCTAAGCGTTCTAAATCATATACGTCTTTTAGCAACTCACGCAGTTCTTCTCGTTCAAAAAACTGTTTCATTAAGACATCTACCATATTCAAACGATTATCAATATCCGCTTGTTTTAAAAGCGGACGGTCAATCCAATTTTTTAATAAACGGCCGCCCATTGCCGTAACGGTCTGGTCTAATAGCCATAGAAGCGAGCCTTTCTTTCCTTTTGAACGAATCGTTTCGGTTAACTCTAGGTTTCGCTTAGAGAACAAATCAATTTTCATATATTCATTGATTTGATAAAACTGCACGGGCTGTAAGTGCTCAAGCGAACGCTTCTGCGTGCGAGTTAAATACTGAAGAATACGCGCAAACGTTGTAATAAGCTTTTGCTGCTGAAGCGACTCTACTAAATAATCTAGTCCTTCTACTTGACCTGTACTATTCTCATAAGAAATGGTAATCGTCATGCGCTCTTTTAGTGTTTGTAATAAGTCAGCAGGAAACTCAGAGCTTACAACGACTTCTTTTGCTTCTTTTGCATAAATTTCTGAGACGATATCGTGAAACGAACTAACAAGCGTTACGCTGTTTTCTCCTGTAGACAAATCAGAAAGAGCAAGACCAAACGTTTGATCCTCGAACGCAGTAACAGAACAAATATAGTTATTTTCCTTTTCATGCAGTCCGCGTTCGTTCATCAGTGTTCCGGGTGAAATCACCTGCACCACTTCTCGCTTTACAACACCTTTTGCATGCTTAGGGTCTTCTACCTGCTCACAAATAGCTACTTTAAATCCCTTTTCAATTAAACGCTCGATATACGTAGGAGCAGAGTGATACGGAACCCCGCACATCGGAATTCGCTCTTGTCCTCCTCCGTCTCGACTTGTTAATGTTATTTCAAGTTCTTGAGAAGCTGTCGTAGCATCTTCAAAGAACATTTCATAAAAATCACCTAATCTAAAAAATAAAAAGGCATCTTGATACTCTGCCTTAATTCTCAAATATTGCTGTATCATTGGCGTATACGCTGCCATACTATTCCTCCATACCACATCTAGTTGTGCGTTTTTGCTACACGTATTATAACATAAGTCTTTCTTAAACTTAATTTATTCAAATAGAACAATCTTCAATTTCTTTTCATCAAACAAATAAAAAAGCTTCGGACGAAGGAAGAAGCTTGTCCGAAGCTTTTCATTATTTACTGCTGTTCAAATGACTATGCTTACGTCCGTATAAGAAGTAAACCACTAGCCCTAGTACAAGCCAAATTACGAAACTAATCCATGTTAACTTTGGAAGCTGAAGTGCTAAGTATAAACAGAACACAAAAGCTAAAATTGGAACCACCGGCACGAACGGTACGCGGAAACCAGTCGATTCTGAAGTTTGTTTTGATTTACGTAAATATAAAATTCCAATTGATACAGTCATGAAAGCAAAAAGAGTACCGATATTTGTTAACTCTGCTAATCTTCCTAATGGTACTAAACCAGAGAAGATAGATACTAGTAAACATGTAATCCACGTATTTACTACTGGCGTTTGTTTTTTCTCACTGATTTTTGAAAAAGGCTTCGGCAATAGACCATCTCGACTGATCGCATAAAATAAACGAGTTTGTCCATACATCATAACGAGTAATACCGTTGTAATACCAACAATTGCACCTAATGAAATAAATCCTGCTACCCAGTCTTGATTAATGTAGCTTAAAGCAAATGCTACAGGGTTTTTAACATTTAATTCAGTATAAGGGACGATTCCTGTTAAGATAAGCGATACGACGATATAAAGGACTGTACAAATCGCAAGAGATGCGATGATTCCAATTGGCATATCTCGCTGAGGCTTACGTACTTCCTCGGCCGCTGTTGCTACAGCATCAAATCCAATGTAGGCGAAGAATACAGTTGCTGCTCCTGTCGCTACTCCCGAGAAACCAAACGGCATAAACGGCGTCCAGTTTTCTGGCTTAACATAGCTAACTCCTACCCCGATAAACAGAAGTACAACAGCCAGTTTAATAATAACCATGATAGCATTAAAACGTGAAGATTTTTTTACTCCTTGTGTTAAAAGCAAGGTAATTAAGAAAACAATCATAATTGCTGGAATATCAATGTACGTGCCGTTTGCAGGATTGTATGCACTTGTTAAAGCTTTTGGAAAATGTATGCCAAACCCTGCTAACAATCCTTGGAAATACCCCGACCATCCGCTCGCTACAGCAGAAGAAGCAAGACCGTATTCCAAGATAAGATCCCACCCTAAAATCCAAGCGATTAATTCACCAAATGTTGCATAACTGTAAGTGTATGCACTTCCTGAAACGGGAACTGTTGAGGCAAACTCCGCATAACAAAGAGCTGCAAACACACACGCAAGTCCTGACATAATGAAAGATATAACTAAAGCTGGACCGGCATGTTCAGCGGCGGCTACGCCCGTTAATACAAAAATTCCGGTTCCGATAATGGCTCCAATTCCTAACATCGTTAAATCGAAAGCGCCTAAATCCTTTTTTAATTTAACACCTTTAGAGTTGGTTTCACTAATTAACGTTTGAATTGATTTTTTACGAAATAAGCTCATAGTAAACCCCCAAAAAATACTTATCTGATATAACTAAATTTTCTGAAAATTAATGCATTATTTTCTTTAGATTTACTATACACTGCGCATTCGACAAAAAGCAATATATTTTTTTATTTTTATAAGAATTTTCTTAAAATAGTAAAAATAAAAAAACTAGGAAGAACTTCTTCCTAGTTACTCATCGTCTCCTAATATAAAATCAGGATCTAAATCTTCAAATTCATCGTCATCTACGTCTAAATCAAACTCGTCTTCATCATCGCAGCCTTTCGGATTTACTGCAACACAAACCTTGGTTTCGCCAATCACTTCCGCCAACAATTCTCTCTCTACTTGAACAATCGTTTTATTGCCATTTGGTGAAATTGTGCACTCTAGGCAATTTGGCTGCTGCAGCACGCGAACAATTACTTCGTAATCGTCTCCAATCGAATCTTCGTCTTTATAGCGCAGCTTAATATTATCTTTGTATGATACGGTTTCCGTCCAAACTTCGGTTTTTGTATTATTATTGTACGAATACCAGATGTTAATATCATATCTGCCGTCAACTTCTACATTGCTGCCGCTTTTCTTTGCTTTGTACTCATGGTTAATCACCCAGCATCCTAAGATGCTTGTTGGTCGATTTTTCGGTGCAAGCGTATGAGACGATTGTGTAAACTTGCGACCTTTACCTACGACTGCTTTTGTAATAATTTCTCTATAGTGTTGTGACATGTGAGCATACCCTCCTCAAACTATCTTCATTTCATCCTATGCAGGCTCATTCACTTGTTTGCACATTATTTTTAAGAAACTAGGTTTAAGGCATAAAAAACCTATGTTCCATTGTATGCAAGGATATAGAAAAACGTGACAATTATTAGAGAGAAAATCTGCCCAATTTTCATGCCACATAATGCACACGTGATGCACAAAAAAATGCCTCAGCAATTTGCTAAGGCATTTTTTCTTTATGAGCAGCTAGATCCAGGGCTGTTTCGCACCTGTGAACCTGTTTCACCGCGCAGTAAATCACCATCTGTTGACACAATAATTTCATCTGTTACTGTGTTTGAAATAGTGTTAGCGACAAGTTGAAGCAAATCATTCACGTTTATTTGAGACTCTTGAAACTGCTGAATAATCGGCAGTTCATCCAGCTCTTCCTGTAAACGATCGATTTTTGCCTCCACTTGTTTTAACGCTTCTGTCTTACCATAATGTTGGAAATTAACAGCTTGTTTTTGCAAACTTTTAATGCTTGCAATGGTTTCACGCACTTTTTGATTTTCGTTAAGCTGAGCTTCGGCACGCTTGAAGAAATCTACTTCTTCCGTTTCAGCAATCATTTTTGCCAGCTCTTGAGCACGTTTAATTACGTCACTCTTGTTATACTGCGCCATATTACTTCACCTCTGCTGTTTCTTCTACCATTTCCCCGTTTAATGTCCATGTTTTGGCTTTTGTAACTTTTACTTTTACAAGTTGCCCAATCACTGACTTAGGTGCTTTGAAGTTTACAAGCTTACTTTTTTCCGTGTAGCCTGCTAATACTTCCGGATTATTTTTACTTTCACCTTCTACTAATACTTCGACAACTTTACCTTCATATTCCTTCAATTTCTTTGCAGAAATTTCATTTACAAGAGCATTTAAACGCTGAAGACGCTCTTTTTTCACTTCCATTGGTACGTTGTCTTGCATCTTAGCAGCCGGCGTACCTTCACGAGGTGAATAAATAAACGTATAAGCACTATCAAATTCAACCTCACGATATAGCGACATTGTTTCTTCAAACTGCTCATCCGTTTCATTTGGGAAACCAACAATAATATCAGTTGTTAATGATGCCGTTGGAATGGCTTCTTTAATTTTACAAACAAGCTCTAAATAATGTTCACGAGAATATTTTCGTGCCATAATTTTTAAGATATCACTGCTTCCTGATTGAACAGGCAAGTGAATGTGATCGACAAGATTTCCACCTTTAGCAAGAACTTCAATTAAACGGTCATCAAAGTCACGAGGGTGACTTGTTGTAAAACGGATACGAGCAACGTCAATTTTACGGATTTCGTCCATTAAGTCGCCTAAGCCGTACTTCATGTCTTCAAAATCTTTTCCGTATGCATTAACGTTTTGGCCTAGAAGCGTAATTTCTTTGTAGCCTTGAGCAGCTAAATGACGTACTTCTTGGATAATATCTTCTGGACGGCGGCTTCGTTCTTTTCCTCGCGTATACGGAACGATACAGTACGTACAGAACTTGTCACAGCCGTACATGATGTTAACCCATGCTTTGACGCTGCCTTTACGTGCTCTTGGAAGGTTTTCAATAACGTCCCCTTCTTTAGACCATACTTCAATCACCATTTCTTTTGCTAAGTATGCTTCGTTCAAAATGTGAGGCAAACGATGAATGTTATGTGTACCAAAAATCATATCCACGTGCTGATGTTTTTGTAAAATTTTATTTACAACTGACTCTTCTTGAGACATACATCCGCAGACGCCGATTAATAGCTCAGGACGCTCGCGCTTTAAGGCCTTCAAGTGTCCTAATTCACCAAACACTTTATTTTCCGCATTTTCACGGATCGCACACGTATTCAATAAAATAACATGAGCATCTTCAACAGAGTCAGTCGGCTCGTAGCCAAGGCCTAGAAAAATACCAGCCATTACTTCTGTATCGTGCTCATTCATTTGACAGCCGTACGTACGGATATAAAACTTACGTCCCTGTCCCATTCCATGAAACTGTTCATCGATTGCAAAATCGTTGTGATAGGAAACTTCTTCTTTTCCTCGTTTTTTCGCATCTTTTAAAGAAGGTGGCATGTATACTGTTTGAAAATATTTGCTGTAATCCTTTTCGGATTTTTTGTCCGCTGGATTAACTTGGTTGCTTTCTAAACGTTGTTTTTCGTTCATAAAAAAATCTCCTTTCGCCATGACAATTGTCACGTTGCACCTGTAAATCGCAAAAAAATGTGACAGCCTTATGCTTATGCATAAAACTCATCACATTAACATAGTATATAACTTTCAAGTAGCGAACACAATCATATACCTATTTTCTATACCTATCACTATGAAAAAATCCGAACGAGCTGGATTCTCCATTAAGAATCTCAATTTACCGTTCGGATTTCCCCTCTACTAAACTGCTTTTATTGCAGCCTCTTTTACATAAATTCAGCCACTAGCTCATCAAATTTTTCCTCAGTCATACCTAAGTCTGCTTTTGACAGCGGCTCTTCACTATAGCCGTGAACAAGCTGCTGATACGACGGCTGATGCGCATTTTGATAAATAAGCCCTGTTACTAAGCCATTATGCTCCATTAACGTCTGCATAGCTTGCATACGATTGTTTGCATCATAACCTTCAATTGTGCTAAGACTAGTTAGGTTTTCTTTAAACCAATCATACGTGTTCACTTTGTTATACGTTACGCACGGGCTAAATACGTTAATTAAAGAAAAACCTTTATGCTGAATGCCTTGTTCAATTAAGCTTGTTAACTCTTTTAAATTCGTTGAAAAGCTTTGCGCTACAAACGTTGCCCCGGAAGTTAACGCCAGCTCCATGACAGATAAAGACGACTCAATTGATCCTTCAGGCGTACTTTTTGTCTTGAATCCTACTTCACTGCGAGGAGATGTTTGTCCTTTTGTTAAACCATAGATTTGGTTATCCATTACGATATACGTTACATCGATGTTTCGGCGAATCGCATGTACCGTGTGTCCCATACCGATAGCAAACCCATCTCCATCACCGCCAGATGCGATAACGGTTAAATCACGATTAGCCATTTTTACACCTTGAGCGATTGGAAGCGCACGTCCGTGAATACCGTGAAAACCATATGAATTAATATAACCAGAGATACGTCCAGAGCATCCAATACCTGAAATAACAGCAAGCTCATGAGGTTCTAAACCTACGTTAGCAGATGCGCGTTGAATGGCTGCTTGTACGGAGAAATCTCCACACCCCGGACACCAGTTAGGTTTTACACTGTTACGAAAATCTTTAAACGTTGCCATTTAACACAAACATCTCCTTACTTTTTGCGTATACTTCTTGCGGAAGAAATGGATTTCCATCGTACTTCAATACGCTTTGAATTTTATCATGACTTGCGATATTCATTTTTAAAATATTAGCAAGCTGTCCAGTAGCATTGTTTTCAACGACAACTACTTTTTTAGCTCCTTGCACGTAAGGAAGCAGTTCGTCAGCTGGGAAAGGATGAATTAAACGAATGTGAGCGTGATTTACTTTTATACCGTCCTGTTCCAAACGTTCCATTGCCTCTTCAATAACTCCACGCGTCGAATTAAATCCAACAAATAAAATATCAGACTCTTTTTCATGAGAGTGAACATGAATTGGCGTATTAAAACGAATTCCTTTTGTTTTACGAAGACGCTTATTCATTTGATCATCGCGGTTCACCGGAGATTCAGATGGCTTTCCTGTCTCATCATGTTCTACTCCCGTTACGTGATGAATGCCATGCTTCATTCCTGGAATGACGCGTGGTGATACGCCGTCTTCTGTTACGCGGTAGCGCTTGTAATATTGTTTTTCTTCCAACTCTTCTAGCTCTCCTTGCTGAAGCTTGCCGCGGCGGATTTCAACGCGGTTATAGTCAAGCGGTTCTACAGACTGTTTCCCAAGTGAAAGCTGTAAATCCGTTAGCATAATAACTGGACACTGATATTCTTCTGCTAAGTTAAACGCTTCAATCGTATCGTAGAATGCTTCTTCAACCGTACTTGGCGCCATGACGATCTTCGGAATTTCACCGTGCGTACCGTAAATCATAGCCATTAAGTCAGACTGTTCTTGCTTAGTTGGAAGCCCTGTACTTGGACCGCCGCGCTGCGTATCAATAATCACAACAGGCTGCTCAGTGATGCCCGCTAATCCAATCGACTCCATCATTAATGATAGACCAGGTCCAGCTGATGCTGTCAGCGCACGTACGCCTGCATAGTTAGCTCCGATAGCCATCGTACATGCTGCGATTTCATCTTCTGTTTGAATAACAGTTCCACCGAATTGAGGAAACTTTTTAATTAAGTATTCCATGATTTCTGAAGCAGGGGTAATTGGATATGCTGGCATAAAACGAGCCCCACCGGCTAAAGCACCTAGTGCAATCGCATCGTTTCCAATCATAAACATACGTTTTTTACCATCCGCTGGATCTAGTTTCATTGTTTCTAATTGTTCGCCTAGCTGTTCACGAATGTAATCTGCACCTTTTTTAATAGCTTCCATGTTTTTTTGTACAACTTTTTGGCCCTTTTTACCGAAGATTTCAAGCACTACTTCTTCAAATACTTCTGTGTCAATATGAAGCACAGCACTTGAAGCGCCTACAGCAACCATGTTCTTCATTAGCGACGTTCCTAGTTCCGTTGCAATTTCTGTAAACGGAACAGCGTATAGCGTAGCAGTTGTACATGTTTCGGGCAGACTTGGGTTGAATTTCGCATCTGCAATTACAACGCCTCCTACGCGCAGCTCATGGACGTTTACATCGATTGTTTCCTGATCGAACGCAACTAAAATATCCAAATCATCTGACACAGATCGAACCTGAGTTGTACTCACTCGGATCTTATTATTTGTATGTCCACCTTTGATACGAGAAGAAAAATGACGATAGCCGTATAAGTAATAACCTAATCGATTTAAAGCGGTTGAAAAGATTTCTCCCGTACTTTCGATTCCCTCACCCTGCTGTCCGCCAACTTTCCATGAAAGTTGCTGTACCATAAATCAACGCCACTCCTTTAATTGCTCTTAATATAGAAATCTATTTTATTGATAAAAACTGAAAAAAGTAAATTAGCAAACGATTTCATTTGCTTCTCCATTTCACGAACAAAAATCATCCGCAAAACTCCCACAGCACCTTGTCGCTGTGCAGGATACGTTTCTGCTTGAACAGCTCCATAATCCGTTTTCAATTTTATTCCGATTGCCAGAAAAATGCAACCCTTTCCATTGAATTCTCAATCGTTTTAATTATATTTATATTTAATGAATAAGATGAAGTTTTTTAATGATCTTTTCTGCCTTCACATGAGGTATTATTATATAAATAACTTCTATAAAAAGAGCTTTCCCAAAAAGAAAAAGCTCTTTTTTTATTAGTTGCATACACGATCGGCAAAGTTTTGAAACAGAAAACGTTTTACCTGCTCCTCAGTGTAATACTTAAGGAGTTCTTCAATTAAATTCGTATACTGTTCATATCTTCCGAGACGATAAACCGTTTTGTCAATGCCGTCAAAGTCTGAGCCAAAACCAACGGAGTATTCGCCTCCTCTTTCACATATGTAATCAAGATGACGGATCACATCCGCTATGTGCGCTTTGGCAGAACTCGTTAAAAATTCAGGGACAAACGTAATACCAATCACGCCGTTTCGCTTTATTAAAGCATGAATTTGATCGTCTCTTAAATTCCGGGGATGAGAACACAATACGTGTGAATTGGAATGAGTAGCCACTACATATTGTGCTAGCTCAATCACATCCCAAAAACCTCTTACTGATAAATGAGAGACATCCGTCCACACTTTATGTTCATTATTCAATTCAACAACTTCTCTTCCAAAAGACGATAACCCCGCCCCTCGAGGTTCTAAAATACCATCACATACAGCATTGCTGTAATTCCATGTCAAGCCTACTGAACGTACACCCAGTGAAAAAAGTGTCTTTAAGCGAACTAAACTTGTATCAATGGCATCGCACCCTTCAAGCGTCAGCATGGCTCCAAGTTCACCTTTTTTCAAGCTATCTATATCGCGCTTTGAACGAACCCATTTTACACCGGGAAGCGATAAAATATGACTCTGAAACAGCTGAATCATTTCTAACGCAACATCAAAGCGCTGAGCTGCCGGAACCGCTTCTGGAATATAAATAGCGAATAGCTGAACTTTTCCTTTTGCTTTTTTTATGCCTTCTAACGTAACATGCAGCGCTGAATCATATGTAAAAGATAAACGTTTATTTAACCAGAGCTTCATTAATACATCACAATGAGCATCAAATATCACAACCAACACCCCTTTAACTCTATACAAAAAGGACCTGTTTGGCTTCTATGCTTTACAGGTCCGTGGTTTTTATAATTATCGCGGCTCTACAATTAATTTAATGGCTGTTCGCTCTTCTCCATCAATTTGAATATCTGTAAAAGCTGGGATGCAGATTAAATCAACCCCACTTGGTGCAACGAACCCTCTTGCGATTGCTACAGCTTTTACTGCTTGATTAAGTGCCCCGGCCCCAATGGCTTGAATTTCTGCTGCGCCGCGTTCGCGCAGCACGCCTGCTAAGGCACCAGCAACTGAATTTGGATTAGACTTTGCTGAAACTTTTAATATTTCCATATCTAGCTCCTCCTTATTCTTTACAATGTATGATGAGAGATCATTAGACCAATGACTTAATTGATTTCAATGTTACTATATTCACGATATGTCAAACGTATTCCTGCTTGTTTTTCCTAAATATTCAAAAACTTATATTTCTACACCTTTCTTTTTTCTTTTTACGTTTTTGACAAAATAAAAAAGCCAATGTATCGTTTTTCGACACATTGACTTTTTCCCTTTATTCAAAAAACGGATGATCTTCGTTAATTAAAATTCGCTCTGTTTTTGTTGCTTTCCCCGTCTTTTGATCAATATCAATAACGATTCCACTAAGCTGCGTTCTTCCTTCTTTTGGCACCTCAAATCGAACAGGAAGAGACGTTAAAAAACGCTTAATAACAGCTTCGCGCTCCATCCCTAAAATGCCGTCATAAGGTCCCGTCATTCCTACGTCAGAGATGTAGGCTGTTCCTTTTGGCAATATACGATTGTCAGCTGTTTGAACGTGCGTATGAGTGCCGACAACAGCGCTGACACGACCGTCCACATACCAGCTAATCGCTTGCTTTTCACTTGTTGTTTCAGCATGAAAATCAATAAAAATAAGCGGAGTGCGCTGGCGTGCTTCTTCAATTAATTCATCTGCTTTTTGAAATGGACAATCGAGCGGAGCCATAAACGTACGCCCTTGTAAATTAATCACGGCTACCTCAAGCTGATTGTACGTAAAATACGTAATTCCTTTGCCCGGTGTACCTTCAGGAAAATTTGCTGGACGAACAAGATTTTTTGCATCGTCAATAAAATCAAAAATTTCACGTTTGTCCCACGCATGGTTACCAAGAGTAATAATGTTAGCCCCTGCTTGTAAGAACTGACGATAAATCTTTTCGGTAATTCCTTTTCCTGAAGCTGCATTTTCTCCATTCACAATTGTAAGTCCCGGAGAGTATTTTCTTTTTAATCTCGGTAAATATTCTTCAACCATTTCACGGCCTGGAGAACCAACTACGTCTCCAATAAATAAAATTCTCATGTAAAAGCTCCTATACTTCATTCTTAATCTGCATCTTCATCTCTACGAAAAAAAATAAAGTGGCGAAACGCCACTTCATTTTTATTTTGCATACTCTACTGCTCTTGTTTCGCGAATAACCGTTACTTTGATGTGGCCAGGATAATCCAGCTCATCTTCAATTCGTTTTCGGATATCTCGAGCAAGTCGATGCGCTTCTAGATCACCAATCGTATCTGGTTTCACCATAATACGAACTTCACGCCCTGCTTGAATTGCAAATGATTTTTCAACGCCTTCATAAGACTCTGAAATTTCTTCTAACTTTTCAAGACGACGAATGTAGTTTTCTAACGTCTCACTGCGAGCACCTGGTCTTGCAGCAGATAATGCATCCGCTGCTGCAACTAGTACAGCAATGATTGATGTTGGTTCTGTATCTCCATGGTGAGAAGCAATCGCGTTAATAACAACCGGATGTTCTTTATACTTTGTAGCTAATTCAACACCGATTTCTACGTGGCTTCCTTCTACCTCATGGTCAATTGCTTTACCAATATCATGTAACAATCCTGCTCGTTTGGCTAACGTTTCATCTTCACCTAATTCAGCAGCCATAAGTCCTGATAAATGCGCTACTTCCATTGAATGTTTCAGCACATTTTGACCATAGCTTGTTCTGAATTTTAAGCGACCAAGAATTTTCATCAAGTCTGGGTGCAACCCATGAACACCGACTTCAAACGTCGTTTGTTCACCAACTTCACGAATATATTCGTCCACTTCGCGGCGAGATTTTTCAACCATTTCTTCAATACGTGCGGGATGGATACGACCATCTTGAACGAGTTTATCAAGTGCAATTCTTGCTGTCTCACGACGAATTGGGTCAAATCCTGATAAAATAACTGCTTCTGGCGTATCATCAATAATAAGATCAATTCCTGTCAAAGTTTCAAGCGTACGGATGTTTCGACCTTCTCGACCGATAATTCGGCCTTTCATTTCGTCATTTGGCAAGTTAACAACTGAGACAGTCGTTTCAGCAACATGATCTGCTGCGCAACGCTGAATAGCAAGTGAAAGAATTTCTTTCGCCTTTTTATCGGCGTCTTCTTTTGCACGGTTTTCTGTTTCTTTTACCATTATTGCAATGTCGTGGGAAAGTTCATTTTCAACACGATCTAAAATAATCGCTCTTGCATCTTCTCTTGTTAAGCTTGAAATGCGCTCTAGCTCTGTTTGCTGTGCACGTACTACTTCTTCAACTTTGCTTTCCATCTCTTCAATATGCTGTTGTTTAACAGTAAGAGAATCATCTTTCTTTTCAAGTAACGCTTCACGTTTATCAAGTGATTCGTCTTTACGATCAAGATTTTCCTCTTTTTGCATTAATCGATTTTCTTGTTTTTGAAGTTCTGCTCGACGATCACGAATATCTTGTTCTGCCTCTGTACGAAGCTGATGGATTTCATCCTTCGCTTCTAGTAAAGCTTCTTTTTTCAAAGCTTCCGCCTCGCGGGTTCCTTCATCAATAATTTGTTCTGCACTAGACTTTGCTCCCGCAATTTTAGCTTCAGCAATCGATTTACAAACAAAAAAGCCAACAACTGCACCGACGATTAGGCCAAGCAAAGCGAAGATGATTGTATTAGTATCCATCATTTCACCTCCCCTTGCTATAAACTTGTAAGTTTTAAATTTCATGTCGGCATGTACATCGTATTCACCTTTCAATATACACACAAAGGCTTTTAAACGCTAAAATGTTTTAAAAAGGGAAAATATACATCTTAATTGTAAATCTGTGCATTTTTATTGTCAAGCCTGCCTCTACAGTATATATTGAAATTTCGTATGTTACTTTTCTAGCATTAACAATTTTTACAAAAAAAAGACCCCTTCTTTGAAATAGAGGAGTCTTTTTTTATCTCGCAGCAAATTAAATATTTAAATCGCCTTGATCGTCATCCTCAGGAGCTGGCTCTCCATCTTGGTCTAAACCATGATGTTCACGCACTTGTCCCGCAATTTCCTGACGAATATCAGTATTTTCTTTTAAGAATTGCTTTGCATTTTCACGGCCTTGACCTAGACGCTCGTCATTATATGAATACCAAGATCCACTTTTTTGGACAATATCTAGTTCAGAAGCGATGTCCAAAATTTCACCCTCTTTTGAAATACCTTCTCCGTACATAATATCTACTTCGGCAGCACGGAAAGGCGGAGCTACTTTATTTTTCACAACTTTAATTCTTGTTTTGTTACCTACGATATCATTTCCTTGCTTTAACTGCTCTGCACGACGCACTTCTAGACGCACTGAAGAGTAGAATTTAAGCGCACGTCCACCAGGAGTTGTTTCAGGGTTACCAAACATTACGCCGACTTTTTCACGAATTTGGTTAATAAAGATAGCGATTGTTTTAGACTTGTTAATAGCTCCAGATAGTTTACGCAATGCTTGAGACATTAAACGAGCTTGTAGACCCACGTGAGAGTCTCCCATTTCTCCTTCAATTTCCGCTTTTGGCACTAACGCTGCTACTGAGTCAACAACAATAATATCTACTGCGCCGCTTCGAACTAAAGCTTCAGCAATTTCTAAAGCTTGTTCTCCTGTATCAGGCTGAGATAATAACAGCTCATCAATATTAACACCTAATTTTTGAGCATATACAGGATCTAACGCGTGCTCCGCATCGATAAATGCAGCCTGTCCGCCCTGCTGTTGAACTTCTGCAATCGCGTGAAGAGCAACTGTTGTTTTACCTGAGCTTTCTGGGCCATATACTTCCACCACACGTCCACGTGGATATCCACCTACGCCTAAAGCTATATCTAATGCTAATGAACCACTTGGAATTGTAGAAATTCTTTTTTCCGTTTGTTCACCTAATTTCATAATTGAACCTTTACCAAATTGCTTTTCAATTTGCTTTAAAGCCATATCAAGGGCTGCTTGACGATCGTTCACTCAATTTCCTCCTCTATCTCTTTGAAATCATCTATAAACTGCAAACTTACTACGATGTAGTAGCAATGTCGAATTAACAACTTTCTATAACTTACTATACTAGTTTTTGGGTCGTTTGACAAGCAAAAAGCGAATAAATGTTCGTTTTTTATAAAATTAAAAAAAGGCTGCTTTGGTAAAACTAAGCAGCCTTTTTTCTTTATTTTTTTATCGTCTTCAATACGTAATGACAGCCGTAATTAACCGTTCGTGAACGAATTCCTTGGCGGCTTCCAGATAGCTGCAAACTGTAAACTTGAGGAGTTTGATCCTTATAAGCGACCCCTATATGCACTGTTCCTACAGGGTGTCCTTCTTGTTTAGAGGGTCCAGCTACACCCGTAAAACCGATGCCAATATCCGTTTTGTATAACTGTTGAATACGCTGAGCCATTTCAGCCGCGCACTGCTCGCTAACGGCTCCGTACTGATTCAGCGTGTGTTCGCTCACTCCGAGAATATTTTGCTTGATTTCATAATGATAGGCTACCAGGCTGCCTTTAACAACTTCTCCAGCACCTGAAACAGTTGTTAAACGTTCGCTGAATAACCCGCCGGTTAAACTTTCGGCTGAAGCAATCGTCAAGCCTTGTGCCGTTAATTCTTTTACCAATTCATTATGTAAAGAAGTTGCTTCGTATCCATATAAATACTCGCCTACGCGCTCTGAAATGGTTTTTTCCACTTCGTCTAACATGCGCTGTGCTTCAGCAGCATCAGCGTGCTTAGCAGTTAAGCGAAGCGTCACTTCTCCATCTCCTGCAAGCGGTGCAATCGTCGGGTTTGTTTGCGCATCAAGCAAATCTTCAATTTCCGTCTCAAGCTGTGATTCTCCTATTCCGAAAAAACGAAGAACGCGTGATTCAATACTTTCTTTTAATTCAAGCTTTTGAGCTAAAAATTCTTGACCATATGCTTCATACATTGGATAGAGCTCTTTTGGCGGCCCTGGGAATAGCATATAGTGTTTTCCCTCTACTGTAAGCCCCATACCTGGAGCCATTCCGTAATCATTAGGGAGCACTGTCGAACCTTCAAGTACAATTGCCTGTTTTTTATTGTTAGGTGTCATGATACGATTTGACTGTTTGAAATAGGCTTCAATGCTTTCAAGTGCTTCCGCATTTGTTGTCAACTCTACTCCTAGCACACTCGCAATTGTTTCTTTTGTTAAATCATCTTTTGTAGGACCAAGCCCGCCTGTGAAAATAATTAACTCTGCACGTGTTTGAGCTGTAGCAATCACTTCTTTCAAGCGCTGTGCATTATCTCCTACTACTGTATGATAGTAAACATTAATTCCAAGTTCGGCTAATTTTTTCGATAAATACTGAGCGTTTGTATTGGCAATTTGCCCAAGCAGCAGCTCAGAGCCGACTCCAATAATTTCAGCGTTCATCATATCATCTCCATCTTACTTATTTTGAATTAACAAAAGCCTGTTTGTTTTTAGCAAAGTAGTCCCAGCCTGAAATAACCGTAAAAATCACTGAGATCCAAAGCATTACGCTAGCAAACGGAATGGAAATCCATTCAAAAGGCAAGTTGTACAACAGAATAGCTGAAATAGCTAAAATTTGAGTCCATGTTTTAATTTTACCTAACATATTGGCTGCTACAACTTCTCCTTCCCCTGCTAGTACAAGTCTTAAACCTGTGATAGCAAATTCACGGCTAATAATGATGATAGCAGCCCATCCTGCACCTGCAATTAAATCTAAGTCAACAATAGCTACAAGCGCAGCTGAAACCAACAGCTTGTCTGCTAGTGGATCTAAAAACTTGCCCAAGTTTGTGACTAAATCGTACTTTCTTGCATAGTATCCGTCGATCCAGTCTGTTGTAGATGCAATAATAAATAATGCCGCCCCTAATAGATGAGCGATCGGAATCTCTTTTCCTGCTGCCTCCACTGTGCCAAATGGTAGCGGCACCATCATAAAAATGAGGAATACGGGAATTAGAAAAATTCGCGAAATGGTAATCTTGTTTGGTAAATTCACTTCTTCTGCCTCCAATTACTGTTACAAACTGAAAGCGTGCAAACGAAGTTGTTTGCACGGCTTTGGTTTTATTATAGCGTGAATGAGTATTTAATTCACATATTATCTTTATTTACACCCTGACCACTTTTTAAAACAGGCTGTTTACTGTGCTTCTGCCGGCTGATATTGAATCGTTACAACTTGTCGAACTTGCTTGGATGAATCAAACGGCAAGTCAACCGCTTTTCCATTTACTTTTAACTCTACTCCAGGTGAATAACCGATGTTGACACGAGCTTCCGTTTCTTTCGTCAAATCAAATTCTTTTGTTTCACCTTTTTTTAGAATGGAGCTAAAGAAAGCATTTCCTTTTCCATTTTTCACATCTAACCAAGTATCTGCTTGAGTGGATGTTACTTCTAGGTTAAATGCATCTGTACCGGAAAGAGCATACGTAGCACTTCTGCCTGTTTTTTGAACTTCCTTGTATTCTTGTTTACCGCTGTCTTTCTTTTCTTTTTCAGCTTTTTCTTTCTCAGCTTTTTCTTTTGCGGCTTTTTCTTTTTCAGCTTTTTCTTGTTCTTTCTTATCAGCAGCACTTTGTTCATCTTCTGACTTGCTATTGTCATTTTTTGCAGTAGTTTCATTCGTTTCTTCCTGCGTGTTAGACTGCTGAACTTCGCTGTTTGGAGCTTCTTGATTAGCCTGCTCCTTGTTTTTATCCGAGACGATATTTTGAGCGATTACCCAAATAATAATCCCAACAACTACAACTCCCGCCACCACTAGAACAGTTGGAAGGTAGTCATATGCTTTTGAAACTCCTTTTGTATGCTGAGGAATTTCTTTGCGGCTGCGAACGCGCGAAAGCTGCTGCGGCATGTCTTCTGTTTGAGTTGAAGGAATGTCTGATTTGTATTCTTCAAAAATAGCATCTGTGTCCAACCCAATTGCTTCGCAGTATTGCTTAATAAACGCTCGTACGTAAAATTTCCCTGGCATAACCTCATAATTGCCTTCTTCAATGCCAAGTAAATAGCGTTTTTGAATTTTCGTTAGTTTTTGTAAATCCTCTAACGACAATCCTTTGCTTTCTCGTTCTTGTCTTAACCTTTGTCCTAACTCTGTCAATGCTAACACCTACCAATTATGCTAAAAATCAAACATCGATAATCCACCGTCTTGAAACATTTGAGGACCTTCCATTATTTCATATGTAATCTTCTCATTGGGGTCATTTCTTATTTCAATAATGTAGGCAAAATCATCTAACGAATACTCGGTATTTTGTACAAATACATCCGGATGCTCCACGATTTTTGTCGCGGGTACATTCATTACTTCTCGAACAAGCTGCCAGTGCTTTTCATTCGCTCGTTTTGTCGATACAATCCCGTCAATGATAAAAATATTATCAGCGTTGTATTCGTCAGCAATAAGCTGACTGCGAATCGTTTGTTTTAAGAGTGTAGAAGACACAAAAAGCCACCTTTTGTTCGCACATACGCTAGCTGCTACAATCGATTCGGTTTTGCCTACTCGCGGCATACCTCGAATACCGATAAGCTTATGACCGTCTTGTTTAAACAGTTCCGCCATAAAATCTACGAGCAAACCTAATTCATCTCTTACGAAACGGAATGTCTTTTTATCATCTGCGTCACGCTGAATATAGCGACCGTGACGCACTGCTAACTTATCACGCAATTTAGGCGGTCTCATTTTTGTCACAATGATATTATCCATTGTTTTCAAAATAGATTCAAGCCTGTCTATTTGCTCATGTGAATCACAGCGCAGCAATAATCCACGGCGAATATCATCCACTCCATTAATTGTGACAATATTAATTGACAACATTCCAAGAAGCGATGAAATATCACCTAAAAGACCCGGACGATTTTTTTGTATTTGATATTCTAAATACCACTCAATTTTCTCCATCAAACCCCTCCCATTTCTTGGCTGGCCTTCGAGAGGTGCCCCCTTTTTTTCACCTAGTTTAACTATAAATGATTTCCATTATATTATAAACCCTAAAGGCAAGTAGTTCTACATTTGTTATGTATGTAAGCGCTTATTTATTTGTACTATTTAATTCTAAGAAAAAAGGAGCTTTCACACGCGGTGAATTAGCTCCTTTTTAGAAACGATAACTTATTTTACTGATCCGTTATTTTGAACTAATTTCACCATGCTGCTCGCAATCGCATGCTGCTCTTCTTTAGAAGCAACGCTCCAAAGGTCTGCTAAAATTCGCTCTTGATCATTTTTTGCATCAACTTGGTTTGCTAAATATCCACCAATTTGATAAGCAAGATCATGAATAACTTCTTCTTGCATTCCTTCGTTTTGTGCATGATGTAAACGGTCGCCTAAAAAATCTTTCCAGCTATCCCAGTTTTCTAATACTGACATGAGTAGCCCTCCTTAAGGTTTATTCATATCATAGTTTGTACCTTGTTTTTAATTTTATGCACACTTTATATGTACCAACCGCCATTAACCGATAATATTTGTCCAGTTATATACGAAGCACGTGAAGATATTAAATATGAAACCGCATCTGCCACTTCTTTTGGATATCCTATTCTTCCTAAAGGGATCTCTTCAGCCAGCTCTTTAACCTCTTCTTTTGAATAGCTGGCCATCATATCCGTTTCAATCGCTCCGGGCGCAACTCCATTGACGCGAATTCCACTTAATGCAACCTCTTTTGCCAAAGCTTTTACAAACGTATTTTGGGCGCCTTTTACCATTGAATAAAGAACTTCAAACGAAGCTCCTGTAAGTCCCCAAATGGAAGAAATCATGATAATTTGTCCGCTTTTAGCACTGATCATTTTAGGCAGCAAAGCTTTTGTAATAACAAAGGGAGCCGTGATGTGAAGATAGATCATTTCTTCGGTTTCATTTGCCGAAGCATCTGTCATTAACCCGCTAACGCTTCGTCCGCTGTTATGAATAATAACTTCTACCGGAACAATAATCTCCTTTAAAAACTTCTCCACTCCCTCTTTACATGATAAATCCGCTTGTACTGTAAACACGGTTTTCACCTTTTCAGCTAGCTCATGTACAAGCGCCTCTATTTTGTCTTTTCGTTGATGATAGTGCAAAATAAGCGAGTATCCATCTTCAGCCAATTGCTTAGCAATCGCTGTGCCAATTCCTCCGCTTGCACCTGTCACAAGGGCAAATTTCTCCATAGCCTTCTCTCCTTTACATGCAAAAAAGCTGATGAACATCAGCTTTTTTGGCAACAATCATCTTTATTTAGGTACTACTTCACAAACCGTAAAGTTCTTTTCATCAATAATCTCGTTTAGCACATCTTTTATTTCGTTTACCTTCAGTTTTTCTAGCGTTTCAACAATATCAAATAAATTCATATCATTAAACGCATAGCGTGTAAACTGATTAGCGATAAACTCAGGTGAGTTTAATGAACGTAAAAATCCGCCGATTTTCTTTTTACGAATACGTTCAAGTTCCTCTTCTGTTAGTGATTTTGTTTTCATTTCAAGTAAAATTTGTTTAACTCGATCATACAGCTGTTCCGGTTGATCCGTATCTCCTCCGATAAGAGCAAAACCAAATCCTCTTTCCTCCGTATAATCATACGCAAACGTTTCATCAATGAGTCCGTCTGCATACAACTCCTCATAGTACGAAGAGCTTTTTCCAAATGCATAATCTAAAATGATATTCATTGCTAACTCGTATTTAAGCATTTCTCCGCCTGAACGCTGCGGATTTTTCGCTTTTAGACCCACCATACATTTCGAAGACTGCACCGGCATTTTTAATACTTGTTTTTCTTGATCCACCGTTTCAGGCTCTTCGTCAAAATGACGCTGTATGTCAGAGATTTCTTTATAATCTTTTTTCTGCTGATTGTCTCGAACTTGCTTCATTACTTTTTCCGCATCAACAGGACCTACAATGAACAACAGCATGTTGCTCGGATGATAAAACGTTTCATAGCATGTGTACAGTAAATCTTTATTAATATGTGAAATCGATTCGATCGTGCCGGCAATATCAATTTTAACAGGATGGTTTTTGTACATATTTTGAATGGTACCAAAATACAAGCGCCAGTCCGGATTGTCGTCATACATTGTAATTTCTTGACCGATAATGCCTTTTTCTTTTTCTACCGTTTTTTCTGAGAAGTACGGCTCTTGTACAAAGTCCACTAATGTTTCAAGATTTTCTTCAAAGTTAGATGTACAGCTGAATAAGTAAGCTGTGCGGGTAAAAGAAGTAAATGCGTTGGCCGAAGCACCTTGTTTACTAAACTGCTGAAAGACATCTCCGTCTTCTTTTTCAAATAATTTATGCTCTAAAAAGTGGGCAATTCCATCGGGAACTTTTGTCATTTCATTTTCATTTAGCGGTACAAATTGATTGTCAATCGATCCGTAGTTTGTTGTAAAAGTGGCAAACGTTTTGTTAAACTCCGGTTTTGGCAAAATGTATACCTGCAGCCCGTTATCCATTTTTTCATGATACAGCTGTTCTTGAAGCTGCGAAAATTCAATTTTCTCCATTTTCTTCACCGCCCGTTCCTGTTAAGAAATAAATTGTATCCATTTCAATTTTCTCAGCCACTTTAATAATTTCCTGCTTAGATACCGCATCAATATGCTTTAAGTATTCATCAATTGAAATATCTTTACCCGTTAATTCATTATGATACATAACCTCTACTAGTCCTCGTGGAGTATCCACCGTTTCAAGCAGCTGGTTGTGAATAACGGCTTTCGTTTGAGCGATTTCGCCGTCTGTAAACGATCCTTGTTTCATTTCCTGCATTTGTTCTTTAATAATCGTAACAGCTTGGTCGTAATTTTTAGCATCAATACCCGACATGACCATTAGTAATCCTTTATGACTCTCTACTCTCGAAGCAGCATAGTAAGCTAAGCTCGCTTTTTCACGCACGTTAATAAATAGCTTGGAATGTGAGAACCCTCCGAATATCCCATTGAATACTTGAAGAGCAAAATACTGTCTATCTCCGTATACAACGTTTGTACGATAGCCAATATTTAATTTCCCTTGTTTGACTTCTTGTTTTTCCACCACTTCATTTACGTTTGAGATCTCTTTAGACGTGATAGAATCTTCAATGTCTTTTTGCTCGCGCTTTGGTAAAGTAAATGTTTCTTTTACTGTTTGTAAAACCTCTTCGACTTGCAAATCTCCAATAGCATAAAGGTGAATGGCATCTTCTTTTAACACCTGCTGATAATAAGCGTACAAACTTTCACCTGTAATTTCTTCCACATCGTCAATTTGACCGTTTACATGTAAAGAGTAAGGTTCTTCCTTACACATTTCTTCAACTAGTCTTAAATTAGCATAGCGCATTTTATCATCAAATACGGCTTGAATTCGCTGACGAAGCGAACGCTTTTCTTTTGTCATAATATCCGTTAAAAAAGAGTCCCCTTCAACTGCTGGCTTTAATAAAATATCGCCAAGAAGAGCTAACGCTTTTTGTAAAAGCGGAGTTGAATCTTTCAAATATTTTTCATTCGCTATATCAATGCGAATCGTAATATCGTGGTTATCACCTTTTTTTGTTAAGTCTACTTGTAAAGTAGCACCATAAAGCTCATCTAAATATGTACGAAGCTTTGTCGTAGACGGCAGCGACTCGGTAGCGCTTTGAAGCACATAAGGTAAAAGGGCACGCATTGTCACCGTTTTCTTATCTAAAGGGGCATTTAGTTTTAAAATGAACGTGTTTGTTTTGTACTTAGCTGTTTGAATGGTATGAACAGTCAATCCTTCTAGTTCATGTTTTTGTTCAGTCAATAATTTCATATATAAACCTCCTTTTAAATTTTGATGTATTAACTAGACAATACTTCTATTTTGAATCTTTAACGCTAATTTTAGTCTTATAACCACTATATCGAATTCAAGGAAACATTTTCAAGTAACTTGCCGCGCGCTTCCTCATTTCTTTTCATATTCTTTCTCTCAATGAAAAAAAGGCGGAGAAAAGAATATGATTTCTTTGTCTCCACCTTCTATATTTATCCAACTTTAGTCATTGTTAGACCTCGTATAGAGGATTTATTAGCGGCGGCCTTTTTCATAAGGAACGCCCAGCGCTTTAGGAGCCTCAGCACGTCCTACAAAACCAGTAAGCGCTAAGATTGTTAATACGTACGGTGCAATGGTTAAAAGGACGGATGGGATATCTTGAATAACCGGAATCTGAGCTCCCGTGATACTCAAAGACTGTGCTAATCCGAAAAACATGGCTGCACCTAAAGCACCAATAGGATGCCACTTCCCGAAAATCATGGCCGCAATAGCAAGGAACCCTTGTCCAGCAATCGTTCCCGCTGCAAAGTTTGTAGCAATAGACGTGGCATACACCGCTCCGCCGATTCCAGCGAACATGCCGGAAATCATAACGCCAACGTAGCGCATTCTCACAACTTTGATCCCCATCGTGTCTGCTGCCATTGGGTGTTCACCAACTGAACGAAGACGGAGACCAAACGGCGTTTTATAAATGATGTACCATACAGCAAAAGCTAGCGCAATCGCAATATAAGACGTAATAGGAACGTTCGAAAACAGAATTTTACCGATTACTGGAATGTCTGATAAACCTGGAATACTTACTTTATCGATACGGAATTGAATAAAATCTGTTTGTCCTTTCCCAAAAATCTTTTTGATTAAAAAGATTGAAAGACCCGCAGCTAGAAAATTCAGGGCTACACCACTTACAGTTTGATCTGCTTTTAATGTAATGCTTGCAACAGCATGAATCAGCGAGAACACAGCGCAAACAACAGCCGCAATTACTATTGCTACCCACGGGGCCCAAGCACCTAATGAATCCTGAAGTAAAAGGGTTGAAACAATACCTGTGAACGCGCCAAACATCATCAGCCCTTCTAATCCAATGTTCACGACCCCGGAACGTTCACTAAATATCCCTCCGAGCGCGGTAAAGATAAGCGGTGCAGCTGAATAAAGCGCCGCTGGAATAATAATGGCTAACACCTCTAAGAAGTTCATTTTGCTCCCCCCTTGCCTGCACGGCCAAGCACCCAGCGAATTAAATAACTAGATGCAACAAAAAAGATAATAAGCGCAATGACAATTTGAATTAATTCAGACGGTACGCCTGTCATAAAGTTCATTTGAGGAGCCGCAGTTTGCAGTCCTCCGAAAAAGAATGAAGCTAATAAAATTCCAATTGCGCTGTTAGCTCCTAAAAGGGCTACGGCGATACCGTCAAATCCCGTACCCGTAAACGCAGTGAATGTGCCCATATATTGAAATGTTCCAAGCCCTTCCATAGCTCCGGCAAGCCCGGCAAAAGCGCCTGAAATAGCCATGGATAACACAATGTTTCGGCCTACATTCATTCCTGCATACTGTGAAGCATGCTGATTAAAACCAACGGCTCTTAGCTCGAAGCCCTTAGCTGTTTTATTCAAAATAAACCACATTACGACGGCTGCAGCGATGGTAATAAGAATGCCGTAATGAAGGCGGGAGTTATTGGTTAACTGTGCTAAAAAGCTTGATGCTAAAGATGCCGATTCTTTAATATCATACGATTTTTCATTACCCGCGTATAAATACGTACGGATTAAGCTGCTCGTGGTGTAAAGGGCAATATAGTTCATCATGATGGAAACAATTACTTCATGAACATGAAATTTTGCTTTTAAAAATCCTGGAATAAACGCCCAAACTGCTCCAGCTGCAGCTGCTGCTAATACAGCTAAAGGAATATGAATGACTGCTGGTAAATCAAACGCATACCCAACCCATACTGAAGCCAACCAGCCAACTAAAAGCTGTCCTTCTACTCCAATGTTAAAGAGACCGGTTTTATAAGCAAACGCAACCGCAATACCGGCCAGAGCAAGAGGCGTCATGGCACGAATCGTTTCTCCAATGGCTTTTGGCGTCCCAAACATCCCGTCAAAAAGAGATTGATAGCCAAGCATTGGATCATAGCCGCCTAGTAACATAATAACCGCTCCGGCAATGAGTCCTAATATGGCCGATACAACAGGGATCAAAATCATCATTACACGTTCGTTTTTCACAAGTTTATTCATGCTGTTCCACCCGCTTTCTCACGCGTACCGCCTGCCATTAATAGACCTAACTCTTGTTCATTCGTTTCTTTTGGATCTACAATGTCAACTATTTTCCCTTCATAAATAACCGCAATGCGATCGCTTAGATTCATTACTTCATCTAGTTCTAGCGAAACGAGCAGCACTGCCCGTCCTTTATCTCGTTCTTCAATCAGCTTTTTATGAATAAATTCAATGGCTCCTACATCCAGCCCCCTCGTTGGCTGAGCTGCAATTAATAGTTCCGGACTGCGGTCTACTTCACGGGCAATAATGGCTTTTTGCTGATTTCCGCCCGATAGCGATCGCGCTTGCGTATATTCACTAGGGGTTCGCACATCATATTCTGCAATTAACTCTTTTGCTTTTTTATACAGCTCTTTATAATTCAAAATACCTGATTTAGACATCGGCTTTTGATAATACGTTTGAAGACCGATATTTTCACCAATTGTATAATCTAATACAAGCCCGTGCTTATGGCGATCCTGCGGAATATGTCCTACTCCTGACTCCGTAATTTTACGCGTGGATAACGTAGACAGTTCTTGATTTTTTAACGTGACCGAGCCCGACTTTATTTTTCTTAGACCCGTAATTGCCTCAATCAGCTCTGTTTGGCCATTTCCATCCACACCCGCGATGCCTACAATTTCGCCTGCTCGAACGCTTAGATCAAGTGAACTTACAGCCTCTACTCCTCGGCTGTCTTCTACTACTAATTCTTTTATTGTTAACACAGCTTCTTTTGGAGTCGCTGTTTTCTTTTCAGTTTTAAAATGTACTTCTCTTCCTACCATTAAAGCAGCAAGTTCATCAGGGTTGGTCTCTTGCACATTTACCGTACCAACCCCGACACCTTTTCGAATAATTGTACAGCGGTCACACACTGACATAATTTCTTTTAATTTATGCGTAATTAAAATAATCGACTTTCCTTCTTGAATTAATTTTTTCATAATTTGAATTAATTCCGTAATTTCCTGAGGTGTTAAGGCGGCAGTAGGTTCATCAAAAATAAGAATGTCGGCTCCTCTGTAAAGCGTCTTTAAAATTTCCACTCGCTGCTGCATGCCAACTGAGATATCTTGAATCTTCGCATATGGATCTACCGATAATCCATATTGATTTGAAAGCTCTTGAATATCTTGAGCTGCTTTTTTAATATTGATTTTCCCCGTTCGCGTCGGTTCGTTCCCAAGAATAATATTTTCTGTGACTGTAAAGTTTTGAACAAGCATAAAATGCTGATGAACCATTCCAATTCCTAAGTCATTCGCTACGTTAGGGTCCGTGATTTTGACTTCTTGGCCGTTTACACGAATCTGCCCTTTTTCAGGCTGATAAAGCCCAAATAAAACGTTCATCAGCGTTGACTTACCTGCACCATTTTCTCCTAACAAAGCATGAATTTCTCCCTTTTTCACTTGGAGTGTAATATTGTCATTAGCGACAATACCGGGAAACTCTTTGCGAATATCTAGCATTTCAATAACATATTCCACTACTTTCACTCCCTATTCCTGCCTGCTACAGGATTCTGTCTTCCGTTTTTTGGCTATGAAAAAGGCTAGTTTTCACTAGCCTTTTATACTCATATAATCATTGCTTAACAGATATCAGCTTATTTTTTAAGCGTTTTTTCAAACTCTTTAAATTCTTTATCCGTTTGAGGCACTGTAATGTCACCGTCTAGAATTTTTTGCTTATACTCATCAACTGCTTTTAACGCATCTTTGCTTACATTATCTTGTGATGGAGCAATCCCCACTCCGTCTTCTTTTAAGCCAAACACAACCTCTTTACCGCCTGGGAATTTGTCGTCCATTGCTTGTTTTGCAACATCTTCTACAGCCAGGTCAACGCGTTTTACCATCGAAGTTAACGTTACGTTTTCAGGCATACCTTCTTCATGCTGATCGCGGTCAACTCCAATTACCCAAACCTTTTTGTCTTTACCGCCTTTTGAACGGTTTTTAGCTTCTGTAAATACGCCGTTTCCAGTACCGCCAGCCGCTTGATAAATAATATCAGCGCCTTTGCTGTAAATGGTAGAAGCGATAGCTGAGCCTTTTTCTGGAGAGTTAAAACTTTCCGCGTATTGAGAAATAACTTCAGCGTCTGGGTTTACAGATTTAACACCTGCTTTAAATCCGTTTTCAAACTTCTTGATTAATGGAGATTCAACGCCTCCGATAAAGCCGATTTTGTTCGTTTTCGTTTGTTTCGCTGCCACTACACCTACTAAGAAAGAGCCCTGCTCTTCTTTAAATAGAATGCTCGCCACGTTATCTAAGTTTTCTGATTTTAACGTATCGTCTACTAATGCAAAGTTAGCATCTGGATACTGCTTTGCTGCTTTTTTAATGTCTTCTTTTAACAAAAAGCCAATTCCATACGTCAAGTTGTAGCCACTCTCAGCAAATTTAGAAAGGTTGCTCTCGTATTCAGATGCTTTTGTAGACTGCAAATATTTGTATCCAGTCCCTTCATCAAGTCCGTTGTCTTTCCCAAACTTTGTTAGACCTTCCCAAGCAGATTGGTTAAACGATTTATCATCTACCCCGCCCGTATCTGTTACCATTCCCACTTTAAAATCCGCTGCTTTTTTATCTCCGCTGCTCTTATCTGCGTCGTTTGAGCCACACGCGCTTAAAAGTGTTCCTGCCGCTAATACTAGTGATAATGCAAGTCCCGTTTTACGTTTTAACATGTTTTAACCCCCTGAATAGTTTTAAAAGTATAAAGCCAATTTTCTATTTCGTCCCTGTGACCTACATTTGACACCTCCTTAAAAGGACAATGTTAAATAGTTGTAAATTTTCTGACATTTAACCATAAAAAAACTAGACGCGTTTACGCAGTACTTGGAAACTAAATTGATCTGCTTTAAAATAATTGATGGAATATAAAATGGGTTCATCATACTGGTCATAATGCATTTGTTTCAGCACAAGCAAAGCGGTTTCTGGCTCGCATTGTAAAATAGGAGAAACTTTTTCATGATAGCCTAGAGGCTCAATATTTGCCACGGCGTATGAAATGTGCTTTCCTGCTTGTTTTTCAAGAATTTCTAGCAAAGATTCCTGTTTGTATTCGAAATTTTCAGGCAATATTTTTTGAGGAACCTTGTCCATGCAATATACAACAGGCTCTCCGTTTGCCGTTCTCACCCGTTCAACAAATAAAATCTGTTCGTCTTCCCCGCAAGCAAAACGTGTTAAATCATTTTCAGACAACTCTTGTATTTGAGAAGATAAGAAGATTGTTCCGGCCTTCATACCAGCTTGTTCAATCATATGTGTTATACTATTTAATTGCTCAATCCCTGACAAAAAAGTAGGCTTCGTGTTGACAAATGTTCCCACGCCGTGTCTGCGAACAATAATATTCTCTTCTTCTAATATGCGAAGTGCCTCACGTAGCGTTGCGCGGCTAACCCCTAGCTGCTTTGATAAATCAAACTCTGAAGGGAGTCTTTCCTTTTCTTTAAAAATTCCTTTTTCTATATTTTGTTTAATTTTATCAATCACTTGTAAATACAAGTGCCGATTATCCGCACGTATAGACATCACTCTTCCTCCATATTAAAAAGTCATCAGACCTCTGATGTTCGACTACTTAATCGAAAATAATATATCATTTTTCGACAGATAAATAAATAGGTTATATTAATTTTTTGTTAAAATTTTTAATATTTTTTTAAAAAAATGAATTTTTGTTATTTTTTAATGTCAGCATACCTAACAACCTACTTTTCTTCTAATATTAGATAAAACCCAAACATTTTAGTCATTAAATTTTTTAATATTCGTTTTTATTTTATTTATTTAGCATGACATATTTTTGTATAATACTATTCTTACCGTCTCTTCTTCCATAAAAAAATGAGGTTGAGACATAACTAAATGAATCCAATCTAAAGACAAACAAATAAGATACATGAGCTGAAACGCTTGCGACACCGCAGTTGATTTCCGTGCAAGACTTCGGTTTCCACGGGCGGGCGATGGGCCTCCTCGTCGCTTACGCTCTTCCCGCAGGAGTCTTCACCTTGTCTTTCAGTCAACTGCTAGAAGGAACGAAACGGATGAAACCTATATTCACCCTAACAAAAAAAACGAACCGCTAATCAGACATGTTGATTAGTGATTCGTTTTTCACTTAGGCTAAAATACTTTTGTCCCAGCTCCATCTTTTCTAATAACCTTATTAAGATCCAACATCTTCATTTTGCTGAGAAATCAACACCGAACGCGGCTTACTTCCTTCGTAAGGCCCAACCACTCCACGATCTTCCATCGCATCGATTAAGCGTGCAGCCCGGTTATAGCCAATTCGAAAGCGTCGCTGCAGCATAGAAACAGAAGCTGTTTGCATTTCTGCCACAAGCTGAACCGCTTCGTCATACAGCTCATCTGCAAAATCATCGACTTGTTCAGGGGCATCTGTTGGAATCATTTCTTCTTGATACTGTGCTTTTTGCTGTGCAATTACAAAATCAACAATCTCTTCTACTTCTTCATCTGATAAAAAGGCACCTTGCACACGCACAGGTTTTGAAGCTCCAACAGGCATGAACAGCATATCTCCTCTTCCTAGAAGCTTCTCAGCTCCTCCCATATCTAGGATCGTACGAGAGTCAGTTTGTGAAGATACACTAAAAGCGATTCGGGAAGGAATGTTTGCTTTAATAACTCCAGTAATAACATCTACTGATGGTCGCTGTGTAGCAATAATCAAATGAATGCCGGCAGCACGAGCCATTTGAGCAAGACGTGTGATCGAATCTTCGACGTCAGATGAAGCAACCATCATCAAGTCAGCCAACTCATCAACAATCACCACAATATAAGGAAGAGTCGGCTGTTTTGCATCGGCGTCTCCATCATCATTCATACGTTTTACTAAATCGTTATACCCTTCAATGTTTCTCGTTCCGCTGTGTGAGAACAACTCATAACGTCGCTCCATCTCACTTACAACTTTCTTTAATGCTTGAGAAGCTTTTTTCGGATCTGTTACGACAGGAGCCAATAAATGGGGAATACCATTGTACATATTCAACTCAACCATTTTAGGGTCAATCATCATTAATTTTACTTCATGAGGCTTTGTTCTCATTAAAATACTAATAATAATACCGTTGATACACACACTTTTTCCGCTTCCTGTTGCCCCTGCTACAAGCATATGAGGCATTTTATTAAGCTCTGCTAGCACAGCTTCGCCTGAAATATCTCTTCCTAAACCAACTAATAGCTTTTTATCAGGTCGGTTATTTTCAGTCGCTTCAAGTACTTCTCTAAGTGAAACCATCGCTACTTCTTCGTTCGGCACTTCAATTCCTACCGCTGATTTCCCGGGAATTGGAGCTTCAATCCGAATATCTTTGGCAGCTAATGCAAGTGCTAAATCATCACTTAAATTGACAATCTTACTTACTTTTACTCCTACATCAGGATATACTTCATATTTTGTAACAGCTGGTCCAAGGTGAACTTTTGCCACTTTTGCTTTTACGCCGAAACTTTGAAACGTTTTTTCAAGCTTTTCGGCATTTTTATAAATGTTTTTATGCTCTTTTGCCTGGTTACTTTTCTTTGGCATCGTCAATAGCTTGATAGGAGGAAGCTCATACTCTTTATTTTCCGTTTCAGTAAAGGTAATCATAGGAGCTTTTTCTTCTTCCTGTTCCTTTTGCGGCCTTGGCTGTTGCGGTGCAGCAGCTACAGGCTTCGATTCCATAACCGGAGGCACCGGAGCTATAGGAGCAGCAGGAGATTGACTAGACTCTTCCTCTCCATAATCAAAGTGTTCAATAATTGGAGGCGAAGGTGCTTCCACTTCTATTTCCACGCTTTCTTCAGGTTCTTGAACAGCTTTTTCTTGGCGTCTCTTTTTTGTTGTTTTAGGGGCTTTTTTCTTCTTATGTTTCCACGTCTGAATATCTTGCCAGCCTTCTTTTAACTCCGTTGTTAAAAAATTAACTAGAGGTGACAGAAGTTTTAATACCGTTTCGTGAAGCGAACGTCCGGTAATGAGCAGTACCCCAATCACAATAAGCAAGGCAGCGATAAGTTCTGTTCCTAAGCTATCAAACAGATAGTAGAACATGGCAAACATAATAGCTCCTATCATCCCTCCCCCTAAATCACTGTGATTCGATTGTCCCGTTGCTTCGAGCATATACAAATCCCACGTATTCATAATGACAGATGGATCTGTAAACGTTCCGTTTTTCGATAAATTTTCAAATAACGTCACGTGACTAAACAGTAAAATAGATAAAATAATGAGGTATGTACCGATAAGCTGCCGCGTCACTAAAGGAGGCATTTCTCTTTTCCAAATAATATAAACAGATAGAATAACCATTCCGATTAAACACAGCATATACCATTCGCCAATAAATAAGCGGACCACGAGTACAAGAGCCTGTCCTACAGCACCGAGTCCTGCCATGGCAATTAACGTTAACGCTAATAAAAATAAGCCAATAAGCTCAAAGCGCAATATGCGTTTCCATTCATCCTTTTTTATTTGACCTCTTCGTTTTTTCTTTGCCATTTTTCCACTCCAATCAACGTCCAACACCCTATGTTGATTTTGTTTCTTTTATCAGTTGAATAAAAAAGCAGCCAATACAGCGGCTGCCTTCTTCGTCATATTCATTATACCATATTCACCATAATTATACTGAAATCCTTACGACAAAATTTGACCAGGATAATAATTTTCATTCAAATAATCTTGAGGATTCGTGCTTAAAACCCTCACAATTTGCTGTTGTTTTTGTTCATTTTCTTCAACGATAACCGGGATTCCATTATGATTAATAAGCTTTGGCTGAGATTGTTCTTGATGATAAGACTGCTGAAAAATCAGTTCTTGTGGCATCATTGTATATAAAATCATTGCAGCAGCTGCTCCTCATTCTGACGTCCTTGCTCAATCAGTTCATTCAATTTTTTGATTGCTTGAGCAACTCCGCCTACTTCGTTAATTAACCCGTATGAAACAGCATCTCCGCCAACTACATTTGTCCCGATATCACGCGTTAAGTTCCCTTTTGAAAACATAAGTTCTTTAAACTTTTCTTCTGAAATATGAGAGTGTTCTCTCACAAAGTTAATCACGCGCTCTTGCATTTTATCTAAGTATTCGAATGTTTGCGGTACACCAATAACAAGACCCGTTAAGCGAATGGGATGAATGGTCATGGTCGCTGTACCGGCAATATACGAATAATCAGTTGAAACCGCAATTGGAACACCGATTGAATGTCCGCCTCCTAGCACAATGGACACAGAAGGCTTGGATAACGAAGCAATCATTTCCGCAATGGCAAGACCTGCTTCTACATCTCCACCTACTGTATTCAAAATAATAAGCAATCCTTCAATTTTTGGATTTTGTTCAATCGCCACAATTTGCGGGATGACATGCTCATATTTTGTCGTTTTATTTTGAGGAGGCAGCTGCATGTGCCCTTCGATTTGTCCTACAATCGTTAAACAGTGAATATTAGAATCCTGAGGAAGCTGAGCCACGTTGGTCTGTCCCAATTGTTGAATTTTATCTAATATTCCGCCCTTGCTTTCTTCATTTTTATTAGGCTGCTGAGGCGCTTCATCAGAATGTAATCTTTCGTTATTTTCAAACATATTCTAGCTCCTTTCACTTATTGATAGTAGTAGTATGAACTTCTCATAGTTATTACATCCGCATCAGCTGCAAATAAAAAGCCTTCCCAGCGGGAAGGCTTCACATTAGATTTCCATGATAATCGGTAAAATCATCGGTTTACGACGGGTTTTTTCATATAAAAATTGATTTAAACTTTCTCTCATTTTTAATTTTAATGAAGACCACTCGATCACTTTGTCTTCCATACACTTTTCTAAAATTTGCTGAACAATCTTCGTTGCTTCTTCTAAAAGCTTTTCTGATTCTCTTACATAGACGAATCCGCGGGAGATGATTTCTGGCCCCGCTACTACTGTTTTTTGACGTTTATTAATCGTAACTACTACCGTTAAGATTCCGTCCTGTGACAGCAGCCTGCGATCCCTCAGAACGATATTCCCAATATCGCCGACGCCTAGTCCATCAATGAGCGTATTTCCCGCTTGAATAGAACCGCTAGGGTACATGCGAGCATCTTTAAACTCAACTCGCTCACCTTTTTCAAGCAAACAAATATGATCTTCTGATATTCCTAATTGACCGGCTAGCTTTGCATAAGCTTTTTGTTTTCGATACTCTCCATTCACAGGCATGACATATTTCGGCTTTGTTAAGTTAATCATAAATTTTAATTCTTCTTGACTGCCGTGTCCGGAAGCATGCACTTTCTTCTGAGCAAACACTACGCTTGCTCCTAAACGAAAGATGACGTCAATTGTTTTTGAAAAGGTCGTTTCGTGCCCCGCCACGGGTGTAGCAGCCAGCAGGACCGTGTCATCTTGTTTGATTTGAATAAATTTATGGGACTGTTTAGCCATTCGAGTAAGACCTGAAATCGGCTCTCCGTGATGACCTGTTGTTAAAATAACCGTTTCATGTTCTGAAAGATCCTTTAGCTTTTGCACAGGAACAATTAAATCCTCAGGCAGCTGCAAATGTCCAAGTTTTGCTGCAATATCAATGATTTTCAGCATACTCTTTTCCATAACGATCAGGTTACGGCCATGCTGATATGCGGCATGAATAACTTGCTGAATACGGTGCAGATTGGAACTGTATGCAGCAACAATGATTCGACCTTTGCTTTTATAAAAAGCGTCGGTAATATTTTGTCCGATGACGGCCTCGGAAACTGTATAGCCTGGCTTATCCGCATTTGTACTGTCTGAAAGCAAACACAGGACGCCTTTTTCCCCAATGGCAGCCATTTTTCCAATATCAGCGCTTTGAATGCTGACTGAGTTTTGATCAAATTTAAAATCACCTGTATATACAATCGCACCTTGATTGGTTTGTAAACAAATGCCGACTGAATCTTGTATACTGTGCTGCGTTCTAAAAAATGAAATATCCACTCCTTCAAACGATAAAACCGTTGACGAAGTGATAGGATGTAAAGCCTCATATTTTTTAATTCCATACTCTTTTAACTTTTCTTTGATAAGTGCTAGCGTTAATTCTGTACCATATACCGGCACGTCCAATTTTTGAAGTATAAAGGGAATAGCCCCAATTTGCTCTTCATGTCCATGAGTAACAAAAATGCCTTTTACGTTCTGCTGATTTTCTACTAAATATGTAATGTCAGGAATGACAATATCAATTCCTAACATTTCCCCTCCCGGAAACTTTGACCCTGCATCTAACACATATATGTTTTCATTGATTTCCACCACATACATGTTTTTTCCAAGTTCTCCGACTCCACCCAAGGCTGAAATTTTAATATTTTCTGTCTTTTCTAGTACCATAAGTTCCTCCTACTTACTTTCACCCGTACAATTTCATTTGCTTACATTATAACTGAAGTAAGAATTGGAATACAAGAAATTTCATTCGTCTATTTCCGTCATGTGCTCTTCTATTATCTTATAAGAAAAAAACGTCTCTTCATCAACTCGTATATACGGTCAATGAAGAGACGTTTAAAAAACATACTTATAGCTTATAGCGTATTTAATGTGCTGACTAACGTTTGGCGTTCTTCTTCCGTTAACGGAACTAAAGGTAATCGTACCGATCCTACGTCTAACCCTTTTAGCTGTAAAGCTGTTTTAACAGGCGTTGGACTTGGAGCCGCAAAAAGAGATTTCATCACAGGTACAATACGCTGATGAATTTTTGCTGCTTCTTTCGGATTTCCTGACTCATACAACTTAACCATCTCTTGCATTTCATTTCCAATAACGTGAGAGGCAACAGAAATAATGCCAGTTCCTCCAATTGCTAATACCGGCAGTGTTAAGCCATCATCACCGCTGTATAAAGCAAAATCATCGCTTGTTTGTGCGATAATAGCTGTCATTGCGTCAAGGTCGCCGCTTGCATCTTTTAACGCTACAACATTTGGCAGTTCAGCTAGGCGTACAATTGTATCCACAGACATATTGATCACGGATCGCCCTGGAATATTGTATAACATGACAGGCAGCTCTGTACTTTCAGCAATTGTTTTAAAGTGCTGATATAAGCCTTCCTGATTCGGCTTGTTATAATAAGGTGCTACAATCATAATCGCATCTACGCCGATTTCTTCTGCCTTTTTCGTTAATTCAATTGATGCATACGTATTATTGCTTCCTGTACCTGCAACAACAGGTACACGGCCATCTACTACCTTTACTGAGTGGCGGAACAGCGCCAGCTTTTCTTCTGTTGAAAGCGTAGGAGATTCACCAGTTGTTCCTGCAATAACCAACGCATCTGAACCGTTGCTGATTAAATAGTTAATAAGCTGCGTTGTTTTTTCAAAATCAATATTTCCTTTATGATCAAAAGGCGTTACCATCGCTGTTGCGACTTTCCCAAAATCAATCATGTTTTCACTCCTTGAAATTGCATTATCCCTATTCATGTAATGAACCGTTAGCTTATAGCTAACGGAACATGTAGTTTATCTTTTTTGCGGTGCTTTTGACAAGTCAAAGGCACCATGAAGAGCATTAACGGCTTTCTTTAAATCCTCTTCTTTTACAAGCACCCAAATCGTCGTATGGCTGTCAGCAGATTGTAAAATCTGAATACCTTCGCTAGAAAGAGCTGTAACAATTTTAGATGTAACACCAGGCACCCCTGCAATTCCTGCTCCAACCGTTGATACTTTGGCACAGTTGCGAATAACAGCCGGCTCATACCCTAGCGCATGAAGCACATCAATTGCTTTGTCAGTTGCTTCATCTGTTACCGTATATACAACACCCTTCGGTGAAATATTGATAAAATCTACGCTGATTTTTTCTTGTGCCATTGCTTTGAATACCTCTGCTTGCGTATCATAATGGCCTTCTTTACTAAAAACTTTAATTTGAGTCACGTTAGATACGTGGGCGATTCCTGTTACAAGGCGTTCTTGCACATCGCTTCCACGCTGCTGTGCTTCACCTTGAGATGTAACGAGCGTACCTTCTGAATCAGCATACGTGGAACGGACGCGCATCGGTACTTTTGCTTGCATGGCGATCTCTACGGCACGTGGGTGAACTACTTTTGCACCTTGATAAGCCATGTTGCATATTTCGTTATATGTGACAACGGATAGCGGTCTTGCATCTTCTACAATACGCGGGTCCGCTGTCATCACACCTTCTACATCCGTGAAAATGTCAATGTAATCAGCCATAAGGGCTGCACCTAACGCTGAAGCAGATGTATCGCTACCTCCGCGTCCAAGCGTTGTTGTATCACCTTCAGCAGTTGCCCCTTGAAAGCCTGTTACGACAACGACATCATATTCTTCTAATTCTTTTAACAAACGGTCGCATTTCATTTCTAGTATCTTGGCATTGGTAAAATCATCATTCGTCACAAACCCTGCCTGTGCACCGTTTAATGCTGTAGCTTTAATCCCATTTTCGTTTAATAAATTTGTAAACACAACCGATGAAATTAATTCTCCGCATGCCATAAGCATATCAAGCTCACGTTTGTTAAGAGACGCTTTATTTCCATCAACAAGTGAAAGCAATGTATCCGTTGCATACGGTTCACCTTTTCGTCCCATTGCCGATACAACAACGACTACTTTGTAACCCTCACTTAATGCATTATTTAAATGATAGATTGCTCTTGCTCTTCCTTCTTCGTTACGAACGGAAGTTCCTCCAAATTTTTGGACGATTATTTTCATACTTACACCTCATCATGTTCCGAGACACTCTGGTTGCGCTTATTTTACTAAGCTAAGCTTAATAAGTGATTCTGCAATTTGTACAGAATTCCAAGCTGCACCTTTTAACAAGTTATCAGAAACGATCCACATATGGAAACCGTTATCGCGATCTAAATCTTTACGAATACGGCCGACAAACACATCTCGTTTACCTACACAGTCTGCTGGCATTGGATATACTTGATTTTCTGGATCATCTTGCAATACGATACCAGGTGCATCAGCCAATAAATTTTTCACATCAGCTACCGTTACACCGTCTTTTTCAATTTCAATGTACACTGACTCTGAATGACCTGTTACAACCGGTAGACGAACACAAGTAGCAGCTACTGGCAATTCAGGCATGCTCATAATTTTTTTCGTTTCATTAATCATTTTCATTTCTTCAAATGTAAAACCGTTATCTTGAAATTTATCAATTTGCGGAATGGCATTAAAAGCAATTTGATAATGTTTTTTATCTCCACCAACCGGTAAAATTTCCGGTGTAAACTCTTTTTCTTCTAAAATAGCTTTAGCTTGTTCTTTTAATTCATTAATTGCAGCAGCGCCTGCTCCAGAAACGGCTTGATACGTTGATACTAGCACTTTAGATAAGCCGTATGTTTCGCGTAATGGCTGTAATGCTGCTACCATTTGAATTGTAGAGCAGTTTGGATTAGCAATGATTCCGTTATGTGCGTGTAATGCATCTTCGTTCACTTCCGGCACAACTAACGGGACATTTTCATCCATTCGATAAGCGCTTGTGTTGTCTACAACGATTGCTCCGCGTTTTACTGCCTCTGGTGCAAGTGCTTTTGAAATGCTGCCGCCTGCACTGAATAAAGCAATGTCTACGCCTTCAAAGCTATCAGGAGTTGCTTCTTGCACAACAACTTCTTCTCCGTTAAACAACACTTTTTTACCAGCTGAACGAGCTGAAGATAATAACGTTAATTTACCAACTGGAAAATTACGCTCCTGTAGGGTTTTAATCATTTGTTGTCCTACTGCACCTGTTGCTCCTACTACTGCTACATGTAATTCTCTTGTCATTTTAATACCGCCTCCAACAATTTTCAACTACTCAACATTTATCTGCATATACTGACTATTTTAACATATTATTATGCTTCATTGCGTCAAAGAAGAGAAGATTTTTAAAATCTTCTCTTCTTTGAGATTGAGAGTTCTCTTACAGCCGCAGTATTGAACAGATTCATACAACAGCAAGAGGCATATATGTCCTATGACTCTTGACCGTCGCGGAACCTTTCGACAATAACAGGCTGAATCTGTTTATCTTCAAGCGCTGCGTACACCGTGTCTGATAACATCGTCATACGCGCTACCATTGAATTTGGTTTAAGCACCGGGTCATCTTGACCAAATGGAATAAAATAAATATTTTTAGTCGCCATTAGCCTCATTAAGTTTACACCATTTAGCCCTAGTGCGTCATTAGTCGAAATTCCCAGTACCACTGGCTTATTATTACGAAGCGTTGCTTTAGCTGCCATGAGTACCGGAGATTCAGTCATTGCATTCGCAAACTTACTCATCGTATTCCCAGTGATTGGGGCAACTACCATACAATCAAGCGGAATCTTTGGTCCTAGAGGCTCTGCTTTTACAATTGTATTGATGACGGCATGACCTGTTAATTCCTCAATTTTCTTCACCCAGTCTTCTCCATCTCCAAAACGAGTATTTGTGGATTGTACAGTGTAAGAAACAACCGGTAACACTTCTGCTCCCAAATTAACAAGCTTTTCAATTTCCGGCATAACCGCATCATACGTACAGTGAGATCCGGTCAAGCCGAATCCTATTCTTTTACCTTTTAATGACATTATTTTTTCTCCTCTCTCGCATCCGCAGCGTCTTTTAATAAATTCACTAATACATTAGCGACAATCTGACCTGCTGTTTTTGGAGCCACAATCCCTGGAAGACCAGGTGCTAAAATAGCTTTAATTCCTCGTTTTTCTGCATAGCGGAAATCGGTTCCTCCAGGCTTTGAAGCTAAATCAATAATGAGCGCGTGGGTCGGGACATTAGATAATGTCTTAGCCGTTAAGATAGGGTATGGAATGGTGTTAATACATATATCACTATCAGCAATTTCTTTATCGAGTTCAGAAAGATAGAAAGGCTGCAAACCCATTTCAGCAATACGTGCTAAATGTTCAGATTTTCTAGCTCCTACTTTTACATTGGCACCAAGTGCAGCAAAGGACCTCGCCACGCTCATTCCTACTCTTCCTAAACCTAGGACAGAAATATTTGAACCGTGAATGGTAAAATCCGTATGTTGAATAACAAGCATGATGGTACCTTCAACAGTAGGAATAGAGTTATAAATTGCTACATCATCACGCTCAAATAGCTGAACGAGTTTACGGTTTGTCGTTTTGACTAATTCGTTTAAATACCCATTGCTAATACCAGAATAAATAATGCAGTGCTCAGGCGTTTTTTTAAGTATTTCTTCAGTCAATACTACTTTTTCATTTGAAAAAATAGTATCTACTTGCCCTTCGTGATTTGTTCCAGGCACTGGAAGGATGATGGCGTCAACATCTGAAAAATCCAGCTCCTCTATCTGATATTTCGTCGCACCTGTAAAACCATGATCTAGCTGATCAAAACCAATAAGAGAGGTTTTTGCATCTAATTGAATTAATTTTCGAATGACTTCAAGCTGCCTAGCATCACCGCCAATTACAGCTATGTGCAAATCCGTTAACATGTTTCATTTTCACCTTCTTTAACATTAAATAGATGTATCTTTCGCTTAAACCATCGAGATGTAAAGTGCTATCATTACGCCCTAGAATGCCTATTGCTTTTCTTCAACATACTATGTAAACACACAGGAATCGGTGAATCTTTATCCCTGAAAATAAAAGAAACGAGATGCAGGAAGCATCTCGTTTGTTATTTTGTTGACTCATTATTTATGTCTTCTAGCTGATGAACATTTACAATCACCATATCCGTACCAATTTTTTCGATATTCCCCCACGGCACTCGCACTTCATCTCCTTGTTTTCGAAATCCAAACCACTTCACAGATGGAATAATAAGCGCATTAATTTGTCCCGTATGTTCATTAATTTCAAGATCTGTTTGCCCTAAAATACCCAAACGCTCTGCTCGCTTAACATCTACAATTTCTTTTCCACTCAGCTCACTTAATCTCATGAAATCCCTCCTTTCATCTAATTTATTGAACAACCATACAAAAAATGACATAAAAATAAGGCTGGCTCAATTATTTTAGCCAACCTTACTTTTATGGTTTAATTTCCTTTAAAACCCTTAGGTAAATCTCCACTCGGGCTTATTAATGAAAGCGCAAATTCGTCTTTGAAAATATCTCGTGCAAGACCATTTACACTATCTTTAGTCACGGCATTAACAAGGTCTAAAATCTCATCTAATGAACGGTGATAGCCCAGCATTAACTCATTTTTTCCGTTTCTGCTCATACGGCTATTTGTACTTTCAAGACTCAGCATTAAGTTTCCTTTCAGCTGCTCTTTGCTGTTAGCAAGTTCTTTATCTGTAATACCTTTGTCTTTCAAATCATAAAGCGTTTCTTGAACCGTATCATATAATACGTCGAGCTGATGGCTTCCAGTTCCCCCATAAATCGTTACAAGACCACTGTCTCGATAAGAAGAATGATAAGAGAAAACAGAGTAAGCCAAGCCGCGCTGTTCGCGGACTTCTTGGAACAAACGACTGCTCATGCTTCCGCCAAGCACGTTGTTTAATACAATTAAGCTATATACATCTTCTCCGCCGATTGGCAAACCTTTAAAGCCAAGGCAAAGATGAGCTTGTTCTGTCTCTTTTTTGCGCGCAATATGATTTGTATAGAACTCAGGCTGAACATATTGATGAGCGGAATGACTTGACGTATATGTACCAAAATAGTTTTCCACCTGTTGTATAAAACTCTCATCAATGTTTCCAGCTACTGAAATAACGATGTTTTCAGGAATATACATTTGCTCCATATATTGACGAAGCGAATCACCGTTAAATGTTTTTAACGTATCTTCCGTTCCTAAAATTGGATACCCTAATGGATGATTGCCATATACGGCTTTTCCTAATAGATCGTGTACAATATCGTCAGGTGTATCTTCATACATTTTAATTTCTTCATATACAACATTTTTTTCACGAGCTAATTCCTCTTCATCAAATGAAGAATTAAAGAACATATCCGCCAGCACATCTAGCGCTTGATCTGCGTGTTCGTCTAATACTTTTGCATAGTAGCACGTGTATTCTTTAGAAGTGAATGCATTTACTTGTCCCCCAATGCGGTCGAAGCTTTCTGCAATTTCACGAGCAGATCTTGTTTTTGTTCCTTTAAAAAACATATGTTCAAGAAAATGTGATACACCATTAATTTCAGGGTGTTCACTTCGAGAACCCGTTCCGATCCATACCCCAATGGCCACAGATCGAACAGTTGGGATATTTTCCAATACAATTCTTACACCATTTTTGCACGTATATCGTTTTATCAAGCTAGTGCCTCCCTTTTGCTTATCTCACTTACTTCTTAGTAGAAGAAGGTAGTTTCATCATTCGTTCTTCATCTAGCATCGTTGACACATCGCTAACTTTCAGGCCTTTGCGTTCAATATCGGTTAACAATTGGTCAAGCGATTCAGCCGTTGATTCAGTCGGGTGCATCAGTACAATAGCCCCTGGATGAATCTTTTTCATTACTCGATTAATTAACACTTCTGAACTCGGCTTTTGCCAATCGATTGTATCAACTGTCCACATGATGGTACTCATTTTTAACTGAGAAGCAAGCGTTACTACTTCGGGGCGAAAACTGCCGCTCGGCGGAGCAAACCATTTTACTTTTTGTCCCGTAGTAGATGTAATAATATCATTCGTTTTTTTAAGCTGCTGATTGATTTGACTAGCCGATAAAGTGGCCATATCAGGATGAGAATAAGAGTGATTTCCCACTTCATGCCCTGCGTCTACAATCATTTTTGCCATATCTGGATTATTTTTAACCCATTTTCCTTCTAAAAAGAAGGTTGCTTTAGCATGGTGCTTTTTCAGCACTTCTAACATTTTAGGCAAATACTCGTTCCCCCATGCTACGTTCACTGTAAACGATACCATAGGCTTTTCATCGTGTCCACGGTAGATAGGTTCCTGTGGTAAATCCTTCAAGTGAACCTTTGGTCTAACCTGTTTGTAAACTAATTTTTTTTCATCAAATTTACCCGCAGGTTTCATATTTTTATAAGAAGCAGCAAGATCAACTTTTATGCCGTTATAGCCAGGAACCCGTTTCCAAACAGGATCGATTCGTGCATTCGCCGCTGGCTTTTCATAATCTTTTGCTTTTTCTTCAATCTTTTGATATAACGCATCATGCTGAGCTGATACAAGTTGTACATCGGATTTAAGTGCTTCTATATATGCTTCAGCAAAAGGATTATAAATAGATTTATATGTAATTGCCAGTAAAAATAGAAATGCTGTAAATTGCACAATGGTTCTCTTCACTTATCCTTCCCCCTTTACCATTTAAAATATGTATAAAGAGGACAAGGTAGAACAAACATCTACAAACGATAAAATCGCCCTACACATGGATTTTCTTCATGTATGGACGATTTCACAATATCTATATAGTAGTAAAAGAAGATTATTTTGTTTCTTTTGCTTTTTCTTCTTTTTCTTTTTGTTCTTTTAAAATTGCTTTACGAGATAAGTTAACGCGACCTTGTTTATCAATTTCCATGACTTTAACTAAAAGCTCGTCACCAATCGCTACAACGTCTTCTACTTTTCCAATACGCTCTTCTGCAAGCTCTGAAATATGAACAAGCCCATCTTTTCCGCTGAAGATTTCTACAAATGCACCGAATTTTTCAATTCGTTTTACTTTTCCTAAGTACATTTGGCCGACTTCAACTTCGCGTACAAGATCTTCAATGATTTTCTTCGCTTTTTCATTCATCGGCTGATCAATAGAAGAAATGAAGATTGTACCATCTTGTTCGATATCAATTTTAACGCCTGTTTCTTCGATGATTTTATTGATTTGCTTGCCGCTTGGTCCAATAACATCACGAATTTTATCAGGGTTAATCGCCATTGTAAGGATCTTAGGCGCATATTGAGAAAGCTCTTGACGAGGCGTAGCAATCGTTGACATCATATGATTTAAGATTTGCATACGGCCTTTTTTTGCTTGTTGAAGGGCTTCGTCTAAAATTTCACGAGATAACCCGTCAATTTTAATATCCATTTGAAGCGCAGTTACGCCATTTTCGGTACCTGCTACTTTAAAGTCCATGTCTCCTAGGTGATCTTCCATTCCTTGAATGTCCGTTAGAATCGAGTAGTGTTCACCTGATTTGATCAGACCCATTGCAATCCCTGCTACAGGTGCTTTAATTGGAACCCCAGCATCCATCATTGCAAGCGTACTTGCACAAATACTTGCTTGTGAAGTAGAACCGTTTGACTCTAATACTTCAGATACAAGACGAATTGTATAAGGGAAATCTTTTTCATTTGGAATAACCGGCTCAAGTGCACGTTCACCTAGCGCACCATGTCCAATTTCACGACGACCCGGTCCGCGCATCGGTCTAGTTTCACCAACACTAAATGAAGGGAAGTTGTAGTGATGCATGAAGCGTTTAGATTCTTCTACACTTAAACCATCTAAAATTTGCACATCGCCAAGTGCACCTAATGTACAGATGCTAAGCGCTTGAGTTTGTCCACGCGTAAATAATCCAGATCCGTGTGTACGTGGAAGCAAGTTTGTTTCAGAAGAAAGTGGACGAATTTCGTCAATACTACGGCCATCAGGACGTACTTTTTCTTCTGTGATCAAGCGACGCACTTCACTTTTAACAAGCTTCGACAAAATTTCATTCACTTGATTTAGTACTTCTTCTTCTACATCTTGCTCTTCAAATTTTGCAGCTACAGCGCTTTTCACTTCTTTAATCGCATTTTCGCGCGCATGCTTTTCTTGAACTTGAACAGCACGGTTCATGTCACCTTCTGCAATTTCGCGAACTTGACGCTCAAGGTCAGCATCAACAGTATAAAGCTCAACTTCAACTTTTTCTTTGCCTACTGCTGCTACAATTTCTTCTTGGAACGCAATTAATTTTTTAATTTGCTCGTGTCCAAACATAATTGCTTCTAACATTACTTCTTCCGGTACTTCATCAGCGCCTGCTTCAACCATGTTGATCGCGTCTTTTGTACCAGCAACCGTCAGATGAATATCGCTTTTTTCAAGCTCATCTACCGTTGGGTTTACAACAAATTCATTGTCTACACGGCCTACAATTACGCCTGCAATAGGACCTTCAAATGGAATATCAGATACTGATAATGCTAATGAAGAACCAAACATTGCTGCGATTTCTGAAGAACAGTTTTGGTCTACGCTCATTACAACGCTGACAACTTGAACTTCGTTTCGGAAACCATCTGCGAATAAAGGACGAATCGGACGGTCGATTAAACGGCTAGCCAAGATTGCTTTTTCACTTGGTCTGCCTTCACGCTTAATGAATCCACCTGGGATTTTACCGACTGCATATAAACGCTCTTCATAGTTTACTGTTAACGGGAAGAAATCTACATTTTTAGGCTCTTTTGAAGCCGTTGCTGTACTTAATACAACTGTGTCTCCATAGCGGATTAATGCTGCGCCATTTGCTTGTTTTGCCAACTGGCCAACTTCAACTTCTAGCTTTCGTCCAGCTAGATCTACAGAGAACACTCGTTTTTCTTGTTCCATATCGACGAGTACCCCTCTCTACATATAAAATATGTATGTAATCAAATGTGATAGTTTTATTATAAACGAAATATCCAAAAACAATAGCTTTTTTCACATTATGTAGCATCTTTAATGTTTCTTAAATGTACATACTAAAAAAGCGGGAATGCTCCCGCTTTCTTCTTATTATCGACGTAAACCAAGTTTGTTGATTAACTCACGATAACGAGTAACGTCTTTGTTACGTAGGTAGTTAAGTAAGTTACGACGTCGACCTACCATTTTTAAAAGACCACGACGTGAATGGTGATCCTTTTTATGAGTACGTAAGTGACCGTTTAGATTGTTAATTTGCTCTGTTAGGACAGCGATTTGAACTTCTGGAGAACCAGTGTCGTTCGCATGAGTTTTGTACTCACTAATGATTTCATTTTTACGCTCTTGTGTGATAGCCATCCTATTCACCTCCTTATTATTAAACCCCAGTTACCGAGCAAAACGTTGGTGAATCGTAATGCCAAGCAATGGTTGTTTTACATACAAGTGTTATGTTACTACTTATTAGAACAAAAAGCAAGTCGTAGCAGCTATTTATATATATTTTTTTATTTCTTGTTTTTTTGAATTCCTTCAAAATAAGCAAGGGCTTCTTCCTTGTCCTTTGAGATCTGACCGACAAGCTCTTCGATGCCGCTGAACTTTTTTTCTGAGCGAATCATTCGGTGCCATTTCACCGTTACGTGCTGATCGTAGATTTGCTCGTCAAATGATAATAAGTGAACTTCGATTGTTGGCTTTTCTAAATTATCGTGAAAAGTCGGCTTGTAGCCCACGTTGCACACTCCTGCATACCACTTACCGTGGAGCTGAAGCTCAACAGCATACACGCCGATGCGTGGAAGTAAATACTCCTCGTCTAAAGCGATGTTAGCAGTAGGAAAACCTATTTGCCTGCCTCGCTTTTCTCCATGAGTCACTGTACCTGACACTTCATAATAGCGGCCAAGCAGCTCTTTTACTCGATGCATATCTCCATTTGCTAAACTTTCGCGAATAAGCGTTGAACTAATTTTTTCTTCGCCATTTGTTAACTTATCAATTGTTGTTTGCGTGAATTTTGATCGAGAATGAAATGGTAGTATTTCCATTGTTCCTTTACCTAACTTTCCATACGTATAGTCAAATCCAGCTACCACATGCTGTACATTCAGTCCAATAATATACTGATCAACAAACTCTTGAGGCAATAGTGCTGCAAACTGTTTATCAAAATGAACGATATATAAAAAGTCAATTCCCATTTCCTCAATGAGTTTCTTTTTTTCTTGAAGCGGTGTGATCATATCAATGTGCTGCACATTGCGCCCGAGCACCACAGAAGGGTGAGGAGTAAACGTCATCACAGCACTAGCTATGCCTTTTTCATCGGCTAACTGTTTTGCTGAATTTATCACTTGCTGATGCCCTAAATGCACACCATCAAAATAACCAAGCGCTAACACTGATTGTTGAACAGCTTCTCGTTGAAAGTGGTGTGGATGTCGAATTTCAATCGTTTCCAAAACACAGTTCACCTTTTCCCTAACCGGTCTAGTCGATTGCCAACACTTTAACCGGCTTCATTAAATGTTTTTTTGTTGGGTGCTGAGCATAAATTGCTAAGCACTTGCCTGCAGAATTTATCATTAAAAAGAAGGGTTCTTTTTTTAACTCTTCATCTTCCGTACACGGCAATACCGCGCCATTTTTCACTTTCTCTGCTAATGTATCACTAATTTGAAGTTTCGGCAAATGATTAAGAGCTTCTTCGATCGAATGTAGTTTCTCATTGATCGTTTCTTCTTCTACCGCCCGTTCAATATCTTCAAATGTCACACAATCTTCGAGTGAAAACTGCCCGGAACCCGTTCGCTGCAAATACGACATATGAGATGGATAGCCAAGAGCTTCTCCAATCATCACAGCAAGCGTTCGCACATATGTACCTTTGCTGCACGTTACGCGGAATTTGAAGGAAATTTGTTCTCCCTCAAATGTAGCGCGATCATCCAGCAGTTCAAAGTTATAGATATGAATGGTTCTAACTGGGCGCTCTACTTCGATTCCTTGCCTTGCATATTCATATAGTTTTTTACCTTTGACCTTTACCGCTGAATACATTGGAGGGACTTGCTGAAGTTCTCCTGTCATCGAAGACAGCACTTCTTCGATTTGAGCACGTGAAAAAGAATCCGCTACTTTCTTTTCTTCTACAACCTCTCCGGAAGAATCTTCTGTTGTTGTAGAAAACCCGAGTGTAACTTCCCCTTCATAGGTTTTAGTAGCTCCTGTTAGATATTCTACAATCTTGGTAGCTCTACCGATACAAATAGGCAATACTCCTGTAACGTCTGGGTCTAATGTGCCTGTATGCCCTACTTTTTTAGTGCGAAGCAGCTTTCGGACTTTAAACACACAGTCGTGCGAAGTCAGGCCAGCTGGTTTATGTAAAACTAAAACACCGTCCACTCATTCTTCATCTCCTTTTCATTTAAAAAAGGGTGTCTCAGAAGCAAAAACCACTTTTGAGACACCCTTTTTTGTTTCTACATTCACTGATCTTATTCGTTCTCTTGATGGTCATCGCTTTCTTTTTTTATTTCATGAAGCAATGATTCAATTCGATTACCATAATCAATTGATTCATCAAACTCAAACGTAATTTCAGGTGTTTTACGTAAGCGAATGCGCTGACCGATTTCTGAGCGGATAAATCCCTTTGCTTTCGCAAGGCCTTTTAACGTATTCTCACGCTGTTCAGCATCTCCTAAAACAGAGATATAAACTTTCGCTTGCTGTAAATCGCCTGATACTTGAACATCTGTTACAGTCACAAAACCGATGCGCGGATCCTTGATTTTACGATTTAAAATCTCGCCCATCTCTTTTTTCATTTGTTCTCCGACTCTAGTTGCTCTTATGTTCATCTGTGTCACCCCTTTTATAACCAATCAAAAGTTGTAATGGTACGTTCAATCTCTGGAAAAGAATCAATCAAGCTTAGCGCTTTTTGCAGTTCTTGTTCCGTTGTGACACGGCTAGATGAGACTGCGACAATGCTAATTTTTGTTCGTTGCCACACATCTTGAAAATCAGTTTCTGAAACCGATACGTTAAACCGCTGCTTCAAGCGCATCAAGATGCGCTGAAGCACGGCACGTTTTTCTTTAAGAGAAGCAGCATCGTAAATTAAGCATTCACACTCCACTAGTCCAATCATTTAGGATCAATTTGCTCCATTACATATGCTTCAATAATATCTCCTTCTTTAATATCATTGAAGTTTTTAATTGTAATACCACACTCATATCCTTGAGCGACTTCTTTTGCATCGTCTTTAAAGCGTTTTAGCACATCTACTTCACCTTCAAAGATAACAATTCCGTCACGGATTAAACGAATTCCACTGTTACGCGTAATTTTACCGTCTGTTACGTAACTTCCTGCGATTGTACCAACTTTTGATACTTTGAATGTTTGACGTACTTCCACTTGACCGATGATTTTTTCAGCAAACTCAGGGTCAAGCATTCCTTTCATCGCAGATTCAATTTCTTCAATTACTTTATAAATAATGCGGTGAAGACGAATATCTACGTTTTCTACGTCAGCTGTACGTTTTGCTCCAGCATCTGGACGCACGTTAAAGCCGATAACGATTGCGTTAGAAGCAGTTGCAAGAATGATATCAGATTCTGTAATTGCGCCTACACCCGTATGGATAATACGAACATTTACACCCTCTACATCAATCTTTTGAAGAGCAGCAGCCAATGCTTCTACAGAACCTTGTACGTCTGCTTTTACGATAAGGTTTAAGTCTTTCATTTCACCTTGTTTAATTTTTTCAAATAAATCATCTAAGCTTACGCGAGATTTTTCACCGCGCTGTTGTTCAAGCTGCTTTTGAGCACGAGCTTCTCCGATTTGACGAGCTGTTTTCTCATCTTCAAATACTAAGAAACGATCTCCAGCTAATGGAACTTCGTTTAAGCCAGTAATCTCAACCGGAGTAGATGGTCCTACTTCCTTCACACGGCGGCCGATATCATTTACCATTGCGCGAACGCGGCCAAACGTATTTCCGACTACGATTGGATCACCTACGCGTAGTGTACCAGTTTGAACAAGAAGCGTTGCTACAGACCCACGGCCTTTATCTAGCTGTGCTTCTACAACTGTACCTGCTGCACGACGGTTAGGATTTGCTTTTAACTCTTCTACTTCACTTACAAGTAAAATCATTTCAAGTAATTGATCGATCCCTTCACCTGAAATGGCTGAAAGCTTACAGAAGATTGTTTCTCCGCCCCACTCTTCAGCTACAAGGCCGTGCTCCATTAGTTCTTGCATAACGCGATCTGGATTTGCTGCTTCTTTATCCATTTTGTTAACCGCAACAATAATTGGCACTTCTGCCGCTTTTGCATGGTTAATCGCTTCAATTGTTTGAGGCATTACACCATCGTCTGCTGCAACAACAAGGATTGTAATATCCGTTACTTGCGCACCGCGAGCACGCATTGTTGTAAATGCAGCATGCCCTGGTGTATCAAGGAATGTAATTTTCTTTTCATCAACCACAACTTGATAAGCACCGATATGCTGCGTGATACCGCCTGCTTCTGCAGCCGTTACTTTTGTGTTACGGATAGAGTCAAGAAGCGTCGTTTTACCGTGGTCAACGTGACCCATGATTGTAACAACTGGAGGACGCACTTGAAGGTCTTTTTCGTCGTCAATAATTTCTAATGATTCAAAAGCAGTGTCATCTACTACTACTTCTTCTTCAACTTCTACACCGTATTCTCCGGCAATTAGTTCGATAGAATCTTTATCTAACTCTTGGTTAATTGTTGCCATTACACCAAGCATAAATAATTTTTTAATAATTTCAGAAGGCTCTTTGCCTAATTCTTTTGCTAACTCAGAAACCGTTAAGCTTCCGACAAACGTTACTTTTTCCGGTAACTCTTTTGCAGCTGCTGGAGCTGGTCTACCTTTTGGTGCCTGTGACTTTTGTGCCTGTGGCTTTTTGTTACCTTTATTGTTTCCTTTGTTAGCTGTTGATTTTGTATTTTTATTCAATACTTTCACCCCCATAAAATTAACCGAGCATCGTTGCTAGCTTTTTAGCAAATCCCTCGTCCATAACGGCTACCACAACTCGAGCATCTTTACCAATCGCTTGACCTAGCGTGTAGCGATCGGGAACCATTCTAACCGAAACGTTGTAGTAAGAACATTTATCCGTTACTTTTTTCTTTGTGTTTTCAGACGCATCGCTTGCTAAAAGTACTAACTTTGCTTTTTGTTTCCGAACTTCTCTAACCACAAGTTCTTCTCCAGAAATCAATTTGCGTGCACGGTTTGCAAGCCCTAAAAAAGAGATCCACTGTTCATTCATTAGCGTGACTGTTTCTCCTTTTCTACAAGCGCTAGCAACTCTTCATAAACCGCTTCATCTATTGACGCGCCTAAATGTGTCGAAAGCACATTTTTCTTTTTTGCCAATAAAATTGCTTCTTTATCCTTGCTTACATAAGCTCCGCGCCCGGACTTTTTACCCGTTACATCAACTGAAACGTCGCCTTCTTTTGAACGTACAACGCGTACTAGCTCTTTTTTAGGCTTCATTTCTCCAGTGGCCACACATTTTCGCATCGGGACTTTTTTACGATTGTTCACCTTGGCTCACCTCTTATTCCATATCTTCATCTGAATCAAATGCATGTTGACTTACTAGCATATCATCGCTGCTTTTTACAACCATACCTTCTTGCTCAGCTTCTGATTGACTTTTAATATCAATTTTCCAGCCTGTCAGCTTAGCGGCTAGACGTGCATTTTGTCCACGCTTACCAATTGCAAGTGACAGCTGATAGTCAGGAACGATAACAGTTGTTGCTTTTTCATTTTCATCTACAATCACATCTACTACCTTAGATGGACTTAGGGCATTGGCAACAAATTCAACTGGGTCATTTGACCAGCGAACGATGTCAATTTTTTCACCTTTTAGTTCATTCACAACAGCCTGTACGCGCTGACCTTTTGGCCCAACACAAGAGCCGACCGGATCTACTTCAGCATACTCAGAATGAACAGAGATTTTTGAACGGTCTCCAGCTTCGCGAGCTACTGATTTTAATTCAACTGTACCGTCATAGATTTCCGGAACTTCTTTTTCGAAAAGACGTTTTAAAAGACCTGGATGCGTACGTGAAACATAGATTTGTGGTCCTTTTGTTGTTTTTTCTACTTTCGTAATATACACTTTAATACGATCATGAGGTTTATACTGCTCATTTGGCATTTGCTCGCTTTGAGGAAGCAATGCTTCAATTTTGCCAAGGCTCACGTAAATGAAGCGAGAATCTTGACGCTGAACAATACCTGTCATAATATCTTCTTCACGATCGCTGAACTCTGAGTAGATAACGCCGCGCTCCGCCTCACGAACACGCTGTGTAACAACTTGTTTTGCTGTTTGAGCCGCGATGCGTCCAAAGTCTTTTGGCGTTACTTCGATTTCAACCACATCGTCTAGCTGGAAGTTAGGGTTGATTGTTTGTGCTTCTTCAACCGAAATTTCTAGACGTGGATCATATACTTCATCAACCACATCTTTGCGAGCAAACACGCGCATTGAACCTCTTTCTAAATTTAAATCAACGCGTACGTTTTGCGCTTGGTTAAAGTTGCGTTTGTAAGCAGAAATTAGCGCTGCTTCAATTGCTTCAATAATTACATCTTTGCTAATGCCTTTCTCTTTTTCAAGAATGACTAAGGCATCAAATAACTCACTGCTCATCGTTGGATAATCCCCCTTTAATATTGGCCCCTACACATTAAAATACAATCGCTAATCGAGCAAAAGCGACTTTGTCATATGGTAAAATCACCGTTTTTGTGCGTGTTTTGATACGAATAGATAATGTGACAGTTTCTCCGTCAAATGATTGTAATTCGCCTTCAAATTCTTTTGCACCTTCAATTGGTTCATATGTTTTTATGTATACATGCTTACCAATTGCACGTTCAAAATCTTTATCTTTTTTTAATGGGCGTTCCGCACCAGGCGATGATACTTCTAAAAAATAGTTATGAGGGATTGGATCTACTGCATCCATTTTCTCACTCAATTTTTCACTTACTGCTCCGCAGTCTTCGATATCCACGCCGGTATCAGAGTCGATAAACACACGTAAAAACCAATCTTTTCCTTCTTTTACGTATTCAATTTCAACAAGCTCTAAATTCATTTCCTCTAAGATAGGGGAAACCATTTCTTCCACTGTTTGTTTTACATTTTTACTCATTCTAATCCTCCCTTCGAGACATTGCATGGTATGTTTAGGTTACGCGTTTTTTATGTCTCTTATATCAAAAAAGAGTGGTTTATTTGCTATTTTTATTTTGCACTCTATAAGAGGTCTAACCTACTAGAGTGGAAATGTTGTCATTTGTGTTGCAGGATTTTAAACGTCACATAATAAATCAATCATGGTGATTGAAAATCTACAGAAAAAACGAATCATGCTAGAAGCCGATTCGTTCTCCATACTACTTACTATGACAGTAAGTTCATATCAATAAGAAAGAGCGGGTTTCCCCACTCTTTCTCGTCCGTATCCTTAGCATTTCCACAATTACTATATCATAACCGCTTATTTTATGCAAATGTTAGAAAAGAGAAAGCTGGTTCTGATCAGGTAATGATTCAAGGCATCCATGGTTGTCTAGATACTCTAAAATCGTCTTCGATACTTTGCCTCGCTGCTGCAAGTCTTCTTTCGATAAAAACTCTCCCGTTTCACGAGCTTTTACAATGTTCAGCGCTGCATTTGTGCCAAGACCAGGAATGGCATTAAACGGTGGAATTAAAGATGTGCCGTCAATTAAAAATTCGTCTGCGCTCGATTCATATAAATCTACTTTTTTAAATGAATAGCCTCGTTCGCACATTTCCAAAGAAAGCTCAAGCACCGTTAATAAGTTTTTCTCTTTAGGAGATGCATCTAAACCTTTGGCATTGATTTCTTCCATCTTCGCTCGAATGGCAGTTGATCCTTTAATCATCGTATCAATATCAAAGTCATCTGCACGAACCGTAAAGTATGCTGCGTAATAAAGAAGCGCGTGGTGCACTTTGAAATAAGCAATACGCACGGCCATCAATACATAAGCAGCCGCATGGGCTTTAGGGAACATATACTTAATCTTTTTACAAGAATCAATATACCAGTCCGGAACACCATTTTTAATCATTTCTTCTTCAAATTCAGGTGTTAGCCCTTTCCCTTTACGCACAGACTCCATAATTTTAAAAGCAAGTGAAGGTTCAAGACCTTGATAAATTAGATAAACCATGATGTCATCACGACAGCCGATTACTTCACTTAAGTTGCAAATATCATTGCGAATTAGCTCCTGCGCATTACCAAGCCATACGTCCGTCCCGTGCGACAGTCCCGAGATTTGAACAAGTTCTGAAAACGTCGTTGGCTTCGTATCTTCTAACATTTGACGCACAAAGCGCGTTCCAAATTCAGGTATGCCAAGCGTTCCTGTTTTACACATAATTTGTTCTTCTGTTACGCCAAGTGATTCCGTTCCACTAAAAATTTTCATCACTTCAGGATCATCCGTCGGAATTGTTTTTGGATCAATTCCACTTAAATCTTGAAGCATGCGAATCACGGTCGGATCATCGTGTCCGAGTATATCAAGTTTTAATAAATTATCATGAATCGAATGGAAGTCAAAATGAGTTGTTCTCCATTCGGAATTACGGTCGTCAGCTGGAAACTGGATGGGTGAAAAATCGAAAATATCCATATAGTCCGGTACAACAATAATTCCTCCTGGATGCTGACCAGTTGTACGTTTTACGCCCGTACATCCTGCTACTAAACGATCCACTTCTGCGTTTCGTAAATGTAAATCACGGTCACCAGCATAGCCTTTTACATAGCCATAAGCTGTTTTTTCGGCAACTGTACCGATTGTTCCCGCACGGTATACATTATCTTCTCCAAACAGTACTTTTGTATAGTTATGAGCTCGCGGCTGATACTCTCCGGAGAAGTTCAAATCGATATCGGGAACCTTGTCTCCCTTGAATCCTAAGAACGTTTCAAACGGAATATCGTGTCCATCTTTAATAAACGGTACGCCACAATCGTCGCAGCTTTTGTCCGGCAGATCGAATCCAGAACCTACGGAACCGTCATTAAAAAACTCGGATTTCTTACATTTTGGACACACATAATGCGGCGGCAGTGGGTTTACTTCTGTAATTTCCGTCATCGTCGCAACAAATGAAGACCCTACGGAACCACGTGAACCAACTAAGTAACCATCATTTAATGATTTTTTAACGAGTTTATGCGAGATCAAGTAAATAACGGCAAACCCGTGGCCGATAATACTTTTCAACTCTTTCTCTAGACGAGCTTCTACTACTTCAGGCAGCTCTTCACCGTAGATGCTGCGTGCCATCGCATAACTCATTTCACGCATTTCTTCGTCCGCACCTTCAATTTTCGGCGTATATAAATCATCTTTAATTGGTTTAATATCATCGATCATATCGGCTATTTTTTGCGTATTATGAACAACAATTTCTTTCGCTTTGTCCCCATCTAAAAATGAAAAACAATTCAGCATCTCATCCGTTGATCTAAAGTGAACATCCGGCAGCTGATGACGGTTTAAAGGATTAGCCCCGCCTTGTGAACCAATTAAAATTTTTCGGTAAATTTTGTCTTCCGGATTGAGATAGTGAACATTTCCTGTTGCTACAACCGGCTTTCCAATCTTTTCACCAAGCTTCACAATATTGCTAATAATATCTTTTAAGGCTTTCTCATCTCGCACTAAATCTAGTTCAATTAAGTGCTTGTAGTTGTCAGGAGGCTGTACTTCGATGTAATCATAAAATTCAGCTACTCCTTCTACTTCATCAATTCCTTTTTGCATCATGCCTTCGAATACTTCGCCTCGGTCACATGCGGTTCCAATCAAGATGCCTTCTCGATATTTGTCGAGCTGAGATCTTGGAATTCGCGGAACTCGATAAAAGTAATTTAAATGAGAAATCGAAACAAGTTTAAATAGATTTTTTAATCCTACGTCGGTTTGTGCTAAAAGAGTCGCATGATAAGGACGGGCCCGCTGATAGGCATTCCCTTCTCCCATATAATCATTTAAGCGATCATGCATTGTAATTTCCCGTTCAAATGCATCTTTCAGCATTTTATTTAACAAATAGCCAGTTGTTTCCGCATCATAAATCGCGCGGTGATGCTGCACAAGTTCAATATCAAACTTTTTAGCAAGAGTATTCAAACGATGGTTTTTCATATGCGGATACAAAAATCTTCCGAGTTCAAGCGTATCAATAACGCCGTTAGCTGCTTTTTCTAAACCGATTTTTTGCAGTCCCATATTTAAAAATCCCATATCAAAGCTTGCATTATGAGCGACTAAAATACTGTCACCCATCCACTCGTGAAAATCACGAAGTACTTCTGAGATTTCAGGCGCATTTTGGACCATATCATCTGTAATACCCGTCAGCTCAATTGTTGTTGCAGACAGAGGATGATGAGGATTTGCAAACCGTTCAAATCGATCGATGATTTCTCCTTCTTTCATCTTCACGGCAGCAAGTTCAATAATGGTATCGTATACGGCTGACAAACCGGTTGTTTCGACGTCAAATACTACGTAAGTTGCTTCTGTTAAATCCACATGCTTCGGATTATAGGCAATCGGCACGCCGTCGTCTACTAAATTAACTTCCACTCCGTACAGTATTTTAATGCCGTTCTTTTTCCCGGCTCCATATGCTTCAGGAAACGACTGTGCAACCGCATGATCAGTTATCGCTACAGCCGGATGTCCCCATTTTTTAGCTTGTCCGACTAAAGCTCCAACAGATGAAACGGCATCCATTTGACTCATTGGCGTATGCAAGTGAAGCTCCACACGCTTTTCATCTTCAGGCGCTGTATCTTGTCTAGCAGGACCGGTAATCTCGTTGACATCATTTCCAATCATAACTAAATCACGGACAAATGTATCATTTTGTACACTTCCGCGAACCTTTACCCACATTCCTTTTTTAATCGCTTGAAGTAAAGGAATATCTTCTTTGTCACGTGAAAACATTTTAACCATAATAGAGTTTGTATAATCTGTCACTTTAAAAATAAGAAGCGTACGTCCGCTTCGTAATTCTCTAGTTTCTGCATCAAATACGTATCCTTCAACGGCAATTCGCTTTTCTTCATCCACAATGGAGTCTAGGCGAACCGTCTCGTCTTTAATCGTATATCCAATTGTAAGCGGACCTTTTGGTAGGTCTGGTCCATCACTTTTTTCATTTTCTTTATTTTGCATTTCTGTGATGGCTTGTAATACTTTTTCTGTATCTTCTTGTTTTCGTTGCTCTACAAACTGCTGAAATGCTTCTTCTGAATGTACAACTTCCGTCATTAGCTGAAGGTTCGGAAAGCCATAGGACGCATACTGATCAGCAATTAACTGACTGTACTTTTTACGTAAAGCCGTTCCTTCTGCATCATGTCGTGCGTTCACAATCAATTTGGCACCGTTCAATCTCGGCATTTGATCTTGTAAAAGCGACTGTAAAAGCGGGGATATTCCCTGCATTTCTCCAATACAATGCTTCCAATATGACTGTACATGCTCTTCCGTACATTCTTTATTAACGGTTTGAATAGAAAAAGAAACACTCGCAATATGAGAAAAAGCTGAAGACATGCGAGCATGGAATAACTCATAGATCTCAAAAGGTAATAACCCTTCTAAAGAAAAATGAAAATGCCATTTTTTTTGTTCTTTCTGAATGACGAGCTTTTCAATCGCTGCGTTTTCAAAATAAGGAACAATTTGATCACTCGTCAGCTCTAACTGCTGCAGCAGCAACTTAAAACGCTCTTTTTTTCCTAGCGTTTGTGCTTCCAAGTTTTCTGCCTCCTTTTATAAATGAGTGCAATCTATTTTAACATAAATGACTTCTATTCTGTCATATGTTCTGTTTATAAACATAAAAACAGCAGGGATACAAATCCCCGCTGCTTCATTACTTCGCTAGCAGTTCTTTCACTGTTGAAACAAGATTGTCAACTGACACTTCTAGTGACTCCCCAGTTTTCCGTACTTTTACTTCTACAATTCCTTCAGATGCACGTTTACCAACTGTTACTCGAACAGGAAGACCAATTAAATCTGAATCTGCAAATTTTACTCCTGCACGCTCTTGGCGGTCATCTAACAGCACTTCAAAGCGATTATCTAATAACTCATTATATAATTTCTCACCTAGTTCACGCTGTTCATCATTTTTCACGTTAACTGGAATAACGTGCACTTGATAAGGCGTAACAGCCTCTGGCCATAGAAGACCGTTTTCATCATTGAATTGTTCTGCAATCGCAGCTACTGTACGAGAAACACCGATACCATAGCAACCCATAATCATTGGCTGGCTGCGTCCGTTCTCATCTAGATACGTTGCTCCCATCGCTTCACTGTAGCGAGTTCCTAGCTTAAAGACATGTCCGACTTCAATACCTTTAGCGAACTTAATAACACCTTGTCCATCCGGTGACTGATCTCCTTCTTGGATGAAGCGGAAATCTTCGTAAGTTGCATTAAAGTTACGTTCATTCACATTTGTATAGTGATAACCTTCTTCATTTGCTCCGCATACACCGTTAACGATTGCTTTTACCGCATGATCAGCTACCACTTCTACTGAATCACTTACACCAATCGGTCCTACCGAACCAACTGCGCATTTTAATGCTTCTTTTGTTTCTTCTGGAGTTGCCAGTTCAACGACGGAAGCTTCAAAATAGTTTTTCACTTTAATATCGTTTACTTCGTGATCCCCGCGAACAAGTACAAGCACAAAACGATCATCTACTTTAAATAAAAGGGACTTGATACAAGAAGTCGCTTCAACATTTAAGAAAGCAGCTACGTCTTCAATGCTATGCTGATTTGGTGTTTCCACTTTTGTTAATTCTTTTTCAGCTTCATCTGATTTTTCATACGTATTTACAACCGGTGCCATTTCAACATTTGCTGCATAAGAAGATGTATCTGAATAAGCAATTGTATCTTCCCCGATTTCAGAAAGAACCATAAATTCATGCGTATCTTTTCCGCCCATTGCACCTGAATCAGCGATAACCGCACGGAAATTTAATCCGCAGCGCTCAAAGATGCGGCTGTAGGCAGCAAACATTTTATCATACACTTCATCTAAACTTTCTTGAGAAGCATGAAACGAATATGCATCTTTCATAATAAATTCACGACCGCGTAATAAGCCAAAGCGTGGACGTTTTTCATCGCGGAACTTCGTTTGAATTTGATATAAATTTAGCGGTAAACGTTTGTATGACTTCACTTCGTCACGAAGCAAGCTTGTGATAACTTCTTCGTGTGTTGCTCCCAAAGCAAATTCACGGCCGTGACGATCTTTCATACGCATTAACTCAGGCCCATATGAATACCAGCGGCCAGACTCTTGCCACAATTCAGCTTGTTGTAAAGCAGGCATCAATAATTCGACAGAACCTGCACGGTCCATCTCTTCACGAACAATTTGTTCAACTTTTTGTAATACACGCTTACCAAGCGGTAAAAAGCTGTACACACCGCTTGCATTTTGGCGCATATAACCTGCGCGCAATAGAAGCTGATGGCTTTTTATATCCGCATCAGCTGGCACTTCTCTTAATGTAGGAATCAATGTAGAACTTTGTCTCATAACCTCGCACCTCTTTGCTTACTTCTCTATCTTATTTTTTAAGGCGGACCATGCCGCAATTTTCATATAATCAGCGAGGGAATATCCCTCGCTGAGCGTATGTCTTATAAAAAGAACTTTTGAATATCGTTCCACGTTACAACGAGCATCAGCAGCATTAATAAAGCAAAACCGATAAAATGAACAATCCCTTCTTTTTGACGATCAATTGGCTTACCGCGAATTCCTTCTACAGCGAAGAATAATAGTCGTCCTCCATCTAAAGCAGGAAGTGGAAGCAAATTGACAATCCCTAAGTTAATACTTAAAACGGCTGCCCATTTCATTAGGTAATAAATGCCTGACTGTGCTACTTGATCGGTTGCTGCGTAAATACCTACAGGACCAGAAAGCATATCCAGTTTGAACTGTCCTGTCACAAGCTTTCCAAGGCCCGTTAAGATTTCTTTCATCCACGTATATGTTTCAGTAGCTCCGTGCGTGATCGAACCAATGAATGACTTTTCAACCGGTGCATATACGCCAATTAATCCAATTGTCTGTTCCCCAACCTTGCGGCTTTCAGGTGTAATTGGAATATCTAGGGTTTTGCCGCCGCGCTGAACCGTGAATGTAATTTGCTGTTCAGGATGTTTTTGAATTACTTTTACGACATCATCCCACGTTGAAACACTTTGTCCATCAATTGCTTGAACTTTATCTCCTTGTTTAAGTCCCGCATCAACGGCTACTCCATCTGATGTTAATTTGCCCATCACAGGTTTGTCAACAACATATCCTTGAGAAATCCCAAGAACGATAAAAATAACAAAGGCTAATATAAAGTTCATTAGTGGACCAGCGAAAATGGCTAGCGCACGCTGACCAAGAGTTTTGGAAGCAAACTGACGGCTGTAAGGTGCAATTTGAATGTCTTCTCCGTCCATAACAAAGTAAGATTCTTCTGCTACCTCGAATTTTTGCAGATGTTCATCTTCACCTTCTTCATAACCTGAAATAAATAGATTATGCTCTAAGTCTGCTTGCTCTACCTCAATAACTTTTGCATTTGGATGCTGTTCCTTGTTATTAATAATGACTTTATTTACTTTGCCTTCCTTATCAAACATGAGGCCCACCATTTGACCAGGCTTAACTTCAATCATTTCCGGGTCTTCTCCAGCCATTCGAACAAATCCACCTAGAGGCAGTAAGCGAATGGTATAAACTGTTTCATCTCGTTTAAATGAAAAGATTTTGGGACCAAACCCAATGGCAAACTCACGGCATAAGATGCCTGCACGCTTTGCAAAAACTAAATGACCAAGCTCATGAAAGAATACAAGAGCTCCAAAAATGACGACAAACGCAATGACTGTGTTCAATGGGTATTACCCCCTTCATGTAATAGAGTCAAACCTCCACCCACCAAAAATAAGGGAGTGGCTTCTCTCGCACGCACATTATCGAGAGATGGCGGATCTAACAAACTCTCTTGCTTCTAAATCTACTTCTTTAATAGTAGATAAACAAGGTTTCTGTATTACAGTATGTTCATTCATTGCTTTTTCAATCACATCTTCAATTTGTAAAAATGTAATGTGACCATCTAGAAAGGCTTGAACAGCTTCTTCATTAGCTGCATTTAAAACAGTCGGAAGTGTTCCACCCGCTTTGCCAGCCTCAAATGCAAAAGCTAAACAGCGAAAACGCTCTTCATCCATTTTAGCGAAGTGAAGCTGACCAATATCCGCCAAACTTAAACGCTTGGTGTCAGGCAAAGACATGCGTCTTGGATACGTTAACGCGTATTGAATTGGCACGCGCATATCGGGCGTTCCAAGCTGAGCAATAACGCTTGTATCAGAATACTCTACCATAGAATGAATGATGCTTTCCTTATGTAACAATACATCAATTTTCTCATAGGGAAGATCAAAAAGCCAATGTGCTTCAATCACTTCTAGTCCCTTATTCATCATCGTTGCCGAATCAATTGTAATTTTAGCTCCCATTGACCAGTTTGGATGATTTAACGCATCTTCAACCGTTACTCCCTGTAGTTCTGCTCTCGTCTTATCTCGAAAGCTCCCTCCAGAAGCCGTTAAAATTAAACGGTCTATTGCTTTTTGATCTTGCCCTTGCAAACTTTGAAAAATAGCTGAATGCTCACTGTCTACCGGTAAAATATCAGCGCCATATTCCTTGGCTGCTTCCATGACAAGGTGACCAGCGGTAACAAGTGTCTCCTTATTTGCAATAGCAATTGTTTTTCTCATTTTGATTGCTTCTAGCGTAGGAGTCAACCCTACACTTCCAAGAACAGCGTTTACCAACACTTCTGTAGAAGGATGAGTTGCTACTTCCACAAGTCCTTCTTCTCCATAAACAAATCGAATAGAAGGGAATTCTGCTTGCAGTGACAGACAATCTTCTTTCTTCATTACAGAAACAAGGGCTGGCTTACACTGCTGAATAATCTTTCTTGCTTCGTTAATATTTCGACCTACAGAGATTGCTGAGAGCTCAAAATGCTCAGGATGCGCTCGAACAATATCAACGGTTTGAGTACCGATTGAACCTGTAGCTCCTAACAAGGAAATTTTCTTCAAGTATATTCACTCCTATTAAAACAAAGACATCTTTTTTATAGAGATAATAAAAAAGCTAAAATTGGCATGATGAACATTAAACTGTCAAAACGGTCTAAAATCCCACCATGACCCGGTAAAATTTTCCCTGAATCTTTTACGCCATAGTGACGTTTGAACGCTGATTGTACAAGATCACCCATCTGTCCAAATAACGATACGATAATACCAATTACAAGTAGCTCGATCATAGTTTGATCAATATTTGCTAACAGCTTAAATACAACGGCTACTATAATAGCGCATACGACGCCACCAACAAAACCTTCAATTGTTTTATTGGGACTGATTTCCGGCCATAGCTTTCGTTTCCCCATTGCTCGTCCAATAAAATAAGCTCCGGAATCCGTCGCCCAAATAATAAGGAAAGCAAAGAACAAATAAGCTAACCCGAACTCTTGACGAACCTCGATAAAATAATGAAAGCCAAAGCCAACATATACTGTTGTTAATAAAATAAACCCAACGTCATCGAAGGTAAATTTATTTTTAACTACAACCGTGTACATTAATAAAAGAAGGACAGCAGCAAGCGCTACTTCTATCTTATGTTCACTTAAGAATTGAAATGCAACATCTCTTCCGTTTGGTAGTAAAAACACCCAAGTTAGTAATAAACTAATGATACTTGGAAAAGACATTGCTTTCAAATGTTTCATTTTTAAAAGCTCAATTACACCAACTGTTCCGATCACATACATGATAAGGGTAAAAGGTAACCCTCCAATTAAAACAATCGGCACAAATACCGCAAGTGCTACAATCGCGGTGATAATGCGCTGTTTCATCTTGTTTTCCACACCTTCTTATACACCACCAAAGCGGCGACCGCGCTTTTGAAACGCCTCGACTGCTTCGATTAAATGATTTTCTTTAAAATCTGGCCATAATACTTTTGTAAACCAAAACTCTGTGTACGCTAGCTGCCAAAGCATAAAGTTACTTAAGCGAAGCTCGCCACTTGTGCGAATAAGCAAATCCGGATCTGGAAGGCTTTTGCTCATTAAATAGGAAGAAAATAAATTTTCTGAAATAGAAGAGGAAGCCACTTTTCCCTGTTCTACATCTTCTGCCAATGACCGAATAGCGCCCACAATTTCGTGACGGCTACCGTAATTAAGCGCGAAGTTTAAAATCATCCCCGTGTTATGCTTTGTTTTTTCAATTGCCTTATCCACGGCTCGAATCGTATGGGCAGGGAGCTCACTTTTATCTCCCATAATACGAACTTGCACATTTTTTTCAATTAGCTCAGGCAAAAAGGTTGTTAAAAATTCCTCTGGCAGTTTCATTAAAAACTCAACTTCAGTTTTGGGGCGCTTCCAATTTTCAGTGGAAAATGCATATAAAGTTAATACTTTAACACCTAATTCATTGGCCAGTCTGGTCACATGACGTACTACTTTCATTCCTTCATGATGGCCCATCATGCGAGGAAGAGCTCGTTTTTGCGCCCAACGACCGTTCCCATCCATAATAATTGCAATATGTTCAGGAACAGGGTGCTGTTTCACTTGATCTTTTCGTTCTGACAAAGACAGTGTATTTAAATCTTGACTTTTCTTCCATGCTTGAAATTTTCTTAACATGCAAAGGTCCCCCGTTGTACGCTCTCACATAAACGTGTAGCTTATGTGAGTTTTTTCTTACTACACATTATTAACAAAAAAACCCCCTGTAAACAATAGAGGGTCTTTTACAATATATTTTACCTTGAAATGACTTAAACTGCCATAATTTCTTCTTCTTTATCTTTTGCCACTTTATCCACTTTTACGATATGGTCATCTGTTAGTTTTTGAATGTCATCACTGTAGCCGCGTAGATCGTCTTCAGTAATTTCACCTTTTTTCTCTAACTTTTTGAAATCATCGTTTGCATCACGGCGTACGTTACGAACCGCAACTTTTGCTTCTTCAGCATATTTTTTAACCATTTTCACTAACTCACGACGACGCTCTTCCGTTAAAGCAGGAATCGATAAACGGATAATAGTTCCATCGCTTGTAGGTGTTAATCCTAAATCAGATTTTAAAATAGCTTTTTCAACTTCACCAATTTGTGATTTGTCATAAGGCTGAATAACAAGCATACGAGCTTCCGGTACGCTTACTTGCGCCAATTGGTTAATCGGTGTTGGTGCACCGTAGTATTCTACCGTTACGCGGTCAAGAAGTGACGCGCTTGCACGTCCAGCGCGAATTGATGCTAGTTCGCGGCTAAATGATTGAATTGCTTTTTCCATTCTTTCTTTTGCGTTTTGCAACACTTGTTTTGGCATGTTTATTTCCCCTTTACAATTGTTCCAATGTTTTCGCCTGTAACGGCACGTTTAATATTGCCTTCTTCCGTAATTGAGAAAACAATTAGCGGAATATCGTTGTCCATACATAATGAAGAAGCTGTAGAATCCATAACAGCTAGTCCATCTTTTAAAACATCAATATATGTTAATGTTTCATATTTTACAGCATCAGGTACAAGCTTAGGATCTGCATTATAAACGCCATCTACGTTGTTTTTAGCCATTAAGATAACGTCAGCTTCGATTTCAGCTGCACGCAAAGCTGCTGTTGTATCTGTAGAGAAATAAGGGTTTCCTGTACCCGCAGCGAAAATAACAACGCGTTTTTTCTCAAGATGTCGAACAGCTTTTCTTCTAATATAAGGCTCTGCTACTTGTCTCATCTCGATAGAAGTCTGAACTCGTGTTTGCACACCAATGTTCTCTAAGCTATCTTGAAGAGCCAGCGAGTTCATCACTGTTGCTAGCATTCCCATATAATCAGCAGCTGCACGATCCATACCCATTTCACTACCAATTTTACCACGCCAAATGTTTCCACCACCAACGACTACAGCAATTTCCACACCTAATTCATAAACGGCTTTTACTTGTTCAGCAACAGATTTGATGATGGATGGGTTAATACCAAAACCATCTTCACCAGCTAATGCTTCTCCACTTAACTTTAATACGATACGATTATATTTTGCTTGACTCATGCTTACCTCCATCGTTAACGGTGAGATCTCTTTTGTAAAAAAGGGAACACACAGTGTTCCCTATACGGTCAAACCCTTACTTTTTAACTTGGTTCATTACTTCTTCAGCGAAGTTGTCTTGACGTTTCTCAATACCTTCTCCTACTTCAAAACGAACGAAGCTTTCAACAGTAGCGCCTTTGCTCTCAACGAACTGACGTACTTTTTGATCAGGATTTTTAACAAATGTTTGATCTAGTAAGCAAATATCTTCGAAGAATTTGCCAAGGCGACCTTCAACCATTTTTGCAACGATTTTTTCTGGTTTGCCTTCGTTTAATGCTTGTTGAGTCAATACTTCGCGCTCACGCTCAGTTTCTTCAGCAGAAACTTGGTCACGAGAGATGTATTTAGGGTTGATTGCAGCGATGTGCATAGCAACGTCTTTTGCAACAGCTTCTTCAGTTGTACCAGATAATACTGTTAACACACCGATACGTCCGCCAGCATGTAGGTAAGCACCGAATGCATCAGCATCAGTTTTTGTTGCTACAGCGAAACGACGTAGAGATAATTTTTCTCCGATTGTAGCGATTGCAGAGTTGATGTGTTCTTCAACAGTTGCACCGTTTTCCATTTTTTGAGTAGCAGCTTCAGCAGCGTCAGCTGGTTTGTTAGCTAAGATGTGAGCAGCTAATTCTTTTGTTAATTTTTGGAAACCTTCGTTTTTCGCAACGAAATCAGTTTCAGAGTTAACTTCTAAGATAACAGCTTCGTTACCTTGAGTTTCGATGTAAGTTAGACCTTCAGCAGCAATACGGTCTGATTTTTTAGCAGCTTTTGCAATACCTTTTTCACGTAAGAAATCGATTGCTTGCTCCATATCACCGTTAGTTTCAGTTAACGCTTTTTTACAATCCATCATACCAGCGCCTGTTTTTTCACGTAGTTCTTTTACCATTTGAGCAGTAATTGCCATAATGTGTAGCCTCCTTGTTTGGGTATGTAATTAATGTATATAAATGGGTTAAATCTTTTCAAAAAAAGGTGATAAAAGGCTATTCCCTCTTATCACCTTTCACGGAATTAAGCAGTAGTTGTTTCAGTTTCAACTGCTGTTTCTTCACCTTGTTTAGCTTCTAGAATAGCATCAGCAACTTTAGAAGTTAAAAGTTTAACAGCACGAATTGCATCATCGTTTGCAGGGATTACATAATCAATTTCGTCTGGATCACAGTTAGTGTCTACGATACCAACGATTGGAATGTGTAATTTTTTAGCTTCCGCTACTGCAATACGCTCTTTACGAGGGTCAATGATGAATAATGCATCTGGAAGTTGTTTCATATCTTTAATGCCGCCTAAGAATTTTTCAAGACGCTCTAACTCTTTTTTAAGTTGAACTACTTCTTTCTTAGGTAGTACTTCGAAAGTACCGTCTTCTTGCATTTTTTCGATATCTTTTAAACGTTTGATACGTTTTTGGATAGTTGAGAAGTTAGTTAATGTACCACCTAACCAACGTTGGTTAACAAAGTACATACCAGCGCGAGCTGCTTCTTCTTTAACAGAATCTTGAGCTTGTTTTTTCGTACCTACGAATAAAACAGTACCGCCGTCTGCAGCTAATTCTTTAACGAATTTGTACGCTTCTTCTACTTTCTTAACTGTTTTTTGAAGATCGATAATGTAGATGCCGTTACGCTCAGTGAAGATATATTTCTTCATTTTTGGGTTCCAACGGCGAGTTTGGTGACCGAAATGTACACCAGCTTCTAGTAATTGTTTCATTGAAATTACTGACATGTGTTTTTCCTCCTAATGGTTTTAAGTCTCCTCCGCTTATATCATCTTCAGCCGAAACTACAAAAAGTAGCACCATCAACCGAATCAACAAGCGTGTGTAATAACACCAAAAACTAATATAGCATACTCCTTTTTCACAAGCAAGCGTTTCATTAAGTTTATTGATGAAATTTCAATAATAATTCAATTTCAGTTTTCCCTCTGTGTAAATGTTTTGCAATTTCTTCAATTGTTAAACCTTTTCCCTTTAAATAAACGGAAAATTCTTTTATCTCTTCACCTGACAAATCTTGAATTTGGTCTGTAGTTAATTTATCAAAAGATGTGCTTATATGTTTCTGATTTTCTTCTATAGAGAGAAGTTCATGCAGCGACTGGGAAGGCTCACTTTTTAGATCCACCCTTTGAACAGGCACGTCTTCTTCATCTACCAAAGGTGATTTGGCGCTGCTTTCTTCCATTTCGGAAGAAAGCGAAGTTGAACGCTCACGAAGCTGCCGTAAAAACTGCTCGTTTTGTTCCTGAAATTCAGCGAGATATGAACTCATTGCAGCTTCCATTTTATTTATATTTTGCTGGTGCAAGCGTTCAATCCTTTTCACTTTGGTCACTTGCATATATAAAAGAATAATGCAAAACAGTGATAGACCATGAATTAAAAAACTAACTGTGAGTAAAAACCCCATCACTTTACCTCTTTGTTAAATTATTTTGCTTAAACTCGTACGCATTTTAAACAGCGCTTTCGAATGAATTTGAGAAATGCGTGAAGTGGATAGCCCTAACAGCTGCGCGATCTCTGTGAAAGTCAACTCCTCTTTATAAAATAATGAAACAACAAGCTGCTCTTTTTCATTTAGCTGCTCGATAACTCCAGCGAGCTCTTGATATCGTTCGTCGTTAATTAGCTCCTCTTCAGGAGAGAGCGTTTTTTCATCTTTAATCGTGTATTTTTGCTCTCCATCTTCATACTCTTTTGGCTGTTCTTCCATTGACAAAACGTTAGCTAAGAAGCCTTCATTCATTGTATGAACAACATCTGCTTCTGTCATGCCTACTTCTTTTGCAACCTCACTTGGTGCAACTCTGCGCAAGTATCTTTGTTCAAGTGCTTCTGTTGCTTGCTCAATTCTTTTCGTCTTTTCCCTTGCGCTTCTTGATAACCAATCTTCTTTACGAAGCCCGTCTATTATCGCCCCTCGAATTCGAAAAGACGCATATGTATCAAACTTTAAGTCTCTACCGTAATCAAACTTTTCCAAAGCATCGTAAAGGCCGATTAATCCTAAACTACGAAGCTCTTCTTTATGAATATTCTTCGGCAGCCCTACACTAATCCGCTGAACGTGATAGTTAACAAGCGGCATATACTTTTTAACAAGCATGTTTCCCGCATGGGAGTCTCTCGTCTCTATCCATTCCTGCCAAATTTTATGTTCTTCAACTTCTTGTATACTTTTCAAGGGTCTTTCAACTCCTTTTTATAGCGCTATTAAACGGTCAACGGTCAGAGCGCGCTTTATATCGTTTTTATCCCTTCATTAATCGTACGAACCTTTAAAATAGCCGTTTGAGGATCAAATTCAATTGTGCGTCCGTTGTGTCCTCCTGTAGCTTTTGCTGCAATTTCTACACTGTTTCTATGCAGTTCTCTCTCCACTGCTTGAACATTTCGAAGGCCAATTCGCATCACATCATTTCTTGGTTCAAATTGAAACATCTGTGCGCCCCCTGCTATTTTTGCTTTTAATAATCTTCTATGTGCACCTTGTTTAATCAACATATTTATCAAATCAAAAATGGCTGTATCTGCATATTTAGCTCTATTAAAAGGACATTTAGCCCCGCTTGAATCGGGAAGCATTACATGAGCGAGCCCAGCTACTGAGTGAACAGAGTCGTAAACGACAACTCCTACGCATGACCCTAATCCCGCTGTTCGAAGCACTGCGGGTGCATGTGTAACATTCATCTCGGCAATTCCTACCTTAATCACTTGTTTATCATCTCTCACGATTCTTCAACTCCTACAAACTTCAGCGTGATATCCATTATTCGCTTGGCTCACTGGAGGTGGTCTTCTAAAGAGAGCACTTTAGGTAAATTTAGAAGAACAATTAAACGGCTATCTACTTTAACAACTCCGTTCAAGTATTCTACAGCTGTTCCTTCAACTGTTTCAGGCACTGAAGCAATCGTTTTTTCATCAATGTCTACTACATCATTTGCCGCATCCACAATCAAACCTGCTTCTACATCATTAAGACGAACCATAATAATACGTGTCAGCTCATGGTTAAGCTGTTCTTGTAAGTTAAAACGAGTGCGCAAATCAATAATCGGTGTAATAACACCGCGAAGATTAATAACACCTTTTACATATTCTTTTACTCCAGGAACGCGTGTTATGTGCTGAATCTTTTCAATCGATTGCACTTCTTCTACTGAAATTCCGTACTCCTCGTCCCCCAATTGAAACACAATAATTTTCATGCCTTTCTCCCTTTCTTTTTACAGCATTTGTTATTTGATCAAAGCGTTGCAATCAATGATAAGTGCTACTTGTCCATCGCCTAAAATCGTGGCTCCTGAAATAGCAAATACACCCGGCAGATAATGACCTAAAGATTTTAAAACGATTTCCTGCTGACCGATAAAAGAATCAACAATTAGCCCGGCGGTCTTTTCTCCTTTTTTCACAATAACGACGGAATAATGATCTCTTTGTACCGAGTTAGGCACAGTAAATAGTTCTTTTAAATCAATAAGAGGAATAATGGCTCCTCGAAAGTCAATAACCTTTTGACCATGTACATGCATGACCTCTTTCGGCTGAACAATAGCTGTTTCAATAATCGAAGAAAGCGGTAAGGCATAGCGCTCTTCACTCATTTGCACGAGTAAAGCAGAAATGATAGACAGAGTGAGCGGCAGTTGAATAGAAAAACGCGAACCGTATCCTTCGTTAGAATCGATCGTTACAGAACCCCCTAGCGATTCAATCGTGTTTTTCACGACATCTAGACCTACTCCTCGTCCGGAAACATCTGAAATTTGTTCAGCCGTCGAAAAGCCCGAAGCGAAAATGAGCTCGTACACTTGTTTATCCGTCAGCGTTTCAGCAGTTTTCCCATCGATAATTCCTCGATCTAACGCTTTTTGCAATACCTTTTCACGATTGATGCCCGCCCCGTCATCTTCTAAATCAATAAAGACATGATTTCCGCTATGATAAGCTTTAAGGCGAATCGTTCCCTTTTCATTCTTTCCGTTCTTTAAGCGTGCTTGAGGCATTTCAATTCCGTGGTCAACGGCATTTCTTAATAAGTGAACAAGCGGATCTCCAATTTCATCAATGACGGTCCGGTCCAACTCTGTATCAGCTCCGACAATTTGAAGTTCAATTTGTTTCCCTAAATCTTTTGAAAGCTGTCTCACCATACGGGGAAACCGATTAAAAACGGTTTCTACAGGCACCATACGCATATTTAAAATAATCGTTTGCAAATCTCCAGAAATACGGGACATCCGCTCTACCGTTTCGTCTAATTCGCTATTATTCAATTCTTTTGATATTTGTTCTAACCTGCCTCTATCAATAACTAGTTCTTCAAACAAGTTCATGAGACTGTCCAAACGGTCAATATTGACTCGAATCGTCTTGTTATTTGAGAGCTGTCTTTTCTCTTCAACAGGCGATTTAGAAGGTGCTGACACAGTAACTTCCTGTATAGCTGCTGCTTCTTCTTGTGAAACAAGCTCCTGCATTTCTGTCTCCTTTTTTATGGGGACCGCAGCAATTTTCACGCTTTCTACTTCAGAGACCTCCATAATGCTCGCCTTCAGCTTTTCTTGCGATTCGCTTGTTACTAATATAACGATAAAAGATGATTCAAATTTTTCTTGTTCGATATCTTGAACAGTTGGCGCTGACTTAATGACGTCTCCCACTTGCCCTAACACATCAAACACCATATATGCACGCGCAGCTTTTAACAGACAGGTGCGTTCGAGCTGTACGGTTATTTCAAACGCATTAAATCCTTGCCCTGCTGTTTGACTGAGCAGCGTTTGTACGAACTCATCATACTCAATAGAAGAAGCCGCATGCTCTGCTGCGGGTTCCTCTGCTACAATACGCTGCAGCTTTTGAACAAGCAATTTGACATCAAGCTGACCATCGCCGCCTTCAGAAATAGATTGAACCATTATTTCTAGCGCATCGACTGATTCAAACAAAGCATCAAGAACTTCCGTGTGAGCGTCGATTTGATGATTTCGAACGGCATCTAGCACGTTTTCCATTTTGTGAGTTAATTGTGCTAAATCATCAAATCCCATTGTTGCAGACATACCTTTTAACGTATGAGCAGACCGAAAAATTTCATTTACATAACCAAGATCATCGGTATTTTTTTCAAAACGCATTAGCTGGTCGTTAACGTTTTGAAGATGTTCCTTGCTTTCTTCAATAAACACTTCTAGATATTGATTCATATCCATCGTAACTTTCCCTCCTATTTCTGTGCGTAGCGAGAAATAAAGCTTCCAACGTTTCGCAGCGGTTCAATATAATCAACAAGCTTTGTAGAAACAGCTGATTTGGGCATCCCATAAATGACAGCTGTTTCTTTAGATTCAGCCAATATAAGCGCGTCTTTATTTTTCTTTAAATCAATAATGCCTTCCGTTCCATCCGCCCCCATTCCCGTCAACACAATAGCAAGTTTTTGATAACCTGAAATTTTACTAATCGACTGAAACAAACGATCCACTGAGGGGCGATGTCCCTTTACAGGTGAAGAAGTGTCTAAACAAATGCTGAGCTGTCCTTCTTTCTCTACAACCGTCATATGAAAACCTCCAGGCGCAATGTACGCACATCCTGAGCGCGCGATTTCATTGTCTTGTGCTTCTTTCACTTCAATATCAGCTAGCTGATCTAGTCTAACCGCTAATGATTTTGTGAAATTTGGAGGCATATGTTGCACAATAAAAATAGGTGCGTGTATGTCTTTTGAAACAGTTGATAATACTTCTTGCAGCGCACGCGGTCCTCCAGTAGAAGTGCCAATACAAATCATTTTGTTCACTTTCGTCCCCATCGGGAGGTTATATACACTTCTGTTTTGCACGTGCTGATGACTGCTTGAAGATATGTTGGCTTTACTAGCAAGCAATAGTTTAGAGATAAGCTCATCTTTCACTTTATGTAAGTCCAGCGAAATAGCTCCCGAAGGTTTAGCAACAAAATCAACTGCGCCGTACTGCATAGCGGTCAGCGTATTTTCAGCACCTTCTATTGTTGTACTCGATAACATGACGACAGGAAGGGGCTTCACACGCATAAGCTGCTTTAACATATCTAAGCCATTCATTTTAGGCATTTCGATATCAAGTGTCACAATGTCTGGCGACAGCTCGAGCGCTTTTTTCAACCCTTCTTCACCGTTACGTGCGGTACCCACAACGTGAAAACGCCTGTCACATGCCAAAAAATCGCCGATTAGCTTTCGCATAAATGCAGAATCATCTACAATAAGCACCTTTATTTCATTCACTCTCATTTCCTACCTTTCAAGAAAAAATCGTTTGAGGCGCCGAATAAACATTCCCTCGTTTTTAGCCGTTATCCTATTGTCTTGAGGAATAAGAATATTCACCATTTCTATTAGTGATACACTTGCTTTAGATGTTGGGTTTTGAAGCAAAAAAGGCATTTGGCGATTGACCGCTTTCTGGACAGCTTGATCGTTTGGCACAATACCTAATAGAGAAATAGATATGTTCAAAAACTGCTGAACAGCTCGGTTAAATCGTTCATACGTCTCATTTCCTTCTTTGTCAGAAAGCGTTTTGTTAATAATAAGCCGAACCGGTGCTGATACAGAATAGGAAGCTGCTAGCTTAATAGCAGCGTAAGCATCTGTGATAGATGTAGGTTCGGGTGTTGTGACCACGATCATTTCATCTACAGCTTTTAAAAACTTAAGCACACTCTCTGACATGCCCGCTCCCATATCAAAAATCATGTAATCGTATTGATTTGTCAAAGAACTCAATTCTTGTATTAAATGAGCAAGGTCCGATGGAGACCATTCAAATACAGAGGAAATTCCCGTTCCACCAGCCACATAAGCTAAATCTTCAGGACCTTTTTTAATAATTTGCTGGATGGAAAGCTTTTTTTCTAGCAAATCAACCATCGTATAGGAAGCAGTTTGTCCAATCAAAATATCAATATTTCCCATCCCTATATCCATGTCAAAAAGAAGAACTCTTTGCTTTTGCTTCGTTAGCGCAAGAGATAAGTTTAATGATAGATTCGACTTTCCAACTCCTCCTTTTCCGCTTAACACGGCTATCGTTTTACAATTCCTTAAAGAGTTTTGATGTTTCTTTAACACTTTTTCTCTTAAAACTGCTGCTTGATCATTCATCTTTCCAATCTCCAAACACATCGTCGATAAACTCTTCTATTTTAAATGACGAAACATCTTCTGGTACATCCTGCCCGTTTGTTGTAAAAGCAGCTCGTTGGCCGTAACGATACAACATATTTAAAAGCGAACCTTTGTGAGTTGTTTCATCTCGCTTCGTAAAAATCAGTTGATCAACAGGGAGACTAGCAAAACGTTCATATATAGCTTTCATATCTGATGCTTTTGACGTTAGTGCTAGAACAAGAAACGTTTGCAAATCTTCTTGAAACGTAATAATTTTCTTTAAATCATTTACATATTGCGGTTCTAAAAAGTTACGGCCTGCTGTGTCAATAAAAATCACATCGTATGCTTTTGTTTCCAGCAAAGCTTTTTTAAAATCTTCTCCGTTATAGCAAATCGTTAAAGGCGCATTTAAGATCGAAGCGTACGTCTTGAGCTGCTCAATCGCTGAAATTCTATAGGTGTCCGTTGTGATAAATGCTATTTTTTGATTTTGTTCTAGGACACACTTTGCAGCCAATTTAGCAAGAGTGGTTGTTTTACCGACACCTGTTGGCCCTACTACACTTACATATTTTTTGAAAGGACCGCTCCATTCACTTGCTTTAAACTGATTGGTAAACCAGTTTTTCGTCCACTTCATGAGTTGGTTTGAGTTAGGGCGATGTAAGTAGTAGTACTCTAGCATAGGAGCCTCCAAGTTTTCTAAAATAGCTTCGTCTATTTCTTGCAAATGCAAATAAGCAAGCACATCTTCCACTACTTTTGGATATGAACCTGAAGAAACCTTTGGCATTTGACTCATTTGTGAGACAAGAGTATTTAACTCACTGAGCTGCTGCTTCATAAAAGATTGATTATCTTCCATACTGGGTTCTGGCGGCGCTGAGTTCTTCTTTACGCTCAGCTTTTCTACGGGATCGACAGCTGCCAATACTTCTATTTTCGCCTTAGTAAATAAGCCAAGAAAACCTCCTGTTCGAATTTGTTTCGAATGTAAAATAACCGCTTCCTCACCTAAATCTGAACGAATGGCTTTCATAGCTTGCGGCATAGATTCTACTACATATTTTTTTACTTTCATCAGATATCCACCACTCCAACACTTTGAACTTCAACATTTGCTTCTAACTCGTTATATGATAAAACCGCCATATGAGGAAAATACCGCTCAGTGATTTGACGCACGTACATCCTCACTGCAGGAGAACATAACACAATTGGAGACTGTTCTTGAAAAGAAAGTGTTTCTATTTGCTTAGCTATACTTTCCACAATAGCTTGTGAAACGTTAGGGTCTAGTGATAAATAGTTCCCATGCTCCGTTTGTTGAACAGCTTCCGCCATCGTTTTTTCAACTTTTCCTGAAAGGGTAAGAACTCGAAGCAGACCTTCTTGGACCGTATATTGACTGGTAATTTGCCTTGCAAGTCCTTGCCTGACATATTCAGTTAACAAATCGGTGTCTGACGTCATTTTTCCGTAGTCGGCCAGCACCTCAAAAATAATGGGTAAATTTCGAATTGAGACGCTCTCTTTTAAAAGTTTTGCCAGTACCCTTTGAATGTCTCCAACGGAAAGCGGATTAGGCGTTACTTCCTCAATTAAAATAGGATACGTTTCTTTTGTGTGATCAATTAGTTGCTTTGTCTCCTGCCTTCCAATCAGCTCATGCGCATACGATTTTATAACTTCTGTTATGTGCGTAGACACAACCGACGGTGGGTCCACAACGGTATACCCAAACATCTCAGCCTGCTCCTTCACCGACTCGCTAATCCATTTCGCAGGCATTTTAAAAGCTGGTTCTAACGTATCAATTCCTTCAATCAACTCATCATCCATTCCGGGACTGATTGCTAAGTAGTGATCGAGCAGCAGCTCCCCTTTCGCCACTTCATTGCCCTTTATTTTAAGACAGTATTCGTTGGGCTGAAGCTGAATGTTATCTCTGATACGAACAACTGGAATGACTAATCCTAGCTCAAGTGCCAGCTGGCGCCTAATCATAACAATTCGATCGAGTAAATCGCCTCCTTGATTCGTATCAGCAAGCGGAATTAATGCATACCCAAATTCAAATTCAATCGGATCAACGCTTAATAGATTGACAACACTCTCTGGACTTTTCATTTCATTGTCTTCTAGCTCTTCTTCAGTAGGGGCCATTTCTTCACGAACCGCCTGATTTTTAGCCTGAGACAAATAATAGCCTCCCACCCCTAATAAAATAGCAATAGGCATTGTAATGACATCATTAATTGGCGTGATTAAACCAAGAGCAGCAATTGTTCCTCCAGTTACATAAAGCATAACGGGAAAAGCAAACAGCTGCCGTGTAATATCTTCGCTCAAATTGCCTGTTGAAGCAGCTCTCGTGACGATAATTCCCGTCGCTGTTGAAATCATGAGGGCTGGAATTTGACTCACTAATCCATCGCCTACTGTTAACAAAGTAAACGTTTGGGATGCTTCAGTGATGGACATTCCCATTTGCAGCATGCCGATAATAATTCCAAACAAGATGTTAATAAGGGTAATGACAATCCCTGCAATGGCATCACCTTTGACGAATTTACTAGCTCCATCCATTGCTCCGTAAAAATCTGCTTCGCGCTGAATTTTTTCACGGCGGTCAATTGCTTGTTTTTCTGAAATCATACCTGCATTTAAATCTGCATCAATGCTCATTTGTTTCCCTGGCATCGCATCCAAGGTAAAACGTGCGGCTACTTCAGAAACACGCTCCGCTCCTTTTGTAATAACGAGAAACTGAATGATAATTAAAATAATAAAGACAACAAACCCCACTAACGGATTTCCACCAATCACGAAGTGGCCAAATGTTTCCACTACTCCGCCTGCTTCTCCTGTTCCTAAAATTGAACGGGTTGTCGATACGTTCAAACCTAATCGAAACAGCGTAAGAACCAGCAGCAAAGACGGAAACACCGATAGCTCTAAAGGTTCTTTCATATTCATGGAAACGAGCAGTACAAGCAGCGCAAGAGAAATGTTAATCATGATTAAAATACTTAATAACCATGAAGGCAACGGAATAACAAGCATAACGATAATGAGTACAACACCTATAACAACTGGCAGTTCTCTTGCAGACATTAATTTTTCTCTCCTTACAATAGCGTAACGTTACATTTTATTTTGAATGCGGTATACGTAAGCTAATATTTCAGCCACCGCTTTAAAAAACTCTTCTGGAACCGCATCCCCTACTTTGGTTTGATCAAAAAGCGCTCTTGCCAGCGGGCGGTTCTCTACCATGATAATTTCATGACTTTTGGCAATTCCTTTGATCTTTTGAGCAATAAAATCTACGCCGCTGGCTACAACATAGGGAGCATCCATTTTTTCTTCATCATATTTTAAAGCAATGGCATAATGAGTAGGGTTTGTAATGACGACATCTGCTTTTGGAACTTCTTGCATCATGCGAGACATTGCCATTTCACGCTGCTTTTGCTTTATTTTTGATTTGATTAGAGGATCTCCTTCAATGTTTTTATGCTCATCTTTGATATCTTGCTTTGACATTCGAATATTTTTCTCGAAATCAAACTTTTGGTACAAATAATCAAGCAGGGATAAAAATAAAAGCATAAGCGAAGCTGCAAGTCCCATTTGAAAAACAAGCTTAGACAGAACAACCAGCGAGTCCCCTATACTTTTTTGAGATAAATTTAATACATCTTCTATGTGAATCCATAAGATAAAAAACGTGACGGCTCCGATACACATAATTTTCAGCGTTGACTTGATTAGTTCTACCAGCGCTCTCATGGCAAAAATTCGTTTGGCTCCGCTAATAGGGTTAATCTTTTCTAACTTAGGCTGAAGGGCCTCCGTGGAAAAAAGAATGCCAACCTGCATATAATTCGCTCCGAGCGCAGCAACAAAAGCTGCGAGCATGACAGGACCCGCTGCAAGAGCAATTGAAGGAAGAAGATGCTTAAACATCGCAAATACGCGCTCTGCCGTCACTTCCTCAAGCATATACGTTTGAAAAGCTTCTCTTAACAGCTTCATCATTTGCTGTAAAAATTGTTTGGCTCCAAACAAAAAATAAAGAAAAACCATTAAAAGAATGAGCGCAGTGGTAACGTCTTGACTTTTAGCTACCTGTCCTTTTTTTCGAGAGTCCTGCTTTTTTTTAGGTGTAGCTTTTTCCGTTTTTTCTCCTGCAAAAAATTGCAAATCAACTTTTACTAAAAACAAAGCTACACCCCTCCTAATATGCGGATCATCGCGCGCATCGCTTCTATCATTTGTTCAAATATGATTTGCATCATATAAAACATGCTCCCCATCACTACAATTAGTAAAATAAAAGCAACGATGATTTTCACCGGAAATCCAACTACGAAAATATTTAACTGCGGAACCGTTCTCGCGATGATGCCAAGCGCGATATCGACTAAAAATAATGAACCAACCAAAGGCAAAGACATTTGAACGGCTACTAAAAACATCGATGAAAAAACAGTTATGATGTGTGTAGCAAATGCTTGGCTTCCCACAGGGAAAGCTACTTTGTCTAACGGAATAATTAAATAACTATTATAAATGCCGTCTATTAATAAATGATGCCCATTGGTCGATAATAAAAATAGAAGAGCAAATACATATAAATATTGACCTAGTATCGGACTTTGCGCCCCTGTCTGCGGGTCTATTACACTGGCAATGGCAAACCCAATTTGAAAATCGATGAGACCTCCGGCGATTTGAATAGCCATAATAAATACATACGCAGTCAAACCAATAAACAACCCAACAGCACATTCTTTTACTACTAAAAGTACAAACTGTGCATCTAACGAAACGACGGGTAAATCAATCGTTGTCGCAATAATGACGGATAGCGAGGCAGACAAACCTACCTTATGAACTGCGGGAATCGTTTTGTATGAAAATAGCGGAACAGTGATGAAAAAAGACGTTACCCGCACTAGTACTAGTAAAAACGCGGGATAGGATAAGATCAACTGACTCATAGCTATCCTACGTACCGATACAGATTTGCAAAAATTTCATATGTAAATGAAATCATTTTCGATAACATCCACGGACCAAAAAATACAATCCCTACTAAGACCGCTACAATCTTAGGAACAAAAGCAAGAGTTTGCTCTTGAATTTGGGTAGTTGCTTGAAAAATACTAATAATGAGCCCAACTACAAGGGCCAGCAGTAATAGAGGACCAGATACAATTAAAATTGTATACACGCCTTTTTCTGCTAACGAAATGACAAATTCTCCATTCATTGTCTATCACCTATTGAAAACTTATTAATAATGATTTAACAACTAAATTCCAGCCGTCAACCAGTACAAATAGTAAAATTTTAAATGGGAGCGAAATCATAACGGGAGGAAGCATCATCATTCCCATAGACATCAGCACGCTTGCTATAATCATATCGATAATGAGAAAAGGAATAAAAATCATAAATCCAATTTGAAATGCCGTCTTTAGCTCACTGATCGCATAAGCTGGAACGAGCGCAGTTAAGGGAATATCTTGAACAGAGGATGGTTTATCTATATCCGCATATTCTAAAAAAAGAGCTAAATCTTTTTGTCTTGTATGAGCACTCATAAATTCTTTCATTGGTTCAGCTGCTTTTTTATAGGCTTGATTCAACGTGATTTTTTCTTTTAAAAGCGGCTGAAGCGCCTGTTCATTTACCTGAGAAAAAGTTGGTGCCATAATAAAAAATGTTAAAAACAGCGATAAACCAACTAATACTTGATTAGGAGGCATTTGCTGTGTCCCAAGCGACGTACGTACAAATGAAAGCACAATGACAATTCGTGTAAAGCAGGTCATCATGATTAAAATTCCAGGAGCTACTGAAAACACCGTCAGCAGCAACAAAAGCTGGACAGAAGTTGAAATATTTGTAGGACTGCTCGAGTTAAAGAGATTCATCACTTCATTCATCGTTCTTTTTGTTCCTTTCTAACTCTTTCAGTGCGTTTTGTCTTTTTATTTTCATTTCATTCATTTCTCGCTGAAAAAGCTGCTGAAAAGAATGACTAGATTTCTCTTCTTTTTTAGAAGTGAATTTTTCTAAAAAAGACGGTAGTACGACTTTATATTCGCCCTCGTTTTTCTGTTGTTCCTCATACTGCGTAAGCAGCTGCTGTTTCTCTTGCCCTGTAATTTCTGAAAGAAGCTGCACATTTTCACCGACTCCAATAACAAAAAGCTGATTTCCAACTTTGACTACTTGTACAGACTTGCTGCTTCCAACATTTGTACCACCCAAGTTTTGTACGACTTTATTTTTTTGTAGAAGCCTTCCTTTTTTATTTACAAATTTTAAGAGCGCAAAAAGCAGCCCAATTACAAGTAAAAACGCGAATATCATCTTCACGATATCTCCAGCTGAAAGCGCAGGCGTCGCCTGGAGTTCAGTTTTTTCTTTTGAATCAGTACTCTCACTCTCTGAACACTTCTCCGTTTTCTCCAAACATTCTTTTACCGATGCAGATCCACTTTCTGCATAGACGATTTGATTTGATCCTGCTAATACGCTTATTAACAGCGCAACAATTACGAACTTTCGCAGCAATGTCTGCCACCTCTTACTTCAACATAGTGTAAGATTAGCGGGAAAGTCCCGCCAATCTGTTGTTTATCCAATTGCTTTTGAAATTGCCTCTAATACACGATCTGCTTGAAACGGCTTAACGATAAAATCTTTTGCCCCTGCTTGAATGGCATCAATCACCATTGCCTGCTGTCCCATCGCTGAACACATGATCACCTTGGCATCACTTTTTATGTTTTTAATTTCTTTTAAGGCCGTAATTCCATCCATTTCAGGCATCGTAATATCCATTGTGACAAGATCTGGTGCATGCTCTTTAAATAACTCCACAGCCTGCTGGCCATCTGCCGCTTCCGCTACTACTTCATATCCATTTTTCGTTAAAATATCTTTAATCATCATGCGCATGAACGCAGCATCATCTACAATTAAAATTCGGTTTCCCATCTCTACTCCTCCTAAAAATCATTACTTTAGTTTGTTAATACGGTCTCTTTGACTAATAATATCAGTTACGCGAACGCCAAAATTCTCGTCAATGACGACCACTTCACCTTTTGCAATTAATTTGCTATTAATCAAGATATCTACCGGTTCGCCTGCTAGTTTATCAAGTTCAATGATTGCACCAGAAGATAATGCTAAAATCTCTTGAACCGTTCGCTTAGTCCTTCCAAGCTCCACGGTAACTTGAAGCGGGATATCAAGCAGCATGTCTAAATTTCGCGAATCCCCTTGAGGAGAAGACACGTGCTCGAACTCTGAAAACGATGCGGGCTGAACATCAACTGGTACATGAACAGGTTCTGCCTGCTGTGTTTCTTCATGCTGTATGTATTCAGCTGCCGGCGGTTCTGTTTGCTTTTCGTTAAGATCTGATTCTTTTTCAATAGAAGCTGCGGTACCTTCTGCGCTTGGAACTAAGAGCTCTTCCACCAAACTTTTGGCAAAAGATATCGATAACAGCTGCATAATATTCGAATCGATTAATGTGCCTACCTTCAAATTAAAAGAGACTTTTACAAAGACGTCATCTTGGGGAATCAGCTCTGTGCCTTCCCCTTTTTGAATATTTAAAATATCTAAGCTCGGCGGAGAGATATCAATTTTCTTTTGAAATACCGTAGACATAGACGTCGCTGCAGAACCCATCATTTGATTCATCGCTTCCTGCACTGCACTCAGCTTAATTTCATCCATGATTTCCGTCGGATTCTCTCCCGTTCCACCAAGCATCAAATCTGAAATAACAGCTGCATCTTCATGTTTAATAACTAACAAATTCGTACCAGAAAAGCCTTCTGTGTACTGAACTTGCACAGCGACATGAGGATTTGGAAATTCATCCGTCAGCTCTTGTTTATACACGAGCGATACAAACGGTGTGGTAATATCGACTTTTTGATTCAATAAAGCCGATAACGCTGTTGCTGAACTGCCAAACGAAATATTTCCAATTTCGCCAAGCGCGTCTTTTTCCATTTCCGTAAAGTAATCGTCTACTTGACTTGACTTATTCGGCTCTGAAAACTCGTCAAGTGAAGAAGTTCCTTTTAACAACGCATCAATTTCATCTTGCGAAAGCATGTCATCGTTCATTCCTTTCGTTCCTCCTCTTAACATCATCTAGAATTTGCACAGCGACTTTCCGACTGACTTTTCCAGGCTGTGCAATAAATTTAGGTTGTTCTCCGACGTAAATAGTTAACGGATTATGAACGCTTGTTTGCAGTCGAATAACATCTCCCTCATCTAATGCTAGGAAATCTTCAATGGAAATATCCGCTTTTCCTAGCTCGGCTACAACCTGCAATTCCGCATCATTGATTTGTTCCTTTAGCTGCTCAACCTCTTGTACGTTAGGTTCTTTTTTCGAAGATTGCATCCAGTAATGAACGGACAGTTTGGACACAATCGGCTCAAGCGTCACGTGCGGAATACATAGATTGATCATGCCCGTTTCATCTCCAATTTGTACGTTTAATGAAATGACGATGACAATTTCATTTGGTGAAATTACCTGCAAAAACTGAGGGTTCACTTCAAACTCTGATGTTTCAGGTTCAATTTCCGCAATAGAACTCCAAGCTTCTCTCATACTGTCTAACGTTTTCTCTAACAAGTTTCGAACCAAGCTCGTTTCAATCTCCGTTAAGTTACTAATTTTCCCACCGCTCTCGCCTTGTCCCCCGAGCAAGCGGTCAAGCATCGCATAGGCAATGTTCGGATTGACTTCCATAATGATATGCCCTTCTAAAGGAGGGACAGCTATCACATTTAAGATGGTTACTTTCGGAACAGAGCGAATGAACTCCTCATACGGAATTTGATCCACTGATACAACGGACACTTGTACAACGTTACGAAGCTGCGCCGAAAAGACGTTGATGAGCATGCGCGCATAATTTTCATGAATTCGCGTCAAACTGCGAATCTGATCTTTTGAAAAACGCAGCGCGCGTTTAAAATCATATGTACGAATGCGCTGTTTTTTATTTTCCTTTTTTAGCTCATCCGCATCCATCTCTCCGGTTGATAACGCGGATAATAGGGCATCAATTTCATTTTGTGATAATACATCCCCAGCCACTAGCTTCCCTCCCTTTTTCTTTACTGCAACACTTTAGACGTTGTATAAATTTTAACAACATGTCCGTTTTCCATTAATTGATCAATTTGCTTTGCAATATCTGTTTCTAACGTACTGAGCCCTTGCGTTCCTTCAAAATCTTGAGCACTCATATCGGAGAGCCGTTTGATAATAATGTCTCTTACTTGAAAGTCTCTTTTTTGAAGCTCTGCTGCCGCTTTTTTACTATCCATTTGAATTTTAAAGGAGATGCTGATGTAGTTATTGCTTTTTAAATTGGTTTTGATATCCGTTACATCCACAGAAGCTTTAATCACATCGTCGATAGATGGACCTTTTTCGGTACTTGCCTGCTCCGTATACTTTAACGTCACAATAACCGCAATGCTTCCTATTAAAGTAAGAGAAAGCAGGATAATAATCATCTTACTAATTAGCTTATTTTTGAACACACTTTATTCCTCCGTCGTTTGCTGCAACCCTAATACGTTAATTCGCTGATAATAACTCGTCACTTTCTCATTCACTTCTTCAACTGAATCCTTTACCACTAGCTTTTTGTTATTTGTTAGCGTAATAGTTGTATCTGGAAATGCCTCAACCTGCTCGATGTAAAGAGCATTTAACGTAAATGTTTTGCCGTTTAGCCTCGTTAAAGTGATCATAATCAACCGGAGTAATACCTACTCCTTCCTCCCGCCTATCGTTTTAGATTCACTAATTCTTGCAGTATTTCATCGGATGTTGTGATAATTCTTGTATTCGCTTGAAATCCGCGCTGTGCAACAATCATGTCCGTGAATTCCTCCGATAAATCAACGTTGGACATTTCAAGGGCGCTTGAGACGAGCGTTCCTGTACCGCTATTTCCAGGAGTAATGTTTGCAGGAGTTGTAACTAGCCCCGCATTTGGAGTATCTGCAAACAAGTTTCCTCCTACTTTTTGAAGTCCTTCATTGTTAGCAAACTTCGCAAGTTTAATAGTACCTGCAACTCTCGATACACCAGTATTGTCTATATAATTCACTGAGCCATCCGAGCCAATTCCATAGCTTTGACTATTTGGAGGAATAACGATTTTCTGATTGGTCGAACTTTGCAAATAAAGGCCACTCCCTGTTACCAAGGCTCCATTTCTATCTAAATAAAAGTTTCCCGCCCTCGTATACATGGGGTTTGTGACCGTTCCATTGTTTTGTGTACCACTATTTCCGACAATAAAATACCCATCCCCAGAAATAGCTAAATCAAGCGGCCGTCCCGTTGACTGAATACTCCCTGCCGTTTGAACTGTATCAACCGTGCCAATTTGTGAACCTAACCCAACTTGTTTAGCGTTAACACCTCCACGGTTAGCTCCCGGTGCCGTCGCTCCTGCTACCTGCTGACTTACTAAATCTTGAAACGTTGTACGTCCTTTTTTATAGCCGTATGTATTAACATTGGCAATGTTATTTCCTAGGACATCTAATTTAGTTTGAAAATTTTTCATGCCGCTGATTCCTGAATACATCGAACGTAACATAAAATCACTCCTTAAATTTGGTTGGTTAACTGCTTACTTCTAAGATATCGTTTAGCGAAAGTACCGTATGATTTTCATCGTTGATCGTAAACGATACCTCATTGTTTTTGACGGATGCTGTTGAAATGACTCCTTGCTTTTTATTTCCTTCTTCATCTAACCATGCAGCGGTTTTACCAATTAATTCGCTTCCTTTTAAAATAGGAGAAGCCTGAGACTGCGTTACAAACGTATTGAGCGATGTGCTCATATTTGTCATTTGTTCAAGAGATGAAAACTGAGCCATTTGAGCAATAAAGTCTTTGTCTTCCATTGGATTCATTGGATCTTGATTTTGAAGCTGTGCAATCAAAAGCTTCAAAAAGTCATCTTTGCCAAGCGAGCTGTTTCCCGTTTGCTTCACTTGTGTGTCCCTATTGCTTAAATACAAGTCAGACGTAATTTCATTTGTCATTGTTATCACCTATACGTTGTAGTTAATGAGCGCTGATTCAAAAGAAGATAGAAAGGAAGCCGATTCTTCCAATTGTTGTGAATCTTGATCTTCTTCTTCGTTTCTAAACAGCTCTTTTTCCTGTCTTTCTTTTTGCTGGTCGTTTTCATTGTTATACGACATCGCTTGTTCTGACAGTAGCACATCGATTTTATCAATTGATACATGCTGAGACGCGAGACCATGCCGCAAAGTTGAAAGATTGGAGTCCAATAACTCTTTTGTTTTTACTGACGATACGACAATTCGCGCAACCGTTTCGCTGTCTTTCTGAAGCATTTCAATTGAAATCGCACCTAGCTGTTTGGGAAATAACTTAATGAGAAGCTTGGATGTTCCGTCTTCAGTACTAAACGAAGCTTTACTCCATATTTTTTGCAGCTCGTTTACCAAATTGCTAGACTGCTGATAGTCTGATTTTGCTTGCCCTAGATAAATAGAGAACTGCTGAAGCTTAGGCATTTCTCCACTTCCAAAGGATGATGCCTGATTCTCTACTGGCGCCCCGGTTGTGTATGTACCTGCCGGACTTTCGCTATTTTCCAAAAAGCTATTGGTATCTATACTTCCGCTGGGTACAACCACATCTTTTTTCCATGGAAGCTGATTAAAAAACGGTACTTTTTCTTCTTTAGGAAAAGCAGTCATATTTTTCACAGAACTTTCTGAAGCTGTATGAACAGCGTCCATATCCACTTGATCAACCAATACGTGCTGAGACCCGAGAGCCTGCCGTAAACTGAAAAGGTTGGCATTTAACAGCTCTTTTGTTTTTGCCGACGTTACCACAACCTGCGCAATCGTTTCATCGTCTTGTTGAAGCACTTCAATTGATATTGTCCCTAGCTGATTTGGAAATAGCTGAATGGAAAGCTTGGACGCCCCCTCTTCAGATCCAACTGAAGCTTTACTCCATATTTTTTGCAGCTCGTTTACCAGATCGCTAGACTGTTCATAATCTGATTTCGCTTTCCCTAAATCAATAGAAAACTGCGGCCTTTTTTCTTCTTTACCAAAAGCAGTCATATCTGTTACTGAACTTTTTGGAGCTGCTTGAACAGTAGCCACATCCACTTCATCAACGGATACATGCTGAGACGTGAGAGCTTGTCGTAATCTGAAAAAGTTGGCATTTAACAGCTCTTTTGTTTTCGCTGACGATACAGCTACTTGTGCAACCGTTTCATTGTCTTGTTGAAACACTTCAATTGAAATCGTCCCTAGCTGCTTTGGAAATAACTGAATGGAAAGCTTGGATGCTCCTTCTTCAATACTGATGGAAGCTTCACTCCATATTTTTTCCAGATTATTTACCAAATCCCTAGACTGCTGATAGTCTGATTTTGCTTGGCTTAAATCAATAGAAAACTGCGGCTCTTTTTCTTCTTTACCAAAAGCATTCATCTCTGTTACAGAACTTTCTGGAGCTGCTTGAACGCCGGCCGCATCCACTTGATCAACCGCTACGCGTTGAGACGCAAGAGCTTGTCGTAAACTGAAAAGGTTGGAATTTAACAGCTCTTTTGTTTTCGCTGACGTTACCACAACCTGCGCAATTGTTTCATTGTCTTGTTGAAGCACTTCAATCGAAATCGTCCCTAGCTGCTTTGGAAACAATTTAATGGAAAGCTTAGATGCTCCTTCTTCAGTACTGATCGAAGCTTTACTCCATATTTTTTGCAGCTCATTTACCAGATCGTCAGACTGTTGATGATCAGAGTTTGCTTGCCCTAGATCAATAGAAAACTCTTGGATCTTAAGCATTTCTCCAGCTCCAAAAGCTGATGGGTTATTTTTTAACGTCAACCCGGCTGTTTTAGCAGTGAAAGAACTTTCACTATCTATACTTGGGTTACCTAAAACCACATCTTTTTTCCATGGAAGCTGATTAAATAGCGGCCCTTTTTCTTCTTTACGAACAGCGCTCATATCTTTTAGAGAATTTTTTGAAGTTGAATGAACAACGGCGAAAAAACCAGCTGAGCGCTTTTCATGTAAGGTATCGGTTAATACACGTGGTTGTTTATGAATTTTCTCTATTTTTTCAACAGCAGCTTTCTCCAAGCCTTGAAGCTGCGAATCTGAAAGCTTCACTGACTGTAGCTGCGGTTTTTGTAGTTCTTCCATCAGCTGAGCAAACTCTGTTTGAAACGCAGACGACGTGTTTTTGCATATAGTCAACAAGCTAGAAATAGAAGACAAATATTGTTCTTGACTGTCTGTTTTAGATGAAACAGGTTCCTGCTGCATTTCTGTTAACACGTGCTGCAGCTTTAGAAGCGGCTGTTCCAAATCTAGACTACTTGGAATACTACTGATCATCTCGGCTAGATGTTCGTATAAGACAGACGGTTCATCTCCTTCATATTCTGCTTCGCTTAACTGAATCGCAATTAACCCGACCGCGTTAAAGACGTCTTGATTTATCGCTTGTTCATTCAATGATTTCTCCCGGCTCGCTAAAGGTTGCGCATTTAGCTGCTGAAGCTGTTGAACGATTTCTTCAAAAAAACCCTGAGTCTGAATAACAGCCGCTTTTTCATCGCAGTTTACCTTTGATGCAGCTGCTGGACGTAGTGAAATTTCCACTGTTTTCACCTCTGCTTTTATTCATCAATCTGATCTGTTAACAATGTCGTATAGCGTGCAGCTACTTTCGGATCCATTTTTTCTAAGATTGCCGTTCTTGTACTTGCTTTGAACTGCTTAAGCATCGCGACCGCTTTGTCTTCTTTTAATTCGGCAAAAATGAGCGCTGCATTTTTAGGAGACATGTTTTCATAGGTAGCAATGACATCTTTTTTCGCCAGCTGATTGTTCTTTTGTTTTTTCGCTTCGTCATCGGCTTTTTCTTCCATATCGCGCATTTCAATTTTTAGTTCATCCATTTGACGATCTTTTGTACTGATCGTTTTCTCATAGGCTGAAATTTGCTTTTCTTTCGTGCTCAGCTTCTTTTGAAGGCTCTCAACCTGCTTTTGTATTTCTTCATTGCTTTCTTGAATATTTTCATTTTTTTGTGACTGCTCACTTGATACAAATGGAATGGCGTGTGTAACAGCAGAAACCTTATCATTTATATTGACGCCTAAAAGTGTCAGGACAATGTAAGCTGCCAAGATGAGGAACACCGCTGGAATAAAGATTAAAAATAAAAACACCTGGCTTTTACTGTAAGATTTCCCATCTTCATAGTTTTCTTCTTCGTACTCTTCTCTTAATTCTTTTCGTTTAGCCATGTTTTTCACCTAATTTCTATGCAGCATGTACTGCTGTAAAGACAGCTCATCCATTTGCTTCGCTTCTAATTGTTTTTCCGCTGTTATATAAGAATCGTAGTCTTTCTTTTTTAATTTTTCATACTTCTTTACTTCTATATTCTTTTCTTCTAGCTTCAGTTTCTTTAAGTTCATTTGCTGTCTGGCAAACATGACCTCTTGTTGCAGCCTTTCAATCACTCGTTCGGCACTTGTTAAAAACTGCTGAAATGATGTAATTTCTAAAATAGAAAGCCCCTGCTTCATTTTGCCCGTATGCTGTTCAATCAGCGTTTCTTTTTCTTTTAACTTTTTATAAAGCTTTTCACCCGCTGTTTCAAACTGCTGTAAGGATTGATTATATTGAGATAGCAGTTCATCTTTTTCATTTGACTTAATTGCCATTATTTTAGATAACCTAAATTCATATGCCATATTTACTCACCTTTCACAAACAGTTCACAGAGCTTTGTTACACTTGTTTCAAACGATGGATGTTCGTTCGTTTTTTGCTTTAAAAACGCCTCAATGACAGGATGATAGTGGATTGCCTCATCAATGTAAGCAGAAGATCCTCTTTTGTAGGCACCTATGTTAATTAAGTCTTCAGAAGTAGCGTAGGTAGCCATTAATGAACGCAGTTTTTCAGCTGCTTCTTTATGCCGTTCACTTACGATATGGTTCATCACGCGACTAACGCTTTTTAAGACATTGATGGCCGGATATTGACCTTTATTGGCAAGCTCCCTGTCTAGTACAATATGTCCGTCTATAATGCCTCGCACCGTATCCGAAATAGGTTCGTTCATATCATCACCGTCTACTAATACAGTGTAAAAAGCGGTAATAGATCCATGTTGATTAGTCCCTGTACGTTCAAGCAGCCTTGGCAAGCTAGCAAAAACAGATGGTGTATAACCTTTGGTAGTGGGAGGTTCACCTACGGCTAATCCAATTTCTCTCTGAGCCATTGCTACACGGGTAACAGAATCCATCATCATCATGACGCTCAGCCCCTCATCTCGAAAGTATTCAGCAATAGAAGTAGCTGTATATGCTGCTTTCATTCGAAGTAGAGCAGGCTGATCCGAGGTAGCAACTACTACAACGGAGCGCTTTAACCCTTCCTCTCCAAGATCTCGTTCAATAAATTCTCTAACTTCTCTTCCTCGCTCGCCTACAAGGGCAATGACATTGATATCTGCTTTTGTATTACGAGCAATCATCCCGAGCAGCGTACTTTTCCCAACACCGCTTCCTGCAAAAATACCTATGCGCTGCCCTCGGCCTACGGTTAACAAACTATCAATCGTCCGTACACCTACTTCAATAGGCTGTTCAATAGGCGGGCGCTCTAAAGGATTAGGGGGGTCTTGATCGGTTAAAACAAAAGGCAAATAATGAGAAAGTTCAGACCCATCTAAAGGGTTGCCTAACGAATCAAGCACTTGACCTATTAACTCTTTCCCCACGCTTACCTGCAGAGGTTTTTCTGTTGTTTCCACTAGGCAGCCAGGTCCGATATATCGAACAGACGTATAAGGCATTAAAACGACGTGCTCACCGTTAAAACCAACAACTTCTGCACGAATTTTATCTCCTCGTTCACTGAGATGAATAAAACAAACATCTCCTATTGACGTTCTAGGTCCTTTAGATTCAATCATCATTCCTACTACTCGGCTGACTTTCCCGTACCGTTTAAAAGAAGATGTGCGCGGGATTTCATGAATGAGTTGTGCGACTTTCATGTTTACTCCCCTCTAACAAACGTTCTTTTAATTTTTTCTTCATTTCCATTAACTGACTATCAAAAGAAGCAACAAGACGCCCATAAGAGGAATCGATGACACAATCCATTTCCTGAAGATTTTCATCTGCATAAATAAACAGCCCGGTTTCTCCGTTTAATAAATCGAACAGTTCTCGTTTATGTTCACATACATATGCATATTTTTTGGGAGAAACAAAAAGCTGGATTTCTTTATGTTCTCTAACTTCTTTTAAAGACCTTGCAACAAGTGATAAAAATGATTCATCTCTTTGAAGCTGCTCATTTAAAAGCGTTTCTGCTAGGGTGAAACCTAATTCAAAAATGACTTCTTCAGATTGATTTATATATTCGTAGTACTGATTCTTTGTTTCGTCAACAATGTTTCGCGACATGGCTAATACATGTTCGTACTCTTGTTTCCCTTGAAGCAGCCCTTCTTCGTACCCTTCTTCATAGCCGCGTTTTTTTTCTTGTTGAAACAGCAGCACCTTCTCTTCTTCCCACTGCTTTTTCAAACGTTCAACTTCGTTTTGAGCTTGTTTGCGGTAAGCGTCTGCCTCGGCCTTTATCATTTCAGCTTCACTATGCGCTTGTTCAATAACGTGCTGTGCATTTTCTTGCTGAAGATGTTCTTCTGTCGGCTCATCTTGTATCGGAAAACCAAATGGAATGACTTGAATGTGCTTAGCATTTTCGTCTGAAAGTTTGTTCGTATAAGTTGATTTAATGATATTAGACAATAATATCGTCTCCTCCACCTCGAGCTAGTACAATTTCACCAGCATCTTCTAAACGTCTAATTGCAGCAACGATACGTGACTGGGCTTCCTCTACATCTTTCAAACGCACAGGGCCCATAAATTCCATTTCTTCTTTAAACGTTTCCACCATACGGCTAGACATATTTTTAAAAATAATAGATTTCACTTCTTCACTTGCTACTTTTAAGCTCAACAATAAATCATCATTTTCTACATCTCGTATCACACGCTGAATAGAACGGTTATCGAGCGTTACGATATCCTCAAATACAAACATTCGCTGTTTGATTTCTTCTGCTAATGCCGGATCTTGAATTTCAAGCGTATCAATAATAATTTTTTCAGTCGCTCGGTCCACTCCATTTAATACTTCAACTACTGCTTCTAAACCACCTGTTTGGGTATAGTCTTGGGTAACGGTAGCTGAAAGCTTTCTCTCTAAAATTTGCTCCACTTCATTAATGACTTCCGGAGACGTACTTCCCATCGTTGCAATCCGCCTTGCAATATCCGCTTGCCTTTCCTGAGGCAGTGATGATAAGATTTGTCCTGCCTGCGGCGGTTCTAAGTAAGATAAAATAAGGGCAATCGTCTGAGGATGCTCATGCTGAATAAAATTTAACAGCTGCATAGGATCAGCTTTTCTGGCAAAGTCAAACGGACGAACTTGCAAAGAAGAAGTTAATCGATTGATAATCATCATAGCCTGCTCTGGTCCAAGTGCTTTTTCTAACACCTGTTTCGCATAGCTTACTCCTCCTTTTTCAAGGTAGTTTTGAGCAAGCGTTATTTGTTCAAACTCATGAAGCACAGCTTCTTTTAGGGACGGCTCTACCTTTCTCACTGAAGAAATTTCAAGCGTTAGTTGCTCAATTTCATCTTCACTGAGATGTTTATAGATAGAAGCTGATACATCCGGACCGAGAGAAATCAACAAAATTGCTGCTTTTTGCTTTCCAGTTAACTCATTTTTTTGCATAGCCTTTACCATTAGCTTTCCTCCTAATCCTCACTAATCCATGTTCGTAGCAGCTTTGCAAACTCTTCCGGGTCTTGCTTCGCTAACGTTTCAAGATTGCTTTTTGTTTGCTGTTCAGCACTTAAAACAGGGGCTTTTTGTGCCGCTTCATATGCTTCAAAAGTTTCATCATACTCTTCATCATATTCGTCTTCATCTAAGTCTTGACGCCTTTTCCTAACCAACAGCACAATAAGAACAACAATAATAAGCAGCAGTGCTCCTCCGATTATATACATCCACAATGGAATCGAACTTGCTGTGCTGTCAGCTGTTTCTTGTCCATTAAACGGCTGAACGGAAACGGTAATCTTATCGCTGACCGCGTTATCCGAGAGAGCTTTCGTATTTGCATCTTTTGAAATAGAAGTACGGACAATTGTACCTAACATTTTTTGAACGTCTGACTCAAGTGTATCGGACACTTGTGATTTCCCTTTTGCATTGGAGGGATCTATCATTACTTGAATGCCAAGGTCTTGAATTTTGTATGGACTTTCAACGATTTCTTTATGAATTCGATTCACTTCATAATTAATACGTTCTTCGTTTTTTTCGTAGTCTCCGTCTCCACTTGCTGTGCTAGATGAGTAATTTGTTGTATCTTCTTCTCCTGTTCCAGCAACGCCTCCATCTTGAGCATTTTTACCAGAAAATGTTTCATTGATTTTTTCAGCGCTAACGGCAATTCCTTGCATATTATCTTTATCAACAGGCTCTACTAGCTTTTCTTCGCGATTTTCCTGTGTAAAATCAAGATCTGCTGTAACAGAGACCATTACTTTGTCTTGACCGACCAGTCTTCCTAGCATTTGCTGTACTTGACGCTGAATATCCCGCTCAACTTCTTTTTTCGCTTCGTTCTGCGAAGCAAATGAGCTAGAAGCTGAATCCGTTTCATTTCCTTTTAAATCAAAGTACTCAAAATATTGGTTCATAATGACGATATTATCTGTAGGAAGGTTTGGCACACTTTTGGATACTAAATGATAAAGAGATTTAATTTGCTGATCATCAAATTTATAACCAGCCTTTGTATTAAGCACAATCGATGCAGAGGCTTCTCCCTGCTTTTCATTCGCCCATACACTTTCATTGGGAAGGGTAATCATCACTTTTGCATCGTTGACTCCTTGAATATTTTTCATTAAGTTAGCCAATTCAGTTTGCATCGCATCGAGTTTTAACACATCAAATTCATTGTCTGTCATACCAAAGCTCGCATTTTTCCCAAAAAACGAATAGTCGATACTTCCGCTATCAGGAATTCCTTGTGCAGCTAAATCAACTTTTAGCGAGTCAACGCTTTGTTCAGGCACCGAAATGGTTGTTCCATTATCAGAGATTTCTGAAGGAACGCTTCTAGCATCAAGCTCTGCTTTGATTTGTCCTGTTTCTTGAGCCGATAGATTGCTATAAAGAGGGACAAATTTATCTTTGTTTAAGAAAACAGATGCTAAACTAATGACTAGAATAGCCGCAAGAGGAGCAGCGATAAGGGCTATTTTCTGTCCTTTTTTGCGGTTATTCCAAAAGACTTTCATCTTATCTCGATAAAGAGCTATTCTTTCATTCATGGTATTCCTCCGGTTATTACTATTTTCATTTTCTTTAATAACCGCTCAATTACATTTGCATTCTCATCATTTCCTGATAGGCTTCAACAGCTTTATTGCGTATTTCAAGAGCCGTTTGCATCGTAATACTTGCTTTTTGAGCAGTAATCATTACATCTTGGAGTTCGACATTTTCTCCTTTAGCAAGCTTTTCAGTCGCTATATCCGAAGCGCGTTGAGCATTGTTTAACTCATTGATTGAGTCTTTTAAAAACGTTGAAAACTGTTGAGTTGTTTGTCCAGTGCCAGTCGAAGCGGCTGTTTTTGCTATTGCTATTTGATTGCTGATACCATTAATCATTTTATCGCTCCTTTATTTTCCAATTTCTAACGTCTTTGTTAATATATTTTTGTTTGTATTAAAGACCGTCACGTTTGCTTCATAGGATCGAGTAGCACTAATTAAATCCGTCATTTCCTTTAAGGGATCTACGTTCGGCATCTGCACGTACCCTTGGTCATTAGCATCTGGATGCGTCGGATTATATACTAAATTAAAAGGAGTATTATCTTCTACGATATCTGTGACTTTTACACCATTGTTTTGACTTTTATTGATTTCAGAGTGTAAGAGAGACGAAAAAGAAGGCGAACGATCAGACTGCATGACAACCATTTTTCTTTTGTAAGGCTGCCACTCACCATTAACGTACGTCCCTCTTGTCGTTTCAGCATTCGCCATGTTAGATGAAACAACGTCCATCCTTAAACGATTGGCAGTTAAAGCTGAAGATGTAATATTCATATTTTGAAAAATTGTCAAACTTATTTCCCCCCTCTAATGACTGTTTGAAGAGAATTAAATTTTCCGTTTAAACGATCTACTAGCGCCTCATAGTAAATTTGATTTTCAGCCATATCCGCCATCTCTTTATCCATATCCACATTGTTTCCATTTGCTTGATAGGAAGTGTTTCCTTGCTGGGTAATCACTCGCTGGGATGAATCGGAAAATGGGATATGTTTTGAATCAGTCTGATATGCTTCTAACTCGTTATGTAATAAATCTCGAAATTCACTCGTACGCGATACTGTTTTCGATTTATAATTTGGAGTATCAACGTTTGCGATATTTTGTGCAATCGTCTGCTGCTTTTGTGACGCATAGCTAATTCCATTTTCAATTGTTTGAAAAGTAGTTGAAAACAAACTCAATTCTTACACCTGCTTACCTATTCTATTTTTCTCAAAAATGAGACAAATTTCGACTTTAGTACCATAGAACTTATTGTAAGAAAAACTTCATGCAATGTCTATCCTTTTTTAAGAACTTTTGGACTATAAACCAAAATTTTCATTCGATTTCCAAGCATATTTTAACATCAATGCTGTACTTTAGCTCTATTTTTTTAATTTAAAATCAAAATACATACCATAAGTCCTGAACAATATGTAATAAAAGTAACGATTTGTAATCAACTAGTATCTTTTTACTATTTAAAGATTCTATAATATAATTTTTAGATTTTTATATGAAGTTTGTTAAAGATTTATAAAAATAGTGAACGAATCGTCTTAACCCAGAGCGAACCTTTTCATACTGAGAGCATATAAAAAAAGCACACGGGCTTTGCCCGTGTGCTTTTTGGTTCATAAACTTAGTTAGATTTTAATTTTTCAAGCTCTACTAAGAATTTGTTGTTAAGAACTTTAATGTAAGTTCCTTTCATTCCTAGCGAACGTGATTCGATAACGCCAGCACTTTCTAATTTACGTAGCGCATTTACGATTACTGAACGTGTAATTCCAACGCGGTCAGCAATTTTACTTGCGACTAATAGTCCTTCATTTCCATTTAACTCTTCAAAGATGTGCTCAATAGCTTCTAACTCACTGTATGATAATGAGCTAATTGCCATTTGTACAACAGCTTTGCTACGTGCTTCTTCTTCAATCTCTTCTGCTTTTTCACGAAGAATTTCCATACCTACTACCGTTGCACCGTATTCAGCAAGGATTAAATCATCGTCTTCGAACTGACGGTCTAAACGAGATAGTACAAGCGTACCTAGACGCTCTCCGCCTCCGATAATTGGAACGATTGTTGTTAGTCCTGCATCAAATAAGTCTTTATTTTCAACTGGGAAAGCTGTATATTGACTTTCAATGTTTAAATTAGAAGATGTTTCTTGAATGTTAAATAGGCTTTGAGTATATTCTTCTGGGAACTGGCGTGCTTCTAACATATCTTTCATGCGCGCATTCTCAATTTGCTGTTTAACAGCGATTCCTAATAATTTACCGCGACGACTTACTACGAATACGTTTGATTCGATCACTTCGCAAAGTGTTTCAGCCATTTCTTTAAAGTTTACTGGTTTACCAGCTGCTTTTTGTAGCATTGCATTAATCTTTCTAGTTTTCCCTAATAAATCCATTAGTACTCTTCCTCCTGCGATTTCAGTTCTATAAAATAAATTGACTCAAATCTTTGTTTTTAGCGATTTTTTCTAATTTTTCTTCCACATACTGCGGAGTAATCACAATTTTCTCTAATGTTACTTCTGGTGCTTCAAACGATAAATCCTCTAGCAAACGTTCTAAAATCGTATGAAGCCTTCTTGCACCAATATTGTCTGTATCTTGATTTACCTGATATGCAATTTCTGCAATCTTACGTATAGCATCGTCAGAAAATTCAATTTGTATACCTTCAGTTTCCAATAATGCCGCATATTGCTTTAATAACGCATTATCTGGCTCTACTAAAATGTTTATAAAATCTTCAACGGTTAGCTTCGTTAATTCAACGCGAATTGGGAATCGACCTTGCAATTCTGGAATTAAATCCGACGGTTTTGATACATGGAAAGCACCAGCTGCTACAAATAAAACATGATCAGTTTTGACTGCACCATATTTGGTAACAATCGTTGATCCTTCTACAATTGGTAAAATATCTCGCTGCACGCCTTCACGTGAAACATCAGCGGAAGATGAATTACCACTTTTTTGAGCAATTTTATCAATTTCGTCAATGAAAATAATTCCGTATTGTTCTGCACGATTCACAGCTTCTTGCGTCACTTCATCCATATCAATCAATTTTTGCGCTTCTTCATTTGTTAATACTTTTCGTGCATCTTTAACAGTAAGTTTGCGCTTTTTTTGTTTTTTAGGCATAAAATTGCTTAAGGCATCCTGCATGTTCATGCCCATTTGTTCCATACCCGAACCTTGTAACATATCAAACATAGAAGGCTGTTGCTCTTCTACTTCAATTGTGACATAATGATTTTCAAGCTCTCCTAGAGCAAGCTGATGAGCAATCTGCTTGCGCTTCGTTGCAATATTCGTTTCCTCATCTTGATCAGGATCCGCATCGCTTGACTGTGTACCGTTTGAAAAAATCATTTCAAACGGATTTTTAAACGATTGCTGCTTCTTTTTGCTTGGAACAAGAAGCTCCACTATCCGCTTGTTTGCATTTTCTTCTGCACGATCACGCACGCCGTTCATTTTTTCTTCTTTCACAAGTCGAACTGACGTTTCCACTAAATCACGAACCATTGATTCCACATCGCGTCCTACATATCCAACTTCCGTAAATTTTGTTGCCTCAACCTTAATAAAAGGTGCACCGACAAGCTTAGCTAAGCGGCGTGCAATCTCGGTTTTACCCACACCTGTAGGACCAATCATTAAAATGTTTTTCGGCACAACTTCATCACGTAAAGATTCGTCTAGCAGACCGCGGCGATAGCGATTTCGCAGCGCAACAGCGACCGCTTTCTTTGCCTTCGTTTGACCAATAATATACTGATCGAGCTTTTCTACAATTTGTCGAGGTGTTAAATGAGAATTCATAAAAAAATCCCCTTTCCTACAGTTCTTCTACAATAATATGATCATTTGTATAAACACATATCTCACTTGCTACATCTAAAGCTGCTTTTGCAATTTCTTTAGCTGTTAAATGTTCGCCTGCATGTTGTTTTAATGCACGTCCCGCTGATAAAGCATAATTTCCGCCTGATCCAATTGCTAAAATGCCGTCGTCCGGTTCAATAACTTCACCCGTTCCTGATACTAACAGTAAGTTATCTTTGTTCATAACAATAAGCATTGCTTCTAACTTTCGCAATACTTTGTCACTTCTCCATTGTTTAGCAAGCTCCACGGCTGCACGCTGAAGATTTCCGTTATACTCTTCAAGCTTCGTTTCAAATAATTCAAAAAGAGTGAATGCATCAGCTACTGAACCTGCAAAGCCGGCAAGAACTTGCCCTTGAAATAGACGTCTTACTTTTCGAGCAGTATGTTTCATCACAACAGCATTTCCAAACGTTACTTGTCCGTCCCCAGACATGGCACATTGACCGTTATGCTGAACTGCAAAAATCGTAGTAGCATGGAAAGTAGACAAATTAACTCCTCCTTTTATGCGCGAGGATGGTGATTCATATAAACTGCCTTTAAACGATCCTTCGTCACATGTGTGTATATTTGAGTGGTTGATAAATGTTCATGACCTAGCATTTCTTGAACTGTACGTAAATCTGCCCCTTCATTTAACATATGAGTCGCAAAAGTATGCCGCAAAACGTGTGGACTAATATGTATATTCTCAGCGGTTTTCTTTACTAACTGATCAATGACTAAGCGTATGCCTCGGTCTGTCAACGGTGTCCCCTTATAATTTAAAAAGAGCGAATGAGTATCAGAAGGAGCCTTTTTTAAAAGAAGCTTTCTTCCATTATCTATATATACTCTAAGAGCGTCCTTGGCATAACAGCCAAATGGCACGTACCGTTGTTTTTTCCCTTTGCCATATACGAGCAAAGTTTGAAGTGAAAAATCTATATCGCTAAGCTTAATAGATGCACATTCACTCACTCGTATTCCGGTGGCATACAGCAATTCTAAGAGAGACTGATTACGCTGCCCTAACGGAGTTGTTAAGTCATTCATTTGAAATAATTTCACAATCTCCTCTTCATACAGGAAGCGAGGATTTCTCTCTTCCTTTTTAGGAAGGGTAACGAGCGCAAATGGATTATCTTCTACTAATTCTTCTCTATTTAAGTAACGATAAAACGTTCTCAAACAAGAAATTTTGCGTGACATCGATCTTTTTGAATACTGCTTTTCATATAGGCGTGTTAAAAACAGCCTTGCATCAGCATATGTAACACTTTGTAGGTTTTGTATTTGCTCTTCCTGCATAAAAGACATGAAGATACCTATGTCTTTTTCATAGCAGTCAACTGTATATTTTGAATAATTTTTCTCAATTTGTAAATATTCTAGAAAGGAATTTAATACATCTTTAACAAATTCCAATGTTATCACCTCACAAGGGCTACTAAATATTATCACAATTAAGTAGCCCTTGCAAACAATTTTGATTATTTTGTTGTAAAATTCTGAATAGTTTCCAATGCTCGTTTAGCCAGCGTTTCATTTCGTTCTTGTTTGTTTTTGATTCGCACTTCCAATTCTTTGAATAAGCCAAAGTTGGCATTCATCGGCTGGAAGTTTTTGGCGTTTGTATGTGTGATATAGTGAGCCATACTGCCAATCGCTGTTTCCTGCGGCAATACAACCAATTCTTCACCAAGCACGAGTCGAGCCGCGTTCATTCCTGCCATTAATCCGCTCGCAGCTGATTCTACATATCCTTCTACTCCCGTCATTTGTCCAGCAAAGAATAAGTCATCACGCTCGCGATATTGATACGTAGGCTTTAACAATTTAGGAGAATTAATAAACGTATTTCTATGCATAACTCCGTAGCGTACTACTTCTGCATTTTCTAAACCTGGGATTAAGCTTAATACTTCTTTTTGTGCTCCCCATTTTAAATGTGTTTGGAAACCTACAATATTATATAGTGTACCTGCTGCATCATCTTGACGAAGCTGAACAACTGCATAAGGTCGCTTTCCTGTTTTCGGATCTTCTAACCCAACTGGTTTCATTGGTCCAAAGAGCATTGTTTTTTCTCCGCGTGAAGCCATTACTTCAATTGGCATACATCCTTCAAAATAAATTTCCTTCTCAAATTCTTTTAAAGGAACCGTCTCTGCATTGATTAATGCTTCATGAAAGCGCTGGAATTCTTCTTTTGTCATCGGACAGTTTAAATAGGCAGCTTCCCCTTTGTCATAGCGAGATTTAAGATATACTTTATCCATATCAATGCTGTCTTTTTCAATAATAGGTGCAGCCGCATCGTAAAAATATAAATAATCTTCACTTGTTAACGCGCGCAGCTGTTCCGATAAATCTTTTGACGTTAGCGGACCTGTTGCAATAACAGTTGGTCCCTGTGGAATTTCCGTAATTTCTTCATTAACAACCGTTACGTTCGGATGGTTTTTAACGCTTTCCGTCACACGAGAGGCAAATTCGTGACGATCAACAGCCAGTGCTCCACCTGCTGGAACCGCACACTCGTCTGCTGAACGAATAATGACAGAGTCTAATAATCGCATTTCTTCTTTTAGCACACCCACTGCATTTGTTAATGTATTCGCACGCAGTGAATTACTACATACTAATTCAGCAAATTTGTCCGTATGATGAGCAGGTGTTTGCTTTACTGGTCTCATCTCATAAAGACGGACTTTCAAACCGCGCTTTGCGATTTGCCAAGCTGCTTCACTTCCAGCAAGACCTGCTCCAATAACATTAATTACTTGTTCATTCATTGTAAATCCTCCAACTTCATTTCTATCTTTTCTATCATTTTGCTTATTCATTCACTTGTCTTTTCCTTTTTTAACGGGACAAAGAAAATGCGACATTACTCAATGTCGCTAATAACGTTTCCATTTTAGCACATGAAGCAATGTCGCCGCATCTTATATAACTGCTATTTTTAAATTTAAAGTGTGGGAATTCATCCCATTCTCTTTTACTGCTGAGCTTCCTCTTTATAATCACAACTTGTACAGACGACTTGAGTTCCTTTTTTCTGTTTCTTCTCTACAAGCAGATTTTCACATTTCGGACATTTTCTTGCAATCGGTTTATCCCAAGATACGAAGTCACAGCCCGGGAATCGATCACAGCCATAAAATGTACGCTTTTTCTTCGATTTTCGCTCAACGATATTTCCTTCTTCACATTTCGGACACTTTACGCCAATCTCTTTTACAATTGGCTTCGTGTTGCGACAGTCAGGGAAATTAGAGCATGCCATAAATTTTCCGTAGCGTCCCATTTTGTATACCATAGGTGAACCGCATTCTTCACAGTCTTCTCCGGCAGGTTCATCTTTAATCTCCACTTCGCGCATTTCTTTTTCAGCATGTTCTAAGCGTTTTTCAAAATCACTGTAAAATTCGTCAATAACACGCACCCATTGAACATTACCATCTTCCACTTCATCCAAATCGTTTTCCATTTTAGCTGTAAACTCTACATCTAAAATTTCCGGGAAAAACTCCAATACAAGCTCTAGTACAATTTCTCCAAGTTCTGTTGGAACAAAACGCTTGTTATCGAGCGCTACGTATCCGCGCTTTTGAATCGTATCAAGTGTTGGAGCATATGTAGACGGTCGGCCAATGCCTAGCTCTTCTAATGTCTTAACTAAACGAGCTTCTGTATATCTTGGCGGCGGCTGTGTGAAATGCTGCTTTTCATCGATGTCCTTAGAATAAGCTACTTCTCCTTCTTCTAAGTCTGGAAGAAGATTTTCTTTTTCCTCCACTTGATCATCATTGCCTTCAACATACACTTTCATAAAGCCTGGAAATTTAACTTTTGAGCCGTTCGCTCTAAATGTTACGTCTCCATTTTTCAAATCTACAGCCATTGTATCCATAATGGCAGGTGCCATTTGACTAGCAACGAAGCGCTCCCATACTAACTTATACAGTCGATACTGATCACGCGATAAGAACTCTTTTACCTCTCCTGGTTTACGAAGAGCTGAAGTTGGACGAATCGCTTCGTGGGCATCTTGCGCATTTGAATTCTTCTTTTCTTTACGCTTTTCCGTTGCCACAAACTGATTTCCGTACGCGTTCGTAATGTAATCTCTAGCTTCTGTTTGAGCTGTTTCTGAAATACGAGTAGAATCGGTACGCATATACGTGATAAGACCTACTGTACCTTCTTTTCCTAAATCAATTCCTTCATATAATTGCTGCGCAATCATCATCGTTTTTTTCGCTCGGAAGTTCAGTTTCCGCGCTGCCTCTTGCTGTAATGAAGACGTGGTAAAAGAAGGAGCCGCATTACGCTTTCGCTCACGTTTTGTTACTTTAGAAATTGAAAATTCGTTTCCATCTAATTGTTTAACAATGTTGGTTACATCATCTTCATTCGATAGCTCTACTTTTTTCCCTTGATATTCGATTAACTGGCCTTCAAACTGGTCGTTCCCTTTTTGAAAAGTTGCTTTTACCGTCCAGTATTCTTCTGGGATAAACTTTGCAATTTCTTTTTCACGATCAATAATTAACCGCACTGCAATTGATTGAACCCTTCCGGCACTTAATCCTTTTTTCACTTTTTTCCACAGCAATGGACTGATATTGTAGCCAACCAGCCTGTCAAGAATACGTCGTGCTTGTTGAGCATCTACTAAATCCATATTAATTGCTCGTGGATGTTTAAAAGATTCTTTAATCGCTTCTTTTGTAATCTCGTTAAACACTACGCGGCAGTCCGATGCAATGTCTACATCCAAACTGTGCGCCAAATGCCATGCAATCGCTTCTCCTTCACGGTCTGGATCGGCTGCTAGGTAAATCTTTTTTGCTTTTTTAGCCGCTGTTTTTAGTTCTTTTAAAACCGGGCCTTTCCCGCGAATTGTAATATATTTCGGGTTGTAATCTTGTTCAATATCAATTCCCATTTGACTTTTAGGTAAATCGCGAACATGTCCCATCGATGCTTTTACTTTATATTTCTTTCCTAAATAACGTTCAATTGTTTTAGCCTTTGCAGGCGATTCTACAATTACTAGGTAGTCAGACATCTATTTGTTCCTCCTCAAGAGGTAGAATAAAATCTTCATTATTATTAAATATTTGGTTCTTGTTTGTCAAATGTCAAAAAGATAAGTCATACGATTTTCCTACGTATCTCACTAGTATTTCATACCATGCAAGAATATGACTACTTTGAAACATTCATCTTATATACATCATTTCATCTGTAATATCAGCAGCGCTTTGCACAAGTTTTGCCCCTAATTGGATTAACTTATTCGTTCCACATGATGTTTCTTCAAAAATAGAACCCGGTATGGCAAATACTTCTCTTCCTTGCTGAAGCGCCTGGTCGGCGGTAATAAAAGATCCACTTCTTTCTTTTGCTTGCACCACCAACGTGCCTCCTGTTAATCCGCTAATGATTCTGTTTCTGCGAGGGAAAAACCATTTCGTCGGCTTCATAAACGGGGCATATTCAGAAAGCAGCAAATGATGCTGCGCAATTTCTCTTGCTAAATTTTGGTTTCCTCTTGGGTAAATATTATAAAACCCTCCGCCTAAAACTGCAATCGTTTTAGCTTTTTCAGCGATAGCCAGTTCATGAGCAGCCTGGTCAATTCCTAAGGCTAGCCCACTCACAACGACAAATTCTTCATGCAGCATCGGCTTAACAATACGAGTTAAAGCTGCAGTTCCATATGAAGTAGGATTTCTTGTTCCTACAACGCTTAAGCTTGCCGGAGCGTGTAGAAGAGACAAGTTCCCCCTTGCAAATAATACCCAAGGCGGATCATAAATATGGCGCAAAAGTTCAGGATATTCATCATCTAAGATGGTGACACATCGAATATTCTCAGCGTCATATTTATCTAGAATATCTCGTATTGGAATAGTTTGCAAATCTTTTTTTATTTGATTAGCACGTTCAATCGAGAGAGTCAATAGTTTTTGAAGCTGTGATGGAGAGTACTCGTAGAGATTTTGTAATGAAGAATTCTGTTGAAGTAGCGTAAAAATTTGTTTCCAATTAACAGATGGACAATGTGCTAAATGAATTAATTTTTCCCGTAAACCAGACATTCTACAATCTCCTTTTTAAATGGACAAAATAGCCCCCGGTCAAAGGAGGCTATATGTCTTCTATTAATGAGTCTTACACTGCTCGTAAATGCCTTGTTCTTTTAACACTTTAATAAGTGTTTCTCCCATAACAGATGGTGTTTCAGCTACTTGGATACCGCACTCATTCATTGTTTTAATTTTTTCAGACGCTGTCCCTTTACCACCTGAAATAATCGCACCAGCATGGCCCATACGTTTTCCTGGAGGCGCTGTTTGACCGCCAATGAAGCCGACAACAGGTTTTGTCATATTTGCTTTTACCCATTCTGCCGCTTCTTCTTCTGCTGTACCGCCGATTTCCCCAATCATAATTACTGCATACGTATCTTCATCTTCATTAAACGCTTTTAATACATCGATAAAGTTCGTGCCATTCACCGGGTCACCGCCGATACCAACAGCTGTTGATTGGCCAATTCCAGCTTCAGAAAGTTGGTGAACAGCTTCATATGTTAATGTACCAGAACGCGAAACTACACCTACATGACCTTTTTTGTGAATGTACCCTGGCATAATGCCAATTTTACATTCTTCCGGTGTAATAACACCTGGGCAGTTAGGCCCTACAAGACGCGTACGTTTTCCTTCCATATAACGCTTTACTTTTACCATATCTAATACTGGAATACCTTCTGTAATACAAATAACTAAATCTAAATCTGCGTCAACTGCTTCAATAATGGAGTCAGCTGCGAATGCTGGTGGAACATATACAACAGAAGCCGTTGCGCCTGTTTTTTCTTTCGCCTCGGCAACCGTATTAAATACCGGAACACCCTCTACTTCTAAGCCGCCTTTACCCGGCGTTACGCCACCAACAATTTTTGTTCCATATTCTAACATTTGCTGTGTATGAAAAAGGCCAACTCCGCCTGTAATTCCTTGTACAATTACTTTTGTATCTTGATTAATAAATACGCTCATTCCTATCCCCCAGCCTTTCTATTTCACTAGTGAAACGATTTTTTGTGCGCCGTCTGCCATAGATTCAGCAGCTGTGATATTTAAGCCTGATTTTTGTAAAATTTCTTTTCCAAGTTCAACGTTTGTTCCTTCTAAGCGAACAACTAATGGAAGGCTTAATCCAACTTGTTTTGTTGCTTCAACAACACCTGTTGCAATAACATCACATTTCATAATTCCGCCGAAAATATTAACGAAAATACCTTTTACATTTTGGTCAGATAAAATAATTTTAAATGCTTCTGTTACTTTTTCAGCAGTTGCGCCGCCCCCAACATCCAGGAAGTTAGCAGGGTCGCCTCCGTAATGCTTAATAATATCCATCGTTGCCATCGCTAAACCTGCACCGTTTACCATACAACCGATATTACCGTCTAGTGAAATGTAGCTTAAGTCGTATTTAGATGCTTCAATTTCTTTAGCATCTTCCTCTTCAAGGTCACGATATTCAAGAATATCTTTTTGGCGATACAGCGCATTTGAATCAAAGTTTAACTTCGCATCCAATGCCATAACGTCTCCGTCACCTGTTACAACTAGAGGGTTAATCTCTGCAATTGAGCAGTCTTTTTCAACAAATACTGTATATAAACCTGTCATGAATTTAACTGCTTTTCCAACTAATTCTTTTGGAATATTAATATTAAATGCAAGTCTGCGAGCTTGGAATGCTTGTAAACCAATCGCAGGATCTACATATTCTTTAAAGATTTTTTCAGGCGTTTTTTCCGCCACTTCTTCAATTTCAGTTCCACCTTCTTCAGAACCCATCAATACAACTTGAGACGTTGCACGATCAAGAACTAAACCGATGTAGTATTCTTTCTTAATATCGCATCCCTCTTCAACTAACAAGCGCTTAACTTCTTTTCCTTCAGGGCCTGTTTGGTGCGTTACGAGGGTCTTTCCTAAAATATCTTGTGCATATGTACGAACTTCATCTAAGTTTTTTGCTACTTTGACACCGCCCGCTTTACCGCGTCCACCAGCATGGATTTGTGCTTTCACCACTGATACTTGTGAACCTAATTCCTTTGCTGCTTCAACTGCTTCTTCAACAGTAAAAGCTACTCGACCGTTTGGTACTGCAACCCCATATTTTCTGAGTAGTTCTTTTCCTTGATACTCATGGATATTCATTTCCCATCCTCCTAACATAATCAACCACAAAACTATACTGCACAAAATAGACTGCGCTTTCATTGTATAAAAATAATTGTCTAATTGTCTACTATTCTAGTGAAAAATATTGAAATAATAAGAAAATTGATATTTTTATGGAGATAGTACTTAACCATACCTTATGAAGTAGATGAGGCTCTGCGGACGTTAAACGTGTGGTTGATCATGTAAATCAACCTTCATAACTAAAGCAGACTGAGAGGAAAATAATTTACGAATTTTTCCCGCTGCAATATCTCCGCTTACATAGGCTATATTCTTTTTAAGCCTAGAATCCCGCATTGAAACATGCGCTAAAAAGCAGAGATATGCTCGGGTATCATGTTCTAGTTTACTTGGTTTTTTATCGGTGCAAAAGATCGGCGGTGTTCTGGCAAAATTCCATATTGTTCGATTGCTTCTAAATGTTGTTTTGTTCCATATCCCATATGTTTTTCGAATCCGTATGCAGGATAGCGTTCACCAAGTTCTTTCATCATTCGATCTCGCGTCACTTTTGCAATAACAGAACTTGCAGCAATTGAAATGCTTGTAGCATCGCCTTTAATGATTGACTGCTGCGAAATAGGCACCGGCAGCTTCATCGCATCAATGAGCAGTTCATCAGGCTGAACTGCCAACAGTTCAATGGCTTCAGTCATTGCCTTTTTTGTTGCTTCGTAAATATTAATAGAATCAATGACCTCTGCGTCTATAATCCCTATACCGATAGCGACAGCTTTTTTACAAATTTCTTCATAAAACGCTTCTCGCTTTGCTTCTGATAACTTCTTTGAATCCGTCAGACCAGGGAGAAAAAAATCGGGAGGCAAAATAACAGCAGCCGCTACTACCGGTCCTGCTAACGGTCCTCTTCCTACTTCGTCTACTCCGGCAATATAAGTTGCTCCTTGTCTATATAATTCATTTTCATATGCCATCATTTCATCAAACTGTTGCTTCAAGCGCTCAGCCGCTTCAAATTGCCTTTGTTTTTGAATAATAACCTGCTGCACACCTTTACGCTCATCTTGCGCATATGCCTTAAATAAAGCATCTTCCGGGCTTCTCACTTGCTTTAGTTCCTCTTTTATTTCCTTAATACTCTTTTTCATTAGCTCCACCTTCTTTATATCAACATTTTCACGCGGCACTTTCACATAAAAAACGCCTCATGCTGAAAAGGCAGAGGCGTTTTTTGCTTCAGTTCGCAATGTGTTGCTTACAGCTGTTGTTCAGCTTCACTTGGATCATCAAATGTAAAGGTGCCAATTTTATCCGTTCGAATTTCTCGAAGAACAAGCTCAGCTGTTTTATCGTAATCCACCATGCCGCCACCCATTAAACAGCCGCGGCGCGACCCAATTGCATCAAAAAGCTCTACAATGTCTTCAGGGATTTCATTTAAATCATAACGCTGCTTTAATTGTTCTGGGTAATGGCTAGTTAAGAAGCGCAGCGCATAAACAGCGACATCTTGCATATTTAAAATGGTATCTTTGATAGCACCCGTTGTCGCAAGCTTATATCCAACTGTTTCATCTTCAAACTTAGGCCACAAAATACCTGGCGTATCAAGCAGCTCTAGCTCGTTTCCTACCTTAATCCACTGCTGTGCCTGCGTCACACCTGGACGATCTCCCGTCTTGGCAATTTTTTTGCTGGCAAGGCGATTAATTAGCGTTGATTTACCGACGTTAGGAATCCCTACAATCATCGCACGGATAGCGCGGGGTTTTTTAACTCCTTTTGCGCGCATGCGGTCAAACTTCTCTTGAAGAAGTTCTTTAGAAGACGAAACAATTTGTTTCATTCCTTTACCTGCTTGTGCGTCAATAGCTAAGGCATAAATACCTTGTTCTTTGTAATAATCTAACCACTGCTGAGTGACGCGCGGATCCGCTTTGTCCACTTTATTCAACAATACGATTCTGGGCTTGTTCACAATAATCTCATCAATCATTGGATTTCGCGATGATTGCGGAATGCGTGCATCAACCAGTTCGTATACAATATCAATCAATTTTAGCTTTTCAGTTACTTGTCTTCTGGCCTTGGCCATATGGCCAGGAAACCATTGAATTGTCATATTTTACTCACCTTTTATATTTTACTTTGCAAAACGCGCTTCTTTAATCGGCCAGTATACGGCACTCGTTTTACCAAGCACCTTGTCCATGCTCACAAAGCCAATCTGACGGCTGTCTTTACTGTAGCGTCGATTGTCTCCCATCACGAACAAATAGCCTTCTGGCACGGTCTTTTTACCCGTTACGTCTTCTAGTTTAAAATCTTCGGTTAAATTACCGTCAATCACTTCTTTTTTATACTGATCTAAATAGGGCTCTTTATAAGCTTTTCCATTTACATATAGCGTATCATTTCGATACTCAATATGATCACCCGGCAGTCCGATAATACGTTTTATGTAATCTTTTTCCGCTGTAGCATGAAAAACAATAATATCAAAGCGATCAGGATCACCAATCTTATAGGAGAACTTATTTACAATCATTCGATTTTGGTCATGCAGCGTAGGCATCATAGAAAGTCCATCTACTACAATCGGTGCAAACAAAAAATAGCGAATTACAACAGCTAACAGTACGGCAATGGCGATTGCTTTTATCCATTCCCACAGTTCATTTTTCTTTCGAGCCATCTTCAGTCCTCCAACTCTTATGTCATACCTTTATTTTAAACGATAATGTTTGAAACGCCTAATAAATAAATAGAATAAAAAAATGATGACTTGTACGTCTATTTTTCACTGTCAGAGAACGAATCGTTCTAAAAAAACATTTGAAAAAAGGAGCTTGTATAAACAAGCTCCCCTTTACTATTATCGAATTTCTTTAATACGCGCAGCTTTACCACGTAATTCACGTAGGTAATAAAGTTTCGCACGGCGTACTTTACCGCGGCGCATTACTTCGATTTTTGCAATTTTTGGCGTATGAAGTGGGAATGTACGCTCTACACCTACACCGTAAGAAATCTTACGTACTGTAAATGTTTCGCTGATACCACCGCCACGACGCTTAATAACAACACCTTCAAATACCTGAACACGTTCACGAGTACCCTCAACGATATTTACGTGTACACGTACAGTATCACCAGGACGGAACGTAGGAAGATCTGTTTTTAATTGTTCTTTTGTAATCTCTTCGATTAATTTTTGCATCGCGTGTTTCAACTCCTTCCAACAGACGCTCATACCAATGCTTTTCAATCATTGCAGCGGAACATCGTTATAGGTGACCAGACATCTGCCCAAGCCACAAAATCTATCTTAGCACACTCTTATACCGTATGCAACAGAGTTTATGCATAAATTTTATGGATTTATGAAAGGTTGTTTTCCTCTTTTAATTGAGCTACTAGTTTCTTTTGCTCTTCCGTTAGCTCCATCTTTTCAAGCATATCCGGTCTTCGAAGCAACGTGCGCTTTAAAGACTCTTTTTGGCGCCACTGTTCAATTTTTTTATGATTTCCTGACATAAGTACTTCAGGAACTGTTAAGCCTCTAAAATCAGCAGGACGCGTATAGTGGGGGTGCTCTAGTAAACCTGTACTGTGTGAGTCTTGTACAGCTGAATGATTATTGCCAAGCACATCAGGAAGCAGGCGAACAACGCTATCGATCACAACCATTGCACCAAGCTCTCCTCCAGTTAATACATAGTCACCAATTGAAATTTCATCAGTTACCAGCTGCTCACGAATTCGTTCATCATATCCTTCGTAATGACCGCAAATAAAAATTAAATGCTCTTCTGCTGCTAGTTCTTCTGCTTTTGCCTGTGTATAGCGTTCGCCCTGCGGACAAAGCAAAACTACCCGGGGCTTCTTAGCTGTTTCAGTCAGCTTTTCTACAGCGTCAAAAATAGGCTGAGGTGTCAATACCATTCCAGCACCTCCGCCGTAAGGATAATCGTCCACATTTTGATGTTTGTTCGTAGAATATTCTCGGAAATTAACTACATTCAGTTCAACCGCATTTTTTTCCTGTGCTTTTTTCAAAATTGATTCACCAAAAACACCGTCAAACATAGAAGGAAATAGCGATAGTACATCAATTTTCATTAGTCCAATAACCCTTCCATTACTGTAATAACAATCTCTTTTTCCTCTATATCAATAGATTGTACAACGTCGTCGATGTAAGGAATAAGAACTTCTTTTCCGCCTTTTTTAACGACCCACACATCATTAGCTCCCGGCGTTAAAATTTCTTTGACCGTTCCTACCTCTACTCCGTCTTCTGTTTTTACTGTACAGCCAATAATTTCGTGGAAATAAAATTCACCGTCTTCTAAATCCGTTAGCTGCTCCTCAGGAATTTTCACTTCGCAGTTTTTGTACTGCTCAACATCATTTACGTTGTGATAGCCTTCGAATGTAAGCAGATCAAAATTTTTATGCCTGCGATGGCTTGCTACCGTTACTTCCACCGGCTCGCTTTGCTTTTCTTTGAAGATATAAAGTTTATTTCCTTTTTCATAGCGCTCATCAGCAAAATCCGTAGTTGATACAATACGAATTTCTCCTTTTACACCATGGGTATTCACAATTTTTCCAACCTTAAACCATTTCATGCTTCTTCACCTCTATCTAATCTCAACAACTTTGCTATCTTTTATAATAATTGTTTTACTTTCTTTTATCTTTTCCCAATCATCGCCGATTTTTACCTCTACTAAGGCATCCAGTTCCGTTTCAACGAGTTCGCTCCCTAAAGGAAGCTTTTCTAATTGCGTCAGCTGAAAGTTCAACACTTCAATTTTTTCAAGGCGAGCGGATTTTTCTTTTTCAAATTGACTATGTAATAAAGAAGAACCTTTATTGGCTTTTTCCATGTGCTTTAACTGAAATTTCAGCTGTTCCATTTCCTTTTCAAGCGCCTGCTTGCGGTTTATAAAACGATTTTCAAGATCTTGTTTGCTTGCTTCAGTTAACACTTGTTTCACAACCACTTTTTGAATAATGTTCAAAACGTTCCCTCCGCCCTCAAGATAGTGACCTTGTGCTTTTTACATGCATATTGAAATAGCTGCTTCTTGCTCGCAAAAGACTTACTGTGATCAAAACGTTCATCTTATCATAACATAAAAAAAGGGGGAGGTTATCCCTCTCCCTTTTTGATTACTCTTGAATTTTCACATACACTTTTTTACCTTGCTGTGATGCTGCTGCATTCACAACAGTTCGAATCGCTTTTGCAACGCGGCCTTGTTTGCCGATTACTTTGCCGACATCTTCTTGGTGAACAGTAAGGATGTAAGTCACTTGACGTTCATCTTCTTGTTCCTCCACTTTAACATCAGCTGGATAATCAACAAGCGGCTTTACAATTGTTTCGATTAGTGATGTCATCTCGAGTGAAATTATTTTCCTAATTTAGCATTATGGAATTTTTCCATGATGCCTTCGTTAGAGAAAAGGTTACGAACTGTATCAGATGGTTTAGCACCATTTTGTAACCATTTAAGAGCTAGCTCTTCATCGATTTTAACTTCAGCTGGTTGAACTACAGGATTGTAAGTTCCAACTACTTCGATGTAACGTCCATCACGTGGTGAACGAGAGTCTGCTGCTACGATACGATAGAAAGGAGATTTTTTAGCTCCCATACGTTTTAAACGAATTTTTACTGCCATTTTATAAAGCACCTCCGAATATGTTTCAACAAGATAATATAATATCAAATAGGTAAAATGTTTGTAAAGGTTTTTTTCTTAACACTAGAAAAATATTTTATTTTCTTTGGTTTTTTCAGTTCAAATCAAGCATTTTATCATGAAAAGAATGGAAGTTTCATACCCTTTTTCTTGCCTTTTGACATATTTGTCATTTGTTTCATCATTTTTTTCATGTCTTCAAATTGTTTAAGCAAACGATTGACTTCTTGTACAGAACGTCCGCTTCCTTTTGCAATACGCTTTCTTCGACTTGAATTAATGATTTCAGGGTTTGTTTTTTCCGCTTTCGTCATCGAACGAATAATTGCTTCTACATGATTAATTTGCTTTTCATCAACCTGCAGGTTTTTGAGCCCCTTTACTTTATTGGCGCCCGGAAGCATACCAATTAGCTCATCAAGCGGTCCCATTTGACGCACCTGAGCAAGTTGATCTAAAAAGTCATCAAATGTAAATGACTGCGTGCGCAGCTTAGCTTCAAGCTCTTTTGCCTTTTCAGCATCTACATTTGCCTGAGCCTTTTCGATAAGCGTCAGCACATCACCCATACCTAAGATACGGGAAGCCATACGCTCTGGGTGGAATGCTTCAATAGCATCCATCTTTTCTCCAAGACCGACAAACTTAATTGGTGTATCAGTTACTGCACGAATAGAAAGCGCTGCACCACCGCGCGTATCGCCGTCTAGTTTCGTTAATACAACGCCAGTTAATCCTAATTGCTTATTAAAGCTATCCGCAACGTTTACTGCATCTTGACCCGTCATCGCATCGACAACAAGGAAAATTTCGTCTGGGTTAGAAAGCTCTTTGATCTGTTCTAACTCCTCCATTAGATTTTCATCAACATGCAAACGTCCCGCTGTATCAATTAATACATAATCGTGATGCTCTTCTTTCGCATGAGCAATAGCTTGTTTCGCAATCTCCACAGGACTTACTTGATCACCTAATGAAAAAACAGACATGCTAAGCTGTTTCCCTAGTGTTTCAAGCTGTTTAATAGCTGCCGGACGATAAATATCTGCTGCTACAAGCAATGGATTACGGTTATATTTTTTACGTAATAAATTGGCAAGTTTACCAGTTGTTGTTGTTTTACCTGCACCTTGAAGTCCAACCATCATAATTACAGTTGGAGCTTTTGGAGCTACTGCAATCTTGCTTTGCTCTCCGCCCATAAGTGCAGTTAATTCTTCTTGTACAACCTTAATAACTTGCTGTCCAGGCGTTAAGCTCTTAAGAACGTCTTGACCTACAGCACGTTCGCTTACGCGCTTAACAAAGTCTTTTACTACTTTAAAGTTTACATCGGCTTCTAAAAGGGCAAGTCTAACTTCACGCATCATTTCTTTAACATCAGCTTCGTTAACTTTTCCTTTTCCTTTTAACTTTTGCAGTGTGCTTTGCAAACGGTCGGCTAATCCTTCAAATGCCATATACGCCGCCCCCTAATCTAATTTCTCGAGCGAATCAAGAAGAGAAGAAAGCTTACTGTTCTTGTGTAAGTCGGCTGCAAGTTCGTCTTTCAGTTGTTGAACAATTGATTGACGCTCTTGAAACCGTTGAAATAACAATAGCTTTTCCTCATATTGTTCAAGCATTTGCTCTGTACGTTTTATATTATCATAAACTGCTTGACGACTCACATCAAATTCTTCCGCTATTTCACCGAGGGAATAATCATCCAAGTAATAAAGTGACATATAACTTCTTTGTTTGGGCGTCAACAGCGCCTGATAGAAGTCAAATAAGTAATTCATTCTTGTTGTTTTCTCGAGCATATGCACGCTCTTTTCAACCATCTGACCGCCCCCTTGTTAAGTGAAAAGCCTTTACATGTTATTAGTTTAACTAGGCGAGGTTTGAATGTCAAGTTTTTTCCTTAACACCTCACATTTTTCCACTTAAAAGAGATGGAAACATAACTAAATTACTTCAATTTAAAGACGACTAAATATGAAACCTGCGTCCACCCTACTAATAAAAAGATCCGAACGATTAATCGTTCGGATCTTCCTTCAACGAAGATACTTTTATCCCAGCCTCTTTTTAGATTACGCCTCTTTTTCTGTTTCTTCTTCTACAGCATTGGCAAATAACCCATAGATATATTGCTCCGTGTCAAACGGCTGAAGGTCGTCTACTTTTTCTCCAAGTCCAACGAATTTAACAGGAAGCTTCAGTTCGTTTCGAATGGCAAGAACAATCCCGCCTTTAGCCGTACCATCTAGTTTTGTTAACACAATTCCAGTCACGTTCGTTGCTTCTGAGAATGTTTTAGCCTGACTTAAAGCGTTTTGACCCGTCGTCGCATCAAGTACGAGAAGCACTTCATGCGGAGCACCAGGAATTTCTCGCTCAATAACACGCTTTACTTTCTCTAATTCTTTCATTAAATTCACTTTGTTTTGAAGGCGACCTGCTGTATCACATAATAAAACATCTGCTTTTCGAGCCTTGGCTGACTGAACAGCGTCATACATGACAGCGGCAGGGTCAGAGCCTGCAGATTGCTTAATAACATCAACACCAACGCGTTCTCCCCATACTTCTAACTGCTCAATCGCACCGGCACGGAACGTATCTCCTGCCGCCATTACGACTTTTTTGCCTTCTTGTTTGAATTTATGTGCAATTTTCCCAATTGTTGTTGTTTTCCCAACGCCGTTTACCCCTACAAACAAAATAACCGTTAAATCATTTTGCTGCATATTTAATTCACCAATCTGCTCTTCACCAGATTCATAAATATCAATTAATTTCTCAGAGATGACAGCCTGTACATCTTGAGGGTCCTTAATATTACGGCGTTTCACTTCCGATTTTAAGTCATCAATTAAATCCAACACGGTAGCCACGCCGACATCAGCGCTAATTAAAATTTCCTCTAATTCCTCAAAAAACTCTTCGTCTACTTGACGATAGCGAGACACTAGATCATTCACACGTTCCGAAAAAGAATTGCGTGTTTTTGATAGTCCATCTTTAAATTTTTGTGTAACAGAATCCGTTTGCATTGTAATTTTTTCTTTTAATTTCTTAAAAAAGCTCATTCGTACCACCCTTTCATTCTATGAGTTAAACATATTGCTTTGATTCTTCTAAACGAACAGAGACTAATTTCGATACGCCAGATTCTTGCATTGTCACACCGTACAGTACGTCAGCTTCTTCCATTGTACCTTTTCGGTGAGTAATAACAATGAACTGTGTTTGATTACTAAATTTGCGTAGATACGTAGCGAAGCGATGAACGTTCGCTTCATCAAGCGCCGCTTCCACTTCATCTAGCACACAAAACGGCACCGGACGTACTTTCAAAATAGAAAACAGGAGGGCAATGGCTGTTAACGAACGCTCGCCGCCTGACAGCAACCCTAGATTCTGCAGTTTTTTCCCAGGAGGCTGGGCAACAATTTCCACCCCTGTATTTAATAAATCTTTCGGATCTGTTAATTTCAAATCCGCTTTTCCTCCTCCGAATAGTGAAGAGAACACTGTACCAAATTCATTGCGGATACGAGAGAACGTATCAGAAAAACGTTTCTTCATTTCCTCGTCCATTTCTTCAATCACTTGATACAGGGTATTTTTCGCTTCGTCGAGGTCAGCTCGCTGCGTATTTAAAAATTCATAGCGTTCTGAAACGCGTTCGTATTGTTCGATAGAACCTAAGTTTACGGTTCCTAATTCATCAATTGCCAGCTTAATGAGCTTGATTTTTTTCCTTGCTTCTTGAATATCTAATGTTAAAGGATACTTTTCTTTTGCTGCTTCAAAGCTAATTTCGTACTCTTCTGTCAGCTGCTGGAGACGGCTGTCTAGCTCTACGTCAATTCGATTGATTTTGACTTCTTCATCTTTTAAAGCATCCGTAATTTGTTTGTACTGACGCTGGAGCTCTTTTACAACCCTTTCTTCGTCTTCAAGCTTATTCTGGGCTTTCAACCGCTCTGATCTGCAGTCATCCATTAATTGTAACGTTTCTGTCTTTTCTTTTATTCGCTCATGCGCCGCTTCTTCGAGCTGAAGTTCACCCGAGTCGTTGCTCGTGATTTCACTCGTTAAAAGAGAAAGATCATCTGTAGCTTCAGACAAACGCTGAATGGTTTGATCAAGCTCAAAGCACACTCTTTCGTATTTTTCTTGCTGATTTGTGAGGAACTGTTCTTTTTTCGCAAGAAGCACTTTTACTTCTGTAAGCTCATGTTGAACCGTTTCTTTAGACGTTTGCTGTGTATGCTTGCGTGCAGCTAACTCTTCAATGTTTTTCTCTAATACATTTGCCTGCTGCTGATTTCCCTGCAAACTCGTATGCAGCTCATCAATTCGAGCGGACAAGCTTGTTTGATCTTGTCTAAAGCTAGCAATATCATGATCATACATGGTTAAGCGGTCATTCACTGCTTTTTCTTCGATGTCAATTTGCTTTACTTCTCGGTCAGATTCCTGCTCTTTGTCTTTCAAGCGTTCCACAAATGCCTGCTGTTTATTAATTTCCTGTTGAAGCTCTTCAATCTGTGACTTTTTATCTTTCACATCTTGCTCGAGCACAAGCGTCTTTTGTTCCATCTCTTCTATTTTTGCCGTAATGGCTTCCACTTCACGCTGACGGCCTAACAAAGAGTTGGACTTTTGCTTCATTGAACCGCCTGTCATCGAACCACCGGGGTTGACCACATCCCCTTTAACGGTCACGAAACGATAGCGATGCTGCACAAGGCGGGCAAGTTCATTCGCGCCTTTTAAATCATTGACAACAATAACGGTTCCAAGCAAATTTTTAATAACTCGGTCGTAAGTAGCTTCGTATTTAACAAGAGATGAAGCGATTCCTACATACGCTTCGTGACTCTCTAGCATAGAAATAGTTTGAGCCGGAACATAACGGTCTTTTACAGACGTCAGTGGTAAAAATGTAGCTCTTCCGTAACCGTTTTGTTTCAAAAAGCCAATTGCCTGACGGGCACTTTGTTCGTCTTGAACGACAATGTGCTGAGCTGCTCCTCCAAGCGCAATTTCAAGCGCTGTTTCATACTCTTTTGGGACATTAATTAGCTCAGCAATGGCACCTTTAATACCTGCAAGCTTCCCATCACGCGCTTTTAGTACTTCTTTTACACCGTGAAAATAACCTTCATAGTCTTCTTGCATCTCTTCAAGCATTTCTTTTCGTGATTTTGTCTGTTGCACGTACTGATAAGCTTGATAAAGCGTAGACTCTTGTTTACGATAGGCTTGCCTTAATGACTCAAGCTTCTCTCCTTGCTGCTTATACACTTGTACAGCCTGCTGAAGCTCTTGACGAAACTGAGCGAGCCTTTTGATCGCCGCTTCTTTTCGCTGCGTTAATTCACGGCGCTGTTGGACGTATTGCTCGTTGGATTTTGTTAAGCGCTGCTCTTTTTCAAACGTTTGCATTTTTTGCTGCTCTAAAAATGAAATTTCATTTCGAGCGGATGTTTGAGCGTTCGCTAATTCAAAATATTCGCTTTTCATCTGTTCAAGTTTTTCTTCTAGATTCTCACTGTACTGCCTGAACAACTGTTCCTGCTCAGTAAGCTTCAGACGTATCTCTTGCACTTCTTTTTGAGATTGCTCAAGATCTTTTCCTTCGCTGTCTTTTGCTTTACTTAGCTCTTGATGCTTATGAGTATACTCTTTTACTAAACGTTCCAGCTGCTCTTTATTTTGAAAAGCATTTTTCTTACGCTCTTTTAATACTTCTTTTTTGCCTTCTAGCTTTTCTACTTCTTCACTTACATATAGTAGTTTTTTATGTAAAGAGTCTAGCTGTTCATCGATTTGCTGAATATGCGAACGAAGGGTCTGAATTTCTCCTTCACGCGTGCGAATATTGGTCGCGAGAGATTCTTCAAGCTGCTCGTGCTGAGCCATTTCAGCTTTTAATTTTTCCCATTTCTGATGAAGATCTTCAACTTCAAATACCGTAACAGCCACATCAATGTGCTCTAATTCTTCTTTTTTCTGCAAATAATCTTTTGCAATAGACGATTGAATCTGTAAAGGCTCTAACTGACCTTCAATTTCATGAAGAATATCTACTACTCGATTTAAATTTTCTTGCGTTTCGAGAAGCCGAAGCTCCGCTTTTCGTTTACGCGTTTTGTATTTTAATACACCTGCTGCTTCTTCAAAAATTTTACGGCGCTCGTCAGATTTACTGCTTAGTACTTCTTCTACTTTTCCTTGACTGATAATCGAAAAAGCTTCTCTTCCAAGTCCTGAGTCCATAAATAAATCGACAATATCTTTTAAACGGCACGGCTGGTTGTTAATAAAAAATTCACTGTCTCCTGAGCGGTACACGCGCCTTGTAATACTAACTTCATGATAATCAAGCGGGAGAAACTGGTCATCATTTTCCAAAGTCAGCGTTACGTCAGCCACGTTTACCGCACGGCGTGATTCGCTTCCTGCAAAAATAATGTCCTCCATTTTCCCTCCACGAAGCGATTTGGCTGACTGTTCTCCAAGCACCCAGCGTATAGCATCCGTAATGTTGCTTTTTCCGCTCCCATTCGGTCCTACTACCGCCGTTACACCTGGCACAAAATCTATCGATACTTTTTCTGCAAACGATTTGAACCCTGCAATATCTAATCGTTTGAGGAACATAGAAATCCCCCCTCACACATGTAATCTTTTCATAGCAAATCCCCCTTTATAACGAATGCGTTAAGAGGGGGATCATTTTATTTCGTTTGACTTGCTCTAATTTTCGTAATAGCTACTTGAGCTGCTTTTTGCTCTGCTTCTTTTTTCGAACGGCCTACACCAACGCCGAGCTCTTCACCATTTAACGATACGCGAGATAAGAATTCGCGATTATGCGCTGGACCTTTTTCTTGCAAAACTTTGTATTCTAATTGTCCAACTCCATCACGTTGAATCACTTCTTGAAGCTGGCTTTTGAAATCCATCACATGAGAAAAAGCACCTTCATTAATTTTTGGAAAGACAACTTTTTTTAGAATCGTTACTACCGTATCAAGCCCTTGGTCTAAATAAAGAGCTCCGATAAATGCTTCAAACACATCGGCCAGTAAAGCCGGTCTAGATCGGCCGCCCGTCATCTCTTCACCTTTTCCAAGTAACACTAGTTTACCAAAATCCATTTCATTTGCAAAAGTAACAAGCGACGGTTCACACACAACTGCTGCACGAAGCTTCGTTAACTCACCTTCACTCATCGTTGGATACTTTTTAAATAAAAATTGTGATACGGTTAGCTCTAATACGGCATCTCCTAAAAACTCAAGACGCTCGTTGTCTTCATACGGTCTTCTGCGATGCTCATTCACATAGGATGAATGTGTAAATGCTTGAAAAAGAAGCGCTTCATTTGTAAACTGAATACCAATTTCCTTTTGAAACTCGGCAAAATTTTGCTTGAATTTCACGTTCATCTTTCGATCTCGATTTGAATATTGTTTAGGCATAAAATACCTCCGCTTACCTGCTTCAATTGTTTCGTAGTTTTTCCCTACCATCTCTCATTATAAAACGAGGTATCCTAAAAGATACACTACCTTTTCAAAAAAAAGAGGTCTTTTTTTGAAATTCTTAAAAAGAAGAGAAAGCCCCGCTGTTTAACGGGGCTTTTCATACATATACTACAGATTAAATTTGGCTCTGTATGTAATTAACTGCATCTCCTACAGTTGAAATTTTTTCAGCTTCTTCGTCAGAAATTTCGATATCGAATTCCTCTTCAAGCTCCATTACAAATTCAACTACGTCTAGAGAGTCAGCACCTAAGTCTTCTTTGAAACTAGATTCTAGTTTCACTTCACTTTTGTCTACACCAAGACGATCAACAATGATTGTTGTTACGCGTTCTAGTACCTCTGCCATTGTTCTTCACCTCCCCTCAAGTCATTATAGATGATTTCCATCTAAAATACTATGGTTGAATAATAAAGTTTATCGGTCGCCTAGTAAACGTCCCTTTGTACTTTATCACCAAATTGCACTTTTCGTAAAGTGCCTTTTTTACATCACCATTCCGCCGTCAACGTGAATCGTTTGACCGGTAATATAACGGCTTGCATCTGATGCTAAAAACGCAACTGCGTTCGCAACATCCTCAGGCTGGCCAAAACTTGCAAGAGGAATTTGCTTTAACATTTCCGCCTGAACTTCTTCATTCAATTTATCCGTCATGTCTGTTGCAATGAAACCAGGAGCAACTGCATTCACTGTAATATTGCGGCTTGCTAATTCTTTGGCAGTTGTTTTTGTTAAACCAATCACGCCTGATTTTGCTGCTACATAATTTGCTTGTCCAGCATTACCGCTGACGCCGACAATTGATGAAATGTTAATGATGCGTCCTGCGCGCTGCTTCATCATTTGACGAGTAACCGCTTTTGTACACAAAAACACGCCTTTTAAGTTTGTATTAATAACATCATCCCATTCGTCTTCTTTCATACGCATAAGAAGATTATCACGTGTGATGCCCGCGTTGTTTACTAAAATATCTACTGAACCAAATGTAGAAATCGCTTCTTTTATCATTGCTTGTACAGAATCACTTTCTGCCACATTTGCTTGTACAGCAATTGCATCCGTTCCTAGTCCTTTAATTTCATCCACAACTTCAAGAGCTTTCGCTTCGCTTCCAGAATAGTTTACAACTACTTTAGCACCAAGCTTTCCCAGCTCAATTGCAACGGCACGACCAATTCCGCGAGAAGCGCCTGTTACAACTGCAACTTTCCCTTGTAACATGTTATTCTCCCCCTTTTAGTGCGTCAATCGTTGATTTTAATGATGTAAGATCATTAACAGCGTAAACAGCCGCACGGCGATTTACTTTTTTCACAAGACCTGATAATACTTTTCCTGGTCCAATTTCAACAAATGTATCTACACCTTCTGCAAGAAGTGTCTCAACTGTTTCTTCCCATCTCACTGGAGAATACAGTTGTTCCACTAGCTTGTTTTGAATATCTTGACTGTCAGTAACCGGCTTTGCTGTTACGTTTGCTATGACTGGAACTTTCGCATCGCTAAAGCCCACTGTTTCTAGCGTATCACGTAATTTTTCAGCAGCTGGCTTCATTAAACTAGAGTGAAACGGACCGCTTACCACTAGAGGAATCACGCGTTTTGCACCTTTTTCTTTGGCAAGAGCTCCTGCTTTTTCTACGCCATTTACCGTACCTGAAATAACAATTTGACCCGGACAGTTAATATTTGCAAGCTGAACAGCGTCGCCTTCGTTTGTAATTTGAGCGGTAACGGCTTCTAGATCTTCCGCAGACATGCCAAGCACTGCTGCCATTGTACCTTGACCTGCTGGTACAGCTTCGTCCATATAGCGACCTCTTTTGTGAACAGCCATAACAGCATCTTTAAACGATAAAACCTCAGCAGCCACAAGCGCACTGTATTCTCCTAGACTGTGACCCGCAACAAAATCGGGTGTAATTCCGCTCGTTTTAAACGCTTCAAGCAGCATTGTACTCGTTGTTAAAAGAGCAGGTTGAGCGTGATAAGTTAAAGTCAATTCTTCTTGAGGCCCTTCAAAAATAATGTTTGAAAGACTGAACCCTAAAGCTTCGTCAGCTGTATCAATCAGCTTTTTTGCTTCCTCTGTTTCATCATATAAATCTTTTCCCATACCAACAGTTTGTGACCCTTGGCCTGGAAAGATAAAAGCAATTTTCCCCATTTCTTATCTCTCCTTTTCTTCATTAGCAGTTTGTTCGATTGCTTTTTGAATAGTGGAAGACACATTGTTTTCCACCATATTCACAGCTTGCTTAATCGCGCTAAATACTGCATTCGCATCCGACGAACCGTGCGCTTTGATAACAGGCGCATGCAATCCAAACAGCCCTGCTCCTCCATATTCACTGTAATCCATTTTCGCTTTTAAACCCTGCAGCTGAGGCTTGAGTACCGCTGCGGCTAACTTGCTTTTTAACGTGCTCATTAATTCTTGTTTAATCATTGAAAACAAGGAAAGCGCCGTTCCCTCAATGCTCTTAAGAGTCATATTTCCTGTAAAACCATCTGTTACAACCACATCGGCTACGCCGTTTAGCAAATCACGAGATTCTACGTTGCCTACAAAATTGAGATCAGCGTTTTTTAGTAGCTGAAAAGCTTGTTTGGTTAAGTCATTTCCTTTTTTATCTTCAGTTCCAATGTTCAACAGTCCCACTCTAGGAGCTTGAATGCCGCGTACTTTTTCGGCATACACCGACCCCATCACAGCGTACTGGAGCAAATGTTCAGGCTTGGCATCAACATTTGCACCAACATCTAGCATTAAAAAGCCTTTTCCATCTAGTGTCGGAAGCGTCGGAGCAAGTGCTGGGCGTTCAATGCCTTTGATGCGACCTACAATAAAAAGTCCGGCTGTCATTAACGCACCTGTATTTCCTGCTGAAATACAAGCATCGGCACGACCTTCGGCTACTTCATTTGCCATTAATACCATAGATGCTTGTTTTTTACGACGCACAGCTCGCACTGGCTCGTCAGTTGCATCAATGGTTTCTTCTGTATGAATAATCGAAATACGATCTGAATTCGTTAAATACTTTTTTATTTCTGATTCGTTTCCAATTAACGTAATATGTAATTCTTTAAATTGAGCAGTAGCTTTTTCTACACCTTCAATAATGGCTTTCGGTGCATGATCTCCGCCCATTGCATCAATAGCTAGTTTCATGTTGGGTCTCATCCTTTTTATTATTTATCCTTTGTAGAACGATACATTTTAAAAGTGCCAGAGAACACTTGCTCTTGCCCTACATAGCTGTTTACCTCAACGGTGGTTCGCACTTCACTAGTTGACAGAACTTTCGCTTTTGCTATCACTCGTTCATGAAGCTTAACAGGGCGATGATAACGGATCGACGCATCTGCTGTGAGCGCTAGTTCGTTGTTAATAACAGCGACAGCTAACGAATTAGCTTGCGCAAAAAGGTGGTGACCACGAGCAATTTGATTACGCTGAAACACATGCTCTGTTTTCACATCAAAAATAGATATCGCTGATTGATCTAGTTCAATGTCGATAACTTCTCCAATTACTTCTTCAATCGGAAGCGAACGCACTTCCTCGTCTAGTTGTTTTGAAGCTACATGCTTAATACGTTCTCGCAGTTCAGGAATCGACAACTCTAGGCGGTCTAATCGAATTGTTTGAACGCTCACTGAAAAACGGTCTGCTAGTTCTTCATCCGTAATAAATGGGTTTTCTTCAATTGTCGTTTTTAATAGCTGCTGTCTTTCTTTTTTACTGCGCTTCATTGTCCACCATCCGAACTTTTAATACTAGGTACTAATAGCAGTATATAATCATTGCCTTCTAATTGCAACATTTTTCACATGCTGTATTCTGTGCATCACACTATGGATATTCATGACTATTAACAGCCGCTAAAAGTATCTACATACATGAAACCGACGTTCACCCTGCCAATGAAAAAATCCGAACGAGTTGGATTCTTCATCAAGAATCTCGATTCATCGTTCGGATTTCCCTTCAACTAAACTACTTTCAGCCTCTTTTACTAATCAAATTTTTCTCCAGTTAATACGCCCGTTGCTTCTAATTGTATTCTCAGCAGCGCAAACTGCTCTTCTGTCCAAAAACTGTCGGAATTTACAAGCTTAGCAGCATCTTCTCGAGCTACTTCAAGCGCACGGTAATCGTGCACCATATCCGCTACTTTAAACTCAGGCATCCCGCTTTGTTTTCTACCAAAGAAATCACCAGGCCCACGAAGCTCTAAGTCTCTTTCTGATAATACAAATCCATCGTTTGTTTCCGTCATAATGGTCATTCGTTCTTTTCCAACTTCTGATTTCGGATCCGCGAGTAGAATACAATATGACTGTGCATCTCCTCGTCCTACGCGTCCTCTTAGCTGATGAAGCTGAGATAACCCAAAGCGCTCTGCATCATAAATGACCATTACGGTTGCATTCGGAACGTTCACTCCTACTTCTACAACCGTTGTTGATACTAAAATCTGCACGTCATTTACGCTAAACTGTTTCATCACTTCTTCTTTTTCATCAGGTGACAATCTTCCGTGCATGAGACCAACGCTTGCTTTTCCATTAAAATAGTGAGTGAGTGTTGCATGCACATCAATTGCATTTTGAACATCCAGCTTGTCCGATTCTTCAATCAACGGACAAATAACATAAGCTTGTCTGCCATCGTGTATTTCTTTTTCAACGAAATGTAAAATACGTTCAAGCATATCATGTTTTACCCAGTACGTTTCAATAGCCTTACGTCCTGCTGGCATTTCATCGATAATGGACACATCCATTTCTCCAAACACCGTAATAGCAAGGGTTCTTGGAATAGGAGTCGCCGTCATAAACAGTACATCCGGACTTTCTCCTTTTTCACGTAAAACCCGGCGCTGTCCAACTCCAAAGCGGTGCTGTTCATCCGTAATGACGAGCCCTAAACTATTATATATAACTTCGTCTTGAATTAAGGCATGTGTACCTACTAATACATGAACATCTCCGTCTCTCACTCGCTGAAGCAGCTCTCTTCTTGCTTTTCCTTTAACAGACCCTGTTAGCAAGCCTACGCTGATGCCTACCTTTTCAAGCATCGCAGTTAATGACTCTGCATGCTGTTCAGCTAAAATTTCAGTCGGTACCATTAAAGCACCTTGATGTCCCGCTAAAACAGTGGCGTATAAAGCAACCGCTGCTACGACTGTTTTACCTGACCCTACATCACCTTGCAGCAAGCGATTCATGCGATAAGGCGATTTCATATCGTGCGTAATTTCGTTTACTACACGTTTTTGAGCGCTTGTTAACGGAAACGGCAGCAAGTTCGTGAAGTTTACCAGCTCAGTTGAATCAAATGCTTGCTTCATTCCAGGCGTTTCTTCTCTTTCGCGCTTTCTCAGCGCCTGCATTTTTAATTGAAAAAGTAGAAATTCTTCATAGACAAACCGACGTCTCGCTTGTTTTAAATCTTCATGATCACGAGGTAAGTGAATACTTCTAACCGCTTCTTCACGCGTTACTAGTTTGTACCTAGAACGAATAGAGGCCGGGAGCATATCCTGAATGCTGCTCCCATAATTCTTCAACGCAAGAGAGACGAACTTCCGCATTCCTTTGACCGTTAAGCTGCCTTTAACTGAGTAAACAGGCTCAATCGTTTGATTTTTAACAAACGGAGAAAATTGAAGCTCCTGCAAGTTAATCGTTTGCCGATGCTGATCCCATTTCCCTGTAACCGTAACAGTTTGATCGATTTCTAACTTTGATTTATAGTAAGGGCGATTAAAACAAGTAACCGTAATCAAATAGCGGTTTACTAGCAGCCGAAACGTAAGGCGCGAACGTTTTTTGCCGTAATACGTAAGCGAGGGGACGCTGTGAACCTTTCCTTCTACGGTGACCTTTTCGTCGTGCTTTGCTTCAGCCAAATCTTTTAACTCATAATCTTCATAGCGGTATGGGAAATGTTCTAACAAGTCATGCACACTGTGAATATGCATATCCTCTAATGCTTGTGCTGTTTCATCTCCAATACCTTTAATGGTTTTAATTGAAATAGTTGTTAGTTCATTCACTTTTATTTAATGCAATACCAAAGATCTTCGCTTCAAGCTCGCGACCTGTTGGTGTTGCCGCTAAGCCTCCTTGTGCAGTTTCTCGTAATGCAACCGGCATTGTTTGACCAATTTTATACATAGCATCAATGACTTCATCACATGGAATACGACTTGTAATGCCTGCTAAGGCCATATCTGCTGCAATCATTGCATTCGCCGCTCCCATTGCGTTTCGTTTCACACATGGAACTTCTACTAGCCCCGCTACTGGGTCACATACTAATCCTAGCATATTTTTGAGAGTAATTGCCATTGCTTCAGCTGCCTGACTAGGTGTACCTCCTGCCATTTCAACGATCGCTGCAGCTGCCATACCTGAAGCTGAACCAACTTCTGCTTGACATCCGCCTGCTGCTCCTGAAATAGACGCATTATTGGCTACAACAAACCCAAAAGCACCTGATGTAAATAAAAATTCAATCATTTCTTTACGAGTGGGATTTAGCTTATGTTGCACGGCAAACAGCGTTCCTGGCACTACCCCTGCAGATCCAGCAGTAGGCGTTGCACAGATTGTACCCATTGCCGCATTTACTTCGTTTGTCGCTACAGCTTTGCTAACTGCATCTAAAATTAAATTTCCAGATAAAGATTTTCCGCTTTGAATATAGTTTTGAAGCAGCACTGCATCCCCGCCTGTTAAACCTGTAACAGACTGTACCCCTTTTAAACCGCGTTCAACCGCTTCTTCCATAACCGTTAAGTTCCGGTCCATTTTTTCCATGATTTCTTCACGAGTAACTCCCGTGATATCTATTTCCTGTTGAATCATAATCTCTGCAATTTTTACATTTTGACTTTCTGCTAATTCTACTAGTTCTGCTACATTTCGAAACATAGTAACCTCCGCTATTATTCTGTCTTATTTTCACTTTAGAACCATATATAATTATTCGATTTATTCTCCCAGGCCTTTCCTATTCAACCATTCTTGTTACTTGAATAATGTGAGGCAATGTTTTTAACTCTTCAATTACATCATCTTCAATATTCGTATCCATTTCAATTGCCATAAGCGCTACTTCGCCGCGCTCTTTGCGAGATACTTCCATATGTCCGATATTAATTGAATGTTTCATCAAAATATTTGTAACGGTCGCAATGGCACCAAATCGATCATTATGCACAACGAGAATAGCTGGATTCATGCCTGATAAATTTAATTCAAATCCGTTAAGCTCCGTAATTTGAATTTTTCCTCCTCCAATTGAAATTCCAACAACTTCAATTTCCTTTAATCCGTCGCTCATTTTGATGCGAGCAGTATTCGGATGGTCTGTGATTGCCGCTTCCTCAACAAATGTGACGTCAATTCCTTCTTTTTTAGCCAAGTCCAAAGACTCCGGAATACGCTGATCGAATGTATCAAAATCTAAAATACCGCCAATCAACGCTACGTCTGTTCCGTGCCCTTTATACGTTTGAGCAAAAGAACCGTACAATGAAACCACAACTTTTGTGGGCTGCTTACCAAAGAGTGTTCGGGCAACGCGTCCAATACGCGCTGCACCAGCCGTATGTGAACTAGATGGTCCAATCATTACCGGACCAATAATATCAAAGACAGATTTATATTTCATAAGGATTTTCCCCCTGCTATTTAGACATTGTTATTACTTATATGTTACTTGAGCTTTTGACTTTTTGGAAGCTTTGTTTCACGCTCTTAAAAAATTTAAAAATTCTCATTTTTATTAGAGATTCACGCACAAAAAAAGCGGTGTATTTATCCATAAAAATAGGATAAGCACACCGCTTTTTTTGCTATGTTATGCAGGAAAAGATGAATTACTTACGCTGCTTCTTGCTCTGAAGCTACATCGTCTACTGTTTTAATTTTAAAGTTTTTAAAAACAACTGAACCTATAAACCCAGCTAATGCTCCCGCTAATGCACAAAGTACTGCACAAATTGTGACCTTCATAGGGTCATTAAACCCAAACATCACTGCAAGTCCTGCGATTGGCGTTGCCGTGCCTGCAGCATCATTTACTAATCCGAACAGAGCCACAACTACACCCGCTAGTGCCCCTCCAACAAAGTTGGTAATGTAAATAGGAATTGGATTGGCTGAAATAATATTCGCTTGTGTTAAAGGTTCAACTGCAACTGAAATGGTTGTACGACGATCCCCAATTTTTAATCGATCAAACAGCACATAGTTCATGAAAGAAGAACCAAACACAGCAAGAGCTCCAATCGCCATAGGCAATCCCGTTAACCCTAGCATAGCCGTTAAAGCCATTGAGCTAAGCGGAGCCGTTGCTACTACTGTAATAACTCCCCCTAAAATAATTCCCATCAAAATAGGGCTAGCACTTGTTGTATCTTTAATAATTCCTCCAATATTTAAAAGCGTCGCATCTACAATAGGTGAGAATGCATTACCAATTAATCTTGTTAAAGGTGCTGCAATTAAGATATTGCCTAATAAGTCTAGACCAGCAGGTGCCTTTTTCTCAATAAATTTCACTACAAATGCCATGAGGTATCCCGCAAAAAATCCAGGGAGCAAGCCTAGTCCTGAACACACCACGCCCATCATAAGAGCATATACAGGAGATACTCCTAACGCCAAAGCAACTAGTGCGGCTGCTGCAACTCCTCCCATTCCTCCTGCAGCCTTTCCAACTTCACCTAAGAATGAAATACCTAGTAAATCTCCTCCTACATATGACTGAAAGGCCTCTACGAGAAACGCAGCCACCGCTCCGCTTGCCAGAGCCCCCATCGCTTTCATGCCATAAGGTGCCTTGTTGCTAAACAACCAAAATAAAAATAAAACTAATAACAATAAACCTGTTCCTTTTAAAATATCCACTGTTGCCTCTCCTCTCATGCTGTTTTCTTTCACATTTGACTCAATCAGTTTTCAAAACTACCATACAAACGGGTTCTTTTCAACTAATATACCTAATATGCCGAACGATTACAACATGTAAAAATAAAATAGTTCGTATTTAACTTAAAAAACACAAAAAAGAAGCGCCCCTTGAGAGGAGTGCTTCTTTTTTTGTTATTCAATTGCAAAAATGTAAGAATATAAAGGTTGATCTCCTTTATGAAGCTCTACCTCAACTTCTTCAAACGTTTCTTCTACAAACGATGTTAGCGCTTCAGCTTCATCGTCTGAGACATCCTCTCCTTGAAGAATCGTAAGGATTTCTGCTTCGTCATCAATCATATAAGTCAATAGCTTTTTCGCTGCTTCTAATTTCTCTGAATCTTTTACGACGATTTTCTTTTCGGCAATACCCATAAAATCGCCTTTAGCTAATTCAAGACCATCAATATTTGTATCGCGAACTGCATACGTTACTTGCCCTGTTTTTACGTGCTGCAGAGCTTCTGTCATTGCTTCCTCGTTTTCTTTTAAGCTTTGCTGAGGATTAAATGATAGCAGCGCTGTCATTCCTTGAGGAACCGTTTTAGACGGGACAACCGAAACGTGACTGCCCGCAACAGCAGCCGCTTGGTTAGCAGCCATTACAATATTTCCGTTATTAGGTAAAATAAGTACCTGTTCTGCATTTGTTTCTTCAATCGCTTTGACAATATCCTCCGTACTTGGATTCATTGTTTGTCCGCCTTCAATGACAACCGTTGCCCCAAGGCTCTTGAACAATTCAGCAATTCCTTTTCCCATTGATACAGTAACAATGCCAAAGGGCTGTTTTTCAGCCTTTTTTACTGCAGGCTTTTCTTCATCTGAAACAATGCTGCTATGCTGTTCTCTCATGTTTTCAATCTTCATTTTAATTAAACTTCCATATTGCTGCCCGTAGTTTAACACTTCTCCAGGATGCTCGGCGTGAATATGAACTTTCACAATTTCATCATCAGATACTACAAGCAACGAGTCGCCCCATTTACTTAAATCTTGGCGAAACGTTTCTTCAGAAAATGTTTTAGCTGCGGGCTTATCCTCTTCCAGCCTTACCATAAATTCTGTACAATAGCCAAATTCAATATCTTCTGTATTCATATGGCTTTGCGCATGCTTATGATGCTCAGCATTTACAAGTTCATTCATCGAAGGAGCTGACATGGGTACACCCGGAAGTTTTTCACCTTTTAATTCAGCTAAAAACCCTTCATAAATTAAAACAAGCCCTTGACCTCCGCTATCCACTACGCCTACTTCTTTTAACACGGGTAAAAGATCTGGCGTGCGATTTAACGAAGCATTAGCTTCCTTAAGTACTTCTTCCATGAACAGAATCATATCAGATTGCTTTTTAGCAACAGCCGCTGCTTTTTTAGCAGTATCCTTAGCTACTGTTAAAATGGTTCCTTCGATTGGTTTCATAACAGCTTTATAAGCAGTTTCTACACCAAGCTCAAGAGCTTCAGCAAACTCAACTGTTGTAATCGCTGACTTTTGCTCAACCGATTTCGCAAAACCGCGGAATAATTGAGATAAAATAACTCCTGAATTACCGCGCGCGCCCATCAATAAGCCCTTAGACAAAGCTTGACTCACTTGACCGATGTGATCAGATAGTTTATTTTTCACTTCTTTAGCACCAGACGTAATCGATAAGTTCATATTTGTTCCAGTATCACCATCTGGTACAGGAAAAACGTTCAGCGCATCCACGTAATCTGCATTGTTAGATAGATGCTGGGCTCCTTGAAGCACCATTTCTCTAAACCGCTTTCCGTCCAACGTTGTCATTGACACGAATCTTCCTCCTTAATTAAACGTTCGTTACACGAACACCCTGCACATAAATATTTACTGAATCAACCGTTAGACCAACCGTTTGTTCCAGCGTGTATTTTACTTTTGTTTGCACATTATGAGCAATTTCAGAAATTTTTGTTCCATAGCTTACGATAATGTACATGTCGATATGTACGTCATCCTCTTCTTGTCTTACCACAATACCTCGTGTAAAGTTTTCTTTGCGAAGAATTTCTGTAAGACCATCTTTAAGCTGATTTTTTGAAGCCATTCCGACAATCCCGTAACAATCAACAGCTGCTCCTCCAGCAATTGTTGCAATTACATCTGTAGAAATATCAATTTGACCATACTTCGTTTTCATTTCGATGGACATACTCGTTCCCCTTTCTACTTTCATAGGTTATAAATATTCTACTATAATCAATCTCGTTTTAAAAGAGGCGTCCAGCTTGTCCCTTTTAAAGATGACAGTATTGGGTATCAACTTGTCTTAAAATAAGTAATTGCCCAAGTTATACCTATTTCTACTCTCTATATTATTGAACATAGATTCATTTTATATGTCAAGGAAAATTTCTTGAAAGCTTTTCTCCAGAACTATTGCATTCTCTTTAAGGCTGTGATAAATTAATATAGTATTTCTCAAAACAGAATTGAGTAGTTTTTTTGGTGTTAGGAGGGAAAATCATGGCACGCAAATGTGTAGTAACTGGTAGAAAAGCTCGTTCAGGTAACGCACGTTCTCACGCAATGAACGCTACTAAGCGTAAATGGGGTGCTAACGTTCAAAAAGTACGTATCTTAGTGAACGGTAAACCAAAACGTGTGTACGTTTCAGCTAGAGCCCTTAAGTCTGGTAAAGTTCAACGCGTTTAATCTTTATAATGAAAAAGCACCATATTTTATGGTGCTTCTTTTATTATTCCGGCGTTGTTAATCTTTTTTAAACGAATTAAGCATGACCTTTACGATCCCACCTAAAAACTTTGGAAGTTTGATTGTATAGAATTTCATACTGTCCCTCCTAACCGTCTCCACACTTTATCTCCTTTTAAAGAAAGCCCTATGTCCTGCTCTCATTTTCCATACTTCATCACAAGCAACGTTTATCATTGCTTCTTACCATCATTAATATGCCTTTTGTAAATGAAAAAGTACCTCTTTGTTGAATAAGTTCATTGCTAATACATAAAGTTGAGCCGAGTTCTACTTCATGCTTATTGAGCGGATATTTGAAACCTTCTAGCGTAAGCTCTTTTACACCGCCTGCAAAAGGAACGAATGAAATATAGTGAAACTCCTTTAAACGATCAACATGATAAGTGCCTGGTTCAAACAATTGAATGATATTTTGATTGTCAATCATTTGTACATTCGCTTTCTTTTTTAAGCCTTTGTACAGGAGCTGAATGCTTCCAAACATGTGGTCAAGTCTTCCACCTGTTGCTCCAAAGATACAAATACTGTCCGGTTTTTGCTCTATTGCCCACTCAAAAGCAAGTTCCAAATCAGTTGCATCTTTTTCCGCAGGATACAATTCAACATCTTGTAATGCTTCTCTCACTCGCTTAAGCTGCGCATTTGTAATGGAATCAAAATCTCCGAATGCTTTCACGGGCAAAATGTCTTGTTGAAGAAGCAGGAATACGCCCCGGTCTACTCCTACCCACTTTACATCATTTGATTGGTGCAGGAGTGGCATATGTTCATCCGGTCCCCCTGCTAGAATATGAATTTTCATTATGTATATGCTCCTTTTCTATTAAAAAATGAACGAAATAAATATGTTTTCTTTATCCTAAAAGAAAAAGCTGCTGTGTACAAGTTCTACCCGTTGTACACAGCAGCTTTTATTACTTACGCTTGAACAGTTGTGCGAATTTGGCTGATTGCGCCAGCTCGATCTTCTTGATTATAAATAGCTGAGCCAGCCACTAAGACATTTGCTCCTGCTTCTACACATTTTCTTGCTGTTTCTTCATTAATTCCTCCATCAACCTCTACTTCAATAGAAAGGTGACGGATTTCAATAAGCTGAGAGATTTGCTCAATTTTCGGCAGTACACTTGGAATGAAGTTTTGTCCTCCAAAGCCTGGGTTCACCGTCATTAATAAAATAAGATCGATATCTTCTAAGATATGCTTTACCACGTCAATTGGCGTTGCAGGATTTAAAGCAACGCCTGCTTTCATGCCGTGCTCTTTGATTAATTGAATGGTGCGGTGCAAATGAGTACACGCTTCAGCATGTACCGTTAAAATATCAGCACCCGCCTTTGCAAACATTGGAACGTATTGATCTGGGTTTTCAATCATTAAATGCACATCTAATGGCAGTGTTGTGACAGGGCGTACAGCCTCAACGATAAGCGGTCCAATTGTAATATTAGGAACAAAATGGCCATCCATGACGTCTATATGGATGTAGTCTGCTCCACCTGCTTCAACTTCACGAATTTCTTCAGCAAGCTTTGAAAAATTGGCAGATAAAATGGAAGGTGCGATTTTTGTCATTTTTAATACCTCGGCTTTCTTTGCTTAATTTCCTCAATAAATTGCAAGTAATGTTCGTAGCGATAACTCGGAATTTCTTTTTGTTCGTATGCTTCTTTCACCGCACATTTTGGTTCTTTCACATGCAAACAACCTCGAAATTTACACTGTTCACTCAAACGCGACATTTCAGGAAAACAATCGGTCAACTCTTCTACTTCTAACGTTAAAAATTCCAGTGAGCTAAAGCCTGGCGTATCAGCTACTAAACCTTCACCAAACGAAATCAGTTCTACATGACGTGTTGTATGCTTTCCTCTTCCAAGTGACATTGAAATATCATTTGTCTTTAACTCAAGCTCTGGTTTAAGCGTATTTAGCAGTGAAGATTTACCTACACCTGACTGTCCAGCAATAACCGTTACGCGATCTTCAAATAACGGCTGAATTTGTTCCATGCCTTTTTCTGTGACTGTCGACGTTAAAATGACCTCATATCCTATTTTACGATATTCTTCGGCATATTGCTCGATTTCTTGCTTTTGCTGCTGTGATAAAAGATCTACTTTTGAAATACAAATAATAGGTTCAATATGATTAGACTCCACTAACACTAAAAATCGGTCAAGAAGCATTGTACTAAAATCAGGTTCAATCGCTGAAAAAACAAGCAGCGCCTGATCAACATTTGAAATTGGGGGACGAACTAATTCATTTTTACGTTCTTTAATTTCAAGTATATATCCTTCAAGCTTATTTTCCGCCTGAAATACTACATTGTCACCGACTAAAGGCGTTACCTTCTTTTTACGAAAAACACCTCGTCCTCGACATTGCGTTACTTGTCCGTCATGAAGAACATAATAAAATCCGCTAAGGGATTTAATAATTCTTCCTTCTGGCATAACCTCACTCCTATCACTCTGGATATTCAACGTCTTTTTCTTCAATAACTTCCCCGTCTCGGACAATTTTATAAGACGCTTTTTCATTTTCATCAACTAAAACATCGAATGATTCTTTTGTTGTTTCAGTAATCGTTAGTTCTTTAGCAGGAACCGACATATCGTTATCTGCATCTTCGATATAAATTTGTACTTTTTGCGGCTTTGGCTTTTCCTCTTCTGTTTCAGTGGCATCGCCTGTTTCCGTTGCGTCGCCTTGTTCCGTGCTTGCTTCGGTGTCAGCCTCTTCTTTATACGGAATGGTAACATCCACTGACACCGTTTGAGGAGCTTTTGGCTCTTTGCCCATTGAGACCGTAATGGTGAGCTTATCACCTTGCTCAATGCTCTGCTCCGCTGCAGGCTTTTGAGACATCACAAGACCTTTTTCAACAGTGTCGGAATACGCTGTTTTTACGTCCACTTCAATATCTTCATCTGATGCATAATCTTTTACGCTTTTTTCCGTCCAGCCCGAGAAATCCTTTAATGCAATCTTCGGCGGACCTTTACTTACCCATAGAGTAACCGTTGTATCTTCCGGCACGACTTGTTCGGTTTCTTTAGGCGTCTGATCTGTAATATTGCCTTTTGGTTCTGTGCTTTCAACTTCGATGGATTGGATATCTTTATAATTCTGCTTTTCTAACAGACTTTTTACTTCCGTAAAGCTTCTTCCAATGTACCGGTTAAATGCTTCTTTTTTCTTTCCTGTACTTCGATAAATAATGACGTTAGAGCCTTCTTTGATCACGTCTCCCGCTTCTGGCATCGTTTTAACCACGTCGCCTTCTTCCACCTCATTATCAGATATATCTTTAGGATTCTTCACTTTAAAGCCTAAAGAAACTAAATCGGTTACAGCTGATTCATAATCTTGATTATGTAAATCAGGAACCTTTACGTCTTTTGGCAGTAATAAAGCCGGAATGAATGTAACGGCGGCTACGCTAGCAGCTGCCAGCAGCAAAAAAATTAAAACAAGCGTTACAATCAGCTTGCTTTTGCCTTTTTTCTTTTTCTTCTTTTTTTTCTTCGGCTTTACTTCTTCTTCTTGTTCTTCGCGCTCTAAGTGAGGTGGTTTTCTCACAGGTACGTGCGTTTCTTCGGATTCAACAAAATCCTCCTTAATAACGGGAATGGCTTTTGTCACTTCTTCATCATCAGGCACCGTAAATCTTTGTTCATTATAACGATTTGGATGAACAGCAGACTGTAAATCCGCTTCGAGTTCTTCGACGGAACTGTATCGGTAAAATGGATCTTTAGTTGTTGCTTTTAATACAACATTCTCCACGCTTTGAGGGATAGATGGATTCCACCTTTTTGGAGAAGGTGTTTCTGTCTGTAAATGTTTTAATGCAATTGACACAGCCGATTCCCCAGAAAAAGGGACTCGACCCGTTAGCAATTCAAATAGGACGATGCCAAGCGAATAAATATCAGAACGCTTATTCGCAAGCCCTCCCCTTGCCTGTTCAGGAGATAAATAATGAACAGATCCCAAAACAGAATTAGTATGCGTAATGGTTGTAGAACTTAGTGCTACGGCAATGCCGAAGTCAGTAACTTTAATGGTATCATCATGATCAATTAAAATATTTTGAGGCTTAATATCCCGGTGAATAATTCCGTACTGATGAGCATGGGCAATAGCTGATGTAATCTGCGTCATAATATGTATGGCTTTATCAAGAGATAATGGTGATTCTTGCAGAATGTATTGCTTTAATGTCATACCCGGTACATATTCCATGATGATATAGTAAATATCTTCTTCTTCTCCAACATCATAAATGCTGACAATATTAGGATGAGCAATACTCGTAGCAGATTGAGCTTCTCGATGGAAACGCTTTATAAACGCATCGTCACTTGCAAAGTCTAAACGAAGCACTTTAATTGCCACATCACGATCCAAAATCATGTCGCGACCTAAATAGACGTTTGCCATTCCGCCTCCACCAATTACTTGCAATACCTTATAACGGTCGTTTAGCCGTCTACCTATTAGCAACACTCTCACCCACTTTCAGATGTAAAGTCCACAATTGCAAGTGTAATATTGTCTTCTCCACCAAGCTCATTTGCTAATTGAATCAGGCTCGTACCCTTTTCGTGAAGTGATGAACTTGTTGATAACGTTTCGTTCAGCTTTTGTTCCGTTACCTTATTTGTCAGTCCATCTGAACATAATAATAATCGATCTTCTTTTTCCACTTCAATTGTTTTTACATCTAAACTAACATTTTCTTCGGTACCTAGTGCTCGCAATAAGATATTTTTTCGCGGATGATGTTCAGCATCTTCTTTTGTGATTTGACCATTTTTTACGAGTTCATTCACAAGAGAATGATCTTCTGTTACTTGTTGAAATCCATATTCATTGGAAATATAGCACCTGCTGTCTCCTATATTACCAATCGCACAAAACGTATCGGCGCATAAAGCAAGTACAACTGTCGTACCCATGCCTTTACACTCTTCATGCTCCTGAGCATACCGATAAATATCTTGATTAATTTGCGAAACATGCGTACGAATCCACTGCGTCGCCTCATCAGGAGACGTTACTTTGTTCGCTTCTTCCCACGCTATTTGCAATTTTTGAACCGCCATCTCACTGGCGATGTCGCCAGCTCGATGACCTCCCATACCATCAGCCACAATTGCAAGCAGCTGATTATGTTGGTTCAAAAATACCCCTCCGTTATCTTCATTGTGTTGTCTAACTCTCCCTCGGTCTGTCATGAAGACAGTTGCCATACAATCACCTCGTCTCTTCTTTACGCTCCTTCGCACGTAATTGGCCACAAGCTGCATCGATGTCATGACCTTGCTCACGTCGAATAGTCACGTTAACGCCACGCTTTTTAAGCGTACGTTCAAATGCAAAAATCTGTTCACGCGGTGTACGAACATAATCACGCTCAGGCACATAGTTTACCGGAATCAAGTTCACGTGACATTTAACGTCTTTAATCAAATCCGCTAATTCCTCCGCATGCTCTACTTGATCGTTTACTCCTCCGAATAGACCATACTCAAAGCTAATACGTCTTCCCGTTTTATCCGTATAATATTTAATGGCTTCCATCAAATCAGGAAGTTTATACGCGCGGTTAATCGGCATTAAGCGTGAGCGGATGTCATTGTTTGGAGCGTGAAGTGAAATCGCAAAATTGATTTGCATTTTTTCATCAGCAAATTTATAGATTTTTGGAATGATTCCACTTGTCGATACTGTGATATGACGTGCACCAATATTTAATCCATCATCACTGTTAATTGTTTTTAAGAAGCGCATCATTTCATCATAGTTATCAAATGGCTCCCCAATACCCATAATTACGACAGAGCTCACGCGTTCTCCTTGTTCATCTAGCGCTTTTTGTACTTTTACTACTTGCGCTACGATTTCTCCAGCTTCTAAGTTACGCTTTAAACCTCCAAGAGTAGACGCACAGAACGTACAGCCGATGCGACAGCCAACTTGAGTTGTTACGCAGACAGAATTTCCGTATTCATGACGCATAAGCACCGTTTCAATCGTATAACCGTCATGGAGTTCGAATAAAAACTTCATCGTGCCGTCTCCAGACGTTTGCTGAACAACTGTTTTTAATGTCGTTAATGCAAATTTGTCTTTTAATTGTTCACGTAATCCTTTAGATAAGTTTGACATATCGTCAAAGTCCGTTACGCGTTTAACATATAACCAGTCAAAAATTTGTTTAGCACGGAACTTCTTATCACCATGTTCCACTAACCAATTTTCTAGGTCGTGCATTTCTAATGAATAAATAGATGGTTTTTGCGTTTTTTCTTCTGCTTTTGCTTTTCTTTTAGCTACTTCTTCCATTTTTACACCTTCTTCTGTAAACATGCAATATAAAATCCATCGCTTTGTGCATCTGGCAACAATTGAATTTCACCATGTTTTACGTTTTGTTTAAGTCTTTGCGGCATGCGTGCAGCAAGCGTTTCGTCTTTTTGAAAATCAGCATGATCTGCTAAAAATGCTGCTACAACATCCCCATTTTCATCCCGATCAATTGTACATGTACTATATACGAGGGTCCCACCTTTTTTTAATAAAGGCGCAACCGCATTTAAAATATCTTGTTGAATACGCGCCAGCTGCTTTACATCCTGCTCAGTTTTTGTATATTTCAAATCAGGTTTACGTCTCATCACACCAAAACCTGAGCACGGGGCATCTACTAAAATGCGGTCAAACATTTCTTTATCAAACTGTTCACCGGCTTTGCGGCTGTCTTGAACCGTTGGCTCAATATTGGTAAGATGCAGACGCTCTGCCTGCTGGGCAATCAGCTTTACTTTATGGTCATGAATGTCCAAGGAAATAACTCTACCACTGTTTTTAAGCTGCTCTGCAATATGAGTTGATTTTCCTCCCGGTGCAGCACAGCTATCTAAAATCAGCTCTTCTGCTTCTGCACCTAGTGCATGAGCTACTAACATAGAGCTTTCATCTTGAACGGTAAACATTCCTTCACGAAATGCTTGTGTATGAGCTGCATTTCCTTTTTGAACTTCTAGCGCTTCTTCTACAAAATGGCCTGGTTCTACAACAATACCTTCTTTTTCTAGCGCTTCTTTTACTTCATTTTGCGTAAAGCGTGCACTGTTTACTCGGATTGTTTGTTTAGGGGCCATTAAATTAGCTAAACAGATTCCGCGTGTTTTGTCCAATCCATATTGTTCCACCCAGCGTTTTACAAGCCATACTGGATGACTCGTTTCAATTGCCAAGCGCTCCACAGGATTTTGTATTTCTTCTAAAGAAGGCGTGCCGCTACGCTGAATATTTCGTAAAACGCCGTTTACCATTGAGGCAATTCCTTTGTGACCACGTTTTTTAGCAATTTCTACTGCTTCATGAAGGATTGCCCGGTCAGGTACTCGGTCTAAATACATCATCTGATAAAGAGATAAACGAAGCAGCACTCGCACCCAAGGCTGAATTTTTTTGGGATTTTTCAAGAAAGGGGCTAACCCGTAATCTAACGTATCGCGTCTTTGAATCGTTCCATACACGATTTCCGTTAACAGCCCTGCATCTTTCCCTTGAATACCACGTTTTTGTATACTGTTATTTAACAATAGATTGCTGAATGCCTGATTTTTTTCAATAGCTAGTAAAATATCTAAAGCTATGTCTCGAACGTTGTACTTACTCATTGACATCCCCTAATACTGTTCCGACTTCAACAGATGTACCTCGTAAATACTGCGCTGCATCCATACGTTTTTTTCCAGCCGGCTGAAGTTCCGTCACTTTAATAGCTGTTTCATTTCCAGTTGCTACTACAAATCCGTCCTCTTCAAGTGATAAAACGGTACCCGGTTTGCCTGATGCGGATACTTTCTCTCCCCACCAAATTTTCATGACTTGACCGTCTGCTGTTGTATAAGCAACGGGCCAAGGATGAAGTCCGCGGATATGATTATAAATTTCTTCTCCTGTACGGGCCCAATCAATTTTCTCTTGTTCACGCTTAATATTAGAAGCAAATGTCGCTTCGCCATCGTTTTGTTTAACCGGCGTAATTTCACCTTTCACAAGAGAAGGAATGGTTTCTGAAAGCAATTTTGCACCAGCAGCGCTGAGTTTATCGTGAAGTGTGCCCACGTGATCACGTTCTTCAATCGGAACTTCTACCTGTGTTAAGATATCACCTGCATCTAATTTTTCTACCATATACATAATTGTAACACCAGTTTTCGGCTTACCTTGTAGAATTGAATAGTGAATCGGCGCGCCTCCGCGCAGTTCAGGTAACAGAGAAGCATGTACGTTAATACAGCCGTATTTAGGCGCTTCTAAAATAGGAGTTGGTAAAATTTGACCAAAAGCCGCTGTTACAATTAGGTCAGGCTCATACGCTAACACTTGCTGATATTCTTCTTCTAAACGAATCTTTTCTGGCTGCAGTACAGGTATTTCATGTTTTAACGCCTCAACTTTTACAGGAGGAGGTGTTAATACGCGCTTGCGTCCTTTTGGTCGGTCCGGCTGTGTAACCACTGCGACCACTTCATATCCATCTTTAAGTAATGTTTGTAAAACCGGCACTGAAAAATCCGGCGTTCCCATAAATACGACTTTCATCGTGTAAAACCTACCCTTCTAGTTCATCCTCTTCGTAATACTTTGTTACTTTTTCCGTGAACAATACACCGTGTAAGTGATCAATTTCATGTTGAATGGCTCGTGCTAAAAAACCTTTTGCTTCTATAAAATAAGGTTTTCCTTTACGATTTTGCGCACGTACTTTCACATAATCAGCTCGAGCCACGTCACCAAAAAGGCCCGGAAAACTTAGGCAGCCTTCTGGACCGATTTGTTCGCCTCGTTGCTCAATAATTACCGGATTAATTAACTCAATTTTACCGTGTCGATCGTCCACGTCTACCACTGCCACTTGCTGCAGAACTCCTACTTGAGGAGCAGCTAGACCCACACCGTCTGCTTCAAGCATTAAATCATACATGCCGTTTAGTAATTTCGCTAATTTATTATCAAAGTTTTTAACGACTTCACACTCTTGTTCAAGTACTTCATTAGGATGGTAAACAAGCTTAAGCTTAGCCAAATAGGCACCTCCTTTATTCTTTCTATTTATATCCAAAAAGCTTCTTCTTTAACGCCATCAAGACGACTAGTTACATCATCGAGTATGGATTCAAATCAATTGTAATCGTTAAATTTTCCTTCTGCATTTCCGCTTGATAACGTTCTAATATATATTTCAACAGCGGAATCAGGCTTGGTTCCAGCTTGTATTTTAACATGCATTGATAGCGATATCTATCTTTTATCTTAGCAATGGGAGATGCGACTGGCCCTAAGATTGTTGTTTGCGGCGAAAGTTTCTGACCCAGATACTGCGAAATTTTGTCTGTAACAGACACCACTTTTGCAATATTTTCATGAGATACCGTTACAAGCGCCAAGTAAAAGAAAGGCGGATATTTATGCATTTTTCGAATTTCCATCTCCTGCTTATAAAACGCATCGTAATCATGCTGACTCGCAAGTTGAATGCTGTAGTGCTCAGGCGTGTACGTTTGAATCACTACTTCTCCTGGAAGCTTGTGGCGTCCTGCTCTTCCGCTTACTTGTGTTAAAAGCTGAAACGTTTTTTCAGATGCACGAAAATCAGGTAAATTCAGCATCGTATCTGCTGTTAAAACGCCTACAAGCGTGACGTTTGGAAAGTCTAGCCCTTTGGCAATCATCTGCGTCCCTAGTAAAATTTGCGCTTCTCCACTTGCAAACTTGTTCAGGAGCTTTTCATGCGCGCCTTTTCGGCTTGTCGTATCAACATCCATTCGCACGACTCTAGCCTCAGGCAGCACTTTTGTTAATTCTTCTTCCACTTTTTGTGTACCAGATCCAAAAAAGCGGATATGTTCGCTGTGGCATTCCGGGCACTCAGTGTGCACATGTTCTTCGTGTCCGCAGTAATGGCATTTTAATTTATTTTGATAGCGGTGATACGTTAGTGAAATTTCACAGTGCTCACATGTCGGAACGTAACCGCAGTCCCTGCACATAACAAAAGAAGAATGGCCTCTTTTATTTAAAAATAAAACGATTTGCTCTCCTTTTTCCAAACGGTTTTTCATCTTTTCAAACAGCATAGTTGAAAACATAGAGCGATTGCCGCTGCGAAGTTCCTCTCTCATATCAACAATATCCACCGACGGCATCGATGACTTATTCATTCTTTGCTTTAACGTCAGTAGCTTATATACACCTTTTTGCGCTCTTGCAAAGGACTCAAGCGTTGGTGTTGCACTTCCTAAAATGACTGGACACTGATGATGCTGCCCTCGGTAAATGGCTACATCTTTTGCATGATAACGGGGGTTTTCTTCTTGTTTATAACTCGTCTCATGTTCTTCATCGATAATAAGAAGGCCTAAATTTTCAAATGGAGCAAATACAGCAGAGCGGGCCCCTACCACAACGGATACTTCTTTTCGCTGAATTTTTCGCCATTCATCGTATTTTTCTCCAGTAGACAAGCCGCTATGAAGCACAGCAACTTTTGAGCCGAACCGCTCTTTAAACCGCTTGACCATCTGAGGGGTAAGTGAAATCTCCGGAACAAGCATAATCGCTTCTTTTCCTTTTTTTAATACTTGATCAATCGATTGGAGATACACTTCTGTTTTTCCGCTTCCCGTTACTCCATACATTAAGAACACATCGTGAAGATTTTCTTCGATGTCCTGCAGAATCGGTGCGATTGCCTCAGCTTGTTCATCGGTCAATTGAAATGGCTTTGACGGTGTAAAGTATCGATCTTGATAAGGATCACGGTATATTTCAATTTCCGTTTCCTCTAAGAGTCCTTTGTTAATCAGCGCTTTTATAGGAGCGGAGGTAATCTGCAAATCTTCCGCTATTTCTTTTATGGCTACTTCTTCATTTCGCTCGAGCATAAAAGACAGCACTTGCTTTTGCTTTTCTGCCTGCTTATTTAACTCGTTCATAAACTGTTGAATGTCTTCAAGGCTTTGATTCAGTTTTACGCCTTTTGCCGTTTTTTTGTTTCCTTTGTTTTTCACCACGTAGACGACTTCAATTAGACCTTTTTGAATATCACGGTGAAAAGCAGGAGCAGCGGCTGTTTTTTCCACTTCACTCCACTTCAGCGAGGATCTTGACTGAAAAAACGGCTTGACTTGCTCATGAAGCTGTTCGTATGCCTCTTTTGAAAGGAGTGACAGTTCTTTATCATATTTTGCTTTCATCGCCGCAGGCAGCATGACTTGAAAAGCCGATATCATAAAACAAAGCGTTTTTTCTGTTAGCCAGTGCCCAATCTCTAACAGTTCAGGAGTCAGAACCGGCGTTAAATCAAGCAAGTCAGCGATTGGTTTAACACGCTTAACTTCAGCCTCTTCTTTAAGAGCCACCACAAACCCTTGAACTTTTCTTGGACCAAACGGAACGACAACTCGCATACCCGGAACAATAATTCCTTTCCATTTGTCAGGAATGGCGTAGTCAAAAGCTCGATCTGTTTGTTTAGCAGCCACGTCCACAATTACACTAGCTACACTCATTTTCTCAGCCCTTCTAACATTTCCTTCACTTCTTTTAACACCTCGGTAGCTACATCGTGTTTTGAAAGAATGGGAAGTTCTTTAGACTCTCCGCTTCGCTTATAGAGCGTCACAATATTTGTGTCCGTCCCAAAACCTGCTCCTTCTGTCGTCACGTTATTGGCTACAATCATATCCAAGTTTTTAGATGCAAGTTTCTTTTGTGCATATTCATCCACTTGTTCTGTTTCTGCTGCAAAGCCGACTAAAAGCTGGTGTTCTTTTCGCTCTCCAAGCGTGCGTAAAATATCTGTTGTTCTCTCTAGCTCTAATACTGCTTCACCAGGCTGCTTTTTCATCTTTTGATCAAACACATACTTTGGTCGGTAATCTGCCACTGCGGCTGATTTAATGACAACATCTGCTTCATGATAGCGTTGCATAACAGCTTCAAGCATCTGCTGCGCACTTTCAATTTGAACAACCTGCACCCCTTTTGGATACTCTAAATTCGTCGGTCCCGTTACAAGTGTTACCGATGCACCTAACTTAGCAGCTTGTTCTGCAAGAGCATAGCCCATTTTCCCAGTAGAGCGATTGGTGAAAAATCGGACGGGATCAACGCGTTCTACCGTAGGTCCTGCTGTAACCAATACATTGATACCGTCAAAGATTTTTTGTGTATCTGATACTTTGGAAAAATAAGAGTCGATTAGTGAAACAATTGTTTCTGGCTCTTCAAGACGACCTTTTCCTACGTAACCGCATGCCAAATACCCTTCTCCTGGTTCTACAAAAGAGTAACCAAATGATGAAAGAGTGCTCATATTTTTTTTAACAGCGGGATGATCGTACATATGAACATTCATTGCAGGCGCAATCCACACAGGTGCAGTAGCAGCAAGCAGCGTTGTGGAAATCATATCATCTGCAAGACCATTTGCTATTTTTCCTATCATATTAGCCGTAGCAGGAGCCACTAAAATTAAATCGGGCCAATCGGCTAAATCAATATGTGCAATCACAGATGGATCTTTTTCATCAAACGTATCTGTATAAACTGGGTTTCGAGACAGAGCTTGAAACGTAAGCGGCGTTACGAACTCGCGTGCTGAAGCAGTCATCATTACTTTAACTTCCGCTCCTGCTTGTACTAATTTACTTGTTAAAGCTACGGCTTTATATACGGCGATTCCGCCGCTAACACATAATAAAATTCGTTTTCCCTTCATCATTATGCCCCCATCTATTTATCCCGCTCAACCAGCATCCGCTTGTTTACTCGGGTAACTATCTAAAGCTTTTCAATTCAATTATTATACCATTTTTGTAGTGAGACATTCACTATCCTGCTTGAATACAAACAAAAGCATCAAAAAAATAACAACCTATAAAGTAGGTTGTTATTTTTTCACTTACTGATGTTTAGAATCTTCTTCTGCTACACCTTGCTTATAGCTTAATTGTTCAGCATTAATTTCTTCTAAAGCACAGCCTACAAACTTATAAGAAACCGGCTTTTCAATCGGCGTATCATTGTGAAGCTGTAATTGACGAGCGCGTTTTGCAGCTACTGTCACAAGCGTGTACTTAGAATCTAATTTTTCCATTAGGGAATCAATTGATGGATAAAGCATGTTTATTCTACCTCCAGCATTCTTTTATAGCGCGCAGAAATACGATCACGACGGCAGTGTTCAGCCGTTACGATAGCACGGATGCGAGCACAAGCATTTTCTACTTTGTCATTTTCTACAACATAATCGTAGGCGTCCATAAGTTCAATTTCTTCTTTTGCCACGCGCATACGGTTATTGATTAAGTCTTCTGTTTCAGTACCGCGGTTTACGATACGACTTTTAAGCTCTGATAAACTCGGCGGTGCCAAGAAGATGAACAAACCTTCTGGAAATGCTTCTTTCACTTGAAGAGCACCTTGCACTTCAATTTCTAGAAATACGTCTTTTCCTTCAGATAACGTTTGTTCTACATAATCAACCGGGGTACCGTAGTAGTTGCCTACGTATTCAGCCCACTCTAATAATTTCTTGTTTTCAATCATGCGCTCAAACTCTTCGCGTGGTTTGAAGAAATAGTCAACGCCGTCTACTTCACCTTCGCGGGGCTTTCTTGTTGTTGCAGAGATAGAATACTGCAATTTAATGTCTTCTTGCTCAAACAATGCTTTTCGTACCGTTCCTTTTCCAACACCTGATGGTCCGGAAAGAACAATTAATAAACCTCTTTCAATCATCGGTTCAAGTGACCTACCCTTCTAATAATTCTTCTTTGTTTATAAGTCGCTGCGACACAGTTTCTGGCTGTACAGGAGCTAAAATAACATGATCGCTATCCATAACAATAACAGATCGTGTTTTACGTCCTTGCGTTGCATCTATTAAAGAGCCTCGATCTTTTGCATCTTGAATAATGCGTTTGATTGGAGCTGATTCAGGATGAACGACAGAGATTATACGATTAGAAGAAATAAAATTTCCAAATCCAACGTTCACTAATTTACCGCTCATAAGAAGCCTCCTGCTATACCAATATAATCTTTATCTTACACGAAGGCTATTCAATGTTTTGAACCTGCTCTTTTATGCGTTCTAATTGTGCTTTCATACTAATAACATACTGAGCAATAGTACCATTATTTGCCTTCGCACCGATTGTATTCATTTCACGATTCAGCTCTTGAACAAGAAAATCCAGCTTGCGTCCCACTGAATCAGGTGTATTTAATGCTTGAATAAATTGTGAAACATGACTTTGAATTCGCGTAAGTTCTTCGCTAATATCTGCTTTTTCAGCAAAAATAGCTACTTCAGTCAGCACTCGCTGCTCATCGAAAGTACCTTCTAAATAGTCGCTCAGCTTTCTTTTAATACGCTCGCGATATTGTTCAGCAACTTCAGGAGCAAGCTGTGTAATTTTTTCGCGAATGTCTTGAATGTCCTGTAAGTATCCCATTAAATCGTGATACAGCTCTGATCCCTCTCGTTTCCGCATATCCACTAACTGATGAACAGCAGCTTCAACGGCTTCAAAGATTGCACCATGAATACTCGTCTGATCAGCTTCTTCTTCATAAGTTGTCATCACTTCAGGCATGTGTAAAATGTCTTGAATTTGAACAGATTGTGACAGCCCGTGCTTTTCTTTTACTTGCTGCAACGCATTCATGTATTCATCAAGCAGCTGCCAATCCGTCTGCAGTTTCTTTTTTGCCATTTCTTCACCTGAAATAGTAACAAATACTTCTACTCTACCACGTTTTATGTATGTTTGAACGATTTTTTTTATTTTATCTTCAATTTCAATTAATTGTCTTGGCATACGGATAACAATTTCACAAAAACGATGATTAACAGACTTCATTTCCACTGTTACTGATCGATTTTCCACTTCCGCTTTTCCGCGGCCAAAACCAGTCATACTTTTTATCATTATCATCACATCCACTATGTACATCTTACATAAAAAGTATCGTAAAAGAAAGTGTTAGCAAAAAAAAGAAATCTCTCTTCTTTATTCAACCTGTAAAGGCTGCCTTCATGAGTTTTCTCATTTGGGACAGCCTGTATTAAAGTATAGCACAATTTATGAAGGTTTTCTTGTTAAAAGTGAACCAGCAAGTAAAAAAGTTGGAAGGCTTGCAAGTCCTAAAATAACGAGCCATTCCCGCGGTGCAATGGCCATTGTATGGAAAATAGGCTGCAGCGGCGGATAGTAGATGGCCACCAGCATAAGGATAATAGATGAAATAACAGCCCCTACAAGATATAAGTTCTGAAATGGATTCCGATCAAAAATTGATTTTTCACTTCGGCAGTCAAATACGTGAATAAGCTGTGCCATGACAAGCGTGGCAAATGCAATCGTCTGAGCATACTGCAACCGATCTGGGTCATTGTCGTAAACAATCATAAACGCAGCAAGTGTAGCAGCTCCAATTAAAAATCCACGGCTGACTACTTTCCATCCTAATCCTCTTGCAAAAATACCTTCGCGCGGATGCCTTGGATGGCGCTTCATCACGTTGTCCTCTGGCTGGTCTAAGCCAAGAGCCATCGCAGGCAAACCGTCTGTTACTAAGTTTACCCATAGTATCTGAATGGGCACTAGCGGAAGCGGAAGTGCTAAAATCATCGCAAAGAGCATAACTAAAATTTCTCCTACATTTGATGCAAGCAAGTAACGGATAAACTTCCGAATATTTTCATAGATATTTCGCCCTTCTTTGATCGCTGATTTAATAGTGGCAAAATTATCATCAAGCAAAACGAGTGAAGACGCTTCTTTTGCTACGTCTGTCCCGGTGATGCCCATCGCAATTCCTATGTCTGCTGCTTTAATAGCCGGTGCGTCATTTACGCCGTCGCCCGTCATCGCTACAATGTGATCTTTTGCTTGAAGAGCTTTAACAATTTTAAGCTTATGCTCAGGTGATACCCTTGCATATACATAAACATCATCTACTACTTCTTCTAGCTCTTCCTGCGTCATTTTGGATAAATCCGTTCCTTCCAAGACTTGACCGTTTTTCGGTAAAATTCCGAGCTGTTTTGCAATCGCCTGTGCTGTAATAACGTGGTCACCTGTAATCATAACGGTTTTGATGCCTGCGTCTCGGCATTCTTTGACCGCTTGCTTGACCTCTGGTCTTGGCGGATCAATCATTCCTTGAAGCCCGAGGAAAGTCAGGTCTTTTTCTGCTTCCTTCTCTGTATGAACGCTCTCATGTTCTCCTAACGGTCGATATGCAATAGCAATGGTTCGAAGCGCTTGGCTAGCTAACTGATCAATCGCTCCTTTTACTTCATTATGAACCGTTACCGACAGCGTTTGTTGTCTGCTTTCCCACAAAATATTTTTGCTGTTTATAAGCAGCACATCCGGAGCACCTTTTGTTATCACATAGCGTTTATGAGATGCGTCTTCAATGACTACACTCATCATTTTACGCGTTGAATCAAATGGAAACTCTTCAATAATCGTAAACTGCTTTTGAATATTTTCTTTTGTCAGCCCCGCTTTCATCGCGGCAACAAGCAAAGCCGCTTCAGTAGGATCCCCGTCGATAACATATTCTTTATCTTTTCTCGAGATGGACGTTTGATTGCAAAGCAGACCAAACACCAAAAGCTGCTGAAGCGGTTTTTCACTCCGTGTATCAACTTCTCTTTCCTCTCGTGAAAATACGCCCGTAGGTTCATACCCTGTCCCTGATACTCTCCATGTCATTCCTCCCGACCAGAGGTGGGTAACCGTCATTTTATTTTGCGTTAATGTGCCCGTTTTGTCTGAGCAAATGACTGACGCGCATCCTAGTGTCTCAACAGCAGGAAGTTTGCGAACAATGGATCTTTGCTTAATCATGCGCTGTACACCAAGAGATAGCGCCACGGTTACGATGGCAGGAAGACCTTCGGGTATGGCAGCAACAGCTAAGGAAACTCCCGCTAAGAACATACTGTATAAATCATGCCCTTGCAGCACACCAATCCCAACAACTAATACAGTAAGTGCAAGAGCTACAACAATTAAAATTTTGCCCAATTGCTCTAACTTCCGTTGAAGAGGAGTAATCATGGCTTCAGCATTTTGAAGTAAATCAGCAATTTGCCCCATTGCTGTTTTCATTCCAATCCCTACAACGATACCTGTTCCGCTTCCTCTGGTTACAAGGGTACCCATAAACGCCATATTGTCCTGATCTCCAAGCGGCACTTCATCTCCTGACAATGCTTTTATTTGCTTACCAACAGGCAAAGACTCTCCCGTAAGCGCTGATTCTTCAATTTCTAGACTTTTGGCTTCCATAATCCGAAGGTCAGCTCCAATACGGTCTCCGCTCGAAAACTTTACAACGTCTCCTACCACCAGCTCTTTAGATGGTAACTTAACCCATTTCCCTTCACGCATGGCTGCTACTTGAGGAGCCGAAAGCTCTTTTAATGCATGAAGAGATTTCTCTGCTTTTCTTTCTTGGAAGAACCCGAGAAATCCATTAATTACCACAATAGCAATGATAGCAATTGCATCGATGTATTCTCCTAAAAGCCCTGAAATAAGCGTGGCAGCTAGTAAAACCAGTACCATAAAATCTTTAAACTGCTCTAGAAACACAAGAATGGCTGGTTTTTTCTCTCCTTCAGTCAATTCATTAAACCCTTGTTGCTGCTGACGTGCTTTTACTTCTTTGTGTGTAAGACCATGCTGCCTGTCTGTTTTTGTTACTTCTACTATTGCTTTTTCACCTAATTCATACCATTTCATTGCATCTTTTCACACCCTTTTATTTGTAAATGCACCTATTAGATTGTTACAATCTTATATCGTATGCTTATTCAGACTCGTCCTAAAAAATGCTATACTTTTCTATAGGACAATTTTCAATTACTTAAGGATGTGAGCACTGTGTCATTTGATGGTATTTTTACATATGGCATTTTACAAGAATTATCTGAGACCTTGGTTTCAGGACGAATTTCAAAAATATATCAGCCGTTTCCAAACGAGTTGATTTTACAAGTACGCGCTAAAGGTGAAAACCGCAAACTTTTAATCTCAGCTCACCCTAACTATTCACGCGTTCATTTTACAAATGAGCCCTATGAAAATCCATCTGAGCCTCCTATGTTTTGTATGCTTCTTCGCAAGCATTTAGAAGGAAGCATTATTGAACAAGTGTATCAGCTTGGATTAGACCGCATTTTAGTCATTGAAACAAAAGGACGAAATGAAATTGGCGACGTGACGTACAAGCAGCTTATTATTGAAATCATGGGAAGACATAGTAATGTTGTACTTGTAGATAAAGAAAAACAAACGATTATCGACAGTATTAAGCATGTTCCAATGGCCTTGAACAGGCATCGTACGCTTCTACCCGGAGCTCCTTACGTACTGCCTCCTAGCCAAGATAAGCTTCATCCATTTGAAGCGGACGAGGAAACCGTGGTTAAAAAAATTGATTTTAATAGCGGAAAGCTAGCCAGTCAGCTAGTGCAGACCTTCTCAGGGCTTTCTCCTTTAATTGCAAATGAAGTAGTGTTTCGCTCTGGCTTAGCGAATCGTTCTACCCTTCCAAAATCATTCGTCGAAACCATGACGCTGATCAAAGAAGGTCAGTTTACACCGACTCTGACAACCGTTAATCAAAAAGACTATTTTTATTTACTCGAATTAACGCATTTAGAGGGTACGAAAAAAACGTATGCAACTATCAGCGAGCTTCTTGACCGCTATTACTACGGGAAAGCAGAGCGAGATCGTGTAAAGCAGCAAGCGCATGATTTAGTACAGTTTATTTCCACCGAGAAAAAGAAAAATGAGAAAAAAATAAAAAAACTTGAGCAAACGCTGCAAAATGCAGAAAAAGCATCTGATTATCAGCTAGCCGGTGAACTCCTTACGGCAAATTTACACCTTGTCAAAAAAGGAGATGCGAAAGTGGATGTTATTAATTATTACGATGAAAATAGCGGTACACTTACGATTTCATTAGATCCGCAAAAATCACCGTCTCAAAATGCTCAAAGCTATTTTACAAAGTATCAAAAAGCGAAAAATTCCGTTTCGATTGTAATCGAACAGATTGAAAAAGCAAACGAAGAAGTACAGTATTTTGAATCACTTATTCAGCAAATGGATACTGCTACTCACAAAGACATTGCCGAGATTCGCGAAGAGCTTGTGGAAGAAGGATATTTGCGCAACCGTCAGCAAAAGCAAGCAAAAAAACAAAAAAACACCACGCCTACACTTGAACAATACGTTTCAAGCGACGGCACGACGATTTTAGTTGGAAAAAACAATAAGCAAAATGAGTATTTAACAAATCGCCTTGCTGCTCGTGATGACGTTTGGTTTCATACGAAAGATATACCGGGTTCTCACGTTGTTATCCGCAGCCAAGAGCCTTCAGAAGAAACAATTTTAGAAGCGGCTCACCTTGCTGCTTACTTTAGTAAAGCCAAGAATTCAAGTTCGGTACCAGTGGACTATACAAAAATTCGCCACGTAAAAAAACCAAGCGGTGCTAAACCTGGTTTTGTGACGTACGATAATCAGCAAACGGTGTACGTAACGCCTAGCGAAGAACTTGTACTGAAGCTGCGCCAGTCATAACAAAAACCCCCTTTCTATATAGGGGGTTTTTAGTTTAGTTCATCCATGAAGGATCTGAAGGATTTTCACGCCATTTAAATAGCTTTTCCATCGCTTCTTCTTCAATGTATCCCGCTTCGTTTGCCGCCTCTACTAGCGTAGAGTAGTCTGTTAAAGAATAAACTTGAAGTTCTTTTTCTTTAAACAGCTGACGCGCTTTTTCCAGCTCATATGTAAAGATAGAAACAACTCCCAGTACTTCACAACCCTGCGCTTTTAATGCATCGACTGCGGTAAATACACTTCCGCCAGTTGAAATCAAATCTTCAATCACAACTACTTTTTGACCTTTTGTTACTTTTCCTTCAATTTGATTTCCTTGTCCATGTTCTTTTGCTTTGCTTCGCACATAGCACATTGGAAGCTCTAGCGCTTCACTTACCCATGCTGCATGAGGAATACCAGCTGTAGCTGTACCAGCAATCACTTCTGCATTGGCAAAATACGTTTTAATTAAATGCTGCAGACCTTTTGCAATTTCTTTTCGCACTTTTGGGTAGCTAAGCGTTAGACGGTTGTCACAATAAATAGGCGACTTAATTCCAGAGGCCCACGTAAACGGATCGTTCGGTTGAAGGCTTACTGCCTCAATATCAATTAATTGTTTTGCAATTTCTTTTCGTAGTTTTGTCATCGCGTAATACGCTCCCCTTTCCACTGCTGTAACATCTCATAATATGCTTTAAGCGGGTCTTTTGCTTTAGTAATAGAACGGCCAACCACAATGGCACTTGAGCCATATTCTCTCGCTAGCTGAGGCGTTGCTACGCGGACTTGGTCATCTACTGAATCTGCCCCCATACGAATACCCGGCGTTACGGTCAAAAAGTCCTCTCCTGCTGCTTTTCGAATCGAAGGCACTTCATGAGTAGAACATACAACGCCGTCTAGTCCGCTTTTTTTAGCAAGCGCTGCATAATGCGTAACCACTTCTTGCATCGAGTGCGTAATCAGCTGCTGCTCTTTTAGCATTTCATCCGATGTACTTGTTAGCTGAGTAACCGCAATACAATCCGGACGTTTTTTGCCAGCAGCGGTTCCTAAGTCAAGTCCTTCAACGGCTGCTTGCATCATATTCGTTCCGCCGGCTGCGTGAACGTTAACCAAATCCACTTCAAGAGAAGCCAAAGACTTCATTCCTTGCTTTACCGTATTGGGAATATCATGAAGCTTTAAGTCTAAGAAAATCTGGTGGTTTTGCTCTTTTAATGCAGAAATAATGGATAGCCCTTCTTTATAAAACAGTTCCATGCCTACTTTCACAAATAATGATTCTTGTTGAAAAGGCATTAAAAACTGCTGTACATCGTTAATTGATGAAAAATCAAGAGCAATGATTAACGGTTGCTTCACGCTTTTTCCAGCTCCTTCCGATACATTCTGAAACATGCTCGTATCCTAATGATGTTAATAGCCTTGGCAGTTCGTCAATGATGGTTGGGCATACATACGGATCGACAAAGTTTGCTGTACCAACCGCTACGGCACTTGCACCTGCATATAAAAATTCAAGTGCATCTTCAGCAGTCGTCACTCCGCCCATACCGATAATTGGAATGTTTACTTTTTGGCTCACTTCATACACCATTCGAATCGCTACCGGTTTAATTGAAGGTCCTGACAGTCCGCCTGTGCCGTTCGCTAAAACCGGCTGAGCTGTTTTCAAATCCAGACGCATCCCGAGAAGCGTATTAATCATCGTTAAGCCATCCGCGCCAGCTTCTTCAACAGCCATTGCCATGTCTACAATATTGGATACGTTTGGTGATAGTTTAACATAAACTGGAACATTTGAAACATCTTTTACCGCTTTTGTTAAACGAGCAGCGATGACAGGATCTACGCCAAACGCAATTCCGCCTTCCTTTACGTTAGGACATGAAATATTCAATTCAAGTGCTTTCACATTTGATACGGTTGAAATTTCTTTTGCTACGTGCACATATTCTTCAATTGAAGCACCGGCTACGTTCGCGATAATCGGCACATCATATTGCTGAAGCCAAACGAGCTCTTCATTCATTACTTTTTCTAGCCCAGGATTTTGTAATCCAATCGCATTTAACATTCCTGCAGATGTCTCCGCTACGCGAGGAGTTGGATTGCCAAAACGAGTTTCAGCAGTAGTCGCTTTAATCATAATGGCTCCAAGTGCATCAAGTGAATAAAATTGAGCATACTCACGCCCAAATCCAAAGCAGCCGGATGCTGGCATAATTGGATTTTTCAAATCTAACCCTGGCAATGTCGTTTTTAGCATACTCATAGAAGCACCTCCCCTGCTTGAAAGACGGGACCGTCGCTGCAGATTTTTTTATACGCCGTAGAATCTTCACTTTCCCTGCATACACATGCAAAGCAAGCGCCGATTCCACAGCCCATTCTTTCTTCTAAAGAAATGTAAAGCGGCTTGTTTGTATAATTATTTTCTAGTGCTTTTAACATCGGAGTTGGACCGCATGAAAACATAACGTCATATGAAAACTGATGCTCGTCAATCACCGTTGTGACAAAACCTTTTGTTCCGTAAGAGCCGTCTACCGTTGCAATATATGTTTCTCCTAAAGCTAAAAACTCTCGTTCATAAAATACGTCTGCTTTTGATTGAAAACCTAGGACGTGGATAACCTGCACGCCTTTTTCACGAAGTCTTTTTGAAAGCTCATAGAGCGGAGGCACTCCAATGCCTCCCCCTACTAATAAAGCCGTTTGACCTGACTCTATCGCATCTAATGGAAAACCGTGGCCAAGGGGACCTAACACGTCAATCGACTGTCCGGCTTGTTTTTCAGCCAGCAGCGATGTTCCCGCCCCTTCTGCACGGTAAATCATCGTAAATTGTTCGTGCGTTTGATCAATTTCTGCAATACTGATTGGTCTGCGAAGCAGTGGCAAATAGTCGTTGTTAACGCGGATATGCACAAACTGCCCCGGCTCATTCATGAAACGAACAAGCTCGCCTTGAAGGGTTAATTCATATACATTGTGTGTTAACGGTCGCTGACTGACGACTTGCATCATTTCATGTTTGATCATACGGTTGTCACCTCTTTGGTTGGACGAACTTTTTTCATTGGCGTTGTATGGAAGCTGATCGTTTCAAGCACTCGTAAAATCGCTTCTGCTGTATCAAGTGATGTTAAGCAAGGTACGCCATTTTCAACTGCTTCACGGCGAATTTTAAATCCGTCACGCGCAGGCTGTTTTCCTTTTGTTAGCGTGTTGATGACCAGCTGCGCTTCACCTTTTCGTATCACATCTAAAAGATTGTGATCTTCATGATGAATTTTATTTACTATTTTTACGCGAATGTCTTCTTTTGTAAACGTTGAAGCTGTTCCTTCCGTTGCAATCACCTGGTAGCCAATATTAGCAAAGCGCTTTGCTAACGCTGTTGCCTCTTCTTTATCTTTATCCGCTACTGTCATAAGTACTGAACCGTACGGCTTAATGGACATACCTGACGCAATTAGTCCTTTATATAATGCTTTTTCGTACGTTGAATCTTGCCCCATTACTTCTCCAGTAGATTTCATTTCAGGTCCAAGCGTAATATCTACGCGGCGCAGCTTTGCAAATGAGAAGACCGGCACTTTTACGTAGACGCCTTCTTCTTCAGGGTGCATGCCTGATTCATACCCAAGATCTTTTAAACTTGTTCCTAAAATAACTTTTGTTGCCACATTCGCCATCGGAATACGCGTGATTTTACTTAAGAACGGCACCGTACGGCTTGAACGAGGATTTACTTCAAGAACAAACACTTCTCCTTTTGATAAGACGAACTGAATGTTAAGCAGGCCAATAATGTTTAAGCCTTTTGCAATTCGTGTTGTGTAATCAATGATTGTATCTTTTACGTCCTGTGACAGAGTTTGCGGTGGATATACAGCGATGGAGTCGCCTGAGTGGACACCCGCGCGCTCTACATGTTCCATAATCCCTGGAATAACCACTGTTTCACCGTCTGAAATGGCATCGACTTCAATTTCTTTTCCTGTTAAGTAGCGGTCGATTAATACAGGATGATCAGCGTGTACTTTTACCGCGTGTTTCATATAATGAAGCAGCTCTTCTTCTTTATACACAATTTCCATCGCGCGTCCGCCCAGTACGTATGAAGGACGTACAAGCACCGGATAACCAATTTCTTTTGCGACAACCACTGCTTCTTCAACTGAAGTAACCGTCTTTCCAAGCGGCTGAGGTACTTCTAAACGCGCTAGCGTCGCTTCGAATTTTTTACGGTCTTCCGCTGCATCTAAGCTTTCAAGCGACGTACCTAAGATCTTGACCCCTCTTGCTTCTAGCTCATCCGCTAAGTTGATTGCTGTTTGACCACCGAACTGTACAACCACACCTTCTGGTTTTTCTAAATCGATGATATGCATCACATCTTCAATCGTCAGCGGCTCGAAGTATAATTTATCTGAAATACTGAAGTCAGTTGATACTGTTTCTGGATTGTTATTGACAATAATCGCTTCGTATCCAGCTTCTTTAATCGCCCACACCGAGTGAACCGTTGCATAGTCAAACTCAATTCCTTGCCCGATGCGGATCGGACCTGACCCTAACACCACAACGCTTTTACGATCTGTAACAATCGATTCATTTTCATCTTCAAACGTGCCGTAGAAATATGGTGTTGTAGATTCAAATTCTGCTGCACATGTATCTACCGTTTTGTATACTGGCATCACGCCGTTTTGTTTGCGGAAGTCGTATACTTCACGCTCTGTTTGATTCCATAGCTTAGCAATCGTGCAGTCTGCAAATCCCATTTCTTTTGCTTCCTGTAAAACTTCTACATTATGAATCTCTTCTTTTAACACATTTTCAAAAGCAATCACTTTTTCAAGTTTTACTAAGAAGAAAAGATCGATTTTGCTCCACTCGTGAATTTGCTGAATTGTTACACCGCGGCGAATGGCTTCTGCGACGTAGAATAATCGCTCATCGCCAGCTTTGCGAATACGTTTTTCAATAATGGCATCATCAAATTCATGCGCATCTTTTAGCTCTAAGTGATGAACGTTTGATTCAAGTGAGCGTACGGCTTTTAAAATTGACTCTTCGAACGTGCGGCCAATTGCCATTACTTCCCCTGTTGCCTTCATCTGTGTACCTAGTTTACGGTTAGCTGATTCAAATTTATCAAACGGCCAGCGTGGAATTTTAGATACGATGTAATCTAGTGCAGGTTCGAAACATGCGTATGTCTTCCCAGTTACCGGGTTCATCATTTCATCTAATGTTAACCCTACCGCAATTTTTGCGGCTAATTTTGCAATTGGATACCCTGTTGCTTTTGATGCTAAGGCCGACGAACGGCTTACACGAGGGTTTACTTCAATTACGTAATACTGGAAGCTTTCTGGGTCTAGTGCTAGCTGAACGTTACATCCGCCTTCGATTTTAAGCGCTCGGATAATTGTTAGTGACGCATTTCTAAGCAGCTGATACTCACGGTCGCTTAGCGTTTGGCTTGGTGCTACAACAATTGAATCTCCCGTATGAATACCGACCGGGTCAAAGTTTTCCATATTACATACTACAATCGCATTATCGTTTGCATCGCGCATTACTTCATATTCAATTTCTTTAAAGCCTGCAATGCTTTTCTCAAGTAAGCACTGTGTTACAGGACTGTGTTTTAACCCACTTGTTACAATTTCAATCAGCTCTTGCTCGTTGTTACAAATTCCGCCTCCCGTACCGCCAAGCGTATAAGCAGGACGCACGATTACCGGATAGTTTACTTGTTCAACAAACGCATACGCTTCGTCTAGTGAATGAATGATTTCACTTGCTGGGACAGGCTGATTTAGTTCATTCATTAATGAACGGAACTGCTCACGGTCTTCAGCTTGTTCAATCGCTGATAATTTTGTCCCGAGAATTTCTACGTTAAATTCTTCTAAAATGCCCGTTTCGTGTAATTCTACCGCTAAGTTCAGTCCCGTTTGACCGCCAAGCGTTGGAAGCAGTGCATCCGGGCGTTCTTTACGAATAATTGAGCTTACAAATTCAACCGTTAGAGGTTCAATATATACTTTGTCTGCCATTTCTGAATCTGTCATGATTGTTGCAGGATTGGAGTTCACAAGAATAACTTTGTATCCTTCTTCTTTTAACGCAATACATGCTTGCGCTCCTGCATAGTCAAACTCTGCCGCCTGTCCAATGACGATTGGTCCTGATCCGATTACGAGAATTGTGTTAATATCTTGACGTTTTGGCATTAGCAATTACCTACTTTCTGATTGTTTTTCATAAGATCCATAAATTCGTTGAACAATCCGTTTGCATCTTCAGGTCCCGGTGATGCTTCAGGGTGATACTGAACCGTAAATGCCGGATATTCTTTATGCTTTACTCCTTCAACTGTTCCATCGTTAAGCGCAACGTGCGTCACTTCTAATGGCGTGTTGACAAGAGATGGCTCACACACTGTATAGCCGTGGTTTTGAGATGTAAGAGCTACTTTATTGGTTTTTAGATCCTTTACAGGATGGTTGGATCCACGATGACCAAATTTCATTTTTTCTGTATCTGCTCCGCATGCTAGGGCAAACAGCTGATGTCCTAAACAAATTCCGAAAAGCGGAACCTTCCCTAAAACCCCTTGAATCATCTCGATTGCTTCAGGTACGTCTTTTGGGTCTCCAGGTCCGTTGCTTAACATGATGCCATCTGGATTTAATTGAAGAATTTCTTGCGCAGTTACGTTATAAGGAACCACAATCACGTCGCATTGACGAGCTGTTAATTCACGTAAAATTCCGTGTTTCATTCCAAAGTCAACGAGTACCACTTTTTTACCTCTGCCTGGGCTTGGGTAAGGCTTCACCGTTGATACTTTTTTAACTGAATCAGTCGGAAGTTCATGATTTTGAAGCTGTGCTACCACTTCTTCTACATTGACTTCCATGCTGCACACGCGTCCGCGAAGCGCACCGTGCTGACGAATTTTTCGCGTTAATTTTCGCGTGTCGATTCCAGCTAATCCTGGAATATCTTTTTGTTTTAAAAATTCATCTACTGATAGTTCGCTTCTGAAGTTTGAAGGAGCATCACAAATTTCTTTTACAATCAAACCGTGTACAGCTGGTTCAATCGACTCAAAGTCATCGCGGTTAATACCGTAGTTTCCGATTAAAGGATATGTTAATGTCACAATTTGTGCACAGTATGATGGATCAGATAGAATTTCTTGATATCCTGTCATTCCCGTGTTGAAAACAACTTCTCCTGTCATTTCTTTGTCGCTGCCGAATCCTTTTCCGATAAATACTGTTCCATCTTCTAAAATTAGTTGACGTTGCATGCTTTAACATCCTCCCATACTCGTTTACCTTCTACTAATGTCATTACCGGCCAACCTTTGCATACCCAGTTAGCAAACGGCGTGTTTTTACCTTTGGATACAAATTCTTCTGGATTAATTGCTTTTTCTGTTTCAAGATCAATGATGGTTAAATCCGCTGTTTTTCCCACTTCAATCGTGCCATAAGGAAGATTGAATGTTTCAGCCGGCTTGTTTGTTAAATACGATACTAGCTGCGCTAGCGTCATTACTTCTTTTAATACCAAGTTTGTATAAAGAAGCGGGAAAGCTGTTTCAAGTCCCACAATTCCAAACGGCGCAAGCTCCATGCCTTCTGCTTTTTCGTCCGCTGTGTGCGGTGCGTGATCAGTGGCGATAAAATCAAGCGTTCCGTCTAATAAAGCTTCAATTAATGCCTGTTGATCATCTTTTCCTCGAAGCGGCGGATTCATTTTGAAATTCGAATCAAGTCCCGGGATATCTTCTTCATTTAGTAACAGATGATGAGGCGTTACTTCTGCAGTTACGCGAATGCCTGCTTTTTTCGCATCACGAATGGCGCGAATGGATTCTTTTGTACTTACGTGACACACATGGTAGTGACAGTTTGCTGCTTCAGCAAGCAGGACATCTCGTGCAATTTGAACGGCTTCGCAGATAGATGGGATACCGTTTAGTCCATGTTCTTTTGCAAATTTCCCGTCGTGTACGCAGCCTTTGTTAATTAAATCATTATCTTCACAGTGTGCAACGATTGCTTTGTTTAATGAAGCGGCTTTTTTCATCGCTTCTAGCATCATTCCTGTTGACTGAACCCCTACTCCATCATCTGTAAAAGCAAATGCTCCCGCTTCTTTTAAGCCTTCAAAGTCCGTTAATTCTTTTCCCAATTGACGAGTAGTAATCGATGCGTACGGTAACACGCGCACATGTGCTGTTTCTTCAATGCGCTTGTTTACCCACTCCATTTGTTCAACAGTATCAGGCACTGGACGCGTGTTCGGCATTGCAGCAATTGCTGTAAAACCGCCCTTTGCAGCTGCTAGAGTACCTGTTTCAATTGTTTCTTTCTTTTCTCCCCCTGGCTCACGCAAGTGAACGTGGACATCGATTAAACCCGGTGATAAGAAGTTCCCGCCTGCATCAATGACTTCTTCATTCTGTACGTCAATGTGTGAAGCTATTTCAGCAATTACACCATTTTCAATTTTCAGTTCGACTTTTTCAATTTTTCCTTCATTTAACCATGTAGCATTTTTGATAATTGTTGTCATTATTAAGTCCCCTTTCAATTGGTTGTAGCGCTCTTGCTAATACTGCCATGCGAATGTATACGCCATTTTGCATTTGTTTAAAAATTCTTGAGCGTTCACATTCAACGAGCTCATCTGCAATTTCGACTCCTCTGTTCACCGGAGCTGGATGAAGAATAATGCTATGTGATTTCATTTTCCGCTCTCGTTCAACGGTTAATCCGAAGCGGCTATGGTAGTTCTTTGCAAGCTCTGAAGTGTTCTCTTCATGCCTTTCAAATTGAATACGCAGTAGCATCACAACATCGACCGTTTCGATTGCTTCATCGATATCAAGATATGTACCGTGTCTGTTCTCTTCATCTTTCCATTCTTCAGGTCCCGCAAAATATACGGTCGCCCCTAGTTTTGTCAGCATTTCTGCATTCGATCTCGCTACGCGGCTATGTCGCAAATCTCCGACTATTGCGACTTTTAATCCTTTAAACGAGCCGAACTCTTGGCGAATTGTCAGTAGATCAAGCAGACACTGAGTTGGATGCTGACCGCATCCGTCTCCTGCATTAATGATGGGAATCGATACTTTTTCCTGCAGTGCTTCATAATAACGATCTTGCGGGTGGCGAATAACAACTGACTGAACACCGATTGAAGCTAATGTTTCAATCGTGTCATAAAGCGTTTCTCCTTTTTGGACGCTTGAAGTTGTTACTTCAAACGGAATTGTTGTTAATCCTAGCTGCTGTTCTGCCATTTCAAAGCTGCATCGAGTACGCGTGCTCGCTTCAAAAAATAAGTTGGCAACAAACATTTTCTCTTCCGGTTTCCATCCTTGTTTATTCGTTCGATAGTTTTCAGCGCTGTCTAAAATCTCTAGAATTTCATTTGTTTCTAGTGTTGAGACTGTCACTAAATGTTTCATATCGATTCCCTCCATTTTTGCTTTCCTCGCATTTCTTTATAAAAAACACCCTTTCTAACTTAGAAAGGGTGTAAGAAAACAAGCTTCGTCTATAACGCGCTTTTCACACACCCTTAGAAACCTCTCTGGATTTCAATTAAAAGGCGTTCTATGAAATTTTTCGTGCTGACGTTTGTTGAACGTTTTCTGCTTCTTTTATCTTCTCTTTCGGCAGAACTAGATTCAGCAGAACTCCCATGATAGCAGACAGTGCCATGCTATCAATCTTTACATGTTCTGAGATATCTAAGTGTGCTCCTCCGATTCCTAACACTAAGATAATCGAAGCAATCATTAAGTTTCGTTTTGATCCAAGATCTACCTTTGCATCTACCATCATGCGCAAGCCTGATGAAGCAATGATTCCGAATAAGAGAATTGAAATCCCGCCCATGACCGGCGTTGGTATACTTGAAATAAGAGCGTTGATTTTGCCGACAAACCCGAACAAAATCGCGAAGACTGCTGCTCCTGCTATTACAAATACGCTAAGCACCTTTGTGATGGCTAACACTCCGATGTTCTCACCATATGTTGTGTTTGGAGGTCCGCCGATCAGCGCAGCAAGCATAGTGGCTACTCCGTCTCCTAAAATCGATCTGTGCAGCCCTGGCTTTTCAATATAGTTTCGATCCACAATCTTATTTAAGACGAGAATGTGTCCGATATGTTCTGAGAGTGTTACGACTGCTACAGGTACCATGATAAGCACAATCCCTAATGAAATGGACGGCGTGTATGTGACGAACGGCACGTAGAAGTGAGGTACTTCAATCCACTCTGCTTTCACTACCTTTGAAAAGTCTACCAATCCTTGTGTATAAGCGAAGATGTATCCGCCGATAATTCCCATCAGTACCGGAATCAGACTGATAATATTTTTAAAGAAGATTGAGCAAGCAACTGTTATCGCTAGTGTCACAAGTGCAACCATCAGGTAAGTTAAGCTGTAATTTCCATTTGCATCGTTCATAGCCATGCCTACTGCTGTATTAGCTAGTCCTAAGCCTATAACCATAATAACTGGTCCTACTACAACCGGAGGAAGCAGCTTCATAATCCAATTAATTCCTGTTCCTTTTATAATCAAAGCAACAATTCCATAAACAAGTCCGGCTAAGAAACAGCCAACCATCGTTTCTTCAGGTCCAAACGAAGCTTTTGCGAAAATAATTGGCGTGATGAACGCGAACGATGAACCAAGATAAGAAGGAATTTGACCTCTTGTAATGAGCAGGAAAGCGAGCGTTCCTACCCCGCTTGAAATCAAAGCAATTGCCGGGCTGAACCCTACCAGGAACGGCACTAACACCGTCGACCCAAACATTGCAAACAAATGCTGTAGACTCAATGTTAACCAATTTACTGCTTTTGGTTTATCATGTATATCAAGTACAAAATCTCGTTGTTGACTCATATGTTTTTCCTCCTATCACTATTAAAAAACCTCTTTACGCAGAGGCAAAGAGGTTTTCAGCATACAAGGAAGACCCTTATACCGCAGTATAGTTTTCCTTGTATAGTGACCCCCCTTTTGCAGCCTCACGGGACTACCATTTAAAAGGGTATATAATTTATTTTTCGTAAATAGACACGTGGTCTTTTTCGTCTACTTCCATTAAATGCACCGCAATTTTTTCACTTTTAGCTGTCGGTACGTTTTTGCCAACATAGTCTGCTCGAATCGGCAGCTCGCGGTGCCCTCTATCCACTAAAACAGCCAGCTGAATGAGTTCAGGTCGGCCGATATCAATCAGTGCATCAAGTGCTGCTCGAACCGTACGGCCCGTATATAACACATCGTCTACTAAGATGACGTTCTTATTTGCAATATCTGTCGGAATATCTGATCCTTTTACGAGAGGCTCATCATTGCTTGTCACTTTCGATAAATCATCTCGGTAAAGCGTGATGTCTAGTTCTCCGACTGGCAATGTATTTCCTTCAATTTGTGCAATTCGTTCTGCTAAACGTTTTGCGATATAAATACCTCGCGTTTTAATCCCCACTAGCACACAATTTTCGATTCCTTTATTCTTTTCAATAATCTCATGTGCAATTCGAGTTAAAGCGCGGCGGATAGCCTGTTCGTCAAGTACGGTAGCTTTTACGTTCACTGTTTTTCACCTCAAGTTGTTGACATAAAAAAATCCTCTTGCCTTGAGGCAAGAGGATTTGGTTTTAGACATATTTCTTCAAAAAGGCTATAAGCATGCCTTTTCTGCACCGTTTCCTTCTCAGCCTCTCTGGACTGTTCTTAAAGGTTCTTATTAAGTTAATACAAGTATGCCATCACTTATGGCAGTTGTCAACTTCTTTTTTCAATAAGCTCTAGCATCTCATTAAACTCTTTTGGAGCCGGTGCTTCAAATTCCATATACTCATTTGTACGAGGGTGAATAAAGCCTAATACACCTGCATGAAGCGCTTGTCCGTCAATCGGAAGCGTTTTTTTCGGTCCGTACTTCGGATCTCCAGCAAGCGGAAAGCCAATATACTTCATATGAACGCGAATTTGGTGTGTTCGCCCCGTTTCTAGCTTACATTCGACTAGTGAAAAATCTTTAAAACGCTGCAATACAGTAAAGTGCGTCACTGCATCACGACTATTTTCATCAGTCACCGTCATGCTTTGACGATCTTGCTTATCTCGGCCGATTGGCGCATCAATTGTACCGTGATCGTGCGCAATTACTCCGTGAACGATAGCTTTATAGCGACGCGTCACTGTTTTAGCTACAAGCTGACTAACTAGTGATTCATGAGCTAAATCATTTTTTGCAACCATAAGTAAACCTGACGTATCTTTATCAATTCGATGAACGATACCAGGGCGCATAACGCCGTTAATACCGGATAAATCTTTACAGTGAGCCATTAAGCCGTTTACAAGCGTGCCGCTATGATGACCTGGAGCTGGATGTACAACCATGCCGCGAGGTTTATTTACAACAAGCACATCTTGATCTTCATAATAAATATCTAAATCCATTTCTTCCGCTACCACATCAAGCTCCTCTAGTTCCGGCACTTCAATAATAATAGCGTCTCCTGTTTTACATTTATAGTTTCCTTTAACGGTTTTATCATTCACTTTTGCATGACCTTCTTTGATCCACTGCTGCACTTGTGAACGTGACCATTCTGCATTTACAGTCGAAAGTACTTTATCAATACGTTCTCCCGCTTGTTCTTCATTTATAACTGTTTCAATTACATTCATTCTTTGTGCTCCTTCTTCATTTTCCCTTCAAACAGCGTCATAATAAACATGATGATTACTCCGACGACAAGTGCCGAATCAGCTACGTTAAAAATCGGAAAATCATACGTAAAGATGTATGTATTTACGAAATCAACTACTTCTTTACGGACCACTCGATCAATAAAGTTTCCAATGGCGCCGCCTAACATTAATGCTAGCGCAATACCGAACCATTTATCTTGTTTTTTGAGCTTTTGAATATAAATTATTAAACCGACTACCACAACCACCGTAATGAGATAAAAGAACCACATCTGTCCTTGTAGAATACCCCACGCGGCTCCTCTGTTACGATGAGAGGTAATGTAAAGAAAGTTTTCAATTACGGTAATGCTTTGTCCATAATACATTTCTTTTACAATCATCCATTTTGTTACCTGATCAATAAGTATAACAGCTAAAGCGATAAGATAATAAAACACAAACGTTTTCCTCCCGCAATAAAATCAAACGAATCCATACTAAAGCATTTTAGCACATAATTCATTTTTTTTCTCGCTTCTCACCAGAAAACAAATAAATCTTCGTTTGTGCGGGCCGTCGGCATTACTTTTAATTTATGAATAGACATCACTTCGCCAGTTAGTTCATCAATTCCAAACGCACCAACGTCAAGCTTTGCTAGCGCGTGTTCTACATCTTTTAAATCGGCTTTAATCATTTCTATTACGTAACGTTCCTTTTCATCTATATAACCAGATTGTTCTGTAGCATATCTCAATAGGCGATCTTGTAATTCTTCTTTGATAAGAGCTAATTCCTGTCCAATGGAAAGATAATTTTCATACATGCAAACGCCTCCTGTGCTGATAAGATGAAGTATTAATGATGTTAGGTTTACCGAGTTTTCCATCGAATCTACAACACAAGTTTTTCCTAAGGCTTTGAATGCTTTATACCATTGTATTTGGGAATTTCGTACAGCAAAAAACACGCCCAAAAAGGACGTGCTTTTGTTCATTACTGCTGAACGTAGTGATTTTTCACAACATCCGCACAGCGTGTACATAAAGTTGGGTGATCTTGATCTTCGCCAACTGTTGGTGATACTACCCAGCAGCGCTCACACTTCTCACCTTCTGCTTTACTTACAACAATTGAAGCATAGCTGAATTTTTGTGCTTCAGCAGGCGCTTCACCTTCTGCTACTTCAAGATCTGAAACGATGAAGAGTTGACCTACATTTTCAGAAATAGAGGCTAACAGCTCTTTCGTATCTGCTGTTGGATACAGCGTTAATTTTGCTTCTAAAGACTTACCGATTACTTTTTCATTACGAGCTTGTTCTAGCGCTTTTAAGACTTCATCGCGAAGCTCCATGAACGCATCCCATTTCTCTACTAATTGATCTGCTCCTTCAATTTCTTGAACCTCTGGCATATCAACTAGCTGCGCGCTTTCTTCCGTTACGTTCGGAATGTGAACCCATACTTCGTCTGCTGTATGAGAAAGAATTGGAGACACTAATTTCGTTAACGATAATAACGTTTCATAAAGAACTGTTTGAATGCTGCGACGCTCTACATTATTTTCTGCTTCAATGTACAATACATCTTTTGCAAAGTCTAAGTAGAATGAACTCATATCAATTGTACAGAAATTATGCACTGCGTGATAAATGCTTGAGAATTCATATGAATCATAAGATTTTTTCACTTTATCAATTAATTTGTTCAGCTTCACAAGCATGTAGCGATCTACTTCACGAAGGTCTTCAACGGCTACAGCGTCAGTTGTTGGATTAAAGTCCGCTAGGTTTCCTAGTAAGAAACGGAACGTGTTGCGGATTTTACGATATACTTCTGCTACTTGTTTTAAAATGTTATTAGATACACGAACATCCGCTTGGTAATCTACAGAAGCTACCCATAGACGTAAAATATCCGCACCTAGTTGTTTCATTACTTTTTCTGGAATTACAACATTCCCTAATGACTTACTCATTTTGCGACCTTCACCGTCTAAAGCAAATCCGTGGCTAAGTACGCCTTTATAAGGTGCTTCACCTGTTACAGCTACACTTGTAGAAAGACTTGAATTAAACCAGCCGCGGTATTGGTCAGAACCTTCTAAATACAAATCAGCCGGACGCTGTAAGTCTTCACGCTCTTCAAGAACAGCTTGATGTGAAGAACCAGAGTCAAACCATACGTCCATGATGTCTGTTTCTTTTGTGAAACGGCCATTTGGGCTTCCTTCATGAGTAAAGCCTTCTGGAAGCAAGTCTTTTGCTTCACGCTCAAACCATACGTTTGATCCATGTTCTCTAAATAGATTTGATACGTGCTCAATTGTCTCGTCCGTAATGATTGGCTCATCATTTTCAGCATAAAATACTGGAATCGGAACGCCCCATGCACGTTGACGAGAAATACACCAGTCTCCGCGGTCACGCACCATGTTATAAAGTCGCGTTTCACCCCAAGTAGGCACCCATTCTGTTTTTTCTACTGCTTTTAATAAATCTTCACGGAAATCTTTAATAGACGCAAACCACTGTGCTGTTGCACGGAAAATTGTTGGTTTCTTCGTACGCCAGTCATGTGGATATGAGTGGGTAATGAAACTTAATTTTAACAGCGCGCCTTCTTCTTCTAGTTTGTCTGTAATCGGCTTATTCGCTTTATCATAGAATAATCCTTCAAATCCTGGTGCTTCATTCGTCATATGACCCTTACTATCAACTGGACAAAGAACTTCCAAACCATATTTTTGACCAACGATAAAGTCGTCTTCCCCGTGTCCCGGTGCTGTATGAACACAGCCAGTACCAGCATCAGTCGTTACGTGATCGCCAAGAACAACTAAAGAATCACGCTTGTAGATTGGATGTTCAGCTACCACGCGTTCAAGTTCTGAACCTTTTACTGTACGAAGTGTCTTATAGTCAGCCCATTCAATTTCTTTAGCAACTGTTTCAATAAGTTCAGTTGCTACTACATATTTTGCTCCATCTGCTTCAACTACGCTGTACTGAAGCTCGGGATTGACAGCAATCCCTTGGTTAGCTGGCATTGTCCATGGTGTTGTCGTCCAAATGATGAATTTTTCATCTTGTTCAAGCACGCCTTTACCATCTTTCACATTAAACGCTACGTAAATAGAAGCTGAACGCTTGTCATAGTATTCAATTTCCGCTTCTGCTAAAGCAGATTCACTTGAAGGGGACCAGTATACAGGTTTTAATCCTTTGTAGATATAGCCTTTTTTCGCCATATCGCCAAATACCTTGATTTGCTGCGCTTCGTACTGTGGCTGAAGCGTTACATATGGATTATCCCAATCTCCGCGTACGCCTAAACGCTTGAACTGCTCACGCTGGCCGTTTACTTGTTCCCAAGCATACTGTTCGCAAAGCTTACGGAATTCAGCTACTGTCATTTCTTTGCGGTTTACTTTTTTATTTTTTGTTAAAGCCGTTTCAATTGGCAAGCCGTGTGTATCCCAGCCTGGCACATAAGGTGCGCAGAAGCCTGACATCGACTTATAGCGAACGATAAAATCTTTTAAAATTTTATTTAAGGCATGTCCCATGTGAATATCGCCATTGGCATATGGAGGTCCATCATGCAGGACGAATAGCGGACGGCCTTCCGTACGTTTTTGTACTTTTTCATAAATATTCATTTCAGCCCACTGTTCTTGCATTTTAGGCTCGCGGTTCGGTAAATTTCCACGCATAGGAAATTCAGTTTTTGGCATCAATAATGTATCTTTATATTCCATGTTTTACCCTCCAAAAAAAAACGTAAATTTCATATCTTTTTGCACCATAACAAAAAGACCTCCTCATCCCAAAAAGGGACGAGAAGGCCTCCCGCGGTACCACCCTAGTAGATTTGCTGCACGCAAATCCTCTTTGCATTCGTAACGTGAATAAACCGCCACTGCTTACTATCATCATTTCAGCAATGGTACTCTAGGGTGATTTTCACTTTTTTGTTTGTTATCGAGCTCGCACCATCCTCGATTCGCTTTGACAAACTAAAAAAGCTACTGTCCCTGTCTCCGTACTGTTTGATATGAAATTTCATCTGTTACCAAATTATATGACAACAAAACGTGAGAAGTCAAGATGATGTCTTGACTAGTCAATTTTTTCTTCTAGCGCTGGCATCTCATAATCCATCAACTGATCCCAGTCATCGCTGTTTAACATTTCAAGCTGTGCTTCAATTAACATTTTGAAACGAGTTCTAAATACTTTAGACTGCTTTTTCGTCTCCTCAATGTCCATCGCAATTTTACGAGACTTAGACAGTGCTTCATTAATAATACGGTCCGCATTTTTTTCTGCTTCTTTTATAATGAGCTTCGCTTCTTTTTCAGCGTTTCGCTTTACATCTTCCGCTGCTTCTTGAGCAATTAAAATTGATTTATTTAACGTTTCTTCGATGTTAGTAAAATGTCCAAGACGATCTGTTAATTCAGATACTCTTCCTTCTAACTCCTTTTTATCACGCATTACCAGCTCATAGTCTTTAATTACTTGGTCAAGAAACTCATTTACTTCATCTTCATCATATCCGCGAAACCCGCGATTAAACTCTTTGTTATGAATATCCAAAGGGGTTAAAGGCATCTAGGCCACCTCCGTGTTGTCTCATTACATCATTAGTAATGGTTTATTCGACATATTTTTAAAATTTCCTGCTAGTAGATTTCTTTATTTCTGCTTCCCTACAACAATTCGCCATTTTTCTTTTTTGGTTTTGCCTTCAAGTGAAACGATACGACTTCTGCCGTGGCCACGAAGCGACAAAATATCACCTTCATGACATTCAAAAGAAGGCTGTTCAATGACTTTAAAATTTACTTTTACCGCTCCATTTGCAATAAACGGCTGGACTTTTTGTCTTGATAAATTGTGAATGGTCGACAGCAAAACATCAAGCCTCATTGAAGAAACTGTATAAACGTGTTCAATCAGCTCTTCTTTTACCACATGCAGCTGCTCTCTTTGAATAGAAGAAAGTGAAACTTTGGCTTTTCCAATTGATGTTAAATTCATCTCAATATAAGAAGAAATTTCCTCTGCGGCTACAAGCTGAATATCGTCTCCCGCGACCAAAATATCGCCAAATTTTGAACGGCGCAGTCCTAAGGACATCGCCGAACCAAGAACTTGAGGATGTTCAATCGTCACAAACTTTTTAGGATAATTCAATTCGTACATATGCAACTGAAAATCTTCGCTTTCAGGCACATAGTAATCCGGATATAGCAGCGCACGCTTGCGTTCAGCAAACGGTTGTCCACCATCAAATGAAACTTGAACCTCTCCTTCAGTCCCAACAATAGCTGTCACAATCTGCTGCTCTCTTGGATCTAAAAAATCCGTTAATTTTGGGCTGTATTGATGTAGGACATCTTCTTTCCACTGAAGAACCTGGTCAATAAATCCATGTTCTTCTTGCCTAAAATGTTCATAAATAGACATATTATTACTCCTACTATTGGTATGTAAAAAAGGAATCCAGCGATTCCTTTTTTAAATAAACCCCATCACATTATTAAGTGAATACACGCCTCTTTCCGCAAATCGTAGTAAAAAGATTGCAACAAGAGGTGAAATATCAATCATGCCAATAGGCGGAATGATTTTACGAAAAGGCTCTAAGTAAGGCTCGCAAATACTGCCAAGCAGCTGACCAAACTTAGAGGCCCTTACATCGGGTACCCAAGACATCAAAATGTAAATAATCAGTGCCCATGAGTAAAGCCCAATCAATTTTGCGAGAATCCCAAAAACGATGTCCAAAAACTACCACCTCTTTACGTTTGTTGTATCGTGTTCTCCCATCATATCTGAAATGCTTCCGCTTACGTCTACATTATCAGGTGTACATAAAAAGATGTCGGTTCCAATTTTTTGAATGTCCCCGCCTAAAGCATAAACTGTACCACTTAAAAAGTCGACAATTCTCACTGCTTGATCTCGTTGAATGCGCTGTAAATTAACAACTACGACTTTACGATTTTTTAAATGATCCGTAATTTCTTGTGCTTCGGCATAGACGCGAGGTTCGCAAAGCATCATTTTTGATGATTTTTGAACGCTTTGTAAGCTAATCACGTTTTGCTGCTGATTCGGCTGCTGACTAGCTTTCACTGGTCTCGACTGCTGTACAGGCTCTTCTACCGACTCTTCTTGTTCGTAATGTTCTTCTACATATTCAGTATCGTCATCAAGAGCAAAAAAACTTCTAAAGCGATTTTTCATACTCATCTTGAATTACACCTCCTTAACGTTCATTCCCAACTAGCGTGGTTCCTAGTCGAATGAATGTTGCTCCTTCTTCAATTGCAATTGCATAATCGTTTGACATTCCCATTGATAGCTCCGTACAAGGTGCATACGGGAGGTTTAGTTCTTGTATACGATCCTGCAATTTCTTTAGACCTTGAAAACAGCTGCGAAGCAAGGACTCGTCATCTGTGTGAGGAGCCATGGTCATTAATCCAACTACTTGGATATTTGTAAATGTTTCAAGAGATTGAATAAATGGAATTACCTCTTCTACAGCAAGGCCATGCTTTGATTGTTCTTCGGCAACATTAACTTGTACAAAACATTTTATACGATGTCCTGCACGTTTATCAATTTCTTTTGCTAAAGATAATCGGTCTAGTGAATGAATATAGTCAACTTTATCAATCACATTTTTTACTTTTCTTGTTTGTAAGCTTCCGATAAAATGCCAGGTCGCTTTCTCACCGATTGATTCATACTTTTCTAGAAGACCTTCATCCCTGTTTTCTCCAAGATGTAAAATGCCTGCATCCACTGCTTCTGCTGCTCGTTTTGTGGAAACGTATTTTGTTACAGCAATCAGCTCTACATCTTCTCGATTTCGATTAACTTTTTTACATGCTTCAGCAATTGTTTGTTGAACTGCTTCTAGATTTTCACTTACGCTAGCTGTCACTATGTAATTACTCCTCCTTAAAGCCTATGAAGTTAAACATGCGTCCTGTTTTCCCTTGGTCGCGGCGATGTGAGAAGAACAGGTCATCTTCACAGCTTGTACAATACGACGATGTTAAAATTCGTTCCGGCAATACGCCTGCGTTTTGAATCAGCAGCTTATTGACTTTTTTTAAATTAAGCGCGTATTGTCCAGGGCTTACTTCTTGATATCCATTTTGGCCAACTACTTCGTTTACTTGTGTAATGACGCGGTTATCGACAACATAACAGCAATCTTCAATCGAAGGGCCAATCGCCACGTAAATATCTTCAACCGGAACATTTTCTTGCTCTACCCAACGTCGAATCATATTTCCTGCAATATCTTTTACTGTTCCCTTCCACCCAGCATGAGCAAGACCAACTAAATGGTGATCAGGCGCATAGAAGTACAGCGGAACACAATCTGCATAACATAAAGCTAACAAAATATCAGATTCATTTGTATAAATGCCATCCGCTGCTTTTATGCCCTCTTCATACTTGTAGAGTCCTTTTGCACAGTCGGCTTTTGTTACTTTTTGAACAGTTGCTTCATGTACTTGTTCAGCACATACAAAGCTTTCAAAAGACATGTCTAGTTCGGCTGCTAAAATTTTTCTATTTGTAATAACATCTTCTACGTTATCGTTTACGTGAAGCCCTAGGTTAAAAGAAGCAAATGGAGGTTTACTCACGCCACCATTTTTTGTGGTGAAACCAGCAACAAGCATATCATTCTTTTCTACCCAAGGGCTCAGCCACATAAACGACTCGTGATGGCTTTTTTTTAATGGCTCAGGATTCATGTATGTGACACATCCCTTGTTTCATTTGTTCTCACATATTGTACCACAGATTACTAGGTGCTGTTGACAAAAAACTAATTCTCTTCAGGCTGAAATGCGTCTTTATAACGTACTAAAATGACATCGGAACCAATTTTCACAATATTTTTCCACGGAATCACAATTTCATCATCTTTTCCAAAGAAGCCCAATACACGAGAGCCTCCGATAATGACGGCCTGTATTTTTCCCGTTGTTAAGTCAATATCAATATCCCCTACATTTCCAAGTTTTTTGCCATCAGCTACATTCACTACATCTTTCAGCTGAAACTCTGAAATCTTTAACATGCTCTCTCCTCCTATAGCCAACTTTATTCCTTAGCCTATATATATTTTCAAATTTTCATTTCATGAAGGAAAAGCTTATTTTTTCTCTGCCATTCTCTTTCTATAAGCATTTTGTTCACTAATTACACAGTTTTTCATCAAGAGACATTCTCAACAAGCAGCGAGAAGTCCACATAGCAATAGGAAATCTAACATGAATATCTTTTGGTTATGTATTCATTGATACATACAAAATAAGCATCGCGTCTGTTTTTATAGACACGATGCTTATTAAGTTGAACATCAAATAAAGTGAATGGTATTGATTGTATGAACAAGAGCAGCTGCCAGTTTAGAGAGCTTTTGTTAACTTTGAATATTTTTATTCATCTGTTTAATAGCAGCTTTTTCTAAACGAGAAACCTGCGCTTGAGAAATACCAATTTCTTCAGCAACTTCCATCTGTGTTTTACCTTGGAAGAAGCGCTTTCGTAAAATTAGTTTTTCTCGCTCGTTCAATCTTCTCATACCTTCTTGCAAAGCAATTTCTTCAATCCAAGTTGAATCACGGTTGCGTTCATCGCTTAGCTGATCCATCACATAGATTGGGTCTCCGCCATCATTGTAAATAGGTTCAAATAAAGAAACCGGATCTTGGATAGCATCTAAAGCAAACACAATTTCTTCATGCGGTACTTCTAGGACTTTTGAAATTTCCTCAGCTGTAGGTTCCTTGGATGTTTCACTCATAAGCCTTTCACGAACTTGAAGAGCTTTATAAGCAATATCACGAAGGGAACGAGAAACACGGATTGGATTATTGTCACGTAAATAGCGGCGAATTTCCCCTATAATCATTGGGACAGCATATGTAGAAAACTTCACGTTTTGACTTAAATCAAAATTGTCAATGGATTTCATTAATCCAATACACCCAACCTGAAATAAGTCATCAACAAATTCTCCACGATTGTTAAAACGTTGAATCACGCTGAGTACGAGACGTAAATTTCCGCTTACTAGCTTTTCTCTTGCTGTTCCATCTCCAGCCTGCATTTGTTTAAACAACTTTCGCATTTCTTCATTTTTTAATACGGGAAGTTTCGAAGTATCTACTCCACAAATTTCTACTTTATTTCTTGTCAACTCTTTCCCTCCTAACAGGAGATGATGTTCTGAATTCAGTATCTCCTCAGGAGGAAAAAATATGCACTTTTACAATTCTGACAATTCCACGCTAAAAAAGCTGATTGTATAAGATGCTTCTCAGCCCTTATACAATCAGCTTTTTTACTTAAACCATTTTATTAAATTCTTTTCGCAGCCGTTTAATAATTCGTTTTTCGAGCCTTGAAATATAAGACTGAGAAATGCCTAGCATATCGGCTACATCTTTTTGCGTTTTTTCTTCTCCGCCGGCTAGCCCAAAGCGCAGCTCCATAATTTGCTTTTCACGATCATTTAATTGGTGCAGTGCTTTCAGCAAAAGTTTTCGATCTACATTCGCTTCTAGGTCTTTTGTGATGATATCTTCTTCGGTTCCCATCACGTCAGACAATAACAGTTCGTTTCCATCCCAATCAATATTTAACGGCTCATCAAATGAAACTTCAGATCGAATTTTATTGTTGCGGCGCAAATACATTAAAATTTCATTTTCAATACAGCGAGAGGCGTACGTCGCTAGCTTAATTTTCTTTTCAGGATTAAACGTGTTTACTGCTTTAATTAAACCGATGGTGCCGATGCTAATTAAATCCTCAATATTGATTCCCGTATTTTCAAACTTGCGGGCAATATAAACAACAAGTCGCAAATTACGCTCAATCAACAGTGAACGTGCTGCTTCATCTCCTGATGGAAGTTTCTTCAAGAGCACTTCTTCTTCATCTTTTGTTAAAGGTGGTGGAAGAGCTTCACTTCCTCCTATATAGTACACTTCATCTGTTTTTAGCTTAAGTTTAATTAATAATTTGTACCACCATAATTGAAATCGAATTCGATATGTAGCCATTGTGTATCCTCCTTTATTTGTTCACACCTTTTACGATGCGGAACTTACTTCTCCAATAACGATAAGCTTCGGATGAACAATACATTCATATTGCTTCTCCACTGAAAGCGTTGTATGACTAATACCTACTAATACTTTAGTGACTTCAATCGTGTTGGACTGATGTACCAGCCTTACCATATCTGGCTTTAGAGCAAGCAGCAGCTGATTGGCTTGGCCTACGCTTCGATAAGGGACAAAGCGGACTTTTGAATACCACTCTTGATCAATATCTTCGCTGTGTGAAAAGGATTGGACATTTTTGCTTAATTCCATTAAGCCTTCAGGCAATATTTCTTTTAAAGAATCTGCTGTAACAATCATAACCGGGGTTTTCGTCAGCGGATCTACAAGCTGATTCCCACTATCAATAAGTCCTTTCATCGACAGCGTCTGTTCGTTTAAAATAACTTCTACATCTACCAGCTGATCAAATGTAATATTTTTCATTCGCAAATCATCAACTCGTGCTTTTGAAAAATAAGATAATAGCGGAAAACCAATAAGAACAAATATCCAGCTAATAGGATCACCAAACTGTGGAGATTTCGTATCAACCATTTGATTAAGAACAAGGAACTGATCTTGAAATAAAAAGTGAACGCCCATTAACCCTCCACCCACAACAAAGGTTGCAAAATAAAACGTTAATAAATTCTCAAAGAAAAAGCGCAGTCGTTTATAACCAAACGCCATCAATACCATAAAAAACGAGAATAAAATTTTAATAGCAGGATGAACCATAAGATGAGAAAAAGGTGTAAACATAAGAAGGACAATCAATGAACCGATAAAGCCGCCAAGCAAAAGCCGCCACCACTTGTAATTCCGTTTAAGTACAACAGCACATAACATTAGTAGGATCGTATCTAACCCAAAATTCAGCATCCATATTAAATCTAAATAGATTGGCAATGTTTATAACCTCTCCATTCTTTCTGAATTTTTCTGTTAAAAATTAGTATATAGTACATCCTATTAGAAAGTCTGTCAGTTCATGCCGAGAAACAAGCAGTATTTTTGAGGAAATCATTCGATATTTGTCACACCATTTTTAGAAAGAAAACACAAACCCTTTGAAGGCGTCATATTGACCATGTCGAATGTTTTTTATACTCTTTTTGAGTTTTCTAGATTCATTGCATAAAAAAAGACCTCTGTATAAAACAGAGGTCTTGGCTTTTTATTTTCTTAGCGTCTACGATTACGGTTTCGTAAGAATGTTGGAATATCTAGCGCATCTTCAGACTGTGGCTGAGATGGACGCGTATATTCTTGCTGTACAGGTTCTTCACGCTTTACTTCACGCTTCGGCTGTGGAGCCGGTTGCTGTGTCGATTGCTGCATGCGATTCGCCGATAACGAAGGGCGACCTGGTTTTGGCTGTGATAAATCTTGGTCACTAAAGCCAGTTGCAATAACTGTAACAACAATCTCGTCTTTTAGGTTTTCGTTAATAACAGATCCAAAGATCATGTTCACTTCTTGGTCAGAAGCCGAAGCAACGATATCTGCAGCTTCTTGTACTTCGTAAAGACTTAGGTTTGTACCGCCTGTGATATTCATTAACACACCTTGAGCTCCATCGATAGATGTTTCAAGAAGTGGACTTGAAATAGCTTTTTTAGCTGCTTCAGCAGCGCGGTTTTCACCAGTCGCAATACCGATACCCATAAGTGCAGATCCTTTGTTAGACATAATTGTTTTCACGTCAGCGAAGTCTAAGTTAATTAATCCAGGAACTGCGATTAAATCTGAAATACCTTGCACACCTTGTCGTAATACGTTATCCGCTTCACGGAACGCTTCTAGCATTGGCGTGTTTTTATCAACGATTTCTAATAAGCGATCATTTGGAATAACAATCAGCGTATCCACTGCTTCTTTCATTGACGCAATACCGCCTGCCGCTTGAGTAGAACGCTTACGGCCTTCAAACGTAAACGGACGAGTAACAACACCTACCGTTAGTGCTCCTAGCTCACGAGCAATTTGGGCAATGACTGGAGCTGCACCAGTTCCAGTTCCTCCACCCATACCAGCTGTTACGAAAACCATGTCTGCACCTTTTAGTGCTTCTTGGATTTGTTCCTTACTTTCTTCAGCTGCTTTTTTACCAACTTCCGGATTAGCACCTGCACCTAATCCTCTTGTTAATTTAGCGCCAATTTGCATTTTTGTTTCAGCTTTTGATAAATTTAATGCCTGTGCATCTGTATTAACTGCAATAAATTCTACACCTTGGACGCCATGTTCAATCATTCGGTTAACCGCGTTGTTACCGCCGCCTCCGACACCGATTACTTTAATCGTCGCTAATTGGTCTACACTTGTATCAAACTCCAACATGATAGTTCCTCCTAATTCTTCGAAATTACCAATCCGTAACGTTAATCAAAGAAGTATCCAAAAAACTTCTTCATTAAATTTTGGTCATTTTTCTTTTTCGGCTGCTCAGCTGATTGTTGCGGCTGCTGTGGTTTCGGGCTAGGTTTGATCATTTCTTGCTCAATCGGCTCTTCTTCCACAACTGGCGCTCCAATTTCCCGGCCTTGTATTTTAGCATTTTTGTATGCAAATTTTATTAATCCTACGCCTGTTGTATAATGCGGCTCACGTACTCCAATATAATCAGGCACTGCTATGCGCACGTTATTCTTTAAAATTACTTGAGCTAGCTCAAGAATACCAGGCATCGCTACTACTCCGCCTGTTAAAACAAATCCTCCTGGAATATCTTTGTATCCTAGGCGATTTACCTCCTGCGTAATCATATCTAAAATCTCTTCTAATCTAGCTTCAATAATATCAGAGATTTCGAGCTGATTAAACTGCTGATGCTGATCGCTTCCAATGATCGGTACACTAAATACTTCTTCTTCAGAAGCATGATCGTAGAAAGCATGTCCATGCTTTATCTTAATATTTTCCGCATCTTCAGTCGATGTGCGAAGGCCAATCGATAAATCTTTGGTAATGTGCTCTCCGCCAACAGCTAGTACATTTGTTACTTTCAAATGTCCTTGGTCAAAGATCGCAACCGTTGTTGAACCCCCACCGATATCTACCAGTGCGACACCTAAGTTTTTTTCATCACGAGATAATGCAATTGAACCAGCGGCTAGAGGCTGTAAACAAATATCACTGATTTCTAAACCAGCTCTTTCTACACAGCGTAATAAGTTATGTAAAACCGTTCTAGATCCCGTTATGATTGTGCCTTCCATTTCTAAACGTACCCCAATCATACCTCTAGGATCGTTAATACCTTCTAAGCCATCTACAATAAATTGCTTTGGAATAACATCAATGATTTCACGATCTGGCGGGATAGACATGACTTGAGCAGCATCAATTACTCGATGAATATCTTCGTTTGTAATTTCACGATTTTCGCTTGACACGGCTACTACTCCGTGACAATCCTGTAAAAATACATGATTTCCGCTTATGCCCACTACAACCTTTTTAATTGTAATGCCTACCATTCGTTCAGCTTGTTCTACTGCTTTTCTAATAGATTGAACTGTTGCATCTATATCAACGATAGAACCTTTTTTTAGTCCGTGTGATTTAACATTCCCTACACCAATGATATTCAATGAATCGTTACTCATCTCTCCGATGATTACTTTCACACTGGATGTACCGATGTCTAAACTAACGTATATTTCATTGCTGTTCATTCTTTGGCACCTCCTTTTTCTTTCTGCACATGTCATCTTAATAAATTAAGAAGAACAACAATATTAATTTTTTATTATATGAAAATATTCAACAAATACATCTGTTTCCCTTTTGTAAAATCAATTTTTTTCAAGTTTTTCACAGACTTTATCTCTTTCAAAGAACAAAACGTTCTGGTTTTGACTTTTTTTTAGATTTAAGCCTAAAATTCACTGAAAAAAGCTATTTAACTACAAGTCTACACTAAGATGTACACTGAGAAAAGCGAAACTTACCTAGAACAAATATTACATTTCCATTTCACAGCACCGGAGAAGAAAATCATATGTATGCAGAATACTTGCATGTGATTATACAATGTACAAGGGCTAGTTTGCCAGTCTCAACTCATCTATTTCCTTTAATTAACACTTATAAAAAATAATTACTGCTTGCTCTTTTTATAAGGTTTAAATGCATATCCTTCTTCTAAATCAATAATACCTTTTTGATCATCACTCAATTTACTTGCAATAGCTGGGTAATGAACTATTTTATCAGAGAAGTTGCTAATTTTCCCGCTTACTTCACGCGTATCATTCATAAACACCTCGATGTGAAGAGGTTCTGATTTTGTCGGCGCATAGTAAATCTCAGAAATAGCCCCTTTTATGCTCTTAGGCGTTTTAGCTAATTCTTGAACCATGCTTTGTATAGCGTCTCCGTCTTTCCAGTCAATTAGCAACGGAGCGTCGGATGACACTTTCTTAGCACTTACTTCTTTTAAAACTTTTCCATTTTCATTCACAGGGAAATATTTATTCCCCGAGGTTACATATGCAATTCTTGCGTACTCTTTTACGTCGATTACGACCTTATTAGGAAATGTTTTGTGAATGACAGCTTCCTTTACCTCAGGGTTTTTTTCGACTTTTTCTTGAATTTGATCAGCATCAGCTTTCCAGTAGCTGGTTTTTTTGGACAGACCACTCGCTTTGACAATATCCTTATCACTTACATGTTTATTCCCTTGTACTTCAATGTTAGAAACATTACTCAGAGAAGATTGAGAATATACAATAAATAAAATAAGGATGAAAAAGAGTGATAAATACAAAATAAGCCGTCTATTTGCTTTTTGCTTTCGCTGTTCTTGGAGCTTCGGTACCCGATCTTCTAAAACAATTAACTTACCTTTTTCCATTTTTTTCACCCTTATCCATTTGAGAAAATAAACGAAGAATTACCATCTATTTATTTCCAATCTTTGCTTCATGAGAATATCCCCATTATAGCATAGAATAAACACATAAAAGCTACCTTTTCACGCATAACCATACAGCGACGGGCTGAGTAATTAGCGGCCGATAATCTCAACTTCTGTATGAATATCAATATCGAATTTCTCTTTAATTGTTTTCTTAACATGAGCAATTAAATTCAGCACGTCTGAAGCCGTTGCATCTCCTGTATTGACAATGAAGTTCGCATGCTGCTCACTAATTTGCGCACCGCCTACTGAGAAACCTTTTAAGTTGGACTTTTCGATTAAGTCTCCTGCATAATTTGGAAGCGGATTTCTAAAAATACTTCCCGCACAAGGGAAATTCCAAGGCTGTGTTTCGCGGCGATAGTCTTTATTTTTCTGCATGACCGCCACAATATCATCTTTCGTTCCCTTTTTCAAACGCAGCACGGCTTCTACACATACTCCAGGACGGTCTTTTTGTAGAATGGAATGACGATACGAGAATTCAAGCTCTTCATTTGTCAGCCACTCAAGAGTGCCATCTTCAAATAAAATCAGCGCTTTCTCGACTACATGAGACATATCAGAACCATGGGCACCTGCATTCATATAAACAGCGCCTCCCACAGATCCAGGAATTCCACTTGAAAACTCCAGTCCAGACAGACCTTGTTTTGTAATAACTGTTGCAAGCTTGATGCTAGGGTATCCCCCACCTACAGTAACCGTCTCTCCATCTACTGTTAAATCATCTAATCCGGCTCCGAGCTTAATGACCACGCCTTCAATTCCCTTATCAGAGACAAGAAGATTAGATCCTCGACCAATCGCTCTCCATTTCACGCCATGTTTTTTAATAATATCCATTGTAACTTTTAAGTGATCAACAGAATCAGGTTCTACAAGCACATCTGCTGGACCACCAATTTTCATTGTTGTATGTTTTGCTAGCGGTTCATTTTCACGAACCTTTCCAATATTCGCTTCGACTAACTCTTTTACTAACGCTTCCATAAGAACCTCCTAAAACCCTCTTTGCTGTTATAAAACTTTCATGTCAATGCGCCCTTACTTCTAATGCATAAGAATAATAAGAACAGATTCATAACTAAGCAGCAGCACCTTGTAAGATACTTTTTTTCTACGAAGGCACTCTATTCTGTTGTCAATTTCATCATTTTTATTTATCGTATGACATTCACCCATAGAATGTACGTTCATCTGCTATATAAAGTAATTTTGATTGTTTTTTTATCGTTTTTCATTTAGAAGTTAAACACATGCTGACAGTCATAAAAAAACGCTACGCTCATAAGTGCACATACGTTCACTTACTCACTAAGATAAAACATTTAACCTTACACATCATACCATAGTTGGACCCAAAATTGGTTATCACAACATTACATTTTAAAAACATTTCATACAAAAATATCATCTACCTGTAAAAAATCGAAAATAAACCGCCAACAAAATCCGGCGTGCACTTGGATTTAAGATGACGGTTTACTTCAGTAGACCATTGCCTACTTGACATTATACAATTTTTTTCAATTAATAGCGAGAATATCTACTAACATTTAACAAAACTCCAACTGCTGCCAACATGAGCGTCAGCGATGATCCGCCATAACTTAAAAATGGAAGCGTAATTCCCGTAACAGGCATAAGACCTGTTACCACGCCTATATTAATCATGACTTGAATCGCAACCATTGAAATAATTCCCAAGGCTAAAAACGTTCCGTAAAGATCAGGTGCTCCGAGCGCTACTTTAATTCCTCTCCAAAGCAATAAGCTAAACAAAAGCAGAACAAGTGTTCCTCCGATGAAACCAAGCTCTTCTGCCAGAATAGCAAAAATAAAATCAGTTTGAGGTTCCGGCAGATAAAAGAACTTTTGTCTACTTTGCCCTAACCCTAATCCAAGCAATCCCCCCGGCCCAATTGCATAAAGAGATTGAATGATTTGAAACCCGCTTCCAAGCGGATCTTCCCAAGGATTTAAAAACGAGGTGATGCGTTTAATCCGATAAGGAGCCGATAAAACAAGCCCTACAAAACCGGCAACGCCAAGTAATCCAAGCCCTGCAAAGTGACTGACTTTGGCTCCTGAAACAAAAATCATAACTAAACAAGTTCCAACAAGCACCGTTCCGGTTCCTAAATCCGGCTGCATCATAATAATGCCAAACGGTAAGAAAACCAGTAATAATGCCGGTAACATTCCTTTTCTAAAGGATGTAATTTTCTTCTGGTTTTCTGATAAATATTTCGCTAAAAATATAATCATAGCAAACTTCATAAATTCTGAAGGCTGAATCGAAAACGCTCCAACTCCTATCCAACTTTGCGACCCATTCCGTACTAGCCCTACTCCCGGAATCAATACAAGTACCAGCATAACAAAGCAAATGATTACAATTGGCTTTGCCCACGTACGCCACATCCAATAATCAATATTCATGATGACAAACATCGCGCATACTCCAAGCCCTGCAAATAAGAGCTGGCGTTTAGCAAAGAAAAAAGAATCATTAAACTTGTATGTAGCCCATACCGCACTTGCGCTGTATACCATGATAAGGCCGATGGTTAGCAAGGAAAGCGTAACGATTATGAGAAAAAAATCTGGGGTAGACCTTTTTGTCGACACTGTCACACACCTCTAAAAATAGATTAGGGCTAGTGTATTTTCTAGGTGTTTAGACAAGCCCTTATTTCAGTTTATGCACAGATTCAATAAAGATGTCACCACGTTCTTCAAAAGTTTTAAATTGATCCCAGCTTGCACAAGCAGGAGATAATAAAATAACATCTTCTTCATCTGAACAAGCATATGCTTCTGAAACTGCTTGTTTAACATTATCGACACGTTTTACAATTTGTATTCCCGCTTCTTTTGCTACGCGTTCAATTTTAGGAGCCGTTTCACCAAACGTAATAACAGCTTTCACATTTTTAAACTCTTCTTTTAAATCATCAAACTCATTGCCGCGATCGAGTCCACCTGCAAGTAGAATCGTCGGCTGCGAAAAAGCGGAAAGAGCTACTTTTGTAGCAAGCATATTCGTAGCTTTAGAGTCATTATAAAACTTACGTTTGTTGATTGTCGTGACATATTGAACGCGATGTTTAACACCAGCAAACGTTGTGAGCACGCGGTAGATAGCTTCATTTGAACAGCCGTACAGCTTCACAACGGATACAGCTGCTAAAATGTTTTCTTGATTATGTCTGCCTGGCAGCACCACATCTTTTAAGGACATCACTTCTTCATCTTTAAAGAAAATCGTTTTGTTTTTAATATACGCTCCTTCTGTCGTTTGAGCTGTAACAGAAAAAGGTACTTTTGTCGCTTTAACATTTGCACTAGCTTTCATCACTAGCTCATCATCCGCATTAATAACGGCAAAGTCTTCACTTGTTTGATTGTTAAAGAGATTTGCTTTCGCTTTGATATATTCCTCTTTTGTACCATGATAGTCTAAGTGAGCATCAAACAAATTCAATAATAAAGAGATTTTCGGACGGAATTTTTCAATTCCCATCAGCTGAAAAGAAGAAAGCTCCGTTACAATTACATTGTCCTTTGTTGCTTTTTGCGCCACTTCACAAGCTACTGTTCCAATATTTCCAGCAATCAACGGCTGCTTTTGATCTTCTTCTAACATTTTATAAATGAGCGTTGTTGTTGTTGTCTTCCCATTGCTTCCCGTAATTCCGATAAAAGGAGCTTCGCTAATTTCATAAGCCAATTCTACCTCTGTTAAAATCGGAATATGTCGCTTTAATGCTTCTTGCAATAGAACATTTGAATACGGAATCCCAGGGTTTTTTACAATAACATCCGCTTTGTCTAAAAGCTCAAGCGGATGATGTCCACAGACAACTTCAATGCCCGTTTTTTCTAATTCCTGTGCTGCTACGTTCTCTTCGTACGGTTTTTGATCATTAACGACTACTTTAGCACCAAGCTGTTTAACTAACTGAGCGGCTGCTAAACCGCTCTTGGCTAATCCTAAAATAAGTACTTGTTTACCTTGATACGTATTGACTGATTTCATTTAAATCCACACCTCGATATAAATTCCAAGCATTGCAAATAATAGTCCTACAGCCCAAAAAGTCATAACTACGCGCCATTCCGACCAGCCGCTTAGCTCGTAATGGTGATGAAGCGGGCTCATTTTAAACACACGTTTTCCTGTTGTTTTGAAAGATGCGACTTGAATAATAACAGATAGTGTTTCAATAACAAACACACCACCGATAATAACAAGCAAGAATTCCATTTTCATTAAGACAGCCACCGTAGCGATAGCTCCTCCTAGCGCTAAAGAACCCGTATCTCCCATAAATACTTTTGCAGGATGGGCATTAAAAACTAAAAATCCTAACACAGCTCCTACGACAGCAACTGAGAAAATAGATAGTTCAAACTGCTCTGCATTCCAGGCGAGAACTGCAAATGCACCAAAAGCAATCGCACTTGTACCAGATACAAGTCCGTCTAATCCATCCGTTAAGTTGACCGCGTTTGAAAAACCAACAAGCCAGATGATGAGGAAAACAACATAAAACCAACCTAAATCGATTGGGTCTTTAATTCCTGGAATCGTCACTTCAGTTGAAAACTCAAACTGTCTTGCAATAAAGTAAAAAATAATTGAAATGACAACCTGACCTAAAAACTTTTGTTTAGATGTTAATCCAAGGTTACGCTTTAACACTACTTTTATAAAATCATCTAAAAATCCTAATAAACCAAATCCGATTGTGACAAATAATAATAGAAACGTCTTATATGTAAGTTCTGCATATTGATTGACCATAATAAGAGTTGCCACAATAATAGATAATAAAATCATGATACCGCCCATTGTAGGTGTACCTGATTTTTTTTGGTGAGATTTCGGGCCTTCATCACGAATACTTTGACCAAACTTTAATCTTCTTAAGAAGGGAATAAAAATCGGCGACAATACAACCGTAATCAAAAAGGCTACGCCGATTGTCAATAAAATTGATTGTTCTAGCACGATGTCCCCTCCTTAACTTCTAACTCATTCCGACTCATTTTGTTCTCTACCCATTTCATTACTACTTTCGCTCCTCAATCATTTTGCGTGCTACTTCTCGATCGTCAAAATCGAATACTTTTTTACCAATAATTTGATAGGTCTCGTGCCCTTTTCCAGCAATGACAATAACATCATCTGCATGCGCTGTTTCCACTGCATAGCGAATAGCTTCTGCACGATCAGCAATCGTCACATAGTTATCTGTATCCAAACCTTCTTCCATATCTTTTAAAATAGCCAATGGATCTTCACTTCGTGGATTATCAGATGTCAAAATAGCTTGTGTACTGTATTCAGCTGCAATCCGAGCCATGATTGGTCGTTTTGTACGATCTCGATCTCCGCCACAACCAACAATAACATATATATTGCGTTTTGCGAATTCTTTTACAGTTTTTAACACGTTCTCTAAGCTGTCCGGCGTGTGGGCATAATCCACGATAACCGTAAAATCTTGCTGCGCATCAACCACTTCAAAACGCCCAGACACACCTTCTAACACTTTTATTTCCTCGACAATAACTGACAGAGGGAGACCAGATACTAAACATGCAGCCGTAGCCGCTAATACGTTGTAGACGCTAAATTTCCCAATAAGCTTCATTTCTACAGAAACCGTTTCTGTCGGTGTTGTCAAATCGAACGTTGTGCCGCTGTTTGTAATTTGAATATTCGTTGCACGAATATCACTTTCACGGTCAATACCGTACGTAATCACTGTAGCAGCCGTGTTTTTAATATATTCCTCGGTTGCCGCATCATCGACATTAAGAACAGCAAATTTAGGACGAGTATGGTTATAAGCATTTCCTAACTGTGCAAATAGCAACCCTTTCGCACGACGATAATCTTCCATTGTATGATGATAGTCGAGGTGATCTTGCGTTAAGTTACTAAATACCGCCACGTCAAAGTCGCACCCGTGTACGCGTCCTAAGTCAAGCGCGTGAGATGATACTTCCATCATCGCTACTTCTACATTCTCTTCCACCATTTGATTAAATGTTTTTTGAAGAGTCAGCGATTCAGGCGTTGTGTTTTTCACATCATAAGACGTATCACCAATACGAATTTCAATCGTTCCAATTAGACCCGTCTTTTTATGCTGTGATTTAAAGATATGCTCAATTAAATGTGTAATCGTTGTTTTTCCATTTGTGCCTGTTACACCAATTAAATGCATTTTTTGTGTGGGCTGATTGTAGAAAGCATCCGCCAGCACTGCCATTGCTCGCTTTGTACTCTTCACGCGTACAACGGGCACTTCTACATCCACAGGCTTTTCTGCTAAGATTGCTACTGCCCCTTTTTCCACAGCCATCTGTGCAAAGCTATGACCATCAACCGTATAGCCGTCTATACAAATGAACAATGCTCCGGGCTTAACTTCTCTTGAATCCATTTCAATTGACGTAATATCAATATTCTGTTCAGGAAGCTGAACAAAATCATGTAAATGTGTTAGTAGTTCTCGTAAATCCATTCCTACCATGTCCTCTCTATTTGTAAAGTGAAACGTTTGTTATAAGACGCTATGGCAACTATTCTTCTTTTTCTAGCACCTAACCTATTACATTTTACAGAAAAAGAAGCCCGGAGGGAACACCCCCAAGGCTTATTTGTTGATTTCATGTTCACACGCAGCGTAACCTGCTGATTATCATGCAAGGAAGAATAATAGTTTATAGAGATTTTTATTTTCCCATATAAATTCTAACCGTTTCGCCTTCTTTAACTTTCGTTCCGGCTGCAGGAGACTGCTTGACCACTTTATCTCCTTCGCCACTCACATCTAATTTTAAATTAAGTAGCTGTTCTTGTAACTCTTTTTTTGACATTCCTACGACATTTGGTACTTTTATCATTGGTGTGTCCAGCCACGTTAACTCTTTTTCAATTTGTCCTTTACGCGGTTTAACGTCCATCACACGCAAACTGTCTTCAATCATTTTACCTACAATCGGAGCTGCTACCACTCCACCAAACTGAATGGTGCCCTTTGGATTATCAACCGCAACATACACGACAATTTCAGGGTTATCTGCTGGTGCAACACCGATAAAAGAAACGATGTGATTATTTTTTAAATACTTTCCATTTTGAGCTTTCTGCGCCGTACCCGTCTTTCCTCCAACGCGGTACCCTTCCACAAAAGCTCCTTTTCCGCTTCCTTGCGCGACTACACTTTCAAGAGCAAAACGCACTTGCTTAGACGTTTCCTCGGAAATAACTTTTCGCTTAGCAACCGGTTTATGACTGCTTACAACTTTTCCGGTAGTTGGATCCACCCACTCTTTTGCAATATAAGGTTCATAAAGCGTTCCACCGTTTACGGCTGCTGAAACAGCAGCTACTTGTTGAATAGGAGTAACAGCAACCCCTTGCCCAAAAGCTGTTGTAGCTTGTTCAACCGGACCCACGCGCTCAAGCGGGAACAAAATTCCTTTTGCTTCCCCTTGTAAATCAATACCTGTTTTTTGACCAAAGCCAAATTCTTTAATGTATTTGAACAATTTCTCTTTTCCTAAACGTTCCCCAAGCTCCACAAAACCAGGGTTACATGAGTTCTGTACAACTTCTAAAAAAGACTGCTGTCCGTGTCCGCCTTTTTTCCAGCAGCGAAGTCTCGCTCCTCCAACTTCCGCGGCTCCATCATCGTAGAATTGATCTTTTAGTAAATCCACTTTCTTTTCTTCAAGAGCAGCTGCCAGTGTAATAATCTTAAACGTTGATCCGGGCTCATATACGCTCCAGATTGGAAGATTGCGATTATACACCTCAGGCTTCACATTTTTAAAATCCGTCGGATCAAAGCCCGGACGACTTGACATACCTAAAATTTCACCGTTTTTAGGATTCATGGCAATGGCAATCATACCATCTGGATTATAAGCTGTCTGAGCATTATCCAACTCACGCTCCATGATTGTTTGCACACGTGAATCAATGGTCAATCTCAAATCGAGCCCGTCCACAGGCGCTGTGTAGTCATCGGCTATATTGGGCATCTTTTTACCTTTAGCATCAGAATACAATTTAACTGAACCTTTTTGTCCTTTTAGCTCTTTATCATAATATAATTCAAGGCCCGTTAACCCTTGATTATCTACTCCCGCAAAGCCTAATACATGCGACAAATAACTTCCAAACGGATAGTACCGCTTCGAATCCTCAGCTATATATACACCTTTTAAATTTAAATTTCGCACTTCATTTGCTTTCGCATGTGAAATTTTTCTTCCTTCAGGACGCAAATATACGCTAGAAGAAGCTTTTGTTATTTGTTCATATATTTTTTCTTTTGATGCTCCCAGCACTTTTGCTAACTTTTCAGCCGTAACAGCTGGATTTTCAACTTGTCTTGGCATAACTAAAACGGTCGGTGCACTTTTATTTGTAGCAAGTGCCACATCATTGCGATCTAGTATCTTTCCTCTTTCAGGTTCAAAAGGAATATTCCGACTCCATAAGTCTTTGGCTTTTTCAGTTAGCGTATCCCCAGTCAGCAACTGTACATATCCAAGCCTTGTATCAATAATCAAAAACACAATAAAACCGACAAACAAAACAATGGCTAGCCTTTTACGAACTGTGACTCCTGATACCCGCATATATTAGAACCTCCTCTGAATCGGCTCGTTCCAATATATGCTTGTACAGGATTCACTAGAACTTATTTTCTAGTCAAGTTGCTTATCGTCTTTTTTACTGTCAGATTCACTTTTTTCCGTTTCTTTTAGCTTATTTAACGTGCTTGAAAATTCTTTAGGCGTTTCAAGTTCCACTTTCAGGTACGTTCCTGCTTTTAGCGGATCTCCTGCTTTAATACTTTGACTTACAACATAACCATTTTCAAGTGCGCTAGGTCGAACGTTGACAAATTCACTAAAGCGAATAACGTCACGATGTGAAAAACCTGTTAAATCAGGCATTGTGGCTTTTCCGTTTGTCTTAATGAACACGCGTTGACCAGTGACAATGGTATCAGAAGTCGGTGATTGGCTTTCTACCGTATCTCCTTTACCTATTACAACAGGAACAAGCCCTTTTTGTTTTAAGTCTTTCACGGTACTATCAACTGATTCATTAACGTAAGATTTAAGCTTGATTTCTGAATCCACTTTCTTTTCTTTCGTTTCTTTTCCGTCTTCATCCGTTTTTTGAGGCTCCACTCCTAAATACTGCAGACTATTTTTCATCACCGGATTAAATACAGCTGTAAGCGGCGCAGTACCCGTTTCTTGAGGCGTGAGAGTTGGATTTTTAACGGCTACATAGACAAGGAGCTTTGGATCCTTAGCAGGTGCAAAGCCCATAAAGGAAATGAAATTTTTCCCGTGTCCATGCAGGTAACCTCCGGTAGGCCCAGGAATTTGAGCTGTTCCCGTCTTTCCAGCGACATCGTATCCTTCAATCGCGTAAGGTTTGCCTGTTCCATCATCAGAAGAAACAACGGTTTCTAAAATACCTAGCGTTTCGTTCGCTGCTTTTTTAGAAATAGGCTGGCCTACTACGGTAGGTTTTGTTTTCTTAATTGTTTTCTTATTTGTTTCATCGACTACTTGTTTAATCACGTAAGGCTTCATCATTTTCCCGTCATTTGCAATCGCAGTAGCCGCTTGAATTTCTTGAATAGGCGTAAAAGCAGACGCCTGTCCAAACGCAGTGGTTACGCGGTCTCTCGGGTACTTCGTCACTAACTTGCTAGAAGCTTCATTTGGCAAGTCAATTCCCGTCTTATCCATAAAGCCAAACTTGTCCAAGTATTTATACAAACGGTCGGTACCTAATTTTTCGTTGGCTAAAATGGCAACCGCTACATTTGAAGACCTTTGAATTCCTTCATTAAATGTAATAGCTCCCCAGCCGACTCCGCCGTTGTGATCGTTAATCGGAACGCTGTTTTTCGTTACTTTATAAGATCCGGACTGATAGCGGTCTTCGCCGTTATAAACGCCTGCATCAATCGCGGCTGCTAGCGTAAAGATTTTCATCGTTGAACCAAGCTCATAGCTGTTTTCAACAAACGGATTGCGATAAGAAGTGATATCACGAATATTTGGATCAAATGAAGGTCGGTTTGACATCGCCAAAATTTCACCGGTTTTCGGATTCACTACCGTTGCCATTAGCTCTTCTGGTTTATATTCTTTAGCAGCAGCTGTCATCGCATCCTCTAAAAACGTTTGAATTTTTTCATCAATCGTAAGCGTAACGCTGTCTCCGTTTTTAGGAGCTACAATTGACTCTTTTGGATCCGGAAGCTTAATTCCGTTTTTAGCAGCTTCGTATTTCACATATCCATCTTCTTCAGAAAGCTGCTTATCAAATACTTTTTCAATTCCCATTTTCCCTACGATTTTACCCGTATCATCTTTTTGTGCATATCCTAAAATACTTGAGGCAAATACACCGTTTGGATAGAAGCGCTTCGAATCGCGTAAAAACGTGATGCCCGGGAGATTTAGCTTCTCAATTTTTTGCTTTAGCACGTTATCAATATCACGTCCGCCTGGGCCAAGTTCTACTTGGAAGGTACCACGTTTAATTCCTCTCGTTAACATGCTTTCAATTTTCGATTCGTCCATCTTCAACAATGGGGCTAATTTTTGAGCCGTTTTTTCTGGGTCTACCACATGTTGCGGGTGATCTTTATCTTTTGTTTGTTTTTTATCTAAAATCGCCACAACCGTATAAGCACCCGTGTCTTGGGCGATCGCTTCTCCATTTCGATCGTAAATCGTACCGCGCTGTCCTTCAATTTTAGACGTTCGCGTATGCTGTTTTTGTGCAATTTCGGCTAAAGCTTCTCCGTCTGCTTTGCCCGTCGCTTGGATGTAAAAGAACCTGATGGCTAATACAAAAAAGAGCAATGCAAATATTAAAATTAATATTGCTGCTCCTGTACTAATATTGCTATTTTTTCTTGGCGTAGTCATCGCAATTAATCGTTAACGACTTTTACGTTATTTTCATTCAATTTTAGTCCAAGTTCTTTTGCTTTTGTCCAAATACGATCGTATGCACTTAACTCTGTTACCTGTAATTTTAACTCATTGTTTTTTGCTTCTTGCTTGTCAATCTTTCCATCGAGTGATTGCACTTCTTCACTGATGCTATAAAGCGAAGATTGATTTGAAATGATTTGCACAGACCCAAACAGCATGAGTGCGACAAACCCAGAATACACAATTTTTTCACCAACCGTGATTTTTCTTTTTGTCTTTCGAACAACTTGACGTACCGTCTTTTGCTGCTTCTGCTGCTGGTCTTGCTCTCTTACTTTGTATGCTGCATTGTTCATTCTCGTCCCCTCCTCTTTGATTAAACCCTTTTATTGGACTAATTTCTCAACAATTCGAAGCTTTGCCGAACGCGCGCGCTTATTTTCTTCTACCTCTTCTTCTGAAGGTAAAATAGGTTTTCTTGTAATGACTTTCATTTTAGGTTTAAATTCTTCTGGAATAACCGGCAGTCCATGAGGAAGCTGCGGAACCGTGCTTGCATTTTTAAACGCTACTTTACAAATTCGGTCTTCAAGTGAATGGAAGGTAATAACACTTACACGTCCACCTTTTTTGATTACATCCATGGCCTGTTCAATTGCATCTTCAAATACTTGAAGCTCATCATTTACAGCAATTCGAATAGCCTGGAAAATCCGTTTTGCCGGATGTCCACCCGTTCGTCTAGCTGGCGCTGGAATACCATCTTTAATAAGATCAACCAGCTCTAGCGTTGTTTCAATTGGTTTAGACTCTCGATATGCCTCAATTTTGCGGGCAATTTGTTTCGAAAACTTTTCTTCTCCATATTGGAAAAAGATTTTTACAAGTTTTTCATAAGGCCATTCATTTACTACGTTGTACGCAGAAAACTTTGAGTTTTGATCCATGCGCATATCAAGCGGGGCCTCATGATGAAAGCTGAACCCTCGCTCTGGTGTATCCAACTGAGGAGACGAGACGCCTAGGTCAAACAATACTCCATCTACTTCTTCAATTCCATGTTTCATTAGCTGCTCTTTTAAATAGCGAAAATTACTTTTGATTAGAATAACTCTGTCTAGATACGGGGCTAATTTTTCTTTTGCATTTTCAAGAGCAACATCGTCTTGATCAAACGCAATTAATTTCCCTTTTTCTGATAGCTGTTTTACGATATATTCACTATGACCTGCTCCGCCAAGCGTGCAGTCGACATATACTCCATCCGGCTTAATATTTAAGCCTTCCGCTGCTTCTTTAAGCAAAACAGTTGTGTGATTAAACATTATGACACCTACTTCTTTCTAAACTACTTAGTTATGTATACAAAAAGCAAAAAACGGTGTTTTTCTTTGATATATATACACGTTTATATTATATATCAAAGTTCAACATTATTTCAGCTATTTATATAAGAATTAAGTAGAATTTTGTCTTTTTGTCACAAATAGTGTCATTTTGTTAAAAGTAGGACATATTCGTAGAATAAAATGTAAGGAATATAAGGTTTTTTTGTGTAATTAGAAATAAATACCTTATGAGGATTCAATTGGCTGACATTCACCTTGTAAACTTGTTCTCTTTTTCAAAATAAAAATCCTGCTTTTCAGCAGGATTTTATTAGACATAACAGACTTTTAACTGGTGATTTAATTCGACTTCAGCACTTAGTAAATCTGACACAAATTGCATACCATAGCCGTTTAAATAATACATAATATTCCACATGCGTTCTTGTGGAGCATTGTAGGGACGAAGAGCAAGTTCAATTTGAGCATATTTTGAATGCTTCACATCGTGCTTAATGAGCTGTTTGGATTCGACAATCTTTTGAATGGTTTCAAACTGCTTTTGAATAATCGCTCGATTTTTAAGCATGACTTCATCAAATGTTTTGTCTTCTTTTTGAATATTTTCACGAAGAGTTTTATGAATTTTTTCAAAATCTTCTTTCGCTTTTTCAAAATACATTTCGTACGGGTTGTGAACTTCTGTCTTAAGCCAGTGCTCCCTCTCTGCATCTACGCCTTTGTTAATGACATTCGAAAGGTCTAACTGAAGTTCATCCATATACTTCTCGATATGTCTTTCTACGATTGCATAGGATAACCTCGGAACCACGGGAGGCATTTTAAAGCTAAATAAAGAAAATGCTTTTTCAAGCTCTGCCCAATACGCTACTTCCCCTGGACCTGCAATAAACGCAAGGGTAGGAAGTAAGTACTCCTGCATAAGGGGTCTAGTCACAACGTTATTACTAAGAAGCTCTGGCGTTTGTTTAGCAATTTGAACCAGCTCTTCTTTAGACAGCGCGAGTTCATTTTGCTTTCCAACAAACTGCTCTTGCTCTGCGTCTCTTTCTAAAAGTACTCTGTTTTCGTTGTGTGAATAAAAGAGATGGGCCGTTTCTTCTCCCACTTCAATCATTCGTCCGTATTGTTTTTGAATCTCTGTTTGCTGTTCCATAACGGCTGACGATAATTTGTCATTTTGTTCAATTAACGTCACAAAGAAAGAAGATTCAATGCTGCGCACTTCTTTAGAAGCTGCATCCATTAAAATAAGACCTGACTCTGCAAACAATGTGGTAACCAAATGAGCAAAGAAATCGACATAGGTACGTGATTTATCTAACGCCTCTAAAACAAAGTGTAACACCTGATTTGTATGCGCCGTTTCGTTAAACGTTTGAAAAACATCACGAACCCAGCTTCTACAGGCTTCATGATCTAATTCGATTTGAGAAACCATTTGCTTTTTCTTTAAAGAATGCTTTAACGTTTTCTTTAAAAGCTGGTTTTTATGCTCTGTGTATACATGGTTGATCTCAGCAAAATCATGATCTTCTCCAGCAATCCAAAATACCGGAAGCACGGGCACGTTTAGAGCTGCCTCTTGTTGTTTAGCTAGCAGCACAATTGAAATCACTTTATGAATGGTGTACAAAGGACCCGTAAGCAGCCCCGCTTGCTGACCTCCAACGACCACTACGCTGTTAGGATCTTTTAGCTTTTCAATATTTTCAATCGTCTTAGAAGATGCTCCGTAGCGCTTATTAAAATCAAGCAGATACTCAGCAAGCTGTTCTCTTGGATAAGACTGCTTTTGAACGTCCGCTAAACGTTTTTCATATACGTCTTTTTCGTGTATATTATAATGAAAAAAGGAAAGTGCTTGCTTTTCACCTTTTATGTAATCGTTCGTTAGTTTGTTTCCCGCCTTTAAAGAGACGTCTGTAATCTCCATGAAAGAACTTCCTTTCTTTTCCTAATACTTATATTCTCTACATATAGCTTCATTATCCATAATGTAACTGCTCACGTCTAGTAACATGCTTTACAGAGAGGAAATACGAAAAGCGATTCCACCTATATTTAACACAATATGTGCAATAAGAAACAAAACGAAATTCATCCGAAAGAACCCTTTCGCAATAAGCTTCATTTCTAAGTCATGTTTGACTTTCCAATGTACAAACATCATAATCATTGCCACAACTAAAAGGACTAACGCAATCAACCACAAAAAAGAGTGCCCAAAAATTTCCACAGCTGCATAATGCACGGACAAAATAAGAAAAACCGTAGTAATGTACGTTGCTATGTGGACAGATTTCCTTTTATTTTTCGTCAGTTTGCGTAAAAGCATGTATAGAATAAAAAAACCGACGAGCGGCAGAGTGACAAACGTCGCAAAAACGCCAGCAATAAAACTTCCCATGTTACTCACCCTTTTCTTCTTCGATTCCTTTTATTGACCTATATAAAAAGTCAACAATAGGCGTCGACGTTCTTTTTTCAGCAGCTTGTGTTTGGATATAACCTAAGATAGCATCAATCTCGGTTTGCCGCCCCTCCTGTATATCTTTTAGCATAGAAGATTGATTGGTACTCGTGCGCGAACAAACCCCCAGCGCATTTTCCCAATAATTAAAAGCTGAATCTAGTTTTAATACATCCGCAATCTCTTCAAACAATAGACGCATCGTTTTATAAAAATAGCTGTTGTGAATCAGCTGCCCATTTTTCACGCTATACAGTGCCGTAAGAGGATTAATGAGCGCATTTACAACTAATTTCTTCACCAGCATCGCATACCAATCTTTTTCAATTACCCAAGGAAAATTCACAATTGGTAAGATAGACTCCATTTCTCCTCTGTACGAAGCAATACGGGTTGTTCCTATTCCTGTATGATGGACGCTATCCATATTTGTACGCATTGCCCCATGTTCAACTGTACCCAAATAGAGAGTGCGCTGCGGGAGGTTTTTGAGAATTTCAATATGGCTCATACCGTTTTGGATAAACAAAAGGGGAGTATGTATAGTAAGGGTTTTAATAAAAGGAATAATCTCTTTTAAATGATACTGTTTTACAGTAATAATGATTAAATCTGCTTCTTTTATGTTTTTTTCCAGAGGGATAGCACTGACTTTTTTCGTGTGATGTTCCCCTTGTCTATGTAAGGTAATTCCATTTTCGTTAATACACTTTGCTTGAGTTGGTGTTTTCGTGTACAAGGTTACATCATAACAATCTGATAAATACGCGCTAAACAACAGACCTAATGATCCGCCTCCAATAATACCTATAGTTTTCATCGTATTTTTTGTTCCTCTTTCTATTATTGAGTTTCATTTTAGCAAAAAAATGCTTTGAATTAAATGCATTCTTTAAATTTTACCTATTCATATAGCCCGTGTGATTAAAAATCACCGGGCTTATTGTAAATTATTTAGAGTGATCCCGTTTTTTTCTATTATACGGGATACACCGGATGTTTACGACGGCTAAAGGTCACATTCTTTGTTTCATATAATCGAAAGCGGTCAATTAACGTTCGACGCAGTTCGTTAGCAGGAACGATGTCGTCAATAATAAGTTCAGATGCCAGCGTATAGATATCGATGTGTTCTTTATACTCTTGCTGTTTCTGTTTAACAAACATGAACCGCTCTTTCGGATCTTCAATTTCATTAATTTTATTAGAATAGACGGCATTTACTGCAGCTTCAGGACCCATTACGGCAATTTGAGCAGTAGGCAATGCAATGCAGCAATCTGGTTCAAAAGCCGGACCAGCCATAGCGTAAAGCCCTGCGCCATAAGCTTTACGCATGACTACGGAAATTTTAGGAACTGTAGCTGAACTCATCGCTGCAATTAATTTGGCTCCATGTCTAATGATGCCAGCTCTTTCTACTTTGGTTCCAATCATAAATCCAGGCACGTCAGCTAAAAACAGCAAAGGAATATGGAATGCATCGCACAGTTGAATAAATTTTGCGCCTTTATCTGCTGAATCTACAAACAGCACTCCCCCTTTAACTTTTGGCTGATTAGCAACAATCCCTACTACTTTTCCATCTATTCGTGCAAGCCCTGTTACCAATTCGGCGGCAAACAGTTTTTTTATTTCAAAAAAGCTCCCCTCGTCAATAAGGGTATCAATTGCTTCATAGATATCAAATGGAACATTTTGATTCTCCGGAATTAGTTCTATTAAATCTTTTGTCTGCTTAGGCTCTTTAGCTTTTTGTACTTTAGGCTTCTCTTGATAGTTTTGTGGAAAGTACGTTAAATAAGATTTGGCATACGAAATAGCTTCTTCTTCAGAATAAGCCAGCACATCCCCGCACCCGCTAACGCTGCAGTGCATATGTGCTCCTCCCATTTCTTCTAGCGTAACCTTTTCTCCAATAACGGCTTCGGCCATACGCGGCGACCCTAAGTACATAGAAGCGTTCCCATCTACCATCACAACAATATCACAAAATGCAGGGATATAAGCCCCTCCAGCTGCTGACGGACCGAAAAGCAAACAAATTTGAGGAATGACGCCGGAAAGTTTTACTTGATTGTGAAAGATCCTTCCAGCTCCTCGGCGGTTTGGAAACATATCTAATTGATCCGTAATACGCGCTCCAGCAGAATCCACTAGGTACAGTAAAGGCACATGCAGTTTTTCTGCAACTTCTTGAATCCGAATAATTTTTTCTACTGTTCTGGCCCCCCAAGACCCTGCTTTTACAGTAGAATCATTAGCCATTACACAAACCGTTTCACCGTTTACTTTTCCAATCGCAGTTACAACACCGTCTGCCGGCAACCCTTCGGCTTTATTATTTGCAAACATGCCGTCTTCTTCATATTTCCCGTCATCGAATAAAAGGGCTAAACGATCTCTTACAAAAAGCTTCTGTTGTTTTGCAAGTTTCTCTTTATACTTCTCGGCGTTGCCACGCTCTACTTTTTGACGATTTTCATCATATTTTTTCTGAGATTCACCTGTATGTATCATGATATCTCCCCTTTATGAGTTATGAAATAGTCACCAAAACGTCGCCTTCGTTCACAAAATCCCCCACGGCTATATGGACAGTCTCTGCAATACCAGCTTGATCGCTTTCAATAGGAATTTCCATTTTCATAGATTCTAATACAACAACAACTTCTCCTTTAGTTACACTTGCTCCTTGCTGAACAAACACATTAAATACCATGCCTGCCATTGTCGCTTTGATTTCACTCATTGTGGTGCTCCTCCTTTATTTAATACTGTTGATAATAACGATGTGTTATAGGTGCCCTTTTCATATAACTCTTCATTTAACAACTGCTTAAATAGAGGAATATTTGTTTTGATTCCCTCTACAACAGCTTCTGTAAAATATGATTTAGCTAGTTCAATTGCATTTGAACGCGTACGACCAGTAATGATAACCTTTGCAATCATTGGATCATAAAAAGGTGTAACCGCATTCATATCACTGTAGCCGCTATCTACGCGCGCGTAGGTTCGCTCCGGCAAGTGATAACCCGTAATTTTCCCCGGAGCCGGTAAAAAAGTAAACGGATCTTCTGCATAAATTCGAAATTCAATGGCGTAGTTATTTGCTGCTATTTCCTCTTGCATACGAGGAAGCTTTTCACCGCGCGCAGCTAAGATCTGCCACTTAACTAAATCGACCCCTGCAATTTGCTCGGTGATCGGATGCTCAACTTGCAGCCGCGTGTTCATTTCAAGAAAATAAAAATTTTCGTCTTCATCCACGATAAACTCCACCGTACCCGCATTATAATAGCCGATTGCTTTAGCCGCTTGAACGGCTTGGTTTTGCATGGCTTGTCGCGTACTTTCTTTTAAAGAAAGCGCAGGGGCTTCTTCAATCACTTTTTGATTTCTTCTTTGTACAGAACAATCGCGTTCAAAAAGATGAACGACATTACCATGCTGATCTCCAAAGACCTGTACCTCGATATGTTTTGCGTTTGTTATAAGCTTTTCAATAAACATTCCTTCATGACCAAAATATGCTTTTGCTCTTGCTTTTGTTGAGGCATATACTTGTTTTACTGCTTCTTCGTTATCGCAGCGCACCATTCCAATTCCTCCGCCGCCTCCGCTTGCTTTTAACATAACGGGATATCCAATTACCCCCGCTACTTTACAAGCCTCTTCAACCGACGTCACATCACCTTCGCTGCCGGGGACAACAGGTACACCCGCTTCTTTCATCGCAGCGCGGGCAGCAATTTTGTCGCCCATCATCGAAATGATTTCGGGAGAAGGACCGATAAAACAAAAACCTTCATCAATCGCTCTTTTAGCAAATGCACTATTTTCCGATAAAAATCCATATCCAGGATGAATGGCGTCTACTTTTTCTTCATGACTAATTCTAAGCAGCTCTTCCACATTCAAATATGACTTTTGCACAGGAGGCTCTCCAATTCGACGTGCTTTTGTAGCCGCTTGAACATAAGGAAGTTCTGCATCTGCATCGGAATAGACAGCCACCGTTTCAATGCCCATTTGTTTGCATGTATGAATAATACGAAGAGCAATTTCTCCTCGATTTGCAATCAGTATTTTTTTCACCTTTCTCTCCCCTTTCCTCAAATTTCTACTTTCCCCCATATAATTCTACAATAATTTTAAAACTCCTCTACAATTTTTGAAAACGCTTTCTATTTGAATTCTGTTTCCCTTTTGCCTCCTTTCTAAAAAGTGATGTTTATAGTAATGTATTCTTCGTGTTTAACCGAAAGAATTCATTTTTCTTTGTGCGCATTGAATATTCGTTCACCAATCACGAAAACAGAATATTTTGTATTTTTGTTATATAATATTAGATGAACGAACCAATCCAGTTCGTTCATCTAGCAAGGAGACATAACAAGGGGGATATGGGATGAATTACGAAGTGAAGCATTTAAAAATTAATTTTAAAACGCTAGAAGAGTTCAAGAAATTCAAAGAATATGGCATTCAAGAACTTTCAATGCTAGAAGAATTACATGCCAAGATTTCCGATAATGAAATAAATTCTCCGTTTTACGGCATTTATTTTGGAAATAGCTTAGTGGCTCGCATGAGTCTCTATAAACGAAACAAACAGTACGATCAATATTTCGAGCCGCCTCAAACGTATATTGAAGTGTGGAAACTTGAAGTGCTCAGCGATTTTCAGCGCAAAGGATTAGGTCAAACGCTCGTTGAATATGCCAAATCCTTTCAATTACCTATCAAAACAAGCCCGCGAGTAAAATCGAGTGATTTTTGGTCAAAAATGGGGTTCGTACCTGTAACGTATGATATCGATCGTGATTTGGGAGAAAACCCTCTTATTTGGCTACCAAACGGTGTAAGCGAACAAAAATAAACAGCTGATTTCCAGCTGTTTATTTTATATCTATGTGGTATATATGATTAACATGAAGTAGGGAGCATTCAAGCTATCGCTTTACTTTTGAACTTTTTCTAAATTTAAATTTTTATCCACTTGAAATTTCACTTTTCTACTTTTTTCATCCTCTTTTAATACAACCATTTTACGAGCCCTCTCCATAATTTCAATAAGAGCTTTATAGTCATCTTCCACAATTAACAAATTGTTTTGCAAAGCTTTTTTTTCTTTTTCCAAAATCGTTACTTTCTCTTGTAAACGTTCAATCTTTTGCTGCAGTTCTTCATTAGCTTCGAGAAGCTCCGACGAGTGTTTTTGCCCTTGATCTACATTTTCTAAATACTTAATTACCTCATTAAGCGAAATATGTTTCTCTGCTTCCATATATGATAAGCGTGCAGGCTGCTCGTCGTCTTTTGAAACAGTTCTTGCTTTTAATTCTTTTCTCTGTTTTTTCGCAAGGTCAATACCAGTCTTGTATTGTTTGCGCACAAAAGAATTCCAGCGGAAGCCACAAGCTGCTGATGTTCGTGTAAGTTTCTTCCCCACTTCTTCAAATGCAGCTAGCTGAGTGCCACCTTCACGTATATGACGCAGTACAATTTCTGCGAGTAATAAATCTTCATCATGAGTCCATGCATCTTGACGAGAAGAAGTCATTTTTCTATCCCTCCTTATCCGTACTTATTAAATGAATATGCACCTACTAGATAAGATAGACTATTGTTCCTCTTCTCAATCAAGAAAATCTTTCATATACTTTGAAGCAAAATGGGAAATCCGTGATTCTTTCATCTTTTGCTTATTAACTATATTGCTATGGAAATGCAGTTCATAACTATGTTTTTTTAACGATGACCTTTTGAACCGCTTCTTCATGCTCAGGCGATTCCCACAATATCGAACAGCGATGAATTTCTTGTTCCATTCGATTCCAAACCCGGCTTTGCTCCCATTTCTCAATAGCGATTTCTTTGTAAGCTTGCAATACTTGGGTCGATTTATGAGTAATAGGAGCTAACCACTCCTCACACCTCATAGTTAGCTCTTTAAACGACGTAACATAGGAAAGAAATCCAATTTGCTTTGCTCGTTCTACTCCATACAGCTGAGCACTGTAGATCATTTCCATCGCTTCTTGATACCGCAGCTTTTCAAGAAGAATGGTTCCTCCTCCCCAGCCTGTTGTAATTCCTAAATTCCCTTGAATAAAGCCCATTTCGCTATGTGTTGCACTTATACGGAAGTCACATGCAATCGCAAGCTCACATCCCCCCCCAACCGATGTTCCATTCAAAAGGGCAACTGTTGGTTTTGGGAGCGTTAAAATTTCATAAAGAATTCTCCCCATTTTCGTTAACATTTGAGACGCCTCTTTCGAAGTCTTTAGCTCATGAAATACGCTTAAATCTCCTCCACTGCAAAATGCGTCTGAACCAGCACCTGTAATTACAAAAGCTTTTACTAACTGATTATGTTTCACATAATCTACAGCTTGCTGCAGTTCATTCATCACATCATAATCAATGGCATTACGCTTTTCAGGGCGATTAATCACAAATGTAGCAATGCCTTGGCTTGTAGTAAACAGCTCGCTTTTTTTCATGCTTTTTCCTCCTTATGGACAAGGTATGAATCCTTTTACAACAGTAATTGTTTATTTAAAAAGAGTTCTTGTTCTATAAGAAAAATCCTTCTCTTCCAAAGGGCAGAGAAGGAAAAAAGGCAAAAAAAATAAAAGACCCTTTAAGAGGGTCTTTTATTTAAATAAGCAATTATTTGCTTACTACGTCATTTCCTTTGTAAGTACCACAAGCTTTACATACGCGGTGTGATAGTTTCATTTCACCACAATTTGGGCACTCTACCATACCAGGAACTTGTAATTTAAAGTGCGTACGACGCGTTCTTTTCTTCATTTTAGATGTTCTTCTAAAAGGTACAGCCATTATTCCCACCTCCTTAAAAGAATTTTAAAATCATATGAAGGCCCGAAAGCCGGATCTTCGCATTTTTATTTCTTTTTGTCTTTAAAGAAATTTTCGAGTACGGCTAAGCGGGGATCTACTTTTTCCTGCTGTTCTTCTTCGGTAACAACTTCCCAGTCTTTTCCTGACTGTGGAGCTGCTCCTGCCGCTTGCTGATTTTCACTAAATACCTGCAGAGGAATTTCAACAATAATTAACTCTTGAATCAAAGGTTGTAAATCAACCGTTTCTCCCTCTACAATGCGTACTTCAGCATCTTCTTCATAATCAGCATTCACATTCAATAAAAACGTTTCAGTTGCGTTAATTTCAAACGGATACGGAACGTCAACTAATGTACGAGCACAAGGCAACGTCATTTCTCCTGAAATTTTAAGGTGAAACGTTACTTTCGAAGAGCTAATGTCGGCTCTTCCTTTCACGTTTACATCTGACATTCTACGAATTTGAGGATCAGCATTCATAAACTCTTTGCCGTCAATCACTTCGTCAAATGTTAGACCTTTATTTTGCAACTGATACAATTGATGTATTGTCCATTTCATTGTTAATCACCTCAAGGCAACAAAGGTTATTATAGCTTTCACAAGATTATTTGTCAATATTTTTTCTTTACACTATAATGTACTTAAATATGCTTTTTTGTAAAAATTTCTTACTTTCATAAAAAAACGTTTTTAAAACAAAGAGCTAGACTAAAAATAATAAATTAAAAGGAGACATTATGCAAGCAGTTGGAATAATTGTCGAATATAATCCTTTTCATAACGGACACGCTTATCATTTGCAGCAAGCCAAACAACAAACCGGAGCAGATTGTGTGATTGCTGTGATGAGCGGGCACTTTTTGCAGCGCGGAGAGCCTGCTCTTGTATCGAAATGGTCCCGCACAAGAATGGCTTTAGCCGCTGGTGCAGACTTAGTCGTTGAATTACCCTATGCTTTTTCTACTCAAAAAGCTGAAACATTCGCAAGCGGCGCTATTTCTATTTTGGAATCCCTTCACGCTGACTTTGTATGCTTTGGCAGCGAAAATGGCAATATTGACTCATTTACCCGCACCGCTGATTTGCTCGAAGCTCATGAATCAGAACTATCTGCCTTAATTCAACAAGAGATGAAAAAAGGAAACAGTTATCCAAAATCAGCTTCCAATGCTTTCTTACAGCTTTTCACGGAGGCTCCTATTGATCTATCTCAGCCAAATAATGTGCTTGGAATGAGCTATGTAGCTGCCATAAAAAAACAGCATGCATCTATTAAACCATATACAATCACTCGAATTCAATCACATTATCACGATGATTCCCTGTCTTCCTCTTTTATTTCAAGCGCTACAAGCATACGTAAAGCTATTTTTGACAGCAGCAGCCATGGGGACCTGGGCAAGCATATGCCAGTTAGTACAGCAAACGAATTAGCAGCTTACAAACAAGCACACGGACAGTTTCATCATTGGGAGCACTATTTCCCATTTTTGAAATACAAATTATTAACTACTCCACTTTATGACTTACAGCGTATTTATGAAATAGAAGAAGGTATTGAACATCGACTGCTATCTTATATTTCTTCATCTACTTCATTTGAAGATTTTTTAACAAATGTTAAAACGAAGCGATATACGAGAACCCGTTTACAGCGCATGTGCGTTCACCTTTTAACCAATACAACAAAAAGTGAGATGCAACAAGCTGATCCTTATATTCGCTTATTGGGAATGTCAAAGACCGGACAAGCCTATTTAAAAACAATTAAGAAAAAGCTGTCCCTTCCTATTGTATCCACTGTATCGCAATGTAAACTAAAAGAAATTGATACCGATATTAAAGCGACACATGTTTATAGTACGCCGTTTCAGGAGCCTCTGCGCTCTCAGTTTATGAAACAAGAATATACGCAGCCTCCTATCATTTGGCCATAAAAAAATCGTCTGCAAGAGACGATTTTTTTATGGTTTCAGCTTTTCTAAATAGGTTACGGCATCCGAAAATGAATCTACGGGTACAATTTTCATATCACTGTTTATTTTTTTGGCTGTCTTCACTGCTTCTCGGTAGTTAGAGCCAGCAGCCCCTTTTTCATTTGGTGCAAAGAAAATCTCTGCTCCTTCTTTATCTGCGGCTACAATCTTTTGTGAAATACCTCCGATTGGTCCTACCTCTCCTTTATCATTGATAGTCCCTGTACCTGCAACGCGGTGGCCTTTTGTCATGTCCTCTTTAACAAGCTGATTATAGATTTCAAGTGAGAACATCAGTCCCGCTGAAGGCCCTCCTATTTTTTCAGTATCAATATGTATATCGGGCTTGACTTTTAATTCTTGGTTCGTTTCTAAGGCAATTCCTAGGCCTACTCGTTTCGGCTCGTCAGGAAATGCTTTAACTTTTAGAGTATGTTTGCTTTCTTTGCCATCTCTTTTTACATAAATTGATACTGAATCTCCTGCTTTTTTAGTCGATACGTAGTTGATTAAGTCCTCAGCAGTTTGAATTTTTTTCTCATCTACTTTTGTCACGACATCTCCAACATGAAGTTTTCCATGTGTAGGCATATTTTCTACAACATATGTAACATATACGCCTTTATTGTGGTAGGAAACGCTCTTTCCAGCTGCTTCATATGCTACTGAAATAGCGGCATTTTTTGACGTATCCATCATATGTAATTGCCTTGTCGAGTAATCTTCATCGCTTTCACCCTGCTGCAAAATTTGCTTTGTAGGGAAAATTTCATGAAAGTCCTGTATTTTCGCAAGACCATATGAAAGAGGAGTTGCTCTGCCCATTCTTACAGTTGTAAGCATAAACGTCCCTTTTTCATGGTATCCATCTTCTACCTTAATAATAGGCGCAAGTTCTTCTGCCATTCCAGGCTTTGTAATGTAGTACGGTAATGGATAAAAACAAAGCATTGCCACCACTGCAATAACAGCCAAATATACCAAAATTCTAATTCTAGATTTCACTTTTTTTGTTCTCCTTCCAATGATCAATTGCTTGTAGAATAGAAGGCAACTGCTCATGTGCTGCTTGTTCACCAATTGACATCATTTCTTGAATGTTTGTAAATGCTCTGGAACTAAAAGTATCGAGATTAGGACGAATCATAACGTCTGAAGCAATAGTTCGGTGAGCTACTAGCTCATCTTGCAAAATATCTAAACTTTGCATAATGACATCAAAAATGGAGCTGATTTCTGCATTCACTTTCGCTTTTGATACATCGACTCCAATGACAATATCAGATCCCATCTCTTTTACAACCGATACAGGAATACGGTCCACTACCCCGCCGTCTACAAGCAATCGCCCATCAATTACTTCGGGAGCAAAGATTCCTGGAATTGAAATACTTGCTCTCACCGCTTCAGCGATAGGTCCTTTTTTAAACACCACTTTCTCTCCTGTTTTCAAATCTGTCGCTACAATGGCAAACGGTATAGATAACTGTTCAATGTTTCTATTTTGCGTAAAAGTGCGAACCAACGACTTTACTCTGTTGCCCGTAATAAATCCCATTTTTGGCACGGTAAAATCCAAATAATACTTTCGTTTGAACGTTAGCGCCATTTTATAAAGAGTTGCCAGTTCAATACCTGACGCATATAGTGCACCAACTAAAGCTCCCATGCTGCTGCCAGCTAGAAAATCAATAGGAATGTTATTTTCTGTTAGCGCTTTGATTACTCCTAAATGTGCAAAACCTCTAGCTCCACCTGAGCCTAACGCAACTCCTATTTTTGGGCTTTCCACTTTACCTGCCCCCTCGTTTTACCTTATAGACTTCTAAAAATGTAAAAACTTTTGATGAGCTTCTCTATCATTGTTGCCCTGTCTTCAATAGGACTATTCTTCATTTTCTATTTGTTCATTTTGTATGAAGCTAAAGATATGTTTTGCTCAATCAACGGTGGTTATTAAGCATTATACTATACTGAAGGTTGTTTTAAGAAATTCTTACTCTTCTCTTGCTGCGTATACGTTTTTTTACTCCTTGACTATTCTAGAAGTGCATTGATTTATGTATATGAATTGTATTTCCAAATGTGACAAGACGCCTTTTTATTCAGTATGAATTTATTTTCTCCTTACACATAGGCATAAAGTCGATGCATAGCTTCGTATATTGATATATAGAAGAACTTGTACATTTGCCTAAAACTCCTCATTTCATTCCTATCAAAATGACGTGAGCTTAGAAAAGGAGATGAATCGTTCGTTGAATAAATCGATGGTGAAAACACTTCTGCTCGGGACGAGCGTAACACTTCTCGCTATTGCGCTTATTGTATATCCAAAAGAAGCGCTAGAAGGTTCAGTAAGAGGTCTCAACACATGGTGGAAGGTCGTCTTTCCTTCTCTGCTGCCCTTTTTTATTGTTTCAGAAATGCTTATTGGGTTTGGCGTAGTGAAGTTCATTGGGATCTTATTAGAGCCGTTTATGAGGCCTTTATTCCGAGTACCTGGAGTAGGGGGTTTTGCTTTAGCAATGGGCATGGCTTCTGGATTTCCTTCAGGTGCAAAAATCACTTCCCGGCTGCGCCAAGAAAAACAGCTAACAGCTATTGAAGCTGAAAGACTCGTATCATTTACTAACTCATCTAACCCTATTTTTATTTTTGGAGCTGTGGCAGTTGGCTTTTTTCACAATCCAGCTGTCGGTATCATATTAGCTCTCTCTCATTACATAGGGAATATTTGTGTAGGACTGGTGATGCGGTTTTATGGATCAGCAAAACCTAAAGGACAAGTAATTCAAAAACCTTCTTTATCGTTAGCTTTTCACGAAATGCATAAAACGCGATTAAAAGATAAGCGTCCTATCGGGAAGCTTTTAGGAGATGCGGTTACTTCTGCAGTTCAATCTCTCTTAATGATTGGCGGTTTTATCATTTTATTTTCTGTATTAAACAAACTTTTATATGTGACTCATATCACGGCCGTTTTAAGCAGCGGTCTAGCTTATTTATTTTCCCTTTGTCATATAGGGACTGAGCTGAGCCTTCCCTTTATTTCGGGGCTTTTTGAAATTACGTTAGGAAGCCGCCTAGCAAGCGAAGCACCGGACACGCTGCTGTTTCATCAAATTATCATCGTTAGCTTTGTATTAGGCTTTAGCGGTTTCTCTGTTCAAGCACAAGTAGCTAGCATACTCGCCGAAACAGATATTCGATTTTTCCCGTTTTTTATTGCCCGAATTTTTCACGGCTGTTTTGCGGTAGTATTCACTATCTTTCTATGGGGTCCTCTTCGGGAATCCATTACTACTTTTCAAGCATCTGAAGGAGCACTGCCGGTTTTTTCTCACTTGGAGTCCGTTACGATTCTATCGCAGTGGCTAAACGTGTACGGCCCGCTCCTAACGATTTTTACGCTGTGCTGCTATATTTATCTATATTCAAAACGAGCGTTTCTTCATCGTTCCTAGTAAAAAAAGAACGTGACGTTTTCTTATCGGCAAAGAAAACGTCACGTTCTTTTTTATCTTATTTTTGAGACAGCTGTTCAAATTTTTCTGCAAGCGCTTCTCTAACAGGGGGAGGAACTAATTCAGAAATATTCCCGCCATATTTAGCTACCTCTTTTACAATACTAGAACTTAAAAACGAGTATTGATTATTTGTCATCATAAACAACGTTTCGATTTCTTTATCTAATACGCGATTTACAGATGTGATTTGCATTTCGTACTCAAAATCTGATACTGCACGCAAACCTCTTAAAATGGTCTTTGCCTGCTTTTCTTTTGCATACTCCATTAATAATCCGCTGTACGACTCTACTACCACATTAGGAAGTGATTTTGTTACTTCTTTCAGCAAAGCTACTCGCTCTTCCCCTGTAAATAGAGGACTTTTTGAGGAGTTATTTAAAACAACCACATAAATCGTATCAAATACATTTGCGCCTCGTTTAATAATATCAAAATGTCCATTCGTAACTGGATCAAAGCTTCCTGGACAAACAGCTATACTGCCCATACGTATCCCCTTTCTACATCTAACAGCTCATTGATTTATTCAACTGATTCTTCTTTCTTGTATGTATAAATAGAAACACCAATGATACCGTACGTTTCGCTTTTTATTTTTTCAAATAAACCAATCTCATTATCTAAATGTACATCATGAGAATGCTCCGCTACAATAATTCCTGTTTTTGCCAGAAGGTTTTCTTCACTTACCGTTTCGATAAGCGCTTTCAACTTTTGTGCTTTATACGGTGGGTCAAGCAAAAGTAAATCGACAGTCAGCTCCCTTTTCTTTATCGCTTTCAGTGCACGCTCTGCATCATTTCGATACACTTCAGCGCGGTCTTCTAACCGACAGGATGCTAAGTTTGCTTTAATCGTCTGAATCGCTTTGCCATCCCGATCCACAAAAATGACTTTATCTATTCCTCGACTTAGAGCTTCAATTCCCAAGCCACCGCTTCCACCGAACAAATCAAGAGCTGTTCCACCTTCAAAAAACGGTCCAATCATATTAAAAATAGCTTCTTTCACCTTATCTGTTGTAGGGCGGGTTGAGTATCCTGGAACCGCCTTTAACGCATGGCCTTTATATAAACCTGCTACTACTCTCATCCTTATCACTACCTTACTTTTACTTCCTTATTCTTCATTATCCTAACATATTTTGAATTACAAAGACTAGCAAAAATCCTCAATTTATTCAATGCTGTATGCATTCTGTGCAATAACCCAGCAGCTTGCTTTTATGCTGGACTTTTACGACCGTCTCCTTAGATACACCTATGCAGATCATTCGGCATTTCGTTCATAAAAGATTTCCTTTACTTTAATATGTCATCATAAACGTAAATTTACCCTTTTTCTCTGTCATGTTATCAGTCTTTTATATTTTAAAAAGTGAATTTCACGAGACAGGTATATGAACGTTTAAAACGGACATACTGACTAGTAACAACATCATCTAACCGATGTTGTTGCCAACCGCGGAGAAGACTTACGTTTCCCCATAAGTTCTTCCTCCGGTTTCTCCTCTCCCTTTGCCTTCATCAAGGTGCTTGTAATCGCAGAGGTGATTACACCCTTTTATTGAAGGGCCCTACAATGAGTAGTTGTAGGGATTTTTTTATTTACTCCTAAAATATTCAGTGATACATTAAACTACGTGAGTTTGCTTTTTTAATACATAGAGGGGGAAATACATATGATTCAGCGTTTTATTGAGCTCGGAGAAGGGTATTCAGATATTTATGAGCTGTTAGAGATTGTCAAAAGCAACAAACATCGTCTTGCCCATCTTATTATGCTGCGAACAGTAAAAGAAGATCGACAAGTAGCTTCTTTTGTCGCTGTCTTGCATCCAACAGCTGAAGGGAATTTCCAACCGCTTTACGTTTGCCGAGAAGGAATTGTTTTAAAACAAAACGACAGCAAGCGCGTTGAGTTATTTAAACGAGCAGCTGAGGAAGCGGGAAAAGAAATTGTGGTACTCGATGTCAAACCATCTACTACCTTTCCAGAAACAGCACTATACTATCAGCACCTTATTGGCATTTTGCGAATGAACCGCTTTATTCCGCCAATGCAATAACCTCATCCCTGCCTATTCGTTTGCTAAGGCCAAGTAAAATAAAAAAAGGAATGTACATTACATTCCTTTTTTGTTTAAATTCCTATCTTATAGTCATATTCCTTCGCTTTATCCGGCTTTGAATTTTCGAATTCTGTTTTTAAAAACGGCCGATAAGAAGGATCTACTTTCTTCACAAAAGGTAGAGACTGAAGTTTATGGATTGTTTTTTCAATGCCATCTTGGTTGCAATATAAGACAACATACTTTAATTCTTTAGATACGTAATGTACATTTCCGTACTTTCGCAATGCTTTTGCTTGCTTAACAGAATGCACATACGCCACAATTCCTTGACGTTCAACAAACATATTTAGTTCCCCTTTTGCATACGTTATATTGGTTTTCTTTATCATAAATTCTTTTATATGAAGTAGGTGCTTTATGTATGAATTTAGATGATATCTGGATGCTCTTTCTTACTCATTTTAACGAGCACAGAGCTATTGAACAAGTCATTTTCAAAAAAATCACAAATATACCCTTTTTGTATATAAACACATCAATTGAGCGTAGAAAAATAGATGAGCTTCTAGAAGCTTCATCTATTTTTGCTACATCCAATACAAATGCTACGTGGCGCTCAAGTTTTGTCAGAAGTCAGCATCTTACTTATGTCTATCAGCACAGGTTTTACGTTCCACAGCGTAAAATGGCCTGCTGCGGAAATTCCTGTGCTGATTGCGTTCGATTTATACAGTGAACGGCTTATGCGCTGCACCCGCAGCTTCCACCAGATCCGCAGCCACCGCCGCAGCTGCTTCCCGTATCAAAAAACGGATTTCCCGTCGGTACTTTAACATGCTCTGAAACAGCTTGACCAAGGATAACGCTAATTTCATCAAGCAGTTTTTGCAATTCATTTTCTGCTTTTTTGAACGCAGCGATTGTCGCATGTAAATCAACTTGACGCTTTACATCACGTACTTGTCTCGTAATGGTTTTATAGTCAGGATGATATTTTCCAAATCGCTGAACATCCTCATACTGTTCCTTTATTTTCACAAATTGAGCAATTAATGCCTGTGCATGTGAATCTTTATTTAATCTATATAAACATTGACGATAGTTCTCGGCTACGTCTGATTGTAACACCATGTTCGCTACGTGATCAGACTCGTCGAGTAATTCAACAGTTCTCATTGTTGTCAGCATGGCTGTACACCTCCGTTTTTATCTTATCACGTTTTGGATCTAAAGAAAAAGAACTTGCTAAAACAGCTTACACTGATTTACTACAAGTTCTACTTTTTAACTATATAATTTCAACCGTAAAGGTATTCCTCACTTGATAACTTTCTTCTTTAGATTTCATCAGTTCAATCGTAACAGTATGAGATCCTTTTGGAAGATCACTTAAAACAAAGGCTGCTTGCTTCATTTCTTTAAATGGTTTTCCATCTACTGTGATTTGAAGGAATCCACTCTCTGTTGAAAATGAAAACCCGCTTAGAATACATTCGACGTATACGTTCTGTCCTTTCACATGCTGGTGTACCATCAGTGAAGGTTTTGTATTCATTGCACCAAACGTTTCAGCTGCCCGCGGTTGAGAGGAAGTTTTAGTCTCAGGTTTTGGTTTATCATGGTTGCATCCTAGCAGAGAAACTACACATAAGGCCGTCGTTAATAGTAAGCGCATAATACCATTCCTTTATCATTCGTTTCTCCATAGTGTTTACAAACTCTTTATTTTTACTCATGACGTGCAAAAATCTCTGCATCGCTATGTATGCAGAGATCATTGATTTTTCATGGATTGAAACATATGAAACATCATGTTTGCCATTTGAATCGAATTCGAAAACTTTTCAACTTTATGAGGAATGGTTTGTTTGTAGTAGTGTTTGGATTCTAATTCAAATTTCTCCAGTTCTTCAGGATTCCTAGATAAACGCCGGTACCACATTGGCTGTTCACGAACGAAGTCGTTGAGTTTAGGACGAGACTGCATATACTCGTATATATCTTTTCTCATTGCGTTTAATCTTTCCTAAAGCCAAATGGATTCCCTGGCCCGGAAGCTGCTCCTCCACCGGATGGCTTAGATGGCTGAAATTGCTGCAGTACTTGTTGAATATTCGAAATAGCGGAATTTACATTTGTGATATGATTTTGCATTTGATTCAAGTCCATGTTTTTCAGCGAGGATACGATTGTACCCATAATATCTTTTTTCTCCTCTGTGGTAGCAGCTGGTTCAGCCTTTTCACTTTCTTCTGAACGATATGCCTCCCACATTGGGTCTTCTGCACCGAATAAATACCAATCTTCATAAAGCTCTTTCCACGTTTTTTGCTGCTTTCGAACCTGTTCTACTAATTTGGGATGTGATTTTACAAATTGTTTAAATTCCACAACGGACGGATGAAGCTCTCGTTTGGTTTCCTTCACAGTCACTCACCTCATACTTAAATATAGCCTACTATATCTTAGAAAAAGAGAGCTCGTTTCGTGCGCCTATTTCAAAAATTTTTTATAGCTGTTTTTTTGAAGAAGCACGAACTGTGAACCAGTATGTAATGAAAATAGATAAAATGCTTAGCCAAAATGTAAAATAACCAATTTCAGACATATACGCATTGAGCATGCTGTATCTTGGCATCATAGAAAAAACGTAATCAATGATATCATTATGTACGGCCCATACAGCGGCAACCGCTACATGCCATAACTTAATCCGGTAAAACGGTACGTATAAAAGCCCTTGAAAAGCCATTGCTGCATGAGAAGCCATTAACATAAGCATCATCCAATCAATGTATCCTGTTAACACATAGACCAATACATTCATTATAACGGCCCAAATCCCGTATTTAAACAGCGTGACCATAGCTAAAGCTTCAAATAGTGAAAAATGTTTTCCAAGTAAAAGACCGATAAGTACGATAACAAAAAACAAGCTTGCCGTTGGACTATCAGGTACAAATAATAAAAACTTCTTAGGTGTTTCCGCTAATTGACTCCCATACCAAATATATCCGTAGATTGTTCCTAGTATATTTACAATCAGCAAAAGCGTTAAAAAACGCTTATCTTTTAAGGTATACCATAACCAAGCCATTCAGAAAGTCTCCTTTACATTTAATCTCTTCTTTATTATGTACAGTTTTTGGACAATAGCAAGCACCTATCTCATTGATATAAACCACAACATTAAATAAATTCAAAAAAACCAGCCTTTTGGCTGGTTTTCATTATTCTTTTCCTAAGTTTCCGACAAATTCCGAGAGCGTTTTCAATTCTTTATCTGAACCTTTGAAAACACCTTTTGGCATATTGCCTTTACCATTTTTTGCGATATTGGCGATTTCTTCAGGAGATAAATCAATTCCTGTTAAAGCCGGAGCCGCAGGGCCTCCCTGTAAATTATCACCATGACAGGTCAAGCACGTTTGCTTTTGCATAATTTTGTAGCCTTCTGAATTTTTGTCAATCGCTACTTCTTCTCTAATTTTCCCTTGCTCTTCACGTGCTTTCCAATCTACCTGTGTCGCTGACTGCCACGTTAGGAAAAAGACTGCTGCTATAGCCAGAAGCATGAATCCTGTCGCAAACGGTCTCTTAGCCGGTCTTCTTTCTGGTCCGCGATCAATGAAAGGAGCAAGCATTAATGCGCCAAATGCAATCCCAGGAATAATAAATGCACCTATAATATTATATGGACCAGAAGCAAATGAATATTTAAGCAATTGATATAGGAACAAAAAATACCAGTCGGGAAGAGGCAAGTACCCCGTATCAGTCGGATCGGCAATACGTTCAAGCGGAGATGGATGAGCGATGGTTAAACATAAATAACCAATTAAAAAAACTGCTCCTACCATCCATTCTTTTAGTAAAAAGTTTGGCCAGAATGCTTCTGTTTTCCCTGGAAATTCAGAGTAATCTTTTGGAATATTGGGTTTTCGTTCTGCAGGAACACGTGAATCTCCAACAAACTTCATCCCTTTACCACGATGCATGTTCTCCCTCCTTTTTCTCACTGTTCTAGTGAAAGTACTAACAACGGAGTATGTGCTTGATGCATATGATGACTAGTGTGATTGACTAATTGAATAAAGCGTATAAACTTTTATAGCGGTCCTGAAATTCCTTGTTTACGAATCATTAAGAAGTGGGCACCCATTAAGCCAAGCAGGGCTCCGGGTAAAAAGAATACGTGAATGGCGAAAAAGCGAGTTAGTGTTTGAGCACCAACGATGTCTGGATGTCCTGAGAGTAATGTCTTCACTTGCTGGCCTATAATTGGTGTGGATTCAGCAATTTGCAAACCTACTTTCGTTGCAAATAGCGCTTTCATATCCCACGGCAACAAATAACCTGTAAAACCTAAACCTAACATAACAAAGAAAATTAACACACCCACAATCCAGTTTAACTCGCGGGGTTTTTTGTATGCTCCTTGGAAGAAAACACGAAGTGTATGTAAAAACATCATGACGATAACCAAACTTGCTCCCCAGTGATGCATACCTCGAACAATTTGTCCGAAAGCGACTTCATTTTGCAGATAATAAACGGATTCCCATGCATTTTTTATATCTGGTACATAATACATGGTCAAAAACATGCCTGATAAAATTTGAATAACGGTAACAAAAAACGTCAATCCACCAAAACAATACACAAATGCTGAAAAGTGATGTGCAGGATTTACGTGTTCTGGCACTTCATGATCGGCCACATCTCGCCATAAAGGAGTAATATCTAGCCGTTCATCCACCCAGTCATAGATTTTATTCAACATTTTCTATGCCCCTCCTTGTGGTTTGGCTTTTCCTAGATATAACGTACCGCCTTTTACCTTTTGAACGTATACATCTAACGGTCCCATCGGTGGTGTCCCCGGTACATTTTTACCGCTTTTTTCATACATTCCCCCATGACAAGGGCAGTAGAAACGATGTGGATAGTTTTTGTCACCAGCCCAGTTAACCGTACAGCCTAAATGCTTACAAATTGGTGACAGCGCGACGATTTCACCTTTATCAGTTTTGTACACCCAAGCCGATCTTGGTTCTTCTGATTTATGCCACGCATCCACTTGCTTGATTTTAAAATCGACACGTTTCGGCTCTTTTGTAATGTCTTTAACCTGCGCTACAGCTACTAAATCCTGACCCGCTTCTTTTTCCAAAATTGGATCTACTGCAAAGCGCACCATTGGCATTAACATTCCAGCAGCCATAAATCCCCCTACACCAGTGAGCGTATAGTTTAAAAACTGTCGTCTTGATACCCGATCACCCATGCTTTTCCCCCCTTTAAAAAAGTTCAGTCCAGAGAATTTTGGACACATGATGGACCATTCTATTAAACTAGGACATAATCATGATATATTAATATTTCTGGAAGGTCAATACAATAAAAACCTAAAACATGGAAATAATCTTTATTTTTCTAAATTTTTCGTCATTATTTTGTTTGCGCTTCCATTGCTTATTCTACAGCCTTTTTAAACACTCCATTTCTCTACAAAAATCGGCAGGAGCTGTTGGACTTGTTCATGTATGAGCGTATACTTATGCGAGTCGTCTATATGCTCAAGCGGTAAAGCAGGTATCCAAATGCAGTGAGCCCCTATTTCTTTTTCATACTGCAGCCAATCTCGGTCGCTAGTAAGCACAAAAAGATGATTGACTTCATTGTCATTTATATGCTCATTCCAACGAAGTAATGTTTCATAAACAGCAGCTACTCCATCTTTTTTTAAGTATGTAAAACTAGGTGTTAAAATCACTCTTCCTTTAAATTGTCTCTCTAACTCTTCAGTAAGAGCAGTCGTATATTCACTCATAGATGCAGTAAGCTTTAAATCTTCTCCGAAATCAATAGGAATGAGTGGAACCAATACGGTATCAACATAACTTTTGGATTGTAAATACACATCCATTTCCTTCGCCTGCAGCTTCAACTTTCTTCTCCTCTCAGCAAGCTTGCTAAGGCTTGTCTTATTTATTTTTCAAACTGAATAAGGAGATAAAAAAAGAGATTGACCTTTTTCTAAGAAGCTAGCCAATCTCTCGTTTATCTACTGTACATAATGGTTATTTAAATATTCGCTTAAGCGCTGAAATTCCTCTTTATCATTTTCATCTAATGCTTTATCAATTAGTTCCATGATTTTTGATCGTTGAAATTTCTGAATAGATTCTTCCAATATTTGCTCAGCTAATACTCTGTCTTTTTCATTTGTTTGATTAGCTTTTGGCATATACGGATTGTCTTCCAGTACAGCCACATATTGAGGCGATGAATACAACGATCGGAAGTTTAATTGAATATAAATGTCTTCTTCTCGATTCAAACGAATATCATGAAATGATTTTTCTGCATCGGTTGTCATGATATTTTCTTTATAAAAACGAAATGGAGGGTCTTCCACACAGTGCGTAGACATCACCATCCCGCGAGGACAAAACTGTGCTTGCTCAACGAAGTGAACTCGTTTCATCAATTGATCATGGCTCATCAAATAATTTAAAATCCATACACATTCTCTGCGCTTCAGCTGATAATTCGTTAAAAACCAGCGAACAAATTCTTTTTTCTCGTTGACAGTAACAGGGGTCGTCATATTCTCACTTCCCTCCTCTGTGTTTAAACTCTCAGTTAAAACACCTTTTACAGTTATTTATTCCACACGGCAGCAATAAAATCCTCTGAACTATTATTTATTCTTCTAATTGAAATAATATGTCTTGAATTTCATCTACTGTTGGATCCATGGCTAATAAAGCTTGGAAAATCCCCTTCGCTTTCGAGCGCTGTCCTTCTTCTAATAAGAAATAGCCATACTCTTCTAAAAACGCATACTCTTCTTTAAAAACAGTATATGCAGATTCGTAGTATTTTAGCGCTTCTTCATAATTTTCTAATTCCTGATAAGCTTTTGCTAAATCCCATTCAAAATGAGGGTCATGCTCATTATATTCTTTGGCGTGCTCGATATTCTCTACTACATCTTCATATCTCTCTTGACTCATATAAAGTTTAGAGAGAGTTAAAATAGCTTCAATGTACCCTGGATCTAGTGCAATCGCTTGTTGAAACGCCGATTCAGCCTCTTCTTCTAGACCGCGCTTTAATGCTATTTTACCTTTAAAAAAGTAAAGTTCTTTTTGAAATTCATCCTGCGCAATACCTTCGTTGACAGCCACCGCAGCCTCTTCTAGCATCTCTTCATGTTCATATGACTTTGCTAAATATAAATAAAGAGAATGGTACTCACGGTCTAACTCTTTTAGTTCTGTAAACTTTTCAATAGCGGTCTGATAATGACCTGCTTGATACGCTGAAATCGCATATTCAAATAGTGTGTTAATCTCAAGCTTATCTTTTAACGCTTGATCAAAGTAAGGAAGCGCTTCTTCGAACTGGCCGATACCTGCTAGACTTTCAGCTAATCGCTGACGAAGATCCGTACCGTTAAATTCTTTTTCTGTTTTTAGCAGCGTTTGATAAAAAGGAATTGCCTTTTGATAAATTCCTTGACTGCTGTAAAATTCACCGAGCCCAAAATCGATAACCGGCTCATTTGGAAGCATTTTTTTCGCTTCCATTAACTTTTGCTCACTTACTTCACTAAGGCCTTGCATTTGATATAAGTCAGCTACAAGAAGCAGAGCTGGCACGTAATTATCGTCTTCGCTGCTAATTTGATTTAAAATATGAATGGCTTCTTCTTCTTCTTCTAAATCAATAAGCATTTCAGCTTTTAATAAATACAGCTCGCCTTCTTCTGGGTATTTAGCGATGAGCTCGTCTATTAAAGGTAGCGCATCATTTACCAGTCCCCACTCCTGCAGCTGTTCAGCCATTAAAAACTTTTCTTCGTCTGTAGCTTTATCTTTCAATTCATGAATAAGGGCAAGACCTTTTTCAATTTCATTGGATTCTACGTAACCTATCGCGCGGTCTAGTTCTTTCACACACAATTCTCCTTTATTATTACATTCACTTTTTATATAAAAATAAAACGAATTAATTTTCTATTTTTCCAAACTCGAAGCAAGAACACATGCTTCTATACACAATGATAAAATAGTTTGAGCGTTTGTTCAACAAATCAATTTGAATACGCTTACATTTTTTTAGGTAAAAACGAGATTGAGACATGAAACCTGCGTTCACCATCTCAATAAAAAATCCGAACGAGTTTGATTTTTCATCAACAATATCAATTCCTCGTTCGGATTTCCCTTCAACCAAAATACGTTTGTTCCAGCCTCTTCCTTATTGGCTTAGCTCATCAAGATCTTCAAAAAAAGTAGGGTAGGAGACGTGAATGGCATCACTTCTCTTTAGCGTTACCTCTCCCGTTGCAATGGCTGCTGCGACCGCAAGCATCATTCCAATTCGATGATCTCCGTAGCTGTCTACTTCCCCGCTTTGTAAAACCGTCTTGCCTTCGATAATAAGTCCATCAGGTGTTGGCGTAACAGAGGCACCCAGCTTGCTTAGCTCGGTTGCAACCGTATCGATGCGGTTCGTTTCTTTTACTTTTAGTTCTTCCGCATCTTTAATCACCGTTTTCCCAGTTGCCTGAGTCGCCAAAAGAGCGATTACCGGAATTTCATCAATTAAACGAGGAATTAAATCGTCCCCAATTTCAATCCCTTTCAACTGAGACGTTTCAATCGTCAAATCGCCAATAGGCTCTCCATTTTGAATACGTTCATTGGAAATTGTAAGGCGTGCACCCATTTGCTGAAGCACATCAATAATACCTGTTCTTGTAGGATTGAGTCCGACGTTTTTCAAAACGATTCGGCTGTTTGGGACAATGGCTCCTGCAACAAGAAAGAATGCAGCTGAAGAAATGTCTCCAGGGACGTACACATCCGTTCCGCGCAGGGATTGTCCCCCTTCAATACTTACAGTCGTTCCATCTACCTCTACGTCTACTCCAAATGCGCGAAGCATACGCTCGGTATGGTCGCGTGATGTAAAAGGCTCGGTTACTTTTGTTGTGCCTTCGGCATGAAGTCCCGCTAGTAAAATCGCCGATTTTACTTGTGCACTTGCTACAGGAGAATGGTAATGAATTGCTTTTAATGCTCCTCCTCTAGTAGATAAAGGCGTATATTGGCCATGCTCACGCCCATCAATCTTTGCACCCATAGAGCGCAGCGGCACCGTAACACGGCTCATTGGACGCTTGGCAATCGACTCATCTCCAATTAGAGACGTATGAAATGGCACACCGGCAAGAATCCCCAGCATTAAACGAGTAGTTGTTCCTGAATTTCCTACATCTAAGATGGAAGTAGGTTCACTTAATCCTTCGATACCTTTACCTTCCACTTCAACATACTCGCCTTCTCTTTTAATCGATACGCCCATCTTTTCAAAACAAGAGATGGTACTTAAGCAATCTTCACCTGCTAAAAAATGATTAATCGTAGTTTTCCCTTCTGCCATCGCTCCGAACATCACAGCTCTGTGAGAAATCGACTTATCCCCGGGAATAGAAATTTCTCCTTGAAGAGATGAAAGATTCGTTTTTAATGGTTTTCCACTCATTTCATTCACACCTTTCGTACATTAAGAAATAAACGTCTGATATTGATGCTGATGGAGACACGCTCTTGCCCTCTTTCTATCTTCCTCTGTTTGAAAGCTCAAACGTAATACTCCGTATATATCTTCTCGTGTTTCTAAAATTCGAATGTTTGTAATACTGATTTCATCTTCTGCTAAATAACCGGTTACTTCTGAGATAATACCCGGATAGTCAGGAACATCCACATAGAGATCATAAAAGGATGGAATCGCTCCTTTGGTTCGTACAGGAAGCTGATCTCTAAATTGTTTCGCTTGTGAAAAATATGTATAGATATCATTCGCATCTTTTCGTTCGATCATATTTCGCACGTCGTTCATTTCTTCAAGCCAGTGGTCAAACATTGAAAGAAGCGCATCCTGGTTATGAAGCAAAATATCTCTCCACATCGCTGGACTGCTTGAAGCAATACGTGTAATATCACGAAACCCTCCAGCCGCAAGCTGCGAAACTAGCTGATTGTCTTGTTGGTAATATTCTGCTTGATGAACAAGGCTTGCAGCAATAATATGTGGAAAATGGCTAATGACACCTGCTAATTTATCATGTTCTTTTGGTGACATTACAATAATTTTAGCTTTTGTACCACTTAGCAATTCCTTTAAGCTGTTTAAAGCCTCCGAAGAAGTAGAAGATGAAGGTGTTAATACATACATTGCATTTTCAAATAAATGAGCTTTAGAAGCAGCTACTCCGCTTTTATGAGACCCCGCCATTGGATGACCCCCGATAAACTCAATGCCTTTAGAAATAAGAGCCTCGGCTGTCTTCACTACTTCTTCTTTTGTACTTCCTACGTCTGTTACGATGACAGACTGTTTGAGCGTAAAATGTTCGAACTGTTTTAGCACTTCCGCTGCTTGGGTGACTGGAATGGCAATAACAATATAATCCGCTTGCTCAGCGCCTTGTTGCAAAGAAGAAGCCGCTTGGTCAATTACGCCTAGAGTTTTAGCGAGCTCCAGCTGCTCTTGATTAATGTCAAAACCTATTACATCAAGATGATGATGCGTCTTTTTTATATTAAGTGCAAGAGATCCTCCAATTAATCCTAGGCCTATAACAAAAACATTTTCTTTCACTTTCCTTCACCTCATTGTGCATATGAAGATGAGAGTGTGAAATCACACTCTCATCTTTTACTATATTAGGTATTAAGCTTTCGCCGTTTCTTGGTTAACAAACTGCTGAAGCAATTCAATGATTTGTTCATTTTGTTCTTTTGTTCCCACCGTAATACGAACGGAAGTTGGGAAGCCTAATGCATTACCTGAACGAACGATAAATCCGCGCTCCAATAAAAATTGAAACACTTCATCGCCTTGACGGCCAAAATCAATTAGAACAAAATTAGTGAAAGAAGGATAATAGTTTAAGCCATTCTTATCACAGAAAGCATAGTACTGCTGCAAACCTGCTTCATTTTTCTTTTTGCACTCTTCAATGAACGCTTGGTCTTCAAGAGCAACGATTGCTGCTTTTTGAGCCATGCGGCTTGTATTAAAAGGTTCGCGAGCCGGCTCAATTTTTTGTAGCAATGATTCGTTTGCAATACCGTAGCCAATACGCAAAGAAGCTAAGCCGTATGCTTTTGAAAATGTGCGAAGTACAATTAAGTTTTCGTATTCATTCAAAAGCTCTACCGTATTCGGATAGTCGGCTTGATCTGCTGCATACTCAAAATACGCTTCATCCATAACGATTAACGTATGCTTAGGAACTTGCTTCATAAAGGAAATTAACTCATCGCCCTTCACATACGTTCCCGTTGGATTATTAGGACTGCATACCCATACAATTGTCGTATTTTCATCAATTGCACGAAGCATAGCATTTAAATCATGATTTCCGCCGCGCAGCGGTACTTCACGAATTTCTGCACCTTCAATTACGGCATTGTGCTTATATTGAGGAAATGATGGCGTTGGCATGACAGTGTTTGTATCAGCCGATAGTAAAGCTCGGCAAATAATTTGAATGACTTCATCAGACCCATTTCCAAAAATCAGCTGATCTTGCTCTACACCTACGTGTTTTGCTACTGCTGCACGCAGTTCAGCTGCATAACCGTCTGGATAAAGCGCCATATTTTCAATTTCTGCAGCAATCGCCTCTTTTACTAAAGCAGAGCTGCCGTAAGGATTTTCATTGGATGCTAATTTTACAACGCGATCTAAATTAAATTCACGCTTCACTTCTTCAATTGGCTTACCTGGTTTATATGGAGATAAAGTTAGTAATTGTTCTTTTACCTTCACCGTGTTACACCTCGCATTTTTGTATAGGCGAAACGATGGATGCAACATACTCCTCAATTTGATTTAATCCGTCTCGGCGTGTATCCTTATTTAAAAGAACTTCTTCAAGCTGGCCAATTTTATTAACAATTGCACTTCCGATTACAATGCCGTCGCTGTGTTCTTTTAATATCTCTACTTGTTCGCTTGTTGAAATCCCAAAACCGACGGCAACCGGTATAGAAGCTGCTGCTTTCACATCTTCTAAAAAGGTGCCAATATCAGCCGGCAGCGTAGAGCGAACCCCAGTAACGCCTAAAGACGACACGCAGTATAAGAAGCCCGTTGCATCTGCAGCAATTTTTTGAATACGCTCTTTAGATGTAGGAGCAACCATTGAAATGTACGCAACTTCATTTTCAGCGGCAAGCTCCCGGATACGGCCACTCTCTTCGTACGGTAAATCCGGAATTAGCACTCCATCTATTTCATTTTCTCGCATTAACGCGAAAAAGGATTCTAAACCTAATTGTAACACAGGATTAAAATAGGTAAAGAGAATTACCGGTATTTTCACACCTTTTTTTCTCATCACCGATACAAGCTTAATAGCTTTTGAAATAGACATGCCGCCAGATAAAGCTCTTTTGGACGCCTCTTGAATAATCGGACCATCTGCTAAAGGATCGGAATACGGTACGCCCAGCTCTAAAATAGAAGCACCTTGCTTTTGCAAAGACAAAGCAATCTCCACCGTTGCATCTTCATGAGGATCTCCTGCTGTAATAAATGGAATAAATAATGTTTCATGTTTAGGTAGTCTCGCTTCAAACGTATTCATGTTCTTCTTCCTTCCCTTCTAGCAAGTTTACTAATGTATGAACGTCCTTATCTCCTCGACCTGATAAGCAAATTAAAATGGTTTCTTCTTTCGTCATGCTTTTAGCCAGTTCAAATGCTTTTGCCAGCGCATGGGCGGATTCGATAGCCGGGATGATTCCCTCCGTTTTCGCCAGCAGCTGAAGAGCTTCGATTGATTCATCATCCGTTACACTTTCATATTCTACTCGTCCAATAGATGAAAGGTGAGAATGCTCTGGACCGATACCCGGATAATCCAAACCTGCTGAAATAGAATAAGGCTCTGTAATTTGACCATTTTCATCTTGAAGTAAATACGTGAGCGTTCCGTGGATAACACCTTTTGTGCCTTTAGCCATTTTAGCAGCATGAAGAGCTGTATTTAGTCCTTTCCCCCCTGCTTCTACTCCAATCAAGCGTACATGTTCTTCTTTAATAAAATCATAAAACATACCGATTGCATTACTGCCGCCTCCGACGCATGCCACGACAGCATTTGGAAGTTTTCCTTCTACCGCTGTAAACTGTTCTTTTGCTTCTTCTCCAATAATTTTTTGGAAATCTCGAACCATTTTAGGATAAGGATGCGGTCCAATTGCCGAACCAATTAAGTAAAAATGATCTTCACAGTGTTGAACCCAGTAGCGGATTGCTTCATTTGTTGCATCTTTTAGCGTTTTTGTTCCAGAAGTTGCAGGAATGACTTCCGCTCCTAGAAGCTTCATGCGAAAGACGTTCAACGCCTGACGTTCAATATCTTCTTCTCCCATGAATACTTTACATTCCATTCCGAACTTTGCAGCTACTGTAGCTGTGGCTACCCCGTGCTGACCCGCTCCTGTTTCAGCAATAATTTTTGTTTTGCCCATCCGTTTAGCAAGTAAAATCTGTCCAATGGCATTGTTGATTTTGTGAGCACCCGTATGATTTAAGTCTTCACGTTTTAAATAAATTTTTGCCCCGCCGAGTGTTTCGGTAATATTATCAGCATATGTTAAAGCCGTTGGTCGCCCTGAGTAATTGACGAGTAAGGATAGATACTCATCTTTAAATGCCGGATCTTTCATTGCTTGATTCAAAGCTGCTTCTACTTCTTCAAGTGGTTTCATTAATGTTTCAGGTACGTATTTTCCGCCAAATTCACCAAAGCGGCCAAATTCATCAGGATGATTGTATGTCATAGTATGGATCTTCCTTTCAATCTCTATAATTTTTGTATAGTCCTTCGTTTCATTTGTTTCAATACCGCCAGAAATATCAATCGCCCCAGGCTTGTAGGGTAACAAGTTCTCAATGTTAAAGGCATTGATTCCTCCAGCAATAAAGCATTTTTTACCTAACTTTCGTGCAGCTGATTCATACTGAGGAACGAAGCTCCAATCAAAAGCGACGCCCGTTCCTCCGAATTGTTCTTTAACCTTGCTGTCAATTACATAACCGTCAGCTTCTTCATATACATGCATTTGCTGCAGCGTATCTTTATTGTGCGGGAGTGCTTTCCATACTTCATATCCACGCTGCTTTAACTCACGTACTTCAGCAGCTGTTTCTTGCCCGTGGCACTGAATCACATCTAAATTTGTCACGGAGGCAATTTCAAGTATTTGATCCACCGGTGTATTAACAAATACCCCTACTAGCGAGACTTGTTTTTTTATTTCATCCGTTACAAACTCATTTACTCGTTCAGGCTTTACATATCGTTTACTTTTAGGGTAGAAAATAAAGCCAATGTGAGTAGCAGCCGACTTTTCGATTAAAGCTATATCTTGTTTTGATCGAATACCGCAGTACTTAATAAGCATATTCACTTTCCCCAAACAGCTTTTTAATCGCTTTGGTTTGATTATCCTGTCTCATAAGCGATTCTCCTACTAAAATAGCTTTTGCTCCGGCTTCTTTTACGTAGGAAACATCATCGTATAAGTAAATGCCGCTTTCACTTACTAAAAGCTGATCTTTCGGCACGTGCTTAGCGATTTCTTTTGTCTGCTGCAAGCTGGTTTCAAACGTATGAAGATTTCGATTATTAATCCCGATAATCTTCGGTGTAAATACAGCTAACAGCTGTTCAAGCGTTTCTAAAGAATGCACTTCTACTAAACAATCTAACTCTTTTTCAGCAGCTTGAAGATAAAGCTCTTGCAATTTTAATGGTTCAAGTGCTTCTCCGATGAGTAAAATAGCATCGGCACCGATTCTTGCACTTTCTTCCACTTGAATGGAATCAATGATGAAATCCTTACGAAGCACAGGAATAGAGACATGCTGTTTAATATCACTTAAAAACGTTCGGTGTCCTTGAAAATAGTGCTGATCCGTTAACACAGACAAAGCATCTGTTTTTCCTTCCTCGTAGGCTTTAGCAATTTCCACAGGCTGAAAATTCTCCTTTATTAATCCTTTGGAAGGAGAGGCTTTTTTTACTTCTGCAATAAGAGCCAGCTCTCGATTTGGATTTGATAAAGCTTCTAAAAATGATCGTTTTGTAACATTTTGCTGTTCGGGTAACTGTAGGTTTTGAATTTCTTCTTTTTTTGTTTCAATAATTTTATTGAGCATGTTCAACCACCTTTTTCGATTTCAATCGTTGTAATTGCGTGTATGCAGCACCTGATTCAATTGTTTCTAAAGCTACAGCTACTCCTTCTTCAAAAGTAGAAACGTTTCCGCTAACGTAAATAGCTGCAGCAGAGTTCAACACGACTGCATTTTTAGCAGTTACATTACTTTTATTTAAAAATAGCGATTCAATGAGCTCTGCACTCGATTTCGCGTCTTCTACCACCAAGTCTTCAAGCTTCCCTCTCTGTAAGTGTACATCCTCTGGTGCAAGCGTATATTCTGTAATAACATTGTCTTGCACTTCTACAATATCCGTTACATCCGTAGCACTAATTTCATCCAAACCGTCCCTGCCCGCAACGAGAAGAACGTGGTTAGCTCCCAGTACAACAAGCGCTTCTGCTAATTTCCGTGCAAGCTCAATAGAGTAAACGCCAATTACTTGCTTTGTGCAATTAGTAGGGTTTGCTAACGGACCTAATGCATTAAAAACGGTTCTAAACCCTAATTCCTTTCGAGTAGCAGCAACGTGCTTCATAGCAGGGTGATAAAGCGGCGCAAATAAAAAGGACATGTTGAGGTCAGACACCGCATTTTTCACTTCTTTTTCATTTCCTTGAATCCATATATCCAGATGTTCTAACACGTCTGCACTTCCGCTTTTAGAAGACACCGCGCGATTCCCATGTTTCGCAACCTTTACTCCAGCAGCAGATGCCACAATCGCACTAGCCGTCGAAATATTAAACGTAGAGGCGCCGTCTCCTCCCGTACCGCACGTATCTACTACGTTTAATTCTTCTAGAGAAATAGCATTCATGTTGTTTTTCATACCCCGGACAAAACCAACAATTTCATCGACGGTTTCTCCTCGGTACGTTAAAATGGTTAGCACGCTAGCAATTTGAGCTGCCGGGACTTTACCGTTCATAATATCATTCATAATTTTTTCTGCTTCTTCCGCTGAAAGTGACTCGCCGCGCAAACACTTTTTCAACAATTCTTTAAACATATACATCCTCCTTTTTATCGTAGATGTCTTGAGCTAATTGAATTGTTTTAATTAAAGCGCTAGCTTTATTGCGGGTTTCTTTCCACTCAAGCTCCGGTTTTGAGTCAGCAACCACTCCTGCTCCAGCCTGTATATAAGCGGTTTGGTCTTTCAAAAGAATGGTACGAATTGCAATGCACGAATCAATGTTTCCATCAAATCCGAGATATGCTACGGTTCCTGCATATACATTTCGCGCAACTGGTTCAATTTCATTTAAGATTTGCATCGCCCGCACTTTTGGAGCGCCAGATACGGTACCCGCTGGAAATGCAGAAAGCAGCGCATCAATAGGATGTACTTTTTCATCTAGGCGTCCTGTCACTTTAGAAATCAAGTGCATGACGTGCGAAAAATTAACCTGCTGCATTAATACCGGCGTTTGGACACTTCCATACTGTGCAACTCGGCCGATGTCATTTCTTGCTAAGTCCACGAGCATATAGTGTTCTGCCCGCTCTTTTTCATCGTTAATTAAGTCTTCATACAAGCGCGCATCTTCTTCTGCATCTCTGCCGCGTCTTCTCGTTCCTGCAATTGGATGAATTTCTAAATGGCCGTTTTCAATTTGAATCAACCGCTCAGGGGAACTTCCAATCAATTCCACTCCCTTTACTTTCACGTAAAATAAATAAGGAGATGGATTAACTAATCGCAATACTCTGTAAATATCAAATCCAGCTACGGTCGTATCAATTTGAAATCTCTGCGACAATACGGCTTGAAAAACATCTCCGCTTTTAATGTATTCCTTAATTTTTTCCACATCTTGCACAAATTTATCTTTTTGGTATGACGATGTCACACCTTCAAAGCTAACTTCGCGCTGCTCGCTTTCAAACATCATCGGCTTTTCTTTCACCGTCTGCGCTATTCTTTCAACATATCGATTGATCTCTGCTAGAGCTTCATCATGTTTTTCTTTTTTCTGCTGTTCTTTATCTTGCTCATCAAGCTGAATGTAGTGAATCACCATAAGCTCTTTTGTTTGGTGATTATAAGCGAGCATCGTTTGACAATAGATAAAGTGAAAAGTAGGCATGTTCAAATCGTTTTGGGCATGTACGTTTACTTTTTCAATTTGCGATACTGCGTCGTAGCTGATAAATCCTACTGCTCCTCCTTTAAAAGGAAGTGCAAGGTCTGGTACTTTCACTTTCAGCTCTTGCTGAATTTTACAAAATACCTCTTTAAAGCTGTCTCCTTGCAGCACAGGTTGAAGCTGCTTGTTTTTTGCTAGATAGGTTCCGTTCTCTTCTTCTACATACAAAAACGGATTCAAGCCAATAAAAGAATAATTGGACCATGGTGATGATTCATCATTGCTTTCAAGCAAATATACAGCTTCATCTTTTACTTGCTGAAAAAGATCAACAGGTGTCATGCTATCGATAAATATTTTTTTTATGATTGGAATGGTTAAATACTTTGTAGAGTCTTCTAAAAAAGAAGTATACGTGTTCGTCATATCTTTCAATCCTCCATTTCATGGAGAATGAGAATAGATGAGGTTATATAAAAGAGGATATAATAAATAAACCCAAAGACACATCAAAAATGGGCCTTTGGGTATACGAATGGTAAAATTCACTCAACTAAACTCTGCTCAACTGTCTCATTCTCGTCTACCCTAATCTCAACTAAACTGTCTATTTTTTTCTCATAACTAAAATCTCTAAACTAACTTGTTACCAATTGTAGTACGTTTCAAATTCATTTGTCAACTACTATCTACTTGGCTTTTGAAGAAACTACGCTTGAAGCTCTTCATTCAGCAGCTTAAGAATCACTTCATCTTCTACTTGTTGAACAAAAGGTTTTCCTATGCCTTCAAGCAGTACCATATGAACATTGCTTGACTTGGACTTCTTGTCTGCTTTCATTCTCACGAGCAGCTTTTCAGCTGAAAGGTGGTTTGGAACAGACGTCTCATAGCCAAATTTTTCAAACCATTTCGCAATTTCAGCTACAGGGAACTCGCTTTTCCCAAGCGTATTGCTGACTTTCATAGCAAACAGCATCCCAATGGCTACGCCTTCTCCGTGACTGATTTGTCCATAGCCGCACTCTGCTTCGATCGCATGACCTAACGTATGTCCAAAGTTCAGGTGAGCGCGAACGCCAGCTTCTGTCTCATCTTCTTTTACAACAGATGCTTTGACTAAAATACCGCTTTGAATAGCATAAATTAATTTTTCATCTTGTAAATCAGTCAGCGATTGTATATTTTGCTGAAGCCATTCATAAAATGCTTCATCGTGAATAAAAGCATGTTTAATCACTTCTGCAAAACCAGAACGCCACTCTCTTTCAGGAAGCGTTTTAAGAAGATCAATGTCATAAACAACCGCTTCAGGCTGATAAAAAGCGCCAATCATATTTTTTCCAAGCTCATGATTAATGGCTACTTTACCTCCTACAGCACTATCGTGAGCAAGAAGCGTCGTTGGCACTTGAATAAACGAAACCCCTCTCATGTATGTAGCGGCTACAAATCCAGCTAAATCGCCAACTACCCCTCCGCCGAAAGCAATAACGAGCGCATTGCGGTCAAGCTGCTGCTCGAGTGCAAAAGTCTGACAATCGTAGTAATGTTGAAATGACTTTGCGTGTTCACCGCTTGGTACTACGTATTTAGCCACTTTAAACTGCGTCTCAATCGCTTTTACAACCGCTTCTCCATAATATGAATCTACAGCTGAATCAGTGATGATTAACACCGACGACAGATTAGGTTTTACACTCTCAATAATAGAAGGCAGCTTTTCAATTAATCCATTTCCTAAATAAAGAGGATATGTTTTGGATAAAGTTTGAATATCAATTTGCAACATTAAAACTCCCTCGCATGTACACGCATTTTCTCAATATTTTCAGCAATTAAATCAATTCGGTCTTGTCCAAACTGTTCGATTAGCGCATCAGCCAATTCCCAAGCTACAACGGCTTCTGCTACAACGCTTGCTGCCGGCACAGCACAGCTGTCTGAACGTTCGATGCTTGCCTCGAAGGCTTCTTTTGTTTCAATATCAACACTTTTTAACGGCTTGTAAAGCGTTGGAATAGGTTTCATTACACCGCGTACTACAATTGGCATACCTGTTGTCATGCCACCTTCAAAGCCGCCTAAGTTGTTTGTTTTACGGGTATATCCATTCTCTTCATCCCATAGAATTTCGTCATGAACTTCGCTTCCTGGTCTGCGAGCCGCTTCAAATCCAATCCCAAACTCAACGCCTTTAAATGCATTAATGCTCATAACAGCTGCAGCAATCTTCGCATCTAATTTACGATCGTAATGGACATAGCTGCCCACTCCTGCTGGCACGCCTTCAATAATAACTTCTACTACGCCTCCGATCGAATCGCCGTTTTTCTTAGCATCATCGATTGCTTGCATCATGTCTTTCTCAACAGCTGAGTCAAAACATCTTACTGGAGAAGCTTCAGTGACTTCTTGAAGTTCCTCTAAGCTTTTGTATTGAGGAGGATTTGCCTGTACGCCGCCAATTTCTAATACATGTCCAGCTACAGAAATCCCGAACTGAGCAAGGATTTGACGAGCCACAGCACCTGCTGCTACCCTTACAGTTGTTTCACGAGCTGAAGAACGTTCTAATACATTTCTCATATCGCGATGACCATATTTAATAGCGCCGTTTAAATCGGCATGCCCTGGTCTTGGTCTTGAGATTTTACGCTTTACTTCTTCTGATTCTTCTTCAGAAATTGGCTCGATGCCCATAATTTTTGTCCAGTGTTTCCAGTCGTTATTTTCTACCGCTAACGTAATAGGAGATCCTAGCGTATAGCCGTGGCGAACACCGCTTAAAATTTCCGCTTGATCTTTTTCAATTTGCATACGTCTTCCGCGACCATGACCTTTTTGTCTTCGCGCTAAATCTGTATTGATGTCTTCGGCTGTTAAAGGAAGCCCTGCGGGAACACCCTCTAAAATAGTAGTCAACTGTGGACCATGTGATTCTCCTGCTGTTAAATATCGCATAATCGTACCTCCGCTTAATATGTATTATTCGTCAGAATTTTTCCATTTTTAAATATGACTATACCATACTATAACATAAGAATATATAAAAAGTTTCACCTCAGCTTGTAAGAAATCGCTTCAGGTTATCTCAATTAAATGGTCTTTACTTTTCTGTAAAAAAACGTATCAGCCGTTTCAAACCCATACTTTTGCGGAGTGAAAATCTGCTCTGTGCTCCCTACAAATAAGATGCCTCCAGGTGCTAAAGCTCTGCTAAACTTTTCATATAAAGCATGCTTTGCTTCATCGGTAAAATAAATAAGCACGTTTCGACAAACAATCAAGTCAACGTTTTTAGGAAAAGAGTCTGACAGTAAGTTATGTTTTTGAAAAATAACTGTTTTTTTGATTTTTTCATCTAATAAGTACCCGATTCCTCTTTGTTGAAAGTACTTATTTTTCATCGAAACAGGCATTTCCTGAAGTGAACGTTCATCATAAAAGCCTATTTTTGCTTTTTCTATCACTTTTTCATCCAGATCGGTCGCCAATATAGAAATACGCGAAAGCGGAAAAAATGTTGATAAAACCATCGCTAGTGTATACGGCTCTTCCCCTGTTGAGCAGGCAGCGCTCCACACTTTCAGATCTGATTTTCCTTTTACAAGAGTCGGTAAAATTTTTTGCTCCAATATATCCCACCGCTGATAGTTGCGATAAAACTCTGACACGTTAATCGTCATCCGATCTAAAAACTCCTCAAGCAGTTTGTTGTTACTGTTCATTGCTCGATAATATTCAAAAAAACTAGAAAAACCTTTTTTTTCATACAGCGAGGTGAGGCGGCGGTGCATTTGAGACTGCTTATATAGTGATAAATCAATGCCTGTTTTTGTTTTTATTTTCTCCACAAACGCGTCGTATTCATCTATCATTTTTGACTCTCCTTTCTCATTCCTATACGTTTATGTTAGACGTATAAAGAAATAAAACCTTTATATACGCTTATCTTCTTATTAATATATCGGAATACATTATGAAAATGTTTATGCGGGGAAATCTTTGCACTTAATAGCCTAGAAGCTTGTTTATACACACAATAAAAAAGACGAATGAAAATTCATTCGTCTTTTTGCGCTATCTAAATTAGTAAATCCAAGCGTCTGCGTCTTTTTTATAGAAAGTCAGCTCTTCACTTTCAAAGAATAAGCTGATTTCACGCTCCGCACTTTCTGGTGAATCTGAGCCGTGAATAATATTCTTATCCACAATCAGTCCATAATCACCTCGAATAGTTCCAGGAAGCGCTTCTTGAGGGTTAGTTTTCCCCACCATTTGACGTGATACTGAAATCACGTTTTCACCTTCCCATACCATAGCAAAAACTGGACCTGATGTGATAAATTTCACTAACTCACCGAAGAAAGGTTTCTCTTTATGTTCACCATAGTGTGTTTCAGCTAATTCCTGCGAAATATGCATAAGCTTAGCTCCAACTAATTGAAAACCTTTTTTCTCAAAGCGAGAAATAACCTCACCAATAATGCTTCTTTGTACCCCGTCTGGTTTGACCATTAAAAACGTTTTTTGTATCATTTTACTCTCCACCCCTGAAGTTCATGATATGTAAACAAGTTTTGAAAGCGCAATCACACCTCATGAAGATATTAACATTGTTTCGAGCAGTTTACAACTTATGAAAGTAAATAAATCAAAATTTCCGTTTTCCAATGTACTTCGCAATTTGATGCAGCGTTTTTTTCGCCTTGTTTGGCGGCAGTTCTTCTAAAATGCTCATCGCTTTTTGCAGATAACGATCGCTCATCTCAAATGAACGTTCAATGGCGTTAGAAGATTTAATATCAGAAATAATTTCATCGATCAGCTCTTGCTCATATTCCCTCTCGAAAAGCTGTTCTACTTTATCTCGAAACTCAGCATTTTCAATGGCATACAAAACTGGCAGCGTAATATTTCCTTGCAGTAAGTCGCTGCCAACTGGTTTCCCAAGCTGTTCTTCTGATGAGATAAAATCTAAAATGTCATCCGTAATTTGAAATGACATTCCCACGTAATATCCAAACCAAAATAAACGTTTATGTATATCTTCAGGAGCTCCCGCTGCAATTGCGCCTAACTGACAGCTTGCAGCAATTAGCAGTGCCGTTTTACGTTTAATTCTACGCAGATACACGCGTAAGTTTTGGTTTAGGTTGTATTTGTCCTTAATCTGTTCAATTTCACCGAGCGTTAATTCCACCATCGTATTAGATAAAATTTTATGTGCTTCCACATCTTTAACCTCACTCATAACTTCAAGTGCACGAGCAAAGATGTAATCCCCTGTATACATAGCAATACGATTGTCCCATTTTGCCTTAATTGTTGGTTTTCCCCGTCGCTTATCAGCGTCATCAATAACATCATCATGAACAAGAGACGCCATATGAATCAGCTCAAGCGCTACTGCCACATGTTTGATTTGGTCGATATTGTAATGCCCAAATTTAGCTGCCAACAAAACAAATACAGGGCGAATTCGTTTCCCCCCTGCTTGTAAAAGGTGAAGAGAAGCATCTGTGATAAGTGTTTCATCGGTATGAACAGTTTGTTCAAGTTCTTTCTCAATAAGGGTAATATCCGTATTCAAAAAAGCGTACATCATTTTTAGTTTCATTGGACTCACCTTGCATTATATATTCATTCTTTACTCCTTATCCTACAGGCTGTTGCACCTGTAGGACAAGCTTTTTCTCTTTTATCGTTTGTACCCTAGATGCATCGCCGCTACTCCACCTGTGTAAGATTTCACTTCAACATCTGTCAAACCGGCTTCACGGAACATATCAGCCAATTGCTTTTGACCTGGAAAGTCCCTAGCTGACTCTTGAAGCCATGAATATTCATCATAGCTTTTAGCGACCATCTTTCCAAGCGCAGGCATAATATACTTAAAATAAAGCAAGTACATTTGTCGGTAACCAATCATCGTTGGCTGAGACGTTTCAAGGCAAACCACTTTTCCGCCAGGTTTCACGACGCGCTGCATTTCCTTTAAAACTTGAAGGTAATCGGGCACGTTGCGCAGTCCGAATCCAATCGTTACATAGTCAAATGAATTATCTTCAAAAGGAAGCTCCATTGCATTGCCATGTAGTAAAGTAATATTTGAAAAAGGTGAGTTTTTTACTTTCTCTTCACCAATCTTTAGCATATTTTGACTAAAATCCAGGCCAACTGCCTCTCCTGTTTCTCCAACTGCTTCAGCCATAGCTAGCGTCCAATCCGCAGTTCCGCAACAAACATCTAAAGCTTTTGTTCCTTTTTGAACATTCATTCGCTTCATCGTATCTTTGCGCCATGCCTTATGACGCTGAAAACTAATAACAGAATTCATTTGATCATAATTTTTGTATATTTTTTCAAATACGCCATGGACACGCTGTTCTTTTGATTGCTGCATATCTCTATCCTTCTCCTACGACATTTTTCAACACTTCTAAGCTAGATGTAAGTTCATCTAAGTGCTCTCTTAAAAACTCATTCATCGCAAATTCACTTCGCAAGTACCCTCTAACAATATTTACAGACTGTTGAGTATACGAATAAAGGTATTCTTTTATTTGTTCTTGATTCATGCCAATTTGTTTGCAATAGTTTAGCAAGAGAGTAGGCTCTTTATGCTGTAATGACTTTAATTGCTTTAATATCCCATTCAAATACGCTGCATGTTTTAAAAGTTCTTTCCACTCTTCACGTTCAAAATAGTCACATAAGCATCTTACAAACGATGATTCTGCTGCTAAAAAACTATTCATAACGTCGTGTGGATTAGTAGAGCGATTGTTATAAATGTGTATCTTAGCGATATTAATTTCTTTAATAGCAGATGCTATAACTTTCATTAAATTCAGCTGGCTGCTTTGAGCTAAATAGTAATAGTACAGGCCGCTGTAATAATCTCCGGCCAAAACTACCAGCTGCCTCTCATGCAGCTTCCCTTCATTTCCGCTAACATTTTGAGTGGAGACTAGATCGTGGGTATCAAGTGCGGTTTGAACGAGCATCACAGATAGCACAGAGCTGTTCTTTTTTTCTTCTTCCATTGAAAGAGTATCTAAGAACGAACACATGTACAGTAATCTATTTTCATCAATACGCGGATGATGAATATATTTTTTTACATATGGATGACTTAATTCAACATGAAGCTGTTCTTTCATGTTGGCCACAATATCATAGATGGTTTTTACGCTCATCATCCTTGTCTCCCTTTCCATCACTATTTGTTTAAAGTTCTTTTAACTCCAAATCGATAGTGTCAATTATAACATAATTACATTATAAAATATCCTTTAAATTCTTTTGAAGCTTTTTCACGGTTTAAATCCTTTAGCTGCTCATCCGCTTGAACACCGTTCATCTACATACCATCTTGATTTCTTAGACAGTAATTTAAGATATTGCTTTTAGTTTCACCATGTTTTTCCTGTTCTTATTCATTTATTTTAAATATAAATAAAAGCAGGAAAATCCCTGCTTATTTTTTCGTATCGGATTCAATTTCTCCGTGAACAGTCTGAACGACGGCTTTGCCACGAATTTTAATTGCGGATGTATGCTCAGTAAACTGCGCAATCATCACTTCGCCTTTATCTAGTTTTTCTGAATGATGAAATCGCGTATCTGCTCCTCGCGTTAAGCCAATTACGTTAACTCCATCTTCGACCGCTTTAATGACAATATACTCTGGCGTTCCTTTTTGTGTCATATTCTCTTCTCCTTCATCATCCACATTATGATTTAATCAATGATAAAACTTCAGCTCTAGAACTTGCATCGTGTTCTAACACTCCACGCACAGCAGAAGTGATTGTCATAGCCCCAGGCTTTTTAATGCCTCGCATGGTCATACACATGTGCTCTGCTTCCACTACTACCATTACCCCGTGCGGCTCTAATGTTTCTACAATAGAATCCGCCACTGTAGATGTAATTCTCTCCTGAAGCTGAGGACGTTTCGCAACAGCTTCTACCGCTCTTGCCAGCTTACTTAAACCGGTCACTCGTCCGCCTTTTGGAATATACGCAACATGAGCTTTTCCGTAAAAAGGCACTAAGTGGTGTTCACACATAGAGTAAAAAGGAATATCTTTTACAAGCACTAGCTCTTCATGATCTTCTCCAAAAACTGTTTTAAAATGCTCTTTTGGATCTTCATTCAACCCGGAAAAGACTTCCTCATACATTTTAGCTACTCGCTTTGGTGTATCTAATAATCCTTCACGGTTTGGATCTTCGCCAATTGCTTCTAAAATTAGTCTCACAGCTTGTTCGATCTGTGGTTTATTTACAGATGACATGTTGTTGCCCTCCAATTCGTTGCATTACGACTTTATGAAAAAAATTCTAGCATATGTATATACCAAAGGCAAAAAAGAAAGGTCGCAAATGTGCGACCTTTCAAAGCTCTTCATCAACGGCTATGAATAAAGCCATTTTATGTAGATATTATTTTACAGCATCTTTAAGAGCTTTACCTGGTTTGAATGCAGGAACTTTGCTAGCAGGAATTTCGATTTCTTCGCCAGTTTGTGGATTGCGTCCTTTACGAGCAGCACGTTCACGTACTTCGAAGTTACCAAAACCGATAAGTTGAACTTTGTCCTCAGCTTTTAAAGCTTCTAAAATTGTATCGAAAACAGCATCAACTGCTTTTGTAGCATCCTTTTTTGAAAGCTCACTTGCTTCTGCAACAGCATTAATTAATTCTGTCTTGTTCATGCCATTCACCTCCTCCCAAAATCGGATCATATAATAACTAAAAACCTTGTTAGAAAAGGAATCTAGTAATTCGTTATATCTCATTCTTTAACAAAACAAATGGATATTATACATAACCTATGTATCGACAAGCCTAATCATAAACGATTGAACTAAATAATTCAATGTTTTTCATTCATCTGCCGTATGTATGTAGTGAAAACAGTATGATCGATCGATTTCTGTTAAAAGATTAACATATTGAACAAGGCATAGCAAGCAGAAAATAACGCAGGAATAGGATAACCACGCGATCTATCACAATATATGTAAAGTTTTGTATGATCTATCCAAAAAGAAGAGGCTCCTTTATGAGGAGCCTAACCTTATATTCTTATAAAATAATCGCGATTAAACCTCCAGATCCTTCGTTAATAATCCGTTCTAGCGTTTCTTTTAACTTATATCGCGCATTTTCAGGCATCAGCGACAGCTTTCCTTGAATCCCTTCTCTTACGATTGAACTTAGAGAGCGGCCAAATATATCTGAATTCCAAATTGAAAGCGGATCATCTTCAAAGTCTTGCATCAAATAACGAACTAATTCTTCGCTTTGCTTCTCCGTTCCGATAATCGGCGCAAATTCTGATTCTACATCCACTTTAATCATGTGTATAGAAGGTGCCACTGCTTTTAAACGAACTCCAAAACGCGATCCTTGGCGAATAATTTCAGGTTCATCAAGGCTCATATCTGAAAGCGAAGGTGCAGCTACACCATAACCCGTTTGCTTAACCATGCGAAGTGCATCAGAGACTTGATCATACTCGGTTTTTGCATGCACAAAGTCTTGCATTAACTGCAGCAAATGATCTCTTCCGCGAATTTCTACTCCCACGATTTCTTTCAAAATCTGATCATATAAGTCATCTGGAGCGTATAAGTCAATTTCGGCAATCCCCTGCCCCATCTCAATTCCGGCTAATCGAGCCTGATCGATAAACTCAAACTGGCTAAATTGCTCTACTACCCTTTCAACGTCTCTCAGTCTCTTAATATCTTTTACCGTTTCTTTAACGGCTTCTTGATAGCTTTCACGCAGCCAATGTTTATCTTTTAAAACCATTACCCAGCTTGGTAGATTAACGTTGACTTCTAATACAGGGAACTCGTATAGTGCTTCTCTTAATACGTTCATCACATCAGTATCGCGCATGCTTTCCACACTCATCGCTAATACTGGGATATCATATTTTTCATTAAGCTTTGCACGAAGCTTTTCTGTATCGGGATGATATGGCTGTACGGTATTAATAACCATGATAAAGGGTTTGCCTACTTCTTTTAGCTCATTAATGACGCGCTCTTCTGCTTCCACGTAATCTTGACGAGGTATATCTCCAATTGAGCCATCTGTTGTAATGACGACACCAATCGTTGAGTGTTCTTGAATGACCTTTCTCGTTCCAATTTCAGCCGCTTCGTGAAATGGAATTGGTTCTTCATACCAAGGTGTATTGATCATTCGAGGTCCATTTTCATCTTCGTACCCTTTAGCGCCTGGCACTGTATATCCTACACAATCTACTAACCGTATGTTAACTTCTAGCCCGTCATCTACCAAAACATTGACTGCTTGATTCGGTACGAATTTTGGCTCAGTTGTCATAATCGTTTTTCCAGCTGCACTTTGTGGTAGTTCATCTTGTGTGCGAGCTCTTTCTGCCTCGTTCTCGATGTGAGGCAGGACCACCAGCTCCATAAACTTTTTAATAAATGTAGATTTTCCTGTTCGAACTGCTCCCACCACACCTAAATATATATCGCCTCCTGTACGTTCAGCGATATCTTTAAATACATCCACCTTTTCCAAAAGATCCCCTCCGATCTATGAGTTCATGGAATATGACATCCATTGCGAGAGTAAATTAGGACACTATATAGTTATGACGTTGTCCTATTAAAATATGACTTTTGATAGAAAAATTTATGATTTTTTTCATGCACATGCTGACTTAGTCATTCTGATTTTCATTATTGGTATACAAGAAAGAGAAAACCCCTTCTCTCTGAATATTATTCAAGGAGAAGGGGTTCATGACTTATTTTTTAAAAAATATTGGTTCATTCTTATCGTTAACTGTATAAGGAAGAGAGTAAGCAGGTACAAAATCACTGTTTTCCACAAGGAGCTTTCGGATATCTTCACCCGGTTTGTAGGAGCTTTTATGCTTTTGAATGGCATCATACAAATCAGGACGATAATCTACAAATACATCTCCCTGCCCATTAACAATTAAAGAAAGACTATTCCCTGTATACGGGCTAGTAACGACAGGGGGTTCTTTCATATTCAATTTCTTATAGTTAATAGAGAATACGCCGGGAGCGATGACGTCTTTAAACGGTACGTACCCTTTATGGTTTTGACGGTATATATTCAAATGTACATTAACATCTTGAATCGTATCCGCCATCCGTAAGTCTAATAATTTAACCGTGGGCTTTGTTTCTGCATCCACAAGCACGTACGCAAATATCCCTCCGCTTTCATACGAATTCCCAGGTGCGTCTTGCATGTATCTAGGAACAATTTTTGTAAAGTCAATCGGATATTTTTGATAAATCGGCGTGTCCATATCTTTCGTTTTTATCGGCAATAAGCCTCCGCTTTCTTCTTTAAATTGATCAACGGCCGTTTGTACGGAAGCAACTTGATCTTTATAAGGAACTTGATTTTGAGACATTCTTTCCGTCGGGTATAAACAACCGGATAATACAAAAATGGTTAACCCAACAATAGACGTTAGCATGAATTTTTTCATTTTCCTCACCCTACCATATGTACATTAAGCATCTGTCGGACCACTGAATACAACAATTACCATAATAAGACCTGCTACAATCATGAGCGAATAGGCAATGAAAGCGAGTACAATTTTACCAACGCGGTTCGTGATTTTATAACGACTAAAGTAAATAGAAAATACCGCAATAAACATAAATACAATGGAACCCAATGAAATCCACATCTTTAACAAACCTGGCGACAAATTGCATCCACTCCTTTTTTCACCGTTATTATAACATAAGGACTTATAGTTAAGACGGATATTAATAGAACATTCTAAATTTAATATTTATTTACCTTCCATTGATTTACGCTCTATAGTAATTACTTTCCTATTAAATTGACAAATTCCTGCTTTTTCACATAAAAAAATCGAAGCGAAGGGGGCTCTTCGCTTCGACCGTAACTAAATATTCCCATACTAACAGTTCTACTCATCTTTATTTACACGTTATTTTATGCAAGTAAATGATTTTGGGTATCACCAATTGCCTATTTTTTCATATTTCTTTGCACTTAATTTAATTTTTCTCCTAAAACATTCGCTAAATCTTCCATTTCATGTGTTTTAGTACGAGACATAAGCGCGTCTACTGCATCTTTTGCCTTCACATCATTAAACAGTACATTATATAAAGCATCAGCAATCGGCATTTTCACGTCGTATTTTTGAGATAGCTGGTAAGCTGCTTTCGTCGTGCGTACACCTTCTACAACCATTCCCATATTTTCTAATACTTCGTCTAAATTTTTGCCTTTTCCAAGAAGATTACCAGCGCGCCAATTTCGAGAATGAACGCTTGTACACGTTACAATCAAGTCTCCAATCCCGGTTAAACCTGAGAACGTCAGAGGATTGGCGCCAAGCACCGTACCTAAACGAGCGATTTCAGCTAAGCCACGAGTCATAAGAGCGGCCTTCGCATTGTCACCATATCCAAGTCCATCCGTAATACCAGCAGCAAGAGCAATAATATTTTTTAACGCTCCCCCAATTTCCACACCAATCACATCAGGATTTGTATAAACACGGAAGTACTGTTGATTATTAAATAAATCCTGTACTTTTTCTGCTGCTTGTATATTTGTTGAAGCTGACGTCACGGTTGTCGGCTGCCTTCTACTTACTTCTTCAGCATGACTCGGGCCTGATAAGACAACGATGTCTTTTGTATCAATTTCTTGTTGAATCATTTGAGATATACGTAAAAGAGAATCCGGTTCAATTCCTTTACTTACGTGAACAATTGTAAACAGTTCATCGGTAAGGGATTTTAGCTGTTGCAACACTTCACGAATGGCCTTCGTTGGAACAGCTAAAATAAGGGTTTCAACACCCTCTATTGCCTTTTCTAATGACGTAAAACCTTTAATCTGATGAGGAAGCTCTACACCAGGCAGATATTTTTCATTCTGATGCGTCTCGTTGATTTGATCAATGACTTGTTGTCTATGTCCCCAAATGCGAACATCGTGTCCATTTTCCGCCAATACGAAAGCTAATGCAGTTCCCCAACTCCCTGCTCCTAGTACAGCTATTCTTTCCACGCCGATCACATCCTCTGTTATTTTCTTGGTCTTGCAATAATTTTAATTGGAGTTCCTTCGAATCCAAAAGCTTCACGAAGCTTATTTTCTAAGAAACGTTTATATGAAAAATGCATTAGCTCAGGATCATTTACAAACACAACAAAAGTTGGCGGCTTGATTGCTACTTGAGTTGTGTAATAGATTTTTAAGCGGTTGCCGTTGTGAGTAGGCGTAGGGTTCATTGCTACTGCATCCATGATTACATCGTTTAAGATGCTTGTTTCTACACGTACAGCATGGCTTTCGCTTGCAAGATCAATCATTGGCAATAGCGTATGCGTACGTTTTTTCGTTTTAGCTGAAAGGAATACAATTGGAGCATATGTTAAGAACTGAAAATGCTCGCGTATATTTTCTTCAAATTTTTTCATTGTTTTTTCATCTTTTTCTACTGTATCCCATTTATTCACAACAATGACGACAGCTTTTCCAGCTTCTTGTGCATAGCCAGCAATTTTCTTATCTTGTTCAATAATACCCTCTTCAGCATTTAATACAATTAAGACAACGTCTGAGCGTTCAATTGCCTTTAATGCGCGAAGTACGCTGTATTTTTCAGTACTCTCGTACACTTTTCCACGCTTTCTCATTCCAGCTGTATCAATAACAACATATTCTTGATCTTCTTTTGTAAACTTCGTATCAATAGCATCGCGTGTCGTACCGGCGAGATCACTGACAATAACACGATCTTCACCTAGAAGAGCATTAACTAATGAAGATTTCCCTACGTTAGGACGACCAATCAATGAAAATTTAATGACTTCTTCTCCGTAGTCTTCGTCTTTTTCTTTTGGAAAATGCTTAGCTGCCTCGTCTAACAGGTCACCTAAACCTAAACCATGCGTTCCTGAGATTGGGAACGGTTCTCCATATCCTAGTGCGTAGAAATCATAGATTAATTCTCTCATTTCAGGATTATCTACTTTATTAACGGCTAGGACGACGGGCTTTTTGGATTTGTATAAAATTTTCGCCACTTCTTCATCAGCTGCAGTAATTCCATCGCGTCCATTCACTAGAAAAATGATTACGTCCGCTTCATCAATTGCAATTTCTGCCTGCTGTTTGATCTGTTCTAAAAATGGCTCATCTCCAATATCAATACCGCCAGTATCAATAATGTTAAAGTCCAAATTCAGCCACTCACCTGAACTATAGATACGATCACGAGTTACACCCGGAATATCTTCTACAATAGATACTCGCTCTCCTACAATTCGGTTGAAAATTGTTGATTTTCCTACGTTGGGACGACCAACAATCGCAATAATTGGTTTTGGCATACGATTCTTCCCTTTCCTTGATCTTTTTTATGTATCGGCAACCAGTCTTTAATCGACTAAAGGTATTTATCTACATGTACAAATAAATAAGATCATTCGTTTTTCAAAAATTGAGGCCATGCAGCGTGGCATGACCTCTACTAATCGATCATAAGCGATAAAGCAGGATTTTTATCAGCTCTTTCTTATACTGAACTGATTAACTGCCTATCCGCTGAATAAGCATTACTCTTTCAATCAAACAATTTTATCAAAAATCACCGGTAACAACAATATAATTTTACGAAATCTCTTCTTCTATTTGTAAGTACTTTGCTTTTGCCTGTGAGACTTCAGCACGTACAAATCTAAATAAGCAGAGAAATAAACCAGCATCTCCCAAATAAACATCGCTCCTACTGCTGTGGCTAAAACGTCGAGTGTACGAAGAGACCCTATTTCATAAGATGCGATATCCCGAATGACAACTGCGTATAAAAAGTCTCCTCCAACTACACCTAAAATGATTGCTGCGAATCTTTTTTCAGCATCTTTAACCACCATAAAGCAAATATATAAGATAAGTCCAGTCAAAATCCACTTACGATCAATAAAAATCCAGACAGGATCATAGAGCTCAAGTAAACAAAAACTAGCATAGGCAATTATTATAATGCCGCATACAATAACATAATATAACTGCTGAAATCGGCTGTAGCCTGAAGCATACACACACGCTACTCCCACTAAAAACAAAGCGGTGTAGCTACATGAAAACTGAGTCATATGCATGTTCATTCCGCTTAGGAGTATACTGATTAATATAATGGCTGCTACCTTCCAACGCCTAGCTGTTTTGGGCATAAGAAAAGTCGCAACAATCCATCCCATCCACGAAAGCCAATAAAAGAAAATTCCGTCCACTGAATATGGCACCTCCCCTATCTGTCATCAGTATGTATCAATTTTGGAAAACTTAATCGGAGTTTTAGAATAGAACCGCTTATTTTGGACAACCTATCAGAAAAAAGGAGGGAATATAAAATGGGAAAAGATCGTCAAGAGAAAAAATTAAAGGAATCAAAACGAGTTGAATCTGACCGTGATCAAGGACTTCACTATCCGGGAGCAACTAGCTTGCAAAGTCCTGAAGAAGCGCGCGAGTTAAATGAGCATAAATAAAAAAATGCGCTGACTAAGTCAGCGCATTTTTTATTTTAAAACTGGATGTGAAACAGGATAGGAACGTTCTTTCTTTCCTGTAAACAAAAAGAGAACTCCTCCCACTAACAATAGTGCTCCTGACAAATAAAATCCGAATTCCATACTTCCAAGTTTATCTGCAAAATATCCGGTAATGTAAGGTGCAAAGATCGATGACAGCATGCCGCTGAAGTTAAAAAAACCGTACACTTTAGAGTACATGGAAGAGGGAGTAATATCCGCCATATACGAAATTAAAATCGGATCTAATGCTAATTTCCCTATCAGACCGTACACAATTAAGCCGATTAATAGCCAAGAATAACTCTCTGTATAGGGAATAAAAAATTGACATAAAGCGCCCGCTACTGACAAACTCACAATTAAAGCTTTTTTATTTGCAATTCGATCCGATATATATCCAAAGAAGATTGCTCCTGGAATAGACGCCCACGGTACTAAAGATGCTATGATGCCTGTTTGAGACCCTTCTAAGCCGCGCGAGTGCTGCAAATAATAAGGAAGCCACGTCAGCATCCCAAAAAATCCGTAAAGAGAGCAGAAGATTAAAATGTATACGAAAATATGATTTTTTGTAAATAATACTTTTAGCGACTGCTTTGTTTCTTTATTTAGCGAATTTTTTTCTTGATCCCTTTGCTTATCTTTTACAAAGAAAGCTATTAAAATAGCTATTACTATAGTCGGAATAGCAAATAAGTAAAAAGTAAACTGCCAGTCTTTTTCTAACGTATATGTAATGTATGTAGAACCGATAAAACCAAGCGATATACCAAAAGCCATTCCACTATTGATGAGCGCAGACACTAGACCTCGGTATCGTTCAGACGTGATGCTTGAAGAAATTCCGTATTGTGAACCATAATACGTTCCTTCTCCAAGTCCTGTCAGCGCCCGCATGAGCAAGAACATACCGAAAGTAGTCGTAAGTCCTGTAAAGAATGTGGCAACTCCAAACAAAATGTATCCAGCCACTAAGATCTTAACGCGACCAAATCGATCTGCCAAAAAACCCGTTGGAATCTGCATAGCTGCATACGCTGCAAAAAATACGGTAGACATTAGCCCAAGTTCAGCTTTATTAAGATCCCACTGCGCACCGATATCTCCCATAACTGGAGATAAAATATTACGATCTGCATACATGAAAACCCAGCCTAAAAAGAAAAGAAAAATTGTAAATATAGGATGTCCCTTTTTCATTACGCCACCTCTTTTTTCTGATTTTTCTGTTTATTTAACTTATTATAAGTGGCTAACGTTTGGGATTTCATGCTTTTTGTCACTTCTTCTGCCAATATTTTTTGCTTTTTTTAATGAAAACGCGATCATTCATCTTCTAAGGAAATAAAAAAGCAAGCAGTTAACTGCTTGCTTTTTTATCATCTGTTATTAAATGTTTCTATAGATACATTTCGCTGAGTCAGCCAGCTATGGGTATCCCCTGTAATAACTAGAGGCATTTGCTGAAGCTTAGCAATAGAAGTTGCTCCTAATGCAGCCATGATAAACGTTAACTCCTCATGCAGCTCGGCTATCTCTTCTACGACTGCTTCTAAACCAGACTTCATTAAAATGGATAGAAAATATCCTGCCATTCCCGTTGCAGAAGCTCCTAACGCAATGGACTTAGCAACATCCATAGAGGTTTGAATACCTCCTGAACCAATAATGGATATACCTTCTACGTGCTGAGATACTTCCGCTAAAGAAGCTGCTGTGGAAATTCCCCAATCATTAAAGAAGTGAAAATGTTTTGCTCGTCTTTCATTTTCGATTTTCGAAAAATTGGTACCACCGTACCCACCAATATCAACGATTTCAACACCAACATCTTTAAGTTTTTGCACTGCTTGAGCGCTCATCCCAAAACCTACTTCTTTGACAATTACAGGAACGGTTACTTCTCGGACAATTCGTTCAATACGACGTAATGCATCGGTAAAATCACGATCTCCCTCTGGCATGACCAGTTCTTGTATAACATTTAAATGAATTTGAAGTCCATTTGCTTCAAGCATATCAACCGCTTTTTTAGCTTGTTCAACTGTAGCTTCACTGCCTAGGTTGGCAAAAATAATTCCGTTAGGGTTTTCTTGACGCACTACTCTGTATGATTGTTCTTCCTTTTCATCTTTAATCGCAGCCATCTGCGATCCAACGGCCATTGCTAATTGACCATGATGAGCAATTTGAGCAAACGAACGGTTAATCCGTTCCGTTTCTTGTCCGCCTCCACCCGTCATAGCATTTATAAAAATTGGCGAACTTAACAAAAGTTCGCCAATTTTTGTATCCATATGAACATCGTGCACGCCTGTATTTGGTAAGCTATTATGAACGAAGCGAATATCATCTAGCCCGTGCAGCCGATGCTGTCCCGTTTGAATCGCATGATGAATGTGATCAATTTTACGTTTTGCTCTGCTCACAAATCATCACCATTACTTATCTTAATTTTTTTAATTGATCCCCAATCATATCACCTAATTGGAAGCCTTTTGACTCTTCTTGTAATTCATAGTCACCGTAATCTTCTTGCTCTTCTTCCTCAAGGTCACGAATGCTTAACGAAACGCGTCGTTCTTGTTCATTCACATCAAGTACTTTTACCGTCACTTTTTCGCCTTCAGAAAGAACTTCATGCGGTGTCCCGATATGCTTATGTGAAATTTGAGAAATGTGTACAAGTCCTTCTACTCCAGGTAGAACTTCCACAAAAGCTCCAAAAGATACAAGTCTTTTAACAGTTCCATCTACTACATCACCTTGGCGAAGCTTCGTAGAAATGTTGGACCATGGACCTTCTAACGTATCTTTAATAGATAATGAAACACGACCCGTTGATTTGTCAACAGATAATACTTTGACTTTCACAGTATCTCCCTCAGCTACTACGTCTGAAGGCTTTTCTACACGCGTATGTGAAAGCTGAGAGATATGCACTAGCCCATCTACTCCGCCTACATCTACAAACGCACCAAAGTCTGTTAAGCGCTGAACGGTTCCTTCTAAAACCTGACCTTCTTTTAATGACTCAAGAACATTTTCTTTTTGTTGTACAAGCTCTTCTTCTACAACTGCACGATGCGAAAGGATCACGCGATTTTTTTCTTTATCTAATTCCACTACTTTGACTGTAAGAGTTTGATCTTGATATTCTGCGAAATCATCAACGAAATGAGTTTCAACAAGAGAAGCTGGAATGAACCCTCTTACACCAATATCTACTACTAATCCGCCTTTGACAATTTCTTTGACTACCGCTTCAAACACTTCACCTGAAGAAAGTTTTGCTTCTAAACCGTCCCATGCTTTTTCAGCATCTACAGCCCGTTTAGATAACACAAGCACATCGTCTTCCACTTTAATTACTTTCGCTTCGACTTCGGCACCTTCTTGGATTACATCCCCTGCTTTTTCAATATGTAAGCTCGCTAATTCACTAATTGGAATAATACCGTCTAGTTTGCTGTTAGGCACATCTACATACACTTGCTTTTCTTCTACTTTTGTAATAGTACCTTTTACTGTTTCTCCTACTTCTAATGACGTTACCTCTACTTGATTCATATCTTCTGTCATCGTCTTTTCCTCCTCCAATATCCATCTACAATATGTATTCCCTTGTAAGAGTTCTTCACTCTTTTAGCTCATCATTATTGTATATAGCTCTGTATAGAAAAAACTCTCTTTGTTACTAACTTCTAATAAATAGAATCTTTTGTCAAGTCATAAGGTTACAAACTATTGATATTTTTCAATTAATTCACCAATGCTTTTCATAATAACTTCGGTTACTTCCTCGGCTGATGCCTTTCGTTCACGAAGTTCATCCATCTGAATTGGCGGTCCGTACACTACTTTTAACCTTGCAAAACGCTTATATGGACCAATAACAGCACAAGGAACAACAGCTGCTTTTGAACGCAAAGCAAAAAAGCCTACTCCAGCCATTCCTTTTCCTAATTTTCCATCTTTACTTCTTGTTCCTTCTGGAAATAATCCAAGCACTTTTCCTTCTTTTAAAATCTTTAACCCTTGGCGCAAAGCTTCACGATCTGCCATCCCCCGCTTTACAGGGAACGTTTCTAACTTTGGCAGAACCGTCTTCAGAAAAGGTGCTTTAAACAGCTCTGCTTTTGCCATAAACGAAATAGGCCTTGGACATGTCACACCTACCGTAGGCGGATCTAAGTTGTCAATATGATTTGAACAAAGCAAAACTCCGCCTTCTGAAGGGATATTTTCTGCACCGATTACTTCATAACGATAAACTGGTGTTAAAATACCTTTTACAATGCCACGTGCAAACATATAAAAGCTCAAAATCATCCAATCCTTTCGTTTGTAATAGAAAGTATTTTTTCTACAACTCCTTCAATCGATAAGGAAGTTGTATCGATTTCAATTGCATCTTCAGCTTTTTTAAGAGGTGCTACTTCACGCTCAGAATCCAGCTTGTCTCTGCGGGCAATTTCTTCTTTTAAACGCTCTAAATTTGATTCAAAACCTTTTTTTATGTTTTCATCATGGCGTCGCTGTGCTCTTTCATCCACAGACGCTAATAAAAAGATTTTAACTTCTGCCTGAGGAAGCACGTGTGTACCGATATCACGTCCATCCATTACAACGCCTCCATCTTTAGCAAGACCCTGCTGTCTCGCTACCATCTCTTCACGAACTGCACGATGTTTCGCGACGATGGATACAGAATTGGTTACTTCTGTGGAACGAATTTCACTTGTAACATCCTGTCCATTTAAAATGACTATCTGTCCAGATTCAGACGGTTTTAAATCGATTACTGTTTCGTTAAGCAAATGCAATAGCTCTTCTTCATTTTGCAAATCTACCTGGTTTTTCTGCGCTTGATACGTTAGAGCACGATACATCGCTCCTGTATCAACATAAATATATGATAAGGTTTCTGCTATAATCTTTGCCACTGTACTTTTCCCAGCAGCTGCAGGGCCGTCAATCGCGATTGAAATTTGTTTTTTCATAAGTGCCTCCCTTAATTTCAAAACAGGAACAAACCACTTTCATCTTTTATACAATGAGCCATTTTATATGAAACGTTTATAAACGAAAAAAAGAGCAGGGGGTCTTCTCCTGCCTGGTGTTCACTGCATGTTTCTTTCCTAGTTATTCTACCATACGTCCGACTACTGGTCGAATGTTTCAATAATTTTATTAAAATTATTTTTGCTAACTCCCTCATACTGAATGACCTTTGAGAAATATGTACTGTGACTGCTAGATAGTAAAATACATTGGGCAATTATTAAAAACACAAATTGAATAACCACTAATTTAATTAAAATTCGTTCTATTCGATTCATCTTTTTCTCCTTTTGTAAGAAGTGATACCTTTGCTTACAGTTTAGGAAAGAGAAGTTTTTTTTATACGCTAAAGAAGACCTTTTCTCCTTAGGTCGAGCTGACGCTTTAAGGTATAACGAATCATCATTTCTTTCGTTTGTTTTTCCATGTCCATAAATTTAATAGATAGCTGACCTACTTTACAGGAAGTCGGGGCGGTAATTCGTACAACTTCCCCTTTTAATTCAAGATGCTGCAAAGTTCCCTCACAATTAGGAAGACTTAATCGTACAACAACCGAATCTTTCTCATTAAAAAGCAGCGAATGATGGAAGGAGCCGGCTACTCCACCTGCACTGATGTTTTTAGTCATAATTTCCATTACGGCCTGCTGTTCTTGTTCACTTTTTATCACCGCCTTCACTGTAAGCGGCACACGGAAAAAATTTCTTCTTTGGATGGACTTTAACTTTTTATCGCCCGGGTAAAAGAGCTTCACAACAGGCATGCCTTTTATTTCACGCCCTGTTACTTCAGTTGGAAAGGTATATACATTTTGATTATATCCGATAAACGTAGCCAGCAATTTTGTACCTTTTAGTAAAAAAGCACTTCGCTGCGTTTCTTCATTTAGCGGATAGCTAATATAAATCACGTCTTCCGTAAACTCAACTACCTTACATCGATACGTTTGTTGTAAGGTAGACTCTCTGTACCCGCTCTCTAACGTCAACCTCATTCCCGCTTTTATCATCTTCTCTCTCCTTCAGTTCCACTATATACACTTTTTCCCTTTATTTAAACATAGTCAAATATATTTATTTTGTAAATAAAAATTAGTCATTTAGACTCAAAAAACTTATACAACACAAAAAACCGGTGTCTATAGACACCGGTTTCTCAGCTTTATACTTCATTATATAAAGGTTCTGAGTTTTGCAGTTTTTCGACTTTCTCTTCAAAACCCGTATCGGCATTGATAAAAATACGATACGTATCATTTTTAATTGTCCCTAAAAACTCATAGCATAGCACTTCTTCGTTTAAATCGTTTGTAATAATTGCCAAGCGGTCTTCCATCACTTTTACATTCGAGTTTAGCTTGGTTTTTGCCTGTTCTTTCGAAATTTTAGGTTTTGGAATATCTCTTGTACGATGTTTTAATAAGAAGTCTTTAGCTGAGAAGCCAATCACAGATCCATCTTCTAAAGACATTTTCATTTTAACTGAATCCGGATAAATCCGAACTCCACTTTCCGTTTGCTCTACGAATGTAAAGACTCCCATGTTATCGTATTGAGCGCTTTCAGCCATCACTAGGCTTTCAAAACGATGATCTTTTAAAAACTTAGTCGCTTTGTTCATAGCATCGTTTAAACTAATATTTTGTTTTTTAATATCTCGATCTTCGAGCACCCAAAGCGGATATCCACCTTTTTGGGTAATATCCATATACGTCTCTTGTTTAGTCTTTGGATCTGTAATGGTTAAGCTGTACACCTCATAATCGGCATCTTTTCCGCTCTTTACAATATGAATTTGTTCATTTCCTTTTAAATTCAAAAACGAACGCGCCACTTGTTTGGCAACATCTTCACTAACTTCTCTACCTTTTAATTGATGAAAAGCGTTTTTTTCCTGTTCATTCGTTGCATTCATAACGCCTAAATCTGTTTCAGCAAAAGAATCCATACTTTTTTCAACGGTTTTTAATCCGTCAATAATTGTATTGTCCCCTTGCTTTTCTTTTGTGGCTAGAGCTAGCTCAACATCCATCCAACGCAAGTTATTATCAATGACTAGATGCTGTACTTGGCGCATTTCATTTTGAATTTCGCCTGACTGATCATAAAGCGAATTTAACGTTTTATACTCTTTATCTGTTAAGGGGGATTTGCTTAAATCCCTTACCGCCACTTTGTACGTAAAGTCCCCAACATCTGAAAGAAACTCTTCTGTTTTATTGAACGGTAAAAGCGATAAAGGCAGCTGTCCTACATTGTTATGAGCTTCAGAAGTTAAACGCCATACTTCTGCAAGCGCGGGCGAAAGCTGATCTCTCGAACTCATGGCAAGCGTGCCACCGATTTTATCATTTAATAAATCTAGCTGATATGACAAATCATGAAATGCTCGTTGATACGTATTCTCCGCTTGAAGCAGCACAGCATCTTTTTCTTGATGTTCGCTGTACCCCCAATACCCTACACCTACAACACCAATAGCTAATAATACAATTAAAATTGTTCGAATCATGTTTCCTTCACCTCTCTTTATCGACAGAAAATGTGTTTCCCGATTTGCTTAATTTGAGGACGTGACCAAATCCATGCGCTTGTTGCTGTATCCGGATTAAAGTAATAAATAGCATTCCCAGTAGGATCCCATCCGTTAATCGCATCCATAACCGCTTTTTTAGATGTTGGATTGGGTTCAAGCCAAATTTGCCCATCTGCTACGGCAGTAAATGCACGCGGTTCAAAAATAACTCCAGCGACTGTATTTGGAAATGACGGACTGTTAACTCGGTTTAAAATAACGGCCGCTACGGCTACTTGGCCATTATATGGTTCACCCCGTGCTTCACCATGCACAGCATTTGCCATGAGCTGAATATCATTTTGTGAAAACCCGCTCGGTACATTCACCGCTGTTGGCTTTTGTGCTTTTTCTTTCTGTTGTTCAGAATTTCCTTTAGACGTATTACGCTGCGGCTGACTGGCAGGTTTTTTTGCTTGAGAAGATCCGCTTTGTGCTTTTGGCTGACCATTGTTCCCGCTGCTTTTTCCACTGCTACTGCTTCCTTTAGACTGCTGATCAAGAGGCTTACCGCCATAGTGCGTAAACTTATTGCCTTTTCTAATTTGATTTTTCACATAGCTTTCGTGATATTTTGTTGCGTTAGCTAATTTAATCTTTGTTTGCCAGCCTGCTAAACCGTCAATCTTTTTAATGCCAAATTCATATTGAAAATTGCGCAGTGCCCAGTATGTGCTCCATCCAAATACACCGTCAATTTTCCCGTTATAATAACCTAAATACTGAAGTCTCGACTGCAGCTCAATAACGTCATCTCCAACTGCTCCGTGTTGAATGACTTGATTTGAAAACGCGTGAGCGGCCTTTGGACTCACAACGGACGCTGCAATAAATGAACATATGCATATGAGACATGCATACTTTTTAAAACATCGAAATGATAACATGACAAAACCTCCTACATCGTATGTAACTGATAAGATGATAGGAGTATTTTTTGTAAAGGTTGTTTTTTTATACAAGATGCGCAAAATTTACCGAAATGAAAAAACTCAGCTCGTAAATCTCTCAAAAAAGATTTACAAGCTGAGCCTAGACAATCGATGGCTGTTTGGCCTTTTTTACTTTTCTTAATGCCAGCCACCATAAATAAATCATAAATGGAATAATAATAAATACCCAATGATCCATTGTTTTTAAAATATAATCATATGTTCCATGTAAAATGAGCGGCGCAAATACGGAATACAGCGTCCACTTCGTTTTTTCCTTTCCTTCAGAAAACTTTGCTTTTCCTAAATAATACCCCATAATGACGCCGAATAAAGCATGACTAGATACGGGTAAAATGGCTCTTCCTAGCGCTGATTCTAAACCATTTGCAAATAAATATAAAATATTTTCAACGGTAGCAAAACCTAATGAAACAGCTGCCCCGTAAACAATTCCATCGTAATGCTCATCAAATTCCACATGCTGATAAATCGTGAAATATAAAATGAACCATTTGAAAAATTCTTCTAAAAAGCTTGTCGTAAAAAATGCTTCAAGAAAAGGTGATTGAAAAACGTGTTCTTCACCAAATACATATTGAATAAACATAATTGGCAAAACAAGCATTGCTCCAAAAATAAATGTTTTTAATACCATTGAAATAGGCTCAGTTTCATATTCATCTTTCAAATAAAAAAAACTTAACAATGCCAATCCTGGCGCAATGCCTGCAGATACAATCGCCAACATAAATAGCGCCTCATCTCCTCTATTTTTTTTAATAGTAACATGTTATCTTTAGGATGAAAATCTCCGTCTATAATGTCCTTATCTTTATATGTAAATGCTCACATAACTTGCTGTCGATTTACAAAGCCTAACAAAGACCTTAAACAAGTATACCAAAAAATGTATCATACTTATACGAAAAATTGAAAGGAGCTCTCTATGAAAACTGTTTATATTCTTCACACCGGCGGCACAATCTCGATGAAAGAAGACATGGAAACTGGAGCGGTAGCACCAGATATTCAAAACCCGCTTCACCGCTCAACATCATCTGTTTCAGGTATGGCCAATGTAATCGTAGAAGAAGCATTTCATCTGCCTTCTCCTCACATTACTCCTAAGGAAATGCTTATACTTTCAAAAAAAATACGCGATAAAATTAATGAAGGCAAAATTGATGCAGTCGTGTTAACCCACGGCACGGACACGCTGGAAGAAACCGCTTATTTTTTAGATTTAACAGTGCATACAGATATTCCAATTGTCTTAACTGGAGCTATGAGATCAAGCAATGAAATCGGTTCAGACGGTCCTTATAATTTTATATCTGCGGTTCGGGTGGCTATTAGTGACGGGGCAAAAGGAAAAGGTGTCTTAGTTGTGATGAACGATGAAATTCATACCGCTGAAAATGTGACCAAGACCCATACAAGCAACGTGGCGACATTTCAAAGCCCTCAGTACGGGCCAATAGGATTAATCACAAAACGCGGCGTATCTTTTCACCACATGCCTACAGAACATGAATTTTATCCTGTTAATCAAATAGATAAACAAATCACTTTATTAAAAGCTTATGCAGGAATGGACGACCATTTATTTCAAGCAGTGGCTTCAATGAATGTTGACGGACTTGTAATTGAAGCCCTCGGTCAAGGAAATCTGCCTCCTCTCACCATTCCAGGAATTCAATTGCTTTTGAAGCGAAAGATACCCATCGTGCTCGTTTCTCGCTGTTTTAATGGAATTGCTCAAGATGTATATGGGTATGAAGGCGGTGGCAAGCTGTTAAAAGAGATGGGCGTTATTTTTTCAAATGGCTTAAATGGTCCTAAAGCACGCATTAAACTGTTGGTTGCTCTCCAAGTAACAACGAATCATGATGAGCTGCAGCAGCTATTTAATCATTAGTAAAACAACGCATAGAAGCCTATGCGTTGTTTTTGTTGATAATATGAGAAGCGATTGATTTCCCATGAAAACGTCCATTTTCAATAAAAATCTCATTAGCATTGTTTCCTGCAGCAATCACACCAGCGATATAAATTCCTTCCACGTTTGTTTCCATCGTCTCTTCGGTAAAAGAAGGGCGGCCTGTTTCATCATCTAATTCCACACCCATTTTTGTTAAAAACGAGTGATCAGGGTGATAGCCAGTCATGGCAAAAACGAAATCGTTACTAATCGTAAATTCTTTCCCTTCCTGCTCATATGTTACTGCTTCATCCGTTATCTTTGTTACATGAGCGTTAAAATGCATCCCAATCGTTCCATTTCGAACCAGCGCTTCAAATTCAGGCAATATCCAAGGTTTTACGCTAGGGGAGTAATCTGAGCCACGATAAATAACCGTCACCCTTGCATCACACTTCACCAATTCCAGAGCTGCATCGACGCTAGAGTTTTTTCCGCCTATAACGACTACATCTTTATCAAAATACGGATGCGCTTCTTTGAAATAATGAAATACCTTTGATAAATCTTCACCAGGAACATTCATATAATTAGGATGATCGTAATAGCCCGTAGCTATAATGACATTCTCCGCTTCATATGTCTCTTTGGATGTTGTGACAATAATTTGGTTTTCCGCTTGTTTGTCTACTTGCAAGACACGTTCAAACGGCTGAATTCGAACTTGCTTGCGCTTCACCACTTCTCGGTAGTAAGCAAGAGCTTGGTTGCGCACAGGCTTACGATTTTCGGTAATAAAAGGGACATCCCCAATTTCTAGTTTTTCACTTGAACTAAAAAACGTTTGGTGGGTCGGATAGTTATAAATTGCATTCACAATATTGCCTTTTTCAATTACAAGGGCATCAATACCTGTATGTTGAAGCTCAATAGCTGCTGAAAGCCCGCATGGTCCTCCGCCAACAATAATTACTTTTTCTTTCTTCATGCCTGTCACTCCTTCAGTTGTAAACGCACCTTTTTTTTATTTTAACGCAGTGTAAAACAAAAAAATCTCCTCATTAATGATAGGAGATTTTTTCTATTTACGCAATTGTTCTGCTGTTCTGCTGTTCTGTTTTTAAATCCAGCCTCTGAAGCGAGAGCCTTCTGCCATTTTTCTTACGCCTATCATATAAGCAGCTAGACGCATGTCGACTTTTCGAGTTGTAGAAGTTTCGTAGATGTTATTAAATGATTTCACCATTACTTTTTCAAGCTTTTCTTCTACTTCTTCTTCCGTCCAATAATAACCTTGGTTATTTTGCACCCATTCAAAATAAGAGACTGTTACACCGCCCGCACTTGCCAAAACGTCTGGAACTAATAAAATCCCTCTCTCTGACAAGATGCGCGTTGCTTCAAGAGTTGTTGGTCCATTTGCTGCTTCCACCACAATACTCGCTTGAATGTTATGGGCATTTTCTTCTGTAATTTGATTTTCAATCGCAGCTGGAACTAGGATGTCACAGTCAAGTTCAAGCAGCTCTTTGTTGCTGATAGTATTATTGAATAATTTCGTTACTGTACCAAAGCTATCGCGTCGATCTAATAAATAATCAATGTCTAAACCATTAGGATCATGCAGCGCTCCGTATGCATCAGATATCCCTACAATTTTAGCACCAGCGTCGTGCATGAACTTAGCTAAAAAGCTTCCTGCATTTCCAAACCCTTGTACTACTACCCGTGCACCTTGTAATTCAATGCCTCGTTTTTTCGCTGCTTCACGAATACAAATAGTTACTCCTTTTGCAGTCGCTGTTTCACGGCCGTGCGAACCACCTAAGACAAGGGGCTTTCCAGTAATAAAGCCAGGCGAGTTAAATTCATCAATCCGGCTGTATTCATCCATCATCCAAGCCATAATTTGTGAATTTGTAAACACATCCGGCGCTGGAATATCCTTTGTTGGTCCAACAATTTGGCTAATCGCACGAACATATCCGCGGCTTAAACGCTCTAATTCTCCAAAAGACATATTTCGAGGATCACAAACAATTCCACCTTTTCCTCCACCGTAAGGAAGGTCAACGATTCCACATTTTAAACTCATCCATATAGATAGAGCTTTTACTTCTTTTTCAGTTACGTTTGGGTGAAAACGAATTCCACCTTTCGTAGGACCAACTGCATCGTTATGCTGCGCTCGGTGACCTGTAAAAATCTTAACTGATCCGTCATCCATACGAACAGGAATTTTTACTGTCATCATTCGTAATGGCTCTTTTAATAGTTCATACACTTCATCAGGATAGCCTAGTTTTTCTAACGCTTTATGTATCACTGTTTGTGTAGATTTTAAAACATCATGCTTCTCTTCTTGACTATTTTTACTGTCTTGCATCTTGTCGGCTACCATCTGTAAACCTCCTAAAATGTATCGAAAATTATTCGTTTTTAATTGAATGGTGCTTCTTTCATGACATAGTATACACCCTTAGTTTTACATTGCAAAGGAAAATATCGAACTTTTAGTATTTTTTGTGTTCTTCTAAGAAAACGCTTCCAATAACTTTACAAGGTATGCTACAATGTTTTAAGTCTGCCTCTTTCCTAGTATGCGTTAATCGTCTTAAAAAAATAAAAAACACCCGGTGATAAAGAGCACTTTCAACAACTTTGTACAAGCTGAAAGTGCAGCCACTCTTATTTTAATAAAAGTGCTTTATCCTTCACGGGTGTAATAATTTCAATTAAACAGTTAAGAAAAGACAGAGTTAATATACTCCAGAGCTCTCTTTTCTACTAATATTTTTCCATATTCATTTACGCGGTGCTTTGTAATTGTAGAGGGATTTCCATACTCCGCCAAAACCGCAATCATATTCCCAACTTCAGCCGGTGACAGCATGTGATAATCCAACAGCACGTAAAAACGTTTTTCGAATGAATAGAGTACGCTATCCGTATCGTAAAAGTTTGACATGCGCTTGGTCAGCTGAATGACATCTTCAAATGAATCAAACTCAAAAAACATGTCTTCGCTTTCATCTAGCATGACCTGCATTTCAATGAAGTCCTCGAACTCGTCTTCATCGAACTCACCGTAGCTGGTTTCTTCTTCATACTGCTTTGTCACAAATACAACCATTCCCTGTGCTTGAAGTGAAAAAACTTCTACCGAAAGAGAATTTGTAGGTTCAAAGTTCAGTTCTTGAGAAGCTTGCTCTATCATCTCACGAAAGAGCTGTTTTACTTTGAATGTATCTGTCCATAGATCTTCTTTTGTTAACCCTCTTTCTTTTAAATCATCGTAGGTCAAAAAAACTTTTAGCTTATTATAGTTTAATCGTTCAAGCCTCATTAGCGTCCCTCCCCGCTTGCACTCATAACCACATGGTTCGATAATGCAGTATATGTATTTTTTGGAAAACGGTTCGTGATGTTTACTTACGAGTTTACAGGTTTATGAAAGGAAAGACAAGCTATTCTCAATCAATTTCTGCTAATTTTTTTGTTAGCCAGCTGTTCCACTCTTCTTTTGTATTTCCTAAAATAAACGGCTGAGCCTCGCCTTTTCTTTTGCTATCTAAACCATCAAACGCATAACCGCCTAATCCTACTTTAAGATGCGGGAATTTCTTTATCATTTGGTTCGTCAAATTCAGTGTTTTCTCGGCATTTTCTATCATTGTGCATGACATAAATAAAAACGTTGGGTCTACTTCTTTAACAATTAGCTCAACATCTTTATCTTCAATGCTGCTTCCTAAATAAATAACCTCAAACCCTTTACGGCGTAAAAATAGCGTAAAGACTAGAAGTCCAACTTCATGTGTCTCATTAGGCCCACATACAGCAATCGCTTTAGGCAATAAGCCATTTGAAGGCAGCGAATAAAAAATCATGCTGATACGCGTTTTTAATACTTGAGTCGTATAATGCTCATGAGCACTTGTGATTTGCCCTTTTTCCCACATATCTCCAACCGTCACGAGTAGAGAACCCAAAATATCAATAACCACTTTTTCTACCGAATACAGGCTAAACGCATGATTAATTAAATCCTGTGCTTTTCCTTCTTCAAAAGATAGAAGCATCGTTAACAGCTCATCCCTAATTTTCTGAGGGGAATCTACTTCTCCTTCTTCTTCAAACGCTCCTACTGTACTACTTTCCGTTTCTAATAACGAAACCGCTTGACTAATCGTAAAACCTCCGCTCACTTTTTCCGTGAGCCATTTTAATTTCCGCAAATCTTCCTCTGTATATAACCGATGCCCCGATTCATTGCGGACAGGATTTAAAATTTGATAGCGTCGTTCCCATGCACGCAAAGTTCCCGGCTGGATCCCGACCATATTTGAGATGGCTTTAATATTATACTTCCCTTCGTGAGCCATACGTAACCTCCAACTACTCTTCGTGAACTGTTTCTATTAATTGAATTATAGGATAAGTTATCCTGTGTGTAAAATTTGTATATGCTATGTAAAGAGTTTGTTCAAGGCTATTCTTTCCTTTTTAAAGTGATATAATGCGTTTGTGCTCTAGCTTGTAAACGGAGAGGCAGGGAGGTTGTACCATATCCATTACTAACAAAAAGAGGAATCTGTCTTTTCTCTTTCAGCCCTCCTAATTCATACATACCAAAATTAAATAAGCGTATCTGTCCTCCGTGTGTATGTCCGCTCAAAATTAAATCTACTTTTGATTCTTCATCTACATAATAGATAACATCAGGATTGTGGCTTAGAAGAATGGTAAGCTGGTCAGGTTCAATGGAAGAAACAGCTCGCTTTAGATCCATCTCACCTTCGGATAAATCATCTACTCCCGCAAAATGGCATGTAGTACCATGTTTAGAAACTGCAGAGACATGCTCGTTTTTAAGGGTAATAACTCCCTCATCCTTAAGCATCTGCTTCAATTGCACTTGACTTACTTCGTAATCATTATTTCCCCATACAAAATAGACCGGTCCAAGCGTTTTAAGCTTTTGAATATTTTGACGAGCACGCAATAAAGGTACTCCTCCTTCTAGTAAGTCACCGCCTATGATCACAAAATCTACTTCACCAGGTATTTTTTCCAACAGCTTCGACGAAACTGTTCGCTTATGTACATCCGATATAAAAAACAGGCGTAAAGGCTGCTGATTTCCGGGAAATGTTGATAAATGAATCGTTCTTTCTTCTACATATGTACGATGGGCTTCCGAAAACATAAAAATCAGCAGGCCTATGCCTAACGCTAAAATAATTAAAGAAATAACCATATATTCTCCTTCTTTTCATTTTATACACGGTGTGTTTCTGTTAAAGAAGAAAGGGCATAAATTGTCGCAATTGTTAACAAACCTACTACTTGATAAAGCGCAACTGTACTTAACGATAAAACTCCTATCACACATAGACATGAAACAAGATATTCATGCCATTTTACCTTATAGCCTTTTAGAAACAACCGACTTTGCAGAAACACTTTACGAACTGCCGCCGACAGACAAAAAAGAGCCGTGAAAAATAAGATTATAATACCAAACACATCTAACGGATGTAAAATCATTTGAATAAGTAAATAGGTTAACGAAGCTTTTGAGCCTACAGCCGTTAAACTGCTGATATAATAACTGCATAACCACGCAGCCAGCAAGTTAAACCAATCTCTCACAAAAAAACCCCCTTCACTAAACTTCTATGTAAAAAGAGGCTTTTTCATGCGATTCTATTTATTTTCATGATATAAATTAATTCCATAAGTGGACTGCATCCAGCGGAACGTTTCTTTTCGGTTCTCCCATGTTTCAGGCGTCGCCCATAGCTCTTTGCTTCTTTTAATAATCTCACAGCGCAAGTCTTGAAAAGTCTTTTCCGCTTTCTCGCTTTTTTTCTGCAGCTGTACAGTATAAAAATAAAGGGAGACGGTGAGCAATAGAAACATCAAATGCCCTATGTTACCTAACAAAAATGAGAAAAATTCGCTAAACGTCGTAAAAAAACCGCTTTGAAATATGAAAAAAAAGTAGCTAATAACAGCCGTTAAGCTGGCTAAAAACAAAAGCTTCCATCTTTTCTCTTTAGCTTTCAGCTTATTAACCGTCTCTTTTCTTTTGATAACGCTCGCTAATATATATTGAAGTGTTTCATCGCTTTCAAAGTCTATCAACTTGTTTTCCAACATTCCACCCCCTCGTATGCTAGTACAACATATGAGTGAATATAAAAGATTATGTGGATAACACTGAAAATAATGGCTGTTTCCTTAACCTTTACTGCATGAGTTCTTCTGGCTGTACAGATTTCCCTTTTGACTTTCGTATCTGCAGGCCTAATAAAAAATCAATGAGAAAATGAGTGAAAATCGTGACATACAAATTTTCAGTCCACCAAAACAGCAACCCTATTAAAAAGCTTAAAACCACAACCGAAATAAAAAGAAACCACTTTTTTAAATATCGAATGTGAACGAGTGCAAATACGATACTCGCCCAAAAAAGGCCGAACTGAACTTGTATAACCCCTCGAAATAATATTTCTTCTGAACATGCAACGATTAGGCAAATAAGGGCTAGATGAGGAATGGAACGATTAGCAAATAAACGTTCATTAATACCTCCGTCATCATATAAATGCTCGGGTACACACTTCATTAGAAGCATATCTCCTCCTACTACCAAGAGAGCTGTACCTCCCCCGTACAATAAAATAGAAGCCCAATCCAGCTCAAAAAACTGTAAAAAGGAATGCCACGAATCAAATGTGAAAAAACCGATGCCTAAAGCAATAAAGCAGATGAGCAGCTGCGTTACATATAAATTTTTAACCAGCTCTGCATCCGTCATGGATGAAATAAGCTCTTGCTGTGACTTTGCCATTATATCTCTCCTTGACGAAGCAAACGAGCTAATTCTAATTCCCAGCCTTGAAATGTCCATTGCTCTTGCTCACCATTTGTTTTTTTATAGGCTTCTAAATCCAATCCGCAGCAATCGCAACAATTCTGAAGCTCTGATTTTCCCAGCTCATTGAAATAGCCAAGCAGCACCTGACGACGGCATTCTTTTGCCTCAATAAACTCCTTCATCGCACGGTACTTGTCATGTTTGTTTCGAAGACGTTTATTTACAGCTGCAACAATCGTTTCATGCAGCGATTCAGGGATTTTCCTAGGTTCAACATGTTCATTTTCCACTACATTTTCTCTGTACAAATAATAACGAATAAATCGCCAATGTGTTTCTTGAATACCCACTGTATAAAGAAAATGAGACTCTACTTGTTTTAAAGGAATGGCCTGATCATGATTTCGTAAATACGACAGGCAGTATAAGATGATATCTGAAGAAGGAAGCTCAATTTCAAGTAAAGAATGAGCAAAATCATCGTCTCCTTCAGCATAAAGCAAAATCGCAATACTGTTTTGCTGATCGCGTCCACTTCTTCCAATTTCCTGTACGTATGCTTCTAGCTGCGTAGGTGTATGAAAATGAATAACAAAGCGAACATTCGATTTATTAACCCCCATTCCAAATGCACTTGTGCAGCAAATGATATCCAGCTGATTTTCTAAAAATTGCTGTTGAACAAGCATTCTTTCACTCGGTTCCATTCCCCCATGGTAATACTGCACTCGCTGTATCCCATTTTCCTTTAGAAGCTGTGTTAATGCTTCTGTCCAAGATCGGCTGGAACAATAGATAATTCCTGGACTTTGCAGTTCACTAACGTACATCAGCAACTTCTCTTTTTTCTCTTCAATACTTGCAACAAAATCAACTTTCATCGCAATATTACTTCGATTCATGGAATAGATGTGCTCGTTGACAGCAGGCAGCGATAAGTAGCGCTTAATATCTTCCACTACTTCCCTAGTCGCAGTTCCTGTTAGTGCCAGACATAGCGGACTGCCAAGTTCCTTCCATATATCTCCTAACTGAAGATAATCCAAACGGAAATCATGTCCCCACTGAGAAATACAGTGCGCCTCGTCCACAACGAAAAGGCCTACCTTTGCCTGTTTTAATGCTTCTACCACAACAGCGTTTTGCAAAATTTCAGGAGATGCATAAATAAAACGATAAAAAGCTAAATCTTTTAGCGCCCGTCTTTTTTCTTCTTGTTGTAGGAAACTATTTAAGGCAATAACTCGCTTTTCTCCACTTGCCTTTAGTTGTTGAACTTGATCTTCCATCAGTGAAATTAAAGGAGATACAATCAGCACCGGTCGGTTCAACACATAAGCGGGGAGCTGATAGCACAATGATTTCCCTGTTCCTGTAGGAAGAACCGCTAACACATTATGACCTGTTAAAATATCTTGAATAATCTCTTTTTGTCCTAGTCGAAATTGGCTATAGCCAAATTGTTTCTGTAGAAGTTGTTCTATCTTCACATCAAACACCACTTTTTTTAGTATCAGGTAAAATGTTTTGCTAATACGAGACGAATCTGAAAATAGGTAACGTCGTCTTTTACTTCTTCCTTTATCGCCTTTAATTTATTTGTACGCAAACTTTCAAAAGCCGAGATAATTTCTTCCTGCTGCTTAGGCGATACGTATGCATCGATTGAAAAAGATGGAACAAACAGAGCTAATTCTGCAATATGATCTTCAATTGTACTTTCTTTTAAACGCCTTATATAAGCAATTTCTTCAAGCGTCTTTCCTTTTTGAAGCCAGCTATACGTTTTTAACGTCGAGCTTGTCAAAGGCAATTCTAAATATAGATCATGCAAAAAAGAAGAAAGTACATGAAAGCTTTCATTATTTTGACTCACTTTTTCAATGATATGATGAATAACCCCTAAAAGTTGAATATGCACATAATGCTCATCGAGTTCATATTGATATGCTAACTGATTTTTTGTAAAGCCTACTCTTTCGTATCCAGTCAGTTGCAAAACAAAAAGAGACGCATCCCGTTCCCTACAATCTTTCAAGCACGTTCGGAGCTCTTTGAATAGCTCGGCGGCTAACTCTTGACGCGTTTGCTTTTGAGACATAATATACGTTTTGACCCATTGAATGACCTCAGGATTTTTGGAAATGGGTAAAAACCCTTTTTGAAAATACTGTAGGTTGGATAAGGTCTGAATGAACAAAGTGATTCTTGCTAAAAATAATTGAGTACTGCTTGCGAATTTCCATCCGTCTAAAGCTGGATGAAAGGGCCGAGCCGTCAGTTCATCTTCAAGGCGTGTTCGTCCCTTATCTGTCATCACATACTTTTGATTTTCAGTTTCTTCGATATACTGCTGTTCTTTTAAATATGCAACGCAGGTTTCAAAAGACCGTTTATCTAAGTAAAGAAATGACTGAAAAAGAAAAGAGATTCCAAAAATTTTTCCGTCTTGAATTGTTTGCGCTGACTTTTTACCTGTTAATAAATGATAAATACCATAGGCGGTTCGCTCACCTTTTAACTGTTTTATACAAAATAAAATGCTAACTTGAATATAATTCAAAGGTGTCAACTTCCTTTCTCATTCATTGTACCAAAAGTGACCAATAGCATGTGAGATAAAGGCTTTTTAGCTCTTTCCTTTATGTATCAAAACGTTTGGATAAGTGAAGAAACCTTGATTTGATAAGCATTCTCAGTGACTTTTCTATTGAAAAGTTTTATAAATCATTTTACAATGAATAAGGAGAAATTTCACTCTTGATTCGCGAAGAGATTATATAATAAGAAATTTTCGAACACTTTACAGGAGGTCTTGTTATGCCAAAATATACAATTGTTGATAAAGATACTTGCATCGCATGCGGCGCTTGCGGAGCAGCAGCACCAGACATTTATGATTATGATGATGAAGGTATTGCATTCGTAACATTAGATGATAACCAAGGTGTAGTAGAAATTCCAGAAGATCTAGAAGATGATATGATGGATGCAATGGAAGGCTGCCCTACGGATTCAATTCGCGTAGCGGATGAAAAATTCGAAGGCGATGCTAATAAATTCGAATAAGTATTGAACAAACCTGTAGTATAGTACATGCTGCAGGTTTTTTTATATATAAAAATCGCTCTCCCCGGGAGAGCGATTGAATTAAACAGCAACGCGGCGCGTGATCCATTGCTTCATTTTTGAAAACAATAAGACAAAAATAACCCCTGTTGCTGCTCCTTTTATTAAGTTAAACGGCAAAATACCTGCAACGATATATTGACGCGCTTGTTCACTAGACATTTCTGGCGATTGTAAGAAGATTGTATACGCCGGTAAAAAGACATAATAATTTAAGACAGCCATGAGTACCGTCATTACAACCGTACCCGTAACCAAACCTATCGTTACGCCTTTGGCTGTTTTAAATCGACGGAACATATATGATACAGGAAGAATGAACAGTAAACCAGCTACAAAGTTCGCCACTTGACCAACCGGAACCCCTGTAGCACTTCCTTGAATTAAATAATTCAATAAATTTTTTATTCCTTCTACTATAACAGCAGCCATAGGTCCAAATACAAGTGCTGCTACGAGTGCAGGAATTTCGCTAAAATCAATTGTTAAAAACGGAGGTAATCCAGGAATCGGAAAATTAATCATCATTAAAATGTAAGCAATACTGCTTAACATTCCTAGTATAACCAGCTTTTGAGTTTTCTTACTTTGTTGCATCTTGCCTCTCTCCTTCTTTGTGATCCACTCTTCAAAGAAGAAAGGTTCAACTTCATATCCCCACGCAAAAACCTCCCAACAAATGATTCGTTGAGAGGAGACATGGCAGGCATATTTAATAAACGTTCATCACATTAGGTTTTGAACGCTGAACCTCCACCTTCTCCCATCCAGACTGTACTGTCGGCTTTGGAATTTCACCAAATCTGCTCGTATGTATTACATATAAGCTCGCGGGCTCAAAACAATTTGTTTTTTTACCGCCGGTCGGGAATTTCACCCTGCCCCGAAGATAGACCAATATTTAATTATGAATTTATTATATGTTATCTCGAATTAAAAGTAAATAAAGAAGTTTTTTAATTCCTATTAAATTGATGTCTTTTATAAACTTCATTACTGTTTTATATGTAAAATAAGGAAATAAGTGCATAACCAACAGCATTATGACATATTTATAGTTTCAATTTTACGTTTACAATTGTGTATTTGATAACTAATTGTAAAGTTTAAAAAATATAATTGACAGAATTTTTTTAACATGGTAAATTATCAAATATTTGATGATAGTAAAATCCAAGGGAGATGTTCACGTCATGTATAACGTATTAGTAGCTGATTCAATTAGCAATGAAGGTCTTGCTCCACTACTTGAAGCTCCTCATGTGAATCTTACGCGAAAAAAAGTTGAAGAAGTTGAGAATGATTTGCATACGTACGATGCGCTTTTAGTACGGAGTGCTACGACGGTTACAGAGGATTTGCTGGCAAAAATGCCGAATTTAAAAATTGTTGCTCGCGCTGGAGTAGGTGTCGATAATATTGATATTGAAGCCTCAACCAAACGAGGGGTTGTCGTTATTAACGCGCCGAACGGAAATACCATTTCAACGGCGGAACATACATTTGCTATGATGGCTAGCTTGTTTCGGCATATCCCCCAAGGAAATGCTTCAGTCAAAGCGCGCGAATGGAACCGCTCAGCATTTGTTGGAACAGAGCTTAATCGCAAACACCTGGGCATTATCGGATTTGGACGAATTGGCTCAGAGCTTGCTAAACGCGCAAAAGCCTTCAATATGAGCGTTCACGTTTACGATCCTTTTTTAACCTCTTCCCGAGCTGAAAAGCTAGGCGTAGAACTATTATCCCTGGATGAATTACTAGCAGCAGCGGATGTAATTACCGTACACACTCCGCTTACGAAAGAAACCAAGGGATTGCTCAATCATGAAACATTAGCCAAAACAAAGAAGGGTGTATTTTTATTAAACTGCGCACGCGGCGGGATCATTGATGAAAAAGCCTTAGTTCATTATTTAGAAATTGGCCATGTTCAAGGTGCAGCTATTGACGTATTTGAAGTTGAACCGCCGATTGATAACCCTTTGTTACATTTTGATCAAGTTATTACAACTCCCCATTTAGGAGCTTCTACAAAAGAAGCCCAGCTTAACGTTGCTGAAGACGTGGCACATGACGTTCTGCGTTTTCTAGAAGGTAATCCTGTAAGTTCATCCATTAATTTACCAACGCTTTCTAAAGAAGTTTTTGAAAAAATTCAGCCGTTTACGAGCCTTACTAAACAAATGGGAGCTATTTTATCTCAATGCATGCGAGAACCCGTTCAGCATATCTCGATCTCCTACGGAGGTACAGTGACGGATTTAGAAACCACTTATATTACACGGAGCTTGTTATCAGGCTTTTTAACCCATCGTATTGACTCACCTGTTAACGAAGTCAATGCTTCTATGATTGCCAAAGAACGAGGAATTACATTTGGTGAAAAAACATCGGAAGATACGCAAGGATATTCTAATATAATTGACGTTACAGTAACAGGCGAACAGCGTACATTTACCATTACGGGCACTTATATAGCAGGATATGGACCTCGAATTGTTAATATTGATTCGTTTGATATTGATTTTTATCCGGAAGGACATCTTCTTTATATCCGTCACAGTGATCAGCCCGGAGTTATTGGAAATGTAGGGAAAGTACTTGGAGATTTACGTATTAACATTGCTACCATGCAAGTGGGCCGTAAGCAAAAAGGCGGAGAAGCCATTATGATGCTCACGTTTGATAAACTTTTAGATGATTCTGTCATCACTTCATTAAAACAAACAAGCGAAATTGTGACCATACAGCGCATTGAGTTGTGACATTGAAAAAAGAGCCTTAGCGGCTCTTTTTTTATGGACTTATTTTTAACACTTGTCCTGCATTTAAAGCGGTGTTCTTTAAATGATTCCACTTTCTTAGCTGCTCCACATCGACTTCATATTTGGCCGCAAGTTCAGATAATGTATCTCCTTGATGGATAAGAATACAGTTATCAGAAGCCTGATGTAACTGCTGAAAAACCGTGGCAGCTAAATCGTTTTTTACGTATGCCGATAGTTTTTGCTTGTCCAATTTGGCGAGTGGGTTTACCGCATTGGTTTTATCCGGATTCCAACTTCCTTGATGAACTTCAAAATGCAAATGTGCACCTGAAGATCGTCCTGTATTGCCAACCCATCCAATGTTTTGACCTGCGGATACAGAATTTCCTTCTGCAACAAGTCGTTTCTCTAGATGAGCATAGACCGTTTCGTATCCATTCGTTTGTTTGATAAAAACAACTTGCCCGTATGTATTTGAATAATAAGAGCGGCTCACCACTCCTTTTGCAACAGCATACACCTGTGTACCAACAGGTGCTGCTATATCGATTCCAAAGTGTTTGGCGTGACGAGAACCAAATATATCAGTTAAGACTCCTTCAACCGGCCACTCCCACTGCTTCTCTTCTGCCTTTACCATTTGCCCGCCCAAAAATAAAAGACCTATACACAATCCCATCACTAATACAACCAATATTCTTCTTAACACGTCAATCATGAAGAAAGAACCTCCTATGTAGATCATTGCACACAAAACATACTATATGCCAATTCCTTCTCTTTTAGACTTGTTTATAGAAAAAATAAAGAGATGTGATTCTCCAATGAATCACATCTCTTTGCTATTCTTATTATTTCAGCCGAAGACAAACTGTTATTTAGCATGTGTTTACTTTGGCAGTTTGATAAAGAAAGTTGTTCCTTCATTTAATTCACTTTCAACTGCAATAATCCCTTGATGTGCCTCCACGATATTTTTAGCGATCGCAAGCCCAAGACCAGTTCCTGACTTTCCTCTCGTTCTGGCTTTATCAGCTTTATAAAATCGCTCAAATACAAACGGAAGATCTTCTTTTGGAATCCCTGCTCCTGTATCTTGAACAGAAAGATGGATTTCGGATTGACTTTTATCAAGATGCAGCTTTACTTCTCCGTAGTCATCCGTATGACGAATGGCATTATCAATTAAGTTTGTCAGCACTTGTTCCATACGGTCTGAATCAATCATCGCTTCAAATTCATCTTCTATTTTTCCATTAAGAGACAGTTTAATATGTTTTTCTTTAGCTAACCCTTGAAACTTGCGCAAAACACGTTCTGTAAATTCAACCATTGCTACAGATTCTAAGTGAAGCTGCACATGTCCCGCTTCCATTCGCGCTAAATCTAAAAGTTCATTTACAAGCCGGCCCATACGGAGTGATTCATCATAAATCACCTGTGCAATTTCTTTCTTTTCTTCATCCGTACTTGCAATATCGTCAATAATAGCTTCACTATAACCTTGAAGCATAGAAATAGGTGTACGCAATTCATGAGACACGTTTGCAATAAAATCTTTTCTTGATTTATCAAGTTTACGCTCTTCAGACATGTCTCGCAGTACAGCTACAGCACCGCGGATTTTCGTTTGATTATAGAGCGGTGACATTAAAATGACCCACGTTTTCCCTTGAATTTTCAACTCTGCACTTCGCTCCGTTTCAGTCTCTACTACCGTTTGAAACAAATGCACGACGTTTGCTGGAAGCTCAGGCACCTGCTGGTTGTTCACATCCTGCTCGTAATACCAAGTCTGAAGAAAATGCTCCGCTGGGGGATTGGTAATTAAAATCGATCCGTCTCTACTAAACGTAATAACACCGTCTGCCATACTGCTTAAAATACTTGAAAGCTGTTCTTTTTCCTGATTGAGCGCATTGAGATTAAACTTTAACTGCCTGCCCATTTGATTAAAAGCAATCGCTAACTCCCCAATTTCATCGTGAGTTAAAATAGGTACTTTTGTATCAAAGTTCCCTTTTGTTACTTCAAATGCCGCCTGCCTCATTTTTCTAAGAGGTGCTGTAATTCGAGTGGATAAGAAAAAAGCAAAGATAGTAGTTAAAATAATAGCAATACCTGCAGCCAATAAAATGAACTTAGTCGTATATTGAGCGGGCTCTTCAATTTCAGAAAGAGATTGATACAGATAAACGCCGCCTGTCGGTTTATTATCTTTCATTAAAGGTACACCGACAACAAACATTAAAGGCTCATCACTCGTGTCTTTCTTTGTGGTCATGTACATTTTTTCCCGTATTACTTTACCTTTTTCAACCACTTGATTTAGCTGATTGTTTTGTTTAACAATGGCCGAAATAGCTTTCTTATTTTCTTTATCAGGATGTGTGGAATGCCAATAGAAATCTTTATCTTGAACAATAACTACACTTGCTTGATCTGCAAGTTCACGAGCAATGGATAGTCCTAGCTTTTCATCCTCTGTTTCCTGCACAATGGTAGAGATTTTAGCAGCCGTTTTAGTTAAACGGTTTTCTGCGTCTACAACATGATAATTTTCAAAAAACTGAAGCAGTAAAATGGTCAAAATAAATAAAACAAGCGTAACGAGCAATAGGATAGTAAACCATAGTTTACCAACTACACTTCTCCAAAACATCAGTTATTTTCAACCTCAAATTTATACCCTACTCCCCAAACGGTTACGATCATTTTCGCCGCTTGTGACGATACGCGATTTAACTTTTCACGCAAACGCTTGACGTGCGTATCTACCGTACGAAGATCTCCAAAGAAATCATAATGCCACACTTCACGCAGCAGCTGCTCTCTGTCGTATACTTTATCTGGCGTTTTTGCAAGGTAGCATAATAATTCATATTCTTTTGGAGTTAAGTTAACTTCTTTTCCTTCTGCTGTAACGCGATGTGCATCATTATCAATCGTTAAGTGATCAAAGACAATGAGGTTTTTCACGCTCGTTTCTGGCTGAATAAACGTTGCTTGAGAAGAACGTCGAAGCAGTGCTTTTACGCGAAGAACCACTTCTCTTGGGCTAAACGGCTTAACGATGTAATCATCTGTACCTACTTCAAACCCTTGGACCCTGTTTACTTCTTCACCTTTAGCTGTAAGCATGATAATAGGAGTTGCTTTTTTCTCGCGAATTTGTTTACAGACCTCAATACCGTCTATGCCAGGCATCATTAAATCTAATACAATCAAATCATAATCTATGTGTAACGCTTTTTCGATTGCTTCATGCCCGTCGGCTGCTTCTTCAATGATGTATCCTTCTTTTTCTAAGTACATTTTTAACAATCGTCTAATGCGATCTTCATCGTCTACTAGCAGTAATCTTTGTTCGTTTTGCATGTATTTTCAACCTCCTAGTCTTAGTGTACAAAAAAAAACCGGCGAGTTCTACTTATGTTACCCAAACAATGTGACAATTCGTGAACACCTTTATGAAAAATAGCTTTTTTCCTCAAAAAAGAGGTTGAGACATATCGAAATCCATCCAATCTACAGATGGACAAATAAAATACAGGAGCTAGAAGCAACTACATATATGAAGCCTCCGTTCACCATGCAAATAAAAAAATCCGAACAAATGTGATTCTCCATCAAGAATCTCAACTCATCGTTCGGATCTTCTTCAACTAAAATATCTTTATTTCAGCCTCTATTCTATTTTTAAAGGTTACGCATATGAATGTAAACCTGCAATAACTAGGTTCACGGCCACTAAGTTGAACATGATGATGGCAAATCCGCCAACTGCCAGCCAAGCTGATTTTTCACCGTGCCATCCTTTAGACAGCCGAAGATGAAGAAAAGCGGCATAAAATAAAAAGGTGATCAGCGCCCACACCTCTTTGGGGTCCCATCCCCAAAAGCGCGTCCAGGCCATCTGAGCCCAAATCATAGCGAAAATAAGTGCTCCTAATGTAAAAATAGGAAATCCAATCGCCACTGCTCTGTAGCTTACTTCATCAAGCAAGTCGCTGTTTACCTGCTTCACAAGCGGCTGCAGTGCGGCTCCAATTCGCTTCCGTAAAATAAGACGAATCAGCCAATATAAGACAAACCCACCGGCTAACGACCAAATAACTGTATTTAATTTTTTAGCATTGATAATAGCCGGCATATCAACAAGCGGCTTTATGTCGTTCCCGTCTGTCCACTCACTTTGATGAGGCCCCACTAGCGGAACCATATGATATACGACTTGCTCTTGTTCGCCACTTTTATTAACCCAATTAAATGATGACTCGTAGTGAGCCGCATTAAAAGCCAGCGTCACCGCTACAAACCCAAGCGTACTAATAAGCGTATACAGGATGAATTCCAGCCAAAATGCTTTTTTATTTCGCTTGGATTGATCAATTGTTTTGATTAAATAAATCAATCCTGCAACAAAGCTAATGGAAAGCACGGCTTCACCCGTAGCTGCGGTTGTAACGTGAATATGCAGCCAATTCGTCTGGAGAGCTGGTATCAGCGGCGTAATTTCAGTTGGAAACATGCTTGCATAAGCAATGATTAAAAGAGCCACCGGCAAGGCAAAAAGTCCAAGCATGCTAAGACGATAAATAAAGTAAATAACAATAAATGCGCCAACAAGCATCATGCCAAAAAACGTCGTAAATTCAAATAAATTACTAACAGGAGCGTGGCCTGATGCAATCCATCTTGTAATGAAATAGCCAATCTGTGCAACAAAACCGATGATGGTAACCGCAATCCCAAACGTTGCCCACTTTGTTTTCTTTTGAGCTGCTCGCTTATCTCGAATAGCTCCTCCGAAAAAAAAGGTTGCAACTAAATAAGCAATAAACGCCACATACAGTAAATTACTACTTATACTCGCGTAATCCATGCTTTTTCCTCCTATTTTGTTTCTTTATCATTTTGGTCCTTCAGCTGTGTGAGGGATGTGGATTCTAATAAACCATTTAATTCTTTTTTAAGACCATACCAGTTTTTATTTGTATGTGCGGCCAACCATATCTCATTATTGACTTTTTGAATCCACATGCGGCGATGATTCCAATACATCCCTTGAATCACACCAATCATAAAGATGGCTCCGCCAATCCCTAAAAACCAAAGCGTATAGTCTCTGCGAACGGTTAATCCCGTTACATTTTTCGTTTCCACACCAGCAAAGGTCATTTTATAATCGTTATTTCCTAGCGGTTCCAAGTTCTCTCTAATTCCAACAAAAGCAACTTCGCCTTTTTTATGCTGAGGCGTAATCATTTTAAATACAAAAGCCGGGTTGTTAGGCACTCTTGTTTTTGTATTTGGGTTTCCTTCATCATCAAAGAAAAAGTCTGGAAAGTAGCTCATGAGCTTGACTTTATATCCGTTTTTTAAATCATATGTTGCTTTTGGATTATGTAAATCTACTGTAAGTGAACCAACGTTTTTATTTGCATTTTTATCTGTTAAATGGAAAGACATAGAGCTAAACTCATTTAACTTGAAGTCCACTTGGTACATGGCATATCCTTCAAACTTAAGCGGCTGATTCACACGAATCTCTGAATCTTTTATTTTCTTTAGCTTTGGATCTGCTCCCGGTATAAGCTTTCCTTCGCGCTTATACAGACTAACATCCGCTTCATATTTTTTGGCTACTTTATTATTCCCTGCACGATCAATTGCTTCTTGAAACACGGCGCTTTCGCTATCTTTATCATACGTTTCCACAGTAAAACGATGGTTTTTCAAAAAATACTCTCCGTTCGTCCCAGGAATAACTTTTGTTTCACCTTCACGGATCCAAAGAACTTCATCTATATACATACCTGGTACAAATCTAAGCATAGCGCCTAGTAAAAAGATAATGAGACCGATATGATTAACGTATGGACCCCATCTTGAGAAGCGTCCTTTTTCAGCCAGCAGATTGCCCTTTTCTTCGCGAATAGAGTATCTTCTTTTTTTCAGCATGCTTTTTACATGTTCATAATCTTGATCCGTCCACGATGATGAAGTGCTGTATAAACGCTGTCTCTTTAAGAAGTTTGGATGTTTTGTTACACTCTGCTTTTTTAGAGCTCGGTACAAAGGCACTACTCGATCTAAACTGCAAATGACTAACGACATTCCTAAAGCAGCAATTAAAAGCAAGTACCACCACGATTCATAGAGATGATGAAAACCTAACTTATAATAAAGCTCTCCTGTCCATCCATATTCCTTTTGATAATACTCACCTGCTGTCACATTAGGAGGTATGTAAGCTTCTTGAGGATAAATGGTTCCGACTGCAGACGCAACAAGCGTCACAATAATGATCCAAATGCCTACCTTTACAGAAGAGAAAAAATTCCATATTTTATCGATAACTGTTTTATTGTACGTTTGCGATCGCCTTGCGCTTCCTTCATAACGCATATCTACTAATTTTTCAGTTGTTTCTTCTGCAATTGGTTTACCACAGGCTTCACACAAAATCGTACCATGCGGGTTAACGTGTCCACATTCACATTTTACGTGTTTCATTGTCAACACTCCCTATGGTTTAATTTCTTCCATATATTCTTTTATTTTAGATTCTTCTAATCCGCCAATAAAGCTGTCTACAATCTTTCCGTTTTTATCAATTAAAAACGTAGTCGGAAGAGGATCTATCCCGTACGCACCCAACACTTGTGAATCTTTATCCATCAAAATTGGAAAAGATAGCCCATACTGTTTAGCAAACTGCTCTACCGCTATATTCGTTTCTGCAACGTTAACAGCTAAAATTTCAACGCCTTGCTTTTTATATGCTGCATACTGCTTTTCCATCGCCGGCATCTCTTGTTTACAGGGCTTGCACCATGTTCCCCAAAAATTCAAAAAAACTCCTTTGCCTTTGTAATCTGATAGCTGATGAGTTTCTCCATTAATATCTCTTAATATAAAGTCAGGTGCCTCATCTCCTACCGATACCTTTTGTTTATCAGCAAAAAATTGAGCATAAAGGGTATATCCAACCGCGCACAGTAAAACTGCTAATATAACTGTTCGAATAATCAAGCGCTTTTTTTTCATAGCACGAACTCCTTTTAACCGCTTTCAATACGCTTTTTTTCTACCATTATATCATTTTTTTGGTAGTGGCTTTCCGATAATATTTCGACGTTTCTGTGAAGTCTTCCTCTCATTCTACAAGTTCGACATTTTTTCAAAAAACCTTGCTTGATTTTCTAATTCACGACATTTTTCATAAAAAAAACAGGTAAGTGAAAATTACTTACCTGTTTGAGACATTGAATATAATTGTTTGACTTCATGAGCCGTAAGCTCGCGTGCTTCTCCTGCATTTAATCCGCGTAAGTCTAAAGGTCCGTAGCGCTCACGTTTTAACTTTAATACAGAATGTCCGATTGCATCGAACATGCGACGTACTTGACGGTTTTTCCCTTCGTGAATCGTCAGTTCTACGATCGCCGTCTGCTTGCTTTTATCAATGGAAAGAACTTTTGCACGAGCTGGTGCTGTTTTTCCGTCTTCAAGCATCACTCCGCGCTGCAGCTGTCTGATGCTTTCACGACTTGGGATTCCTTTAATTTTAGCCACATACACTTTATCCACTTCAAATTTCGGGTGCATTAGCTGATTAGCAAATTCACCATCATTTGTTAAAAGAAGTAGACCCGACGTATCATAGTCCAGACGTCCAATCGGGTAAATTCTTTCTTCTACATGCGGAAAGAAGTCAACGACTGTTTTTCTTCCTTTGTCGTCGTTAGCAGCTGAAATCACGCCTCTTGGTTTGTATAGCATAAAATAAACGGGCGCTTCGCTTTCTACCGGCACTTCGTCTACTTCAATTTTATCGTTAGGACCTACTTTCGTGCCCAATTCTTTTACAACTTTTCCATTTACTTTCACTCGGCCTTGGCCGATTAATTCTTCAGCTTTACGTCTTGATGCTACACCTGCGTGAGCAATCACTTTTTGTAATCGTTCCATTAACACTTCACCTCTTGTAACATCTTACTTGTTTACGAAGTAATACACAAGTCTATTTGCCACACAGAGGTAGAATTTTCGATTTCTTACCGGCCAAATACAAGGATTACGATTACAACTGATGCAATAATCCCTACCAAATCCGCCAGTAAACCAACCTTCAGCGCATCTCCCATTTTTTTAATACCTACTGCTCCGAAATAAACCGTTAAAATATAAAACGTGGTATCTGTACTTCCCTGCATGGTCGATGCCAAACGACCGATAAAAGAATCAGGTCCATATGTAGAAATTAGATCCGTTGTGATACCAAGGGCAGCCGTTCCAGATATCGGTTTAATAAGAGCTAAAGGTACAATTTCAGCCGGAACGCCGACTGCTTGCAGCATAGGTTTTAAAACAGATAAGAAAAAATCAAGGGCTCCTGAAGCTCGAAAAATAGAGATGCTCACTAACATGCCGACTAAGTAAGGAATGATGGAAAAAGCAATTTGTAATCCGTCTTTCCCTCCCTCTACAAACTTTTCATACGTAGGAATTTTTTTGTAGGTTCCATAAAGTAAAATACATCCTACGATAAGAGGAATAAACATCAATGATACTTGATTAAGCATCGTCATTTTCGTTTTCCTCCTTTTCGCGTACGTCGATAATAAAAGAAGCGATCGATGATGATAGCTCCTATTGTAGCTACAACAGTTGCTAAAAGCGTAGTACCCACAATTTCAGTAGGATTAGCCGAGTTATACGTAATTCGAATGGCAATAACTGTGGTCGGTATAAGCGTTAAACTGGTTGTGTTAAGTGCTAAAAGTGTGATCATAGAACGGCTTGCTTCGTCTCTGTCGCCGTTCAGTTTTTTAAGCTGCTCCATCGCTTTAATACCAAGAGGAGTTGCCGCATTCCCCAGCCCAAACATATTCGCCATCATATTGGACAATATGTATCCTAAGGCCGGATGATCTTTTGGAACATCAGGGAAAAGTCTAGTAATAATGGGTCGAAATAGTTTCGCTAACTTGTCGAGAAGCCCTGCACTTTGAGCAATATTCATCATACCTAACCAAAAGACCAGCACGCTGATTAACCCAATGCTGATGGTCACCGCTTCGCCTGCTCCTTGAAAAATTGCTTTGTTTACATCACCAATTTTCCCATTTATAATTGCAAAAACAATTCCGATAATGGTCAGCAACATCCAAATAATATTAACCATCTGTTTTGGCTCCAGACTGAATAAACATTAATCGCTTCACTCGATCAAAGAAACCTTCTTGCTGCTCGGCCTGCTTTTCGAAATAAATAGGAACACTGTCAATCGTTTCTCCACTTCTATAAATATCGAGCTTCCCTACAACATTGGGAACTTTCCCTGTTTCTTCCCACTGCTTTTTAGGCTGAATTAACGTTGTTTTCACTTCTACAGAGCTCTGTTCTTTCTTTGTAAGAGGATAGACGACATTTCGTTTAATATACAACTGATCTTTATAGAAAGAATCTTTTATATCTGCCAATTCGCCTTTTGCAGCTAAACTGGTCATATCATATTTATCAAATGCATTTTCATACATGGAAATGTGATCGTTCCAATCATCTGGCGCATTAATCGTTACGGCGATTAAATCCATTCCATCTTTTGTAGCAGTTGTCACAAGCGTCCGTTTTGCTAATTTTGTATATCCTGTTTTTCCGCCAGTACAGTATGCATATAGTGTTGTCAGCAGTTTATTTTTGTTTTTCCACACTCGATCCCATTTCTCTTCAGGGTGCTTCATTCGATAGACTTTTGTTCCTGAAATCTCTTTGAAAATTTTATTATTCATTGCATAGCGCATAAGCAGAGCCATATCGTGCGCTGTTGAGCGATGATTTTCATGATTGTCTAATCCATGCGGATTTTGAAATGTTGTATTCGTCATGCCAATTTCTTCTGCTTTTTTATTCATCAAATAAACAAATCCATCTTCGCTTCCTCCAACGGCTTCTGCGATAGCTACAGCAGCATCATTACCTGAGCGAAGCATCAAGCCATACACTAAATCTTTTAATTTTATTTTTTCACCTTCAACTAAATACACAGAAGAACCTTCAACGCCAACTGCGTTGTGGCTAACGGTAACTTTTTTATTTATTTTGCCAGATTCAATCGCCAGTATTGCTGTCATAATTTTTGTGATGCTAGCAATTCGGCTAACTTGATCTGCATTTTTAGCGTATAACACTCTTCCTGACTTCTGTTCCATCAAAATAGCACTATGAGCACTTACACTCCCTGCTGCAGATGATACGGAAGGCCAACCGCTGAGACATAGCAATACAATAAATAGATAGATGATACTTTTTTTGCTTCTTTTCATGTCATCCCCGTCCCTCTACCTGTTTGTACAAGTTTATGCTCGTCTTTTTTGGTTATGAATGAAAAGATTTGTCCATACAAAAAAGAACATAGAAAAACTCTATGTTCTTTTACGGTTTCACTTCATTTCTTGAAACGATTGAAAAAATAAATCTGCCTCTTGATCGGTTCCTTCTTGTAACAAATCTTCTGGAAGTGGCGGCAGCTCTTCGATACTTTTAAGCCCAAAATAGCCTAAAAATTCTTTTGTCGTTCCGTATAAGATGGCACGCCCTGCGCCTTCCGCTCGTCCCACTTCTTTTAACAGAACCTTTCCAATTAAAGTTTGAAGAGGTCTTTCCGTTTTCACTCCGCGAATCTCTTCGATTTCAGCTCTTGTAATTGGCTGCTTATACGCTACAATAGCTAACGTTTCAAGCGCTGCTTGTGACAATGATTGATTAGCAGGAGCTTCTACGAGCTTCTCAATATATGGTGCATGCTCTTTTTTTGTAACAAGCTGATAGGCCCCGCCTATTTCAACAAGTGTAACTCCTCTGGACTTACACTCTTGCTCTAAGCTTTCCAAAGCACCTTGAATGTCTTCATGAGGCTTTTCTATAATCTCAGCTAACCGGCTAATAGACAGACCTTCATCACCAGAAACAAAGAGTAAGCTCTCAATAATAGCCTGTAAATTATTCGTTGTCATTCCTCTTCATTCCTTTCTCGATACGATACATAAAGCTCGTCTAGATTGTGCTGCTGTTCCACAACGATTTCATTTTCTTTCATTAATTCCAGCACAGCTAAAAACGTTACAACAATATGATCACGCTCTTGATAAGGAAACAGCTGATAAAAACTTTTTTTCCCTTTAAAGGCTTTTAATTCATTCACAATTTCACTCATGCGCTTGTCAATTGGAATATCTTGTCTTGCTATTTTCGTCTGCATAGGCTTTTTGTTTTGCTTTCGTTTCATTAACTTTTGAAAAGCACTTAGCATATCATACAGTGATATATCCAATCCTTCGTCCTGAGGCTGCGTACGTTCTTCTGCATTTATTTGCACATTACTTGGAGGTTTTGTATACACATGACTTTGGTCTTCTTCCAGCTTTTGAAGCTCTACTGCCGCTTCTTTAAACTTTCGATATTCAATTAAGCGCTGCATCAATTCTTCACGCGGATCTTCTTCATCGACCATTTCAATTTCATCCATATCTTCTTCATACGTAGGCAGAAGCATTTTACTTTTAATTTGAAGCAAAGTTGCTGCCATGACTAGATACTCACTGGCAACGTCTAGCTGAAGCTCATTCATTGTATGTATAAACATCATATATTGCTCAGTAATTGTCGCTACTGGGATATCGTAAATATCAATTTCAAATCGGTTAATCAAATGCAGAAGAAGATCTAAAGGTCCTTCAAACGCATCTACTTTTACACTGTACTCCACTTTTATCTCACCAACACTTTTCAATTGCTTATCATTTCTGCTGCTTTATATAACGTTACTATCATTAGTATAGAGGATTATAGACACATGTCCAATACAAATTAACGTAAAAATAGGTCATTTGCCCATACAAAAAGTTTAAACATACATATGATGTCAAGGTAATAACATTTTCAAATGGCTGAAGGAGGAACTCGCATGGGTGAAAAATCTTGTGGATACGGTAGCGGTTTCGCTTTAATTGTTGTACTGTTTATTTTATTAATTATTGTTGGTTGTTCTTGCTTACGCTTCTAACCACACATATTGAATAAAAACAAACGTGTTCGCCATACCTTGAGCACGTTTGTCTCTTTAAAGGCACAGCGCTGATGAATAGCTAATTTTTGTGATACACTACATATAGAGTCTTACCAGGAGGGAACAAGATTGTATTCACAAGCCTATATTGATTATTTAGTTCATTTTCATGGCGACCGGGATTACTTTGAATGTCATGAACTGCTAGAAGAACACTGGAAAAAAGACGAAAGAGGACACCGCAATATTATTTGGGTTGGCCTTATTCAAATTGCTGTTTCACTCTATCATCATCGACGTCAAAATTTCGCCGGAGCCAAAAGAACGATGCAAAAGGCACTGGCAATTTTAACGAAGGAAGAAGAAAACATTGCACAGCTTGGACTTAATTATCCTTCACTGCTTAAACTTCTTCGCAAACAATTAGCTTTAATCGATACCTATCAGCCATATAAAAGCATTAACTTACCTATTGAAGATCCAGCATTATTACGAGCTTGCAAACGAAGAAGCACTGATAAACAGCTTGTCTGGTTATCAGCTTCTAATCTGCAAAATGATGCGATTGTTCATCGTCACAGTACACGAGATCGTTCAGATGTGATTGCGGAAAGACAAGCGAACTTATTGGCAAAACAAAACAACAGGTAGCTAGAAGCTACCTGTTGTTTTATGATGACTAAGATGTGAAAGACGCTTTCGCACCTCAACTAATCATGCTTTTCTTTATTCATCCGCCTGACACTTTTCATAAAAAGGAGCGATGATTTCACTCGGCTTAATTTGTGCAGTCGTATACATTTCTTTAAGAGCTTTAATCATTTTTTTGCCAATGCCCTGTTGGCGGTGTGAAGGGTTTACACTGACGTGTTGAACCTCAATCAAACTTTTATCGAGCATGGAAATGCCAACAATTCCAATAATATCTTCTTCTTGCTTCCAAAGATACAGCTGCCAATGTTCGTTTTGCTCATATTCTTTCATCGTTTGTTGAAGTTTTTTTAAATCTTTTTCCGTAGGTACAAACGATAGAAGACCCATGGCAATTTTTTCATAGTTTCGTTTATAGCGAATAAGCATACGATTCTCCCTCGTCCTCAAACTTTCCTACAAATTAATGCGCTGCGTTTTTTACTGCTTTTATCATACAAAATTTATAAGTAAATAGCAATATTACACAAAAGCTTGTCATATGTCACGCGTGTATGAGAAACCTAATCTATTACGCTTTTTGAGCTGTTGCGCGAAGAAAAAACGCCGTAACCCCCTGTAAAAGGTTGTTATGACGTTTTATTAGCTGATATCCATTTATAGCAGTATGCTCTTATTCTTCCCAGACTTTTACTTCTTTCATTACGTCGCCATTTTTCATTTTCAACACTGTATCAAGTCCTTCTGTTACTTTTCCAAATACAGTGTGAACACCGTTCAAATGAGGCTGTGGCTCATGAACAAGAAAGAACTGACTGCCGCCTGTGTCTTTACCAGCATGCGCCATTGATAGAGAACCCGCTTCGTGTTTGTGAGGGTTTCCTTCTGTTTCACATTTAATTGAATAGCCAGGGCCGCCAGCACCTGTACCAGTTGGGTCTCCTCCTTGAGAAACAAATCCAGGGATAACGCGGTGGAACGTTACGCCGTTGTAGAATCCTTCATTAGCTAACTTTTCAAAGTTTTCTACTGTTCCTGGTGCTTCGTTCGGAAATAAATCGATTAGAATTTTTTCACCATTTTCCATTAAAATACTTGCTTTTTTCATATAAATGACCTCCAATATATGTATTAGTACCGCTACAGGCTCTATCTTCCCCGTCAAAGCGGCAAAACGTAAAAGTTGTAAATGCCCACCTAGAGGCAGAACACTTACATTTATAAACTCACTCTATTCTACTACAAACAAGCTCATGAATTCAATGAATGCACTTTTTCACTTTCTTCTCGTAGGGCTCTAAATAAAAAATAGTAGTTGTGAGATGAAACTTTTTATAGTATCATCCGTCTAATACAGTGATGGAGATACATAGATTTCATTTTATATAGAAATCTACGCCTCTAGACTGATTTATGGGAAAATGATGAATTGGCTCTGTTACTTCAGACCTGCCCGTATTATAATAGGGCAAGTATGGGATTAAAGGAGGAAAAAGGTTTGAAATTAACGATAAAAGCAATGATGGTGACATTAGGTCTTCTTCTATTCCTAACCGCACCCTTAAAAAGTTTTGCAGATGCTGCTCCGGGCGATGTGATTATTACATTAGGTCAGGACTTAACCAGCTCTCAGAAGCAACAGGTATTAAATGACCTTGATGCACCAAGCAATGCTCAAACAGTAACCGTGACAAACCAAGAAGAGCATGAATACTTAGGTGACTTTATTCCAAAGGCTACTATTGGATCTCGTGCTATTTCATCTTCTAGTATTACCCTTGGCTCAAAAGATTCTGGTTTAAGCGTATCAACTCAAAATATTAATGGTATTACAGATGACATGTATATTAATGCTTTAATGACCGCCGGCGTTAAAGATGCAAAAATCCAGATTACTGCTCCATTTGAAGTATCTGGTACAGCCGCTTTAACAGGTATTATGAAAGCATATGAAGTTCAAACAGATCAAAAAATCCCAGAAGAAGTAAAAAAAGCAGCCAACGAAGAGATGGTCCAAACATCTGAACTTGGTGAAAAAATCGGTAAAGAAAAAGCAGCGCAGTTTATGGCAACGATTAAAGAAGAAATTGCTAAAGAAAATCCTCAAACAAAGGACGATTTACGCACGTTAATTCAGCGCGTGGCTGATGATTTAGGTATTAAATTAACAGATTCAGAGCTTAATACACTGGTTGACTTTTTCAATCGGTTAAAAGATATGAACATCGATTGGAACCAAGTAAAAGACCAGCTTTCTGCGACAAAGGAAAAAGTAACAACATTTCTTCAGTCAGAAGAAGGCCAATCATTTCTTGATAAATTAAAGCAATTCTTTGTTGATATTATTGATGCTATTAAATCGTTATTCTCATAAAAAAGAGCCTCTTGAACAAGAGGCTCTTTTTTTACGTTAATCACTCGTTACTTTTTTACCGTCACTTTGTATTTCACGTCATTTTTTACAATGTCTTCATACGTTTCGCGTTTTACGACTAGCTGTGCTTCTCCATCTTCTACGAACACGACAGCTGGCTTTGGCAAACGGTTATAGTGACTTGCCATAGAATAACCGTATGCGCCTGTACAAAACATCGCTAATAAATCATCTGGGTTTGCTTTTGGAAGATGTACATCCCACATCAGCATATCCCCCGATTCGCAGCACTTACCTGCGATGGATACGAGCTCATCACTCTCATCATTCATTCGATTGGCAATGACCGCTTCATATTTCGCTTGATACAGTGCGGGACGAATATTGTCGTTCATCCCTCCATCAATCGCTACATATTCACGTACATTCGGTACGTGTTTACGAGAACCGATTGAATACAGGGTCGTTCCAGCATCTCCTACAAGAGAGCGCCCGGGCTCAATCCAAATTTCAGGAATTTCTACTTCTAACTGTTTGGACTGCTTTTTGACCTCTTCTATAATAACTTCCACATACTGAGAAACAGGGATAGGCTGATCTTCTTCCGTATAACGAATGCCAAAACCCCCGCCTAAATTTAATACTTGCGGAACAAATTTTATACGTTGTTTCCACTCTTTCATTTTTGCAAAAAGCTTTTGAGTCGCCATAATAAATCCCGTTGTTTCAAAAATTTGCGATCCTATATGACAGTGAATACCTAAAAGTTCTAGCCCCTTGCTATTTTGCACAAGACGCACAGCTTCGTCTGCTTGACCGTTTTGAAGATCAAATCCAAACTTCGAGTCTTCTTGCCCTGTCAAGATATAATCATGTGTATGAGCTTCAATTCCAGGTGTTAATCTGAGAAGAACAGGCATCTTTTTTTGATACTGTTCCGTTATTTCCTCAAGCAATGCAATTTCATAAAAATTATCAACTACAATGCATCCTACATCTTCTTTGACGGCCATTTCTAGTTCTGCTCGGCTTTTATTGTTTCCGTGAAAATGAATTCGTTCTTTTGGAAAGTCAGCTGCTAAAGCCGTATACAGTTCTCCCCCCGAAACAACGTCTAACGAAAGACCTTCTTCATGAACGACTTGGACCATTGCAATTGTCGAAAAAGCTTTGCTTGCATAAGCGACCTGTGCTTTTACCCCATGCTTTTCAAATGTTTCTTTAAATCCTCTAGCACGCTGCCGAATTAAAGCCACGTCATATACGTAAAGGGGTGTCCCAAAATTTGATGCTAATTCAACCGTATCAACTCCACCAATTTCAAGATGCCCCTGCTTATTTATGCGACTTGTTCCGTGTAAAAACATGTTTAGACCCCGTTCCTGTGTATAGTGTAAAAAAGACAGTTAACGGCAATTCGCTGCTAACTGTCTAAATATTTATTATTTTCCATATTTAAAACAAATTTATCACATCTTCATACAGGTTTCAACCACATATTTTGTTTAAGGTTTTGCAGGCTGGCGGTCTTTATCCTGCGGATGCACAATACTAGGTCGCGGATTCGCTCCAGGAACCGGTGTGCGGATGAGAATCTGCCACAAAGCCTGCGGATTAAATGGAAGAAACGGCCACAAATAAGGCGTATTTAATGATTTTAGTCGCGCCATGTAGAGAATGATACACGTTGTCGCAATAAGAAACCCTGGAGTATGAAAGGCCGCCACGAAAATTAACAGAAACAATCGCAGCATTTTATTTGCTACCGCTAACTCATAGCTTGGCGTCGCGAATGAACCAATTGCTGCAATAGCCACATACAAAATAACCTCGGGAACAAAAAGACCTACATCAATAGCAATTTGCCCAATAAGCGCAGCGGCAATCAAGCCCATCGCCGTGGCAAGCGGCGTCGGCGTATGAATGGCCGCCATCCTCAGAAATTCAATCCCAAAATCAGCTAGGAAAATTTGAACAACAGTTGGAATATTTGTTGCTTCGTTTGGTCCAATAAACTGCAATTTTGACGGCAGCAAGTCTGGCTCAAGTACAAATAACAGCCATAACGGTAATAAGAAAAGAGAAGCAAGAATTCCTAAAAACCGTATCCAGCGGATAAACGTACCGACAGAAGGAGCCTGCCTGTATTCTTCCGCATGCTGCACGTGATGAAACAGCGTAGTTGGCGTAATAATAACGCTTGGAGACGTATCGGTAATAATAATCACATGCCCTTCCAGTACATGAGCTGCTGCTGTGTCCGGACGTTCTGTATAGCGTACCATTGGAAAAGGATTAATTCCTTGTTTGACTAAAAACTCTTCAATTGATTTGTCAGCCATCGGCAAACCATCTATATCAATTGCTTCCAGTTCATCTTTTATCAGTTTAACCAGCCCTGGATCAGCTACGCCATTTATGTACCCAATCGCTACGTCCAGTTTTGATCGTTCGCCTACCTTCATAATTTCAAAACGAAATCTTCCGTCACGAATTCGTCTTCTTGTTAACGCTGTATTGATAATGATGTTTTCAGTGTATCCATCTCGTGCTCCGCGAATCACTTTCTCTGTATCCGCTTCTTCAGGGGATCTGCCAGGATATGTACGCACATCGACTTCAAAGCCAACTTCTTCACCGTCAATTAAAACGAATAGCAGTCCTGATAAAACCGACACCATTCCATCATCCAGCGTCTTTAAAGGCTTGACTTGCTGATGAATAAGACGGTTTTCAACAATATCCTTTAGCTTTGCTCGTTCAACTTCATTATCATTAATTTGAACGAGCACTTTTGTAATTTCAATAATAAATGAACTATCGCACAGTCCTGTTACATAGTAAACATGAACTTCTCGATCCAGAATAAGTAGTTTACGCACGCCCACATCAAAGCTTGTATTCATACTAGCGTTTTCTTTGAACCACTGATCGTTTTTTTGTACTTTCGAAAAAATAGCTGTTTTCTGCTCTGCTAGCTTATCCAAACGAACCGCTCCTTTCTAAAATAAGTCTTGCTGCTTTTTCTGTAATAGGACATCCCAGTTTAACATCATCCATCCTAGCCATTTTGCCGATATCCCCTATTCCTACGACTAAGGGAACATCGAGCTGATCCAAGCAGTAAACTGTATCTCCATTAATTCGTCCGACTTCTAACTCTTGAATTCCGCTTTTATCCACGCCGTAATGCGATATTTCTCCAAAACGATCGATGGTTACATCCACTCTTGTCCATTCGCTTTGATGAGTACGTGACGCAACAGCGATCACTCCAAGAACTTCTACTTGAGGATGCTTTGCTACATGGAGCAAAGCAATTTCCCCGGGTCCTTCCTCTAAGAAACCGCTATCGTCGAACATCACAAAGACGGGATCATATGGTGCTTGAAGAATTAAATCTACCGTTTGACTACCTGTTAACGTAGTAGGGTTTCCATATGACCTCGAAATGCATCTGCCACCAACCGATTTAGCTACATGCTCAATTGCTTTGCGCGCATATTCATCCCCATCGGTTACAATAATGATCCTTCTTTTTTTCATAATCTTTTATCCTTTCGGTTTAAAGATTAACGCGATAATAAAAGCAAATAAAATAGCTGCTGAAATTCCAGCCGAGGTAAGTTCAAAAATCCCAATCCCAATCCCGATAAACCCATGGTCATCTGCTTGCTTCATCGCTCCGTGCAGCAAAGAATGACCAAAGCTTGTAATTGGAACCGTCGCTCCGGCGCCAGCAAATTCAATTAACTTATCATAAAGACCAAATCCATCTAAAATCGCTCCTGCAACTACAAACGAACTCATAACATGCGCTGGAGTAAGTTTAGCAAGATCCAGCAGCAGCTGCCCAATAACGCAAATGATTCCTCCTACAGCAAAAGCTATTACATACTCCATTGATCATCCCCCTCCCCAATATGTTCTAAGACGACGCCATGAGCAATTGTTGGAATTGACTCTTTTTGCTGAATCATCGTTGGACTTAAAAGAGCTCCTGTTGCCACCATAAACACTTTCTTTAAGTTTCCCGATTTTAATTCATTTAAAATATGACCATACGTGACAATAGCCGAGCAGCCGCAGCCGCTTCCCCCTGCAAATACATTTTGGTCGGGGCGATATACCATCAATCCGCAATCATTATGATTGGTTGATATATCATAGCCTTCGTCCTTGAGCAGCTGTTTTAAGATTGGACTGCCTACACCAGATAAATCTCCTGTTAAAATAAGATCATACTCGCTTGGAGCGACGTTTAAGTCTTCCAAATGCCTTTGAATGGTATCCGCAGCAGCTGGTGCCATAGCAGAACCCATATCGTTTGCGTTTTTAATCCCATAATCCATTACACGCCCAATCGTTGCAGACGTGAGACGCACAATACCTTTTTCTTTCGAGACCAGCGCTGCCCCTGCTCCCGTAATGGTTGCCGTTGCCGTATCTGGTTTTTGTCCTCCGTACTCGGTAGGATTTCGAAATTGGCGCTCAGCGGTTGCGTTATGACTGCTCGCTGATGCAATAACACGATTAGCAAATCCCGCATCCACAAGAGCTGCCCCTGTTGCCAGCGTTTCCATTGATGTGGAGCAAGCGCCAAACATGCATAGAAATGGAATTTGGTTATGTCGAGCTACAAAATTAGCCGTTACGTTTTGATTTAATAAATCTCCAGCCAAAAACAAATCAATGTCTTCATAGGATAAATTTATTTTTTGCAAGCAGGAGTCAATGGACTCCGTCATCAGTCTTCTTTCAGCTAACTCCCAGTTGTCTTCTTCACAGTGCAAATCTTTATGTGTAATATCAAATGTTTCTCCCAACGGTCCATCTGCTTCTTTTGGCCCTACTGCTGTTCCTGTAGCATTAATGTAAATAGAATTTTCATAAACCCACGTTTGTTTTCCAGTTTTTCTCATAATCCCCCTCTTTTCATAGCAAATAAGTTTTAAAAAGGTAGCGAATGATTCCTACAACGTAAGCCGAAACCGTTCCAAATACAATGACGTTTCCAGCCAGCTTGAACATGTTAGTCGCAACGCCGAGAACAATTCCTTCACTTCGATGTTCAAGCGCTGCACTCGTCATGGAATTAGCAAAACCCGTAACAGGAACGGCTGAACCTGCACCTGCGAATTGACCAATACGATCATATATCCCAAACCCGGTTAAGAGCGCAGATATTAAAATAAGGGTTGCGACGGTAGGATTACCTGCATTTTTTTCATTAAAGTCAAAAAATGCAATATAGAAATTTTGAATTGCCTGTCCTAATGTACAAATGATTCCCCCTACCAAAAAGGCCTTTAGGCAATTTGCCACATATGAAGGTTTAGGCTGAAATGGTTTAATGCTTTCTTGATAGTTATCTTTTAATTTTTGATTATTTGCCATGTTACATACATCCTTTTCTTATTGATTAACAAAATAAATCCAATGAAATAATGACCCGCATACTTTGCCTAGTACAATGGCCATTAACAATAAAATAAGCTTGCCTTCCATTCCTATTCGTTTCGTTAACGTCGGCAATACATTAAGCACTTCTGTTAACGCTGCTGCCAGCATCCCAATAAAAATACCGCTCGTTAGACCTATGATCATAATAAGCACCGCAGGAAACTGCCACGTGTATTGATGAAGACTGCACCAACCGCCTGTAACGGCACCACCTACGACTCCCCACTCATATGCTTGAATGTATTTCATGGTTTTGGTCAGCTGCATCAAACGCGGAATAATGCCCAGCACCGTTAAAAATGCTACAAACCCAGCACCTGCAGCCAATCCTCCCGCAAGTCCAATTACAATGGTCATCACAATGTTAATGATCATCAATTTTTTTCATACTTTCTTTATTCTCGTGCATAATGACGTATTGATCTAAGTCTTGCTGGTAATTAAACATTTCGACTTCGAGAGGACTAGGCTCTTCATTAATTCGTTTTCTAAAGACGTGGTTAAAAAACAGAATCATTCCCAACCCTAAACCGATAGAGTAAGGCACTTGAATCAGCAAAGGCTGCTTATCTCTCAGACCGGTCAGCATATAGAACAACTTTTGATGTACTTGTCTCATACTCACATCTTCGTGAAAGTTCATAATTGCTAAAGCGGCTCCGATGAAGAGAAGAAACCAAACAGCTAGAAAAAACAAAAAGGAATATTGTTTCTTTTTGTACACGACCTCTACAATTGTTTGAGCGGGTCCAATCGTCTGAATGTCTAAGTGCGGATACTGAGAGGCAACTTTTTCAATTACCTTCATTAAATCAACAATGATAATATTTCGATCACTCATACTTACTTGATAGACAATTAGCTTTTCAATTTGCTTTTGAACAGAATCTCCTGCTATAACCATTGCTAATTGTCCAATATTTACAGCTTCATCAGGTTTTACTTGAATACGATGCCTCATTTTAAGATAAAGAACGTTTTCCATTCATATCACACCTTACGATTCATTATCTCCCTGTACGTGTAGTATGGATTTTCTTAAATTTTCTAATTCACGTTTCTGAACAGACCATTAATTACCAAATAAAAAAAAGCAATTCGTTTCACTATTCTTCTTTGAATAGCAAAACGGATTGCTTCTTAAGTATTACGTATCATTCATATGCAGCTTCATTTGTTTTAAGATTTTCTTCTCAAGCCTCGATACCTGAACCTGAGAAATTCCCAGCCTTGCGGCCACTTCGGACTGAGTTTGATCTTTGTAATACCTCAAATAGACAATGAGCTTTTCACGCTCATCAAGTTCTTCAATTGCTTCTTTTAAAGCAATTTTATCAAACCACTTCGCTTCCGTATGATCAGCAATTTGGTCAAGAAGGGTAATTGGATCTCCATCATTTTCATAGACGGTCTCGTGAATAGACGAAGGAGCACGATTAGCTTCTTGAGCTAGCACTACTTCTTCAGGAGTGAGATCCAAATGTTCTGCAACCTCAGCGACTGTAGGGACGCGTCCAAGCAATTTGGAAAGCTCGTCTTTTGCTTTACGTATTTTATTGCTCATTTCTTTCAGAGAACGACTAACCTTTACCGTGCCATCATCACGAATAAACCGCTGAATTTCACCAATAATCATTGGAACAGCATATGTTGAAAATTTAACATCATACGATAGATCAAATTTATCAACGGACTTTAATAGTCCTATACATCCAATTTGAAATAAATCATCGGGCTCATAACCACGGTTAATAAAACGTTGAACAACCGACCAAACGAGCCGCATATTTTTTTGGACGATTGTATCTCGTGCAATTTGATCACCTTGCTGACTGCGCTTGATGAGGTCTTTAACTTCATGATCCTTTAAATACGGTTCGTTTTTATTTTTTTTGACCTCCACATCCATTGGCAAGTCTCCTTAATTACATAGCGCTTTACTATTTGTTAAGTGCTTTTTTAAATATAAGGTCGTACCTTCTAATACAGTAGACTCCACTCGAATTTCGTCCATAAAGTTTTCCATTATGGTGAAACCCATTCCAGAACGTTCTAGATCTGGTTTCGTTGTGTATAAAGGCTGCTTGGCTTCATCCACATTATCAATACCAATTCCTTCATCACGAATCATCAGCTCGACTACACCGTCTTCATGAAGCGTCACAGAAATATATACCACACCATCCGGATTGCTTTCGTAGCCGTGAATAATAGCATTTGTTACTGCTTCAGATACGACTGTTTTAATTTCTGTTAACTCATCCATTGTTGGATCTAACTGCGTAATAAATGATGCTACCGTGACGCGGGCAAACGATTCATTTTGACTAAGCGCGGAAAATTGGAGGTTCATTTGATTTTTCATTATGCCACCCCCAATTTTTGAAGCGCGTTTTCTTCATTAGGTTCAAAACGAATAATTTTAAATAAGCCTGACATATTAAACAAACGTTCTACAGCGGGAGAAATAGCGCATACAACCATTTCCCCACCGTTATTATGAACTTGTTTGTATCTCCCTAAAATAACCCCCAACCCAGAGCTGTCCATAAAGGTTAAATGCTGTAAATTTAAAATCAAATGGCTGATAGATTCCTTCTCTATCGCTTGGGTGATTTTGCTTCTTAGCTCTTCAGCCGTATGATGATCTAATTCTCCTGTTAATCGAACCAACAAGACATCTTGTTTGAATTCCAATTCAATTGAAAGACTCACTATACAAACCTCCTCGGAAATCTTATAGTCAATCTTTCGCTGCCAACAGAATAGAATCCTTCTCACCGACAAAACTAGTTCTATTTCGTCACATTTAGCTGTTTAAGATGTTTGAGAGAAAATAGAGAACGTACGTTTAAATAGCTTCCACCAAGAAGCAGCATCGATATCTTCTTTTGCAAGAAGCGGTGAAGAACTCATTACTTTGTTATCCTTCTTAATGGTCAACGTTCCAATTTTGTCGCCTTTTTGAATAGGCGCATTTAACTTCTCGTTCATTTTCACTTCTGTTTTAACATCTTTGGCTGCATTTCCTTTTTTCAATAAAACAGAAATAGGCTCTGACGTAACGGCTGTTACCTGATCTTCACTACCCTTGTTTACATCTATCTTGGCAATAACGTCTCCTTTTTTGTATAAAGGCTTCGTTGTATATTGACTGAATGCGTAGTCTAACATTTTGGTTACTTGATTATTGCGATCTTTTGGCGTGCTTGCACCGAATACAACCGCTAACACACGCATATTTCCCTTTTTAGCGGTAGCTGTCAGGCAATACTTAGCTTGACCTGTAAATCCCGTTTTGAGTCCATCAACCCCGGGATAAAACTTCACTAAGCGATTCGTATTTACTAACCAAAACTTCTTATCTGTATCCGTGCGTAAATAAGCTTCGTATTTACTTGTATAGTTAATAATTTTTTCATACTTTAGTAGCTCTCTGCCCATCATGGCCATATCATGAGCTGTACTATAGTGATTTTCTACAGGCAGGCCTGTCGGATTTTGAAATTTTGTATGAGTCAAACCAAGCTCTTTCGCTTTTTGGTTCATCTTTGCTACAAATTTTTCTTCTGATCCAGCTAAATATTCAGCCATTGCCATAGAAGCATCGTTACCAGAACCTATCGCAATCCCTTTTAGCAAATCATTTACCGTCATTTCTTCTCCGGGCTCTAAAAAGATTTGTGAGCCTCCCATTGAAGCGGCATATTCACTTGCTCGCACTTTATCTTTTAAGGTAATTTTCCCTTTATCCAAAGCCTCCATAATTAAAATCATTGTCATAATTTTAGTCATACTGGCAGGGGGAAGTTCTTGATTACTATTTTTTTCGTATAGAATTTTTCCTGTATCCCGTTCAATTAAAATAGCTGACCTAGCACTGTCAGCAAGCTCAGAACTCTTTTTTTCTGCGGCTAAAACAGGTTGCGTCATAAGTGGAAATAAAAATATGACAACGAGTAACTTTACAATAGTTCGCTTCATCTCCACAAACCTCCATTCTTTATACAACCTATTTTTTCCAAGGTATAATCGATTTATACTAAACGAAATAAAAAAAGCATCGAGAAATTCTCGATGCTTGAAGTCATATTTTCTTCTTATTTTTGATCAGCTGGAAGTTGCTTTACTACTTCTTTTACAAGCGATAAAAACTGCTGTTTTACTTTTTCAGTCGTTTCAATCACTTCTTCATGATTTAAGGGCTGATCTAAAATACCAGCTGCCATATTAGAAATACAAGAAATACCCAGTACTTTCATACCTGTATGGCGTGCTACAATAACTTCTGGTACTGTAGACATACCGACCGCGTCTCCCCCGATAATGCGAAGCATGCGTACTTCAGCAGGCGTTTCATATGTTGGACCTGTATTTCCTACATATACACCTTCTTGTAAGGCGATATTTAAATCAGCTCCTACTTTCTTCGCTAATTGACGAAGGTCCTTGCAGTAAGCAGTTGACATATCCGGGAATCTTACGCCAAAATCAGAGTCATTAGGTCCAATCAAAGGGTTCGTTCCAAAGTTATTAATATGATCAGAAATAATCATTAAGTCTCCTGGATTAAAGGATTCGTTTACTCCGCCTGCTGCATTCGTTACAATCAACGTTTCTACACCGATTTCTTTCATTACGCGCACTGGAAATGTTACTTTATCAAGGGCGTATCCTTCATAAAAGTGAAAACGTCCTTGCATAGCTACAACCGGTACGTCATGAATGGTGCCAATGACTAATTGACCAGCGTGACCTTCAACTGTTGAAACCGGGAACTCAGGAATGTCGTTGTACGGAATTTTTACCGCGCCTTCAATTTCGTCAGCTAATACCCCTAGTCCAGAACCTAAAATAAGACCAATGGTTGGTGTAACAGCTGATTGATTTTTAATATATGCTGCTGCTTTTTCAATATATTCTTTTTTCATACTCCATTCCCCCTGCTTAATTCAGCTCTTGTAAAAAACTTTTTCCATGCTTAGGCATTGCTACGCCAAAATTTTCTGCTACCGTTGCGCCAATATCCGCAAACGTTTGACGAATAGAAAGTTCTTTTCCTTCTTTCATGCCTTTATTGTACACAAGAAGCGGCACGTATTCACGCGTATGGTCTGTCCCATGATGAACAGGGTCATTTCCATGATCCGCTGTAATAATCAATAAATCATCTTCTTTTAATAAATCAAATACTTCTTCCAAGCGTGCATCATATTCTTCAAGCGCTTGCCCATATCCTTGTGGATCGCGGCGATGGCCATAGAGAGCATCAAAATCAACTAAATTTAAGAAGCTTAAGCCTGTGAAGTCCATGTTTAATGTATCAACTAGCTTATCCATGCCGTCCATATTCGACTTGGTACGAAGAGATTTTGTGACCCCTTCTCCGTCGTAAATATCAGAAATTTTACCGATAGCAATAACATCGATGTCATTGTCTTTTAATTCATTCATTACTGTACGTCCAAAAGGCTTTAATGCATAGTCATGACGATTGGATGTACGAGTGAAGTTACCTGGTTCACCTAAAAACGGGCGAGCGATAACACGTCCAATCATATATGGATCATCAAGCGTTAATTCACGAGCAATCTCACAAATTTTGTACAATTCATCAATTGGAACAATTTCTTCATGAGCAGCAATTTGCAAAACAGAATCCGCTGATGTATAGACGATTAAGTCACCTGTTTCCATATGTTGTTTTCCTAGCTCATCTAAAATTTCTGTACCAGATGCTGGTTTGTTCCCAATGATTTTTCGACCTGTTTTTTCTTCTAGTTGTGAAATCAGCTCTTCTGGAAATCCGTCTGGAAACACATTAAAAGGCGTATCAATATTAAGACCCATAATTTCCCAATGACCTGTCATTGTATCTTTTCCTGCAGAAGCTTCCTGCATTTTTGTATAGTAAGCGAGCGGTTTTTCAGCTTTATCAATTCCTTTAATTTCACGAATATTGCTTAGACCAAGCTTAGCCATATTAGGCATATGAAGACCGTTGCAGTGCTCTGCAATATGGCCAAACGTATCGGCACCTTTATCATTGTATTTTTCAGCATCCGGTGATTCACCGATACCTACTGAATCCATGACAACTAAAAATACGCGTTTATATGTATGCGCCATTTTATTCCCTCCAAATATCAATTTATTTATTCTCTATAAAATTCCCGTTTGGAAATAATTTAACCATCTTCTCTTATTGGTCAGAAGTCTGACCTCTCTATTAGTATAGACGCTTTTTATTTTTTTGTACACAGGAATGAAAGTGTTTTCAATCAAAAAAACCAATGTCTATGAACTTACTGGACATTGGGATCTTCCTACGCTCGCGGGTGAAACTGATTGTATACATCTTTTAAACGTGCTTTTGTGACATGTGTATAAATTTGAGTGGTCGAAATATCCGCATGCCCGAGCATTTCTTGAACAGCTCTCAAATCCGCGCCGTTCTCTAACAAATGAGTAGCAAACGAATGGCGTAACGTATGTGGAGTTAATTCTTTTTCAATTTTTGCTTCAGAAGCTAACTTTTTTAATATTTTCCAAAACCCCTGCCTTGTCAAGCGCCTTCCATGATGATTAACAAAAAGTGCTTTGTCCTGTTCCTTTTGCTTTGTTAAAATACTCCGGCCATGCTGTAAGTACTCTTCAATCGCCTCTGTTGCCAACCTTCCGATGGGGACAATTCTTTCTTTATTCCCTTTTCCGATACACCGAATAAATCCCATCGTCAAATGTGCATCATCAATATTTAAGTTAACGAGTTCAGATACACGAATTCCAGTAGCATAAAGCAATTCAAGCATCGCTTTGTCTCGTATGCCAAAAGGCGTCGAAGTATCAAACACATTTAACAGCGCCTCTACTTCCTCTGCATTTAGCACTTTTGGCAGCTTGCGCTCAAGCTGCGGAGTATCAATATGAACGGATGGATCTGTATCCGCTGCTTTTTCCCTTAGTAAGAATTGATGAAAAGATCTAGTTGAAGCCACATGTCTCGCAATCGTTTTAGATGATTTTTGCTGATCACTTAAATATTTCAGAAAATTAACGATGTGGAGTCTTGTTACTTCATTAAATGATTTCAGCTGCTCTACATGCTCTAAATATTGAGCATACTTTTTTAAATCTCGTTCATACGAATCAATCGTATTTTTCGCCAGTCCCCGCTCTACTACTAAATAATGAATAAAATCTTGAATTTGATCATTCAATAGCCTCTACTCCCCGTTTTGATAAAACATAAATAAACGCTCCAGCCACGTCTGATCTTTGTTCACACTTGCTTGCATGACCTTAACTGCTGAACCCGACGGCTCATCATAACGTTTATAATTTTGATACTCTTGAGATACCCATATCATTCCAAAATAAAACAAAAGAGTAAACCCGGTAAATAAGATAAATACTTTACATGTATTATATACCATTTCAGCCCATGATTTCATGAAACAATTCCTCCAATTTTTGATTCTATTAGAAGATATGCCAATTGGGACAGGTTTTATACATGTTTCTTGCCTTTATACGCTGAGTTCTCTCCTTGTCATTTCCTTCCTTTCTATAAAACCATATAGCTTGTAACCTCTTTATTTTTTCTATTTATGTACAACAAAAAACCTTCTCCATTATGGAAAAGGCTTTTACTGCTTGTCTTCTTTATCCTGACAGCGATGGCAAATGCCATGAAATGTCAAGCGGTGATCTTTAATTTTAAAATTCCATTGCTTTTCCACAATTTCTTCAACGTCTTCAAGCAAATCTTCTTGAATTTCGTCCACAGATCCACATTCCATACACACAAGGTGATGATGAAAGTGTGCGGCTCCTTCTTGTCTTAAATCGTAGCGAGAAACGCCATCGCCAAAGTTTATTTTATCAACAATTTTAAGTTCAGTTAACAATTCTAACGTACGATAAACAGTTGCCAATCCAATTTCCGGAGACTTTTCCTTGACGAGGAGATATACATCTTCGGCACTTAAATGATCCTCTTCATGTTCAAGAAGTACTCTTACAGTCGCCTCACGTTGAGGTGTCAATTTATAGCTAGCTGAGTGCAACTGCTGCTTAATTCGCTCAATTCGACTTTCCATAATTATTCCCTCCCTCGCCATTCACTAATCCATTATATCAGATGTGTCGAGGGTGTCAAAATAAAGTTATTCTTAATAAGAAAAAAGAATTCTTTTTATTTAATACTTATTCTTACTTATTTAATAGAGCCATTACACTTTTCATTAAAGTAGGTGATACATAAGCTTCAACTGTAGCTGCACAGGCAACCAAGCATATCATTGCAATCATCGTGCCGCTATAGCGTAAAAAGGATGCAGAAATAGGCTCCGCTGCTTTTTTAAAAAACTGCTGCCGCACGAGCTTCAAAGAAAAGGCAACTGAAGCTGCAGACAGAATCAGAAATGCCGGTATGAGAAAGATATTTTGCGGCATAACAGATACAAAAGATAGCGCAAACCCAGAGAGTCCCATTTGATTGACTAAAAAGCCTACGGTAAAACCAATCACCATTCCTTTTAAAAACAGCAGAATTAACACTACAGGCAAACCAATAATAGCAATTCCTAGTATCCAAATGAGCCCTAAGTATTTAACATTGTGAAAAAAACTTTGCTGAAACATTTCAACGCTGCTTGCTACTTCCCCACTCTTTACCTGTCCGAAAAACCGGTTTAAATAGAAGTACAGGTCTTCTTTTTGATCAAGCGTCAAACTATTTACAACAATAGCCCCAAAAATGATTCCCATTAAAAACAGCACGGTTACAAATAAATAAATAGAACTGTTTTCTTGAAAATGTCTTGCATACGATAATGGCAATTGTTTTTTTCTCATCGTCTTCCTCCTATTAATCGCTTAATAGAGTGTATGATAGAGTACAAAAACTATGCCAAGAATCTTTTAAATCTATCACATAAAAAAGAGATTAAGACATAATGAAATTAATCTAATCTAAATAAGAACAAATGAGATAGTATGGATAGCTTGTGACACCGCTGTTGATTTTCATGCAAGGCTTCGCTTTCCGCGGGCGGCCGGTGAGCCTCCTCGTCGCGTACGCTCCTGCGGGGTCTCACCTATTCCGCTTTTCCCGCAGGAGTCTTCCCCTTGACCTCCAATCAACCGCTAGAACCAACTACATAAATGAAAGCTACGTTCACCATCAACTTTAAAAAAATCCGAACGAATTTGATTCTAAATCAAGAATCTCTATTTATCGTTCGGATTTTTCTTCAACTAATATATGGTTGTCACACATTTTTTAAGCTAGAGATACGCGCATGCCTGTTTTTTCTCACATCAAATGACGTTTCAATGTAAACCTCTAAATTGCTAGATTGCCGTACGTATGTAAAAGAAAAAACTCTCTTACTCTCCTAATCCGCTTTTTAACTGTAAGTACTGCACAGCATATGCTGTTTTTGCATCGTAAATTTCTTTGTTTTGAATAAGAGTAAGGGCCTCATCTACAGTAACTTCCATCACTTCAACAAATTCATCTTCGTCCAATTCCGCTTTGGTGGTCATCACTTTTAAATCTTCTGCTAAATAAACGTGAACCAACTCATCTGCAAAACCTGGCGATGTGTAAAAAGAAATAATATGGCTAAGGGAATCTGTTGTATAGCCCGTTTCTTCTTCTAACTCACGTTTTGCCGTTACAATCGGCTCTTCTCCTTTTTCCAGCTTGCCGGCTGGAATTTCCACTAAAATACGATCCATCGGTCTGCGATACTGTTTGACCATAACCATTTTATGATCGCTTGTTAACGCAATGACAGCGACAGCTCCAGGATGCTTAACTACTTCTCTTGTACTCGTTTTTCCGTTCGGAAGCTCTACTTCTTCTAAGTACAAATCAATCACTCTGCCTCCAAACAGCTTTTCAGAAGACCGCATTTTTTCTGTTAAATGATCCATTTTCTCCACCTCGTTCTATTTTTTTGACTCTTACATATATTCTATCATACGAATCTTGGGAGGTAGAAAAAATGAAAGTTTATGTTCACGAGAAGCAAATCATTTTAGTCGGTAAAGCATGGGAAATTAAGCAAAAGTTAAAAGAATACGGCGAACAATTTCAGTATGTTGATGAGTGGACGAACGCTATCTCTCAAAATTTTAATTCTTACAAACAACAAGCAGACTGCAGACACTAATTGTGCTGCAGTTTTTTAATCTTCTTATTTGAGTTTCTCTCTATCATAGCGCTACAATAGATAGAAACAAGTAAAAAATAAGGAGTGGCATATATGGAAAAAAGACGCTTAGGTACTTCAGATTTGCTGGTCAGTACATTAGGTTTAGGATGCATGTCTCTTGGCACGGAACAGAAACACGCTGTCAATATGATTGATGAAGCTCTGGAATATGGCATTAATTATTTTGATACAGCAGATTTATATGATTTTGGCTTAAACGAGGAGTTTGTGGGACAAGCTTTAAAAAACCGCAGACATGATATTGTTTTAGCCACAAAAGTAGGAAATCGCTGGAATGATGCAAAAGACAGCTGGACGTGGGATCCGTCTAAAGCTTACATAAAAGATGAAGTAAAAGAAAGCCTGCGCCGGCTTCAAACGGATTACATCGATTTATATCAACTGCACGGAGGGACTGTTGAAGACAATATTGAAGAAACGATTGAAGCATTTGAAGAATTAAAACAAGAAGGCGTCATTCGCTACTATGGTATTTCATCTATCCGCCCGAATGTGATTCGAGAGTATGTGCAAAACTCTTCTATTGTCAGTGTCATGATGCAATACAGCTTGTTAGACAGACGTCCTGAAGAAAGTGCACTTCCCCTTTTGCACGATAACGGCATTAGCGTTGTAGCCAGAGGTCCAGTAGCCAAAGGGCTGCTAACCGAAAAAGGAGAGCAAAAGCTTGCTGCATTCGAAGGTAAGGGATACTTAGACTATAGCGGTACGGAATTATCAAAAACGATTGAAGCATTTCGTCACGTACGACCAAATCACTCTCTGAATTCAACTGCACTTCAATACTGTTTAGCTAATCCTGCGGTAGCCTCAGTTGTAGCAGGAGCAAGCTCTTCTTCACAGCTTCGTGAAAACGTAAAGGCTGTCGAGACCTCCCCGCTACAGCCTACTGAAGTGAGCAAACTGCACTCGATTTTTAAAGCAAATCAATATGAAGCTCATCGTTAAAAAATAAAAGCGCCTTTATCGGCGCTTTTATTTTTTAAACTCGGACCAGTTCATATCACTTTCATTTAACAGTTCTTCAAACGATTTATTTTTTTCTTTTTCTTTTCGAATTCGAGCAGCTTCTTTACGTTCTGTTTCTTTCTGCTCTTCTTCTTTTAAAGAAAGCGCCTGTTTTTTAGCCTGAAGCTGTTTTAATAAGCTATCATTTAGCTGATCTTTGATACTGAGCTGATCATTTTGTTTTTGTGCTGATTGTTTTTGCTTTTTTTTAGCCATCACAATTCCCCCGCTACTTTAATTGAGAGATATTGTATCATATTCTTGCTTTTGTTACCAAAAATCAAAATGCATCTAGTTTTACATGTTCATCAATGATTAAAGTTGGCTCTGTAGACTGTTGAATATCTTCTACCGTATAGCCTTTCGCTACTTCGACAAGTTTTAGGCCTTCTGCCGTAATGTCAATGACCGCTCGATCTGTAATAATACAATCTACTACCCCTTTTCCTGTCAGAGGGAGGGTGCACTCATTTAAGATTTTAGGTTGGTCTTTTCTCGTCACATGTTCCATAATAACAATGATGCGCTGCGCTCCATGAACTAAATCCATTGCACCGCCCATTCCTTTAATCATTTTTCCAGGAATCATCCAGTTAGCTAAGTCACCAGTTTTTGAGACTTCCATGCCTCCTAAAATCGCAATATTAATATGCCCTCCGCGAATCATGCCAAACGATTCAGCACTGTCGAAGTAAGAAGCCCCTTTTGTCGCCGTTACGGTTTCTTTGCCTGCATTAATTAAATCAGGATCTACTTCTCCTTCTTTCGGATATGGTCCAATGCCTAACAGACCGTTTTCGGACTGAAGCACAACCGTTTTATTATCTGAGATATGATTAGCCACAAGCGTTGGAATACCAATTCCAAGGTTTACATAAAATCCGTCCAAAATTTCTTTTTCAGCACGTTTTGCAATTCGCTCTCTCACGTTCACGCCGTTTTCAATCATGAAAAATCTCTCCCCTTTTGTTATTTTTGAACGGTTAAACGCTCAATACGTTTTTCTTGTTCACCAATAATTAACGATTGAACATATACACTAGGTGTGTGGATAATATTTGGATCAAGTGAACCTGTTGGATGAAGTTCCTCTACTTCTGCTATCGTCACTTTTCCTGCTGCTGCAATCATTGGGCTGAAATTGCGCGCTGTCTTGTTATACACTAAATTCCCCATATGATCGGCTTTCCAAGCTCTAACCAAACTAAAATCAGCTTTTAACGCCTCTTCTAGTAAATATTCTTTCCCATCAAACACACGAACTTCTTTTCCTTCAGCAATGGGTGTTCCCACTCCCGCTGGTGTATAAAATGCAGGTATGCCCGCTCCGCCGGCGCGAATCTTTTCAGCTAGCGTGCCTTGAGGTAGCAATTCTACTTCAATTTCTCCTGACAATACTTGTCTTTCAAACTCTTTATTTTCTCCCACGTAAGAGCCAATCATCTTTTTAATTTGTTTGTTTTTCAGAAGCAGTCCAAGTCCCCAGTCGTCTACGCCGCAGTTATTTGAAATTACGGTTAAATCTTTTACCCCTGTTTCAACTAACGCTAAAATCAAATTCTCCGGAATTCCACATAAACCAAAACCACCGACCATCATCGTAGCACCGTCGTGAATATCTTTCACCGCTTCTTTAAACGACGTATGTACTTGTTTCATACATAACCACCCCTTCGTTATTTTTGAAAACGCTTTCTAATCTATTATAAAAGATTTTTATTTCTTTTTAAATATATATATAACTAAAAATTATAATTTAATCATTTTTTTGTCAAAAAAGTTATATTAGTAGACAAAATTCAAAGAAAAACAAAAACGCCACGAGTTCCAAAGCAGTATGTTTGGAATCTGTGGCGTTGTGATATAGCTTTAATGTTTGTTAAAGCTATATCAAAAATTAAGGACGTTCAACGATTGTTGCAACACCTTGGCCTCCGCCAATACATAACGTTGCTAAACCAAGTTTTGCGTCGCGTTTTTGCATTTCATGAATAAGTGAAACCAGGACACGTGTACCACTTGCACCAATAGGATGTCCAAGCGCAATTGCTCCACCGTTTACATTTAAAATATCATGGTTAAATTGAAGTTCACGATCCACAGCGATTGACTGTGCAGCGAATGCTTCGTTTGCTTCTACTAGTTGAACGTCTTCTAATGAAACAGCAGCTCTTTCAAGCGCCTTTTTCACTGCGCTTACAGGACCGATTCCCATAATGCTTGGGTCTACTCCAGCAGTTGCATTAGCTTTAATAGACACTAATGGTGTTAGGCCTAACTCGTCTGCTTTTTTACGGCTCATTACCACTACTGCAGCTGCACCGTCATTGATACCAGATGCATTACCAGCTGTTACTGAACCGTCTTTTTTGAAAGCTGGACGTAGCTTTCCTAGACTTTCAGCCGTTGTGCCTGCGCGTGGGAACTCATCTTGTTCAAAAATTGTTACTTGGCCTTTTCTTCCAGGCACTTCTACTGGCACAATTTCATCTGCGAAACGGCCAGATTGAATAGCTGCTTCTGCTTTTTGCTGACTTGAAGCTGCAAATGCATCTTGTTCGTCGCGAGTAATTTCATATTTATCACACAGGTTTTCAGCTGTAACGCCCATATGGTAGTCGTTAAATGCACACCATAATCCATCTTGGATCATGCTGTCGACTACTTTTTGATCGCCCATTTTAAACCCGTTGCGTGCATTTTTTAATAGGTATGGTGCTTGGCTCATGTTTTCCATTCCACCAGCAACAATCACATCAGCATCCCCAGCAAGAATCGCCTGTGTAGCGAGATGTACTGCTTTTAGTCCTGATCCGCATACTTTATTGATGGTTAATGCTGAAACAGTTTCAGGTAACCCTGCTGCTAAAGTTGCTTGTCGTGCTGGATTTTGTCCTAAACCTGCTTGTAAGACATTTCCCATAATAACTTCATCTACTTCGTTTGCTGATACCCCTGCTTTGTTTAAAGCTTCTTTGATTACAGTACCACCTAAAGTTGTTGCGGATACATTTTGTAAGCTTCCCCCAAAGCTGCCGATTGCTGTACGTACAGCGCTTACAATGACTACTTCTGTTTGACCCATGTCGAAAACCTCTCCTTACTGTTTGATTACTGTGATTAACTGTCACTTGTATTAATTTCGACATCGCTTGCGAAATTCCTCTTTTTTTGTAAAAATTTATAATTTTTATTGAATTTTAATTTTTTAGAATTAAAATAAATATTAGTAAGCGTTTACATTGTGGGAGGAGAGCGGTTTATGGGATTTCCTGAAAAAGTAACAATTATAGAAGTTGGTCCACGAGATGGACTTCAAAATGAAAAAAATTTTGTTCCAACTGATAAAAAAATTAATTTTATCAAAAAATTAAAAGAAGCTGGACTATCTGAAATCGAAATTACATCCTTTGTTTCTCCAAAATGGGTTCCTCAAATGAAAGATGCTTCTACTATTGCACCTATATTCCAGCCTGATACATGCCGAAACATTGTACTGGTGCCGAATCAAAAAGGCTTGGAAAAGGCACTGCAAGCTGATTGCCGCTCGGTTGCGCTTTTTATTGGCGTAAGCGATACTTTTAATCAAAAAAATATTAACAAAAACACCGAAGAAGCTGTCCAAACGCTGCTTCCTCTCATTCAGCAGCTTAAGCAGCAAGAATGTTTTATTCGCACCTGCATTTCCACCGCCTTTTATTGCCCATATGAAGGAAAAATAAATGAACGTGACGTGCTGAGCCTTTGCGAAAGCTTTGTGGAAGCTGGAGTAGATGAGCTAAGCGTTGCCGATACAATTGGCATGGCAAATCCTAAAGATGTATTTTCACTTTTCTCGAAATTAAAACAAAGTTTCCCCCACACGCTACTTGCTGCGCACTTTCACGATACGAGAGGATTGGCTATTGCAAATATCTATGCAGCTCTGCAAGCCGGTATTAACAGGTTCGATTCATCCGCTGGCGGGCTAGGAGGATGTCCATTTGCTAAGGGAGCAACGGGAAACGTAGCTACCGAAGATCTTGTCTTTATGCTTCATGAAATGGGTATTTCCACTTCTATTAATGAAGAAAAGCTGCTCGAAGCGGTCGATTTTATCGCTCCTTACATTTCAAGACCGATTGAAAGCAAGCAATACTCTTTATTTGCACAGCGTTAAAAATTAGGTTTTTATGAGAGCGATGCTATAATAACTAATAGCTATATTAACAAAAGGAGCCGCTAATCATGAAAAAATGGCTATTATTAGTAGGAAGCGTTCTCGGAGCATTTGCCGCTCTTGGCATCTTTTTTACAAATCAAATGATGTACATCCGTAAAAAGACCGACAAAGTTATTATTGACCGCGATACGGAAGATGGCTTTTATGATGAGAAAGTCTATAGCACTCTTCCTAAAGAAGCATTTGTACTTCCTTCTTCTCTAGGCTATAACATAGCTGGAACCGTTATTAAACAACACGATAACAACCGATTTATGATTCTTTCGCATGGAGTCACAGTTCATTCACTGAATTCTATGAAATATGCTCGGCTTTTTCTGAAGCTTGGATGGAACGTCGTTCTTTATGATCATCGCCGTCACGGCAAGTCTGAAGGGAAAACAACGAGCTACGGCTATTATGAAAAGCTGGACCTTCAATCTGTTGTTCACTGGGTAAAAGAACAATTCGGTTCAACTATTTCCCTTGGGATTCACGGGGAGTCTATGGGAGCTGCGACCACTCTTTTGTATGCTGGAATGGAAGACGGAGCTGATTTTTATATTGTCGACTGCCCTTTTTCAGACTTGGAAGAACTTCTTGCCTATCGCTTAAAACAAGATTTCCATCTGCCCAAACAGCTTGTGATGCCAGCAGCCAATATTATTTTAAAATGGCGAGAAGGCTATTCATTTAAAGACGTATCCCCCATTTCAGTCGTAGATCAAATAAAACATCCTGTTCTGTTTATCCATAGTAAAGAAGATGACTATATTCTTCCTAAAATGACCGAGCAGCTGCATGCCAAAAAAATGGGTGCAAAACGGATGTATTTGGCACCTGTAGGCACTCATGCCCGCTCGTATGCTGATAATCCAGGGGAATATGAACAAGTTATTGAATCATTTTTAGAAAAAATACAAAAAGAAGCGCATTAAAGCGCTTCTTTTGTTTTATCGATGAATGACATGCGCGGATTTAAAATTTGAGAAGGACATTTTAGCATAAACGCATATGCACTTTCATTGTAGTCAACCGTCATATTATCATCTAGAAATACTTGCTTTGTTTTTTCGACAAGAACGGGAACAAAATTCGTCTCGATGGTCACATCATCGCTCTCTTTTTCATCAACAATCCATAGCGTCGTTACACCGCTCACCACACAGCCGCATCCATCCGTATCGTATTTCAATTTTAAATATAGTGAAGAATCTTTTCCGTACTTTTCTTGTATTTTTGCTATCGCTTTATCTGTAAAGGTAATATTCATTTTCCTTTAACTCCTTTTAAACTAATTGTATAAACAAACGAAAATTGCTTATATAATGAGTATAATACACATCTTGCTTTCATTAAACTCTGGCGCTTCATATAGGTGTGTACAAAAAGGAGGTTTTTCTATGTCAAAAGTACAAATTAAAGTAATGGATAACGGTTCTTTCCGTGTCACTGGAGACGTTGAATTAATTGATGCAGACGGCAATAAATTTGAAACAAAGCCGACATTTTCACTATGCCGATGTGGCCAGTCGCAAAAGATGCCCTTTTGCGACGGAAATCATAAAGGAAAATTCGACTCTTGTGTGCGCGCTGCAAAAGTTTTAGACGAGCAGTAGATTCATAGAAATACAGCTTTACTGAACGAAAGCATTAACGAAAACATTGATAACCTGTGATTAAAGCACAGGTTATTTTCTATTAAACGCATCCCCTGCCAATTTTTCTACGAGCCCCGGGGCAAGCTGATACACCTTCGAACCCATGTTCATCCACTTAGGCAAGTTGACTTCTCGTTTTGGTTTCCCAATAATATTGACCGTTTTTTCAGCTACGTATTGAGGTGTTAACATAAACTTTTCTACACTTTTTTCATAGTTTCCTGACTGATCCGCTATTGAAAAAAAGTTGGTTTGAATAGGACCTGGATTCACTGCGGTTACATAGATATCCGTTTTTGCTAATTCCATTCGCAGGCTGTTGGTAAACCCTAGCACGGCATGTTTAGAAGCTGAATAGCCACTGGATTTAGGCGTTGCCAGTTTGCCTGCTTGAGAAGCAATGTTAATAATATGTCCTTTGTTTTCTTTTAGCATATAAGCTAAAATTTCTTGTGTACATGCAATTAATCCAATAACATTGACTTGAAACATTGATGCAATTGTCGAAATGGATGCTTCTTTCACTTCTTCAAATACACCAAAGCCTGCATTATTAATCAGCACATCAACACGCTTAATTTCACTTATCATTTTCTGAACAACACTTCTGACTTCCTCTACGTTCGCTACGTCAGCTTTATATATGTAAGAGGTAATCCCATACTTTTGATTAATTTGCTCAGCTACTCGCTGCAGCTTTTCTTCTGTACGTGCAAGTAAAACGGGGACGCCCCCTCTTTTGGCCACTTCATAAGCTAAATGTTCTCCAAGACCTCCTGAAGCGCCTGTAATCACGACATGTTGGTTCTTTAACGAGGATTTCAAATATAACACACCTTTTTTGTAAGTTAAGAGCACACAGAATAAATAAGCGTACTTTCCTTTTCATGTGTACTGATTTTATTTGCATCTTCTAAAAAATCGAGCTGACCAATTGTTTCAGAAAGAGTTAGCCCTAGTTCTTTTTCATAAATAGTAGGAAATAGCTGTTTGCAAATATCAAACGCTGTTTGAGGGCGTTCTTTTATCATGCTAAGCACTTTATCCGCTCGGTCGCTTTGCTTTTGTAACCTCTCTTGTACAAGTTCACGGACATGTAATACTTCATCTCCATGACCTGTATAGATACAGCTTATCTCTAAGTCAAGCAGACGTCTTAACGAATGATTATATTGAAGAAGCGTTTTAGGCCGCTCGCCGCTTGGTTTCATAGGAGGTTCAATAAGCGGATTAGATGAAATATGCTTTAACAGCAAATCTCCTCCAATCATAACCGCTGTTTTTTCATTGTATAATGCAATATGGCTTTGAGCATGACCGGGCACTTCAAGCACTTTCCAACTCTCTAGGCCCGGAATGTAATCTCCTTCCTGCACAGAAGTCGTAAGAGAACGGTGACATGAATACTTCATTGATGCTTTTAAACGTTTTAAATAGGGGCGAAATCTTTCATCTACGCCCGCTTTCATAAAGTGATCTTCAAAAAACGCATCGTACCACTCAAAAAAATCCGGATTCTGAGAGATCCAAGGCTGATTTTTCGCATGACCGACTATGGCAATATCTTTATCAAAAAAATCAAGCATTCCTACGTGATCAGGATGGTGATGAGTTAGGACAACTTGTTTAATATCATCTGGTTTTAATCCTATTTCATTAAGCTTTTCTTTAAATACAGACCACGCTGCCTCCGTTTTAATACCAGCATCGATTAGCGTAACGGTCTGACCTTTTATAACAAAAACATTCACATCTCCTACCGCAAAAGGAGTAGGCAGCACAATTTTATACAATTGCTCATTCATCTGTATTTTTGCTCCTTTACCATCGCATTTTCTTTTAAGTTTACACGATTTCCCCCCTTATTTATACAATTGCTTTCGTTTTCTGAAAATTACATTGACATCCCTCTCTTTTTCATTGCATAATGACAGAAATATAGTGAAGTTTTATTCATATCTTTAGATAACTATGCATTTTATAAAGAAGAGATACACAAACACAAACCTTTAACAGATACTGAAATTTCAGTATCTGTTTTCATTGGATAGCAAATGACTGGAGGAAATTTTAATGAAAACGGATTTAAACATCGCCTTTATTGGAGCTGGATCAATGGCTGAAGCCATGATCTCAGGGCTGCTGTCAGATAAAAAGCTTCGCCCCAATCAAATCACCGTAACAAATCATAGCAGCGATAAAAGACTTCACGAACTTCGAAACGCCTATGGAATTAACATTACGCGTAATCATGCCTTGTTAATAGAAAAAAGCGATATCGTCGTGCTTGCTATTAAACCAAAAGACGTAGCCGAAAGCATCAATACGATTAAGTCCTATATTCGTCCCCATCACCTCGTTCTCTCTGTTTTAGCGGGTGTATCGACTGCCACAATTGTAAACTTGTTTGACCAAGAAGTAGCGGTTGTAAGAGCTATGCCAAATACATCTGCTTCTATTGGATTATCGGCTACAGCCATTGCACCCGGGAAGTTTGCTACAGCGGAGCATATGAACGTTACTACTGCTTTATTTGAAACGATTGGTACGGTTACAACTGTAGAGGAAGAGCAGCTTCACGCTGTAACAGGACTATCTGGAAGCGGCCCAGCGTATGTCTATTATCTAGTAGAAGCAATGGAAAAAGCAGCTGAAAAACAAGGCTTGGATACGTCAGTGTCAAATGAACTAATTCTTCAAACGCTTATCGGTGCTGCAGAAATGCTGAAACAGTCACCTAAAACACCGGCCGTACTTCGAAAAGAAGTTATGAGTCCTGGCGGTACAACAGAAGCAGGAATCGAACAGCTTATTTCTCATAACTTCCAAGAAGCGATGATGCAGTGTATTGAACAAGCTACCATTCGCTCTAAATATTTAGGAGATACGATTGACGAAAAAATCTCGAGTAAACGTTCGTAAAGGTTCACCTCTTTCTAAAAAAAGAAAGAGGTTTTTTTATGATTAAAAATGGATAAGCAGATTATGTGAAAGATATTTCAATGCGGTGATATAATAACTTTTGTTTAGAGTATCGAAATAATTGGAGGTTAAACCGAATGACAACAAAACTATTTTCACCTTATACAGTGAAAGACGTAACATTAAAAAACCGAATTGTAATGTCACCAATGTGCATGTATTCATGCGAAAAAGAAGACGGAGTAGTAACCGACTTTCATATGGTTCACTACACAACTCGCGCGGTTGGACAAGTAGGTCTCATTATGGTTGAAGCCTCAGCTGTCGTCCCACAAGGTCGTATTTCAGCTCAAGACTTAGGGATTTGGAATGATGAGCAAAGAGATGGATTAACAAAACTTGTGACACAGCTAAAAGAAAACGGTGCAAAAACGGCCATTCAACTTGCACACGCAGGACGTAAAGCAACTGTTGAAGGCGATATTTATGCTCCTTCTGCGATTGCTTTTGATGATAAAAGTAAAAAACCTGTGGAAATGACCACAGAACAAATTCATGAAACGATTTCTGCCTTTAAAGAAAGCGCTCGACGCTCAAAGGAAGCTGGATTTGATATTATCGAGCTTCACGCGGCACACGGTTATTTAGTACATCAATTCCTATCACCGCTAAGCAATAAACGCAGCGACGAATATGGCGGCAGCGCAGAAAACCGCTATCGTTTCTTAAAGGAAATTATTGACGCTGTGAAAACAGAGTGGGACGGTCCTTTATTTGTCCGTGTTTCTGCTTCTGACTATACAGAAGGCGGATTAACAGTCGATGATCACGTTGTATTTGCAAAATGGATGAAAGAACAAGGTGTCGACTTAATTGACGTTAGTTCCGGTGCTCTTGTACATGCTCCAATTAACGTATACCCTGGCTATCAAGTTCCGTTTGCAGATAAAATTAAGCAGCAGGCAAATATTGATACAGGCGCAGTTGGATTAATTACAACTGGACGACAAGCTGAAGAGGTTTTACAAAGCGAACGCGCTGATTTAATTTTTGTTGCGCGCGAACTTCTGCGCGATCCGTACTTCCCGCGCACGGCGGCAAAAGAATTAAATGAAACACTTTCAGCACCCGTTCAGTACGAACGCGGATGGTAAAAAAAGACGAGGATATCCTCGTCTTTTTTTATGAAATCGTAAACCTTTTTAAGTCTTCTGCTATATCGGTATTCGGAAAAATTTCTTTTGCTCCTTCTGCTAACTGGCTGACTGCGTCTCCTTGGTAACGCGAACTGATATGAGATAAAATAAGACGCTCGGCCGATGCTGTTTTAGCAATTTCAGCGGCTTCTTTTGCAGTAGAATGAAAATAGTTGTAAGCAAGCTCCTCGTCTCCCGCTGCAAACGTAGCTTCATGGATTAACACATTCGCATGCATAGCAAGCTGAACACTTTGCGTGCACCTTCTTGTATCTCCTAAAACCGTGATGACCTTCCCTTTTTTAGGTTCTCCTACAAACTCTTGTCCATTGATTAGACGCCCATCTTTTAATACTACTTCTTTCCCTTCTTTTAACTGCTGATAATGAGGCCCTGGGGGAATATTCATTTCTCTTAAACGCTGAACGTCCAGTGACCCTGGCAAATCTTTTTCGACAACGCGATATCCATAAGATAAAATGCCATGTTCAAGTTTGCCAAACTCCACTGAAAAAGTTTCATCTTCAAAAATCGTTCCACTTTCACTTTCCTCTTCTATTTCAACAACCTCTAGAGGATATTGCAGATGAGTTTGACTTACAGCAAGCGTGACTTCAATAAATTCTTTAATTCCTTTTGGCCCGTATACAGTAAGCAGCGATTCTCCGCCTTGAAACGAACGGCTTCCAAGGAGTCCAGGTAAGCCATAAATATGATCACCGTGAAGGTGCGTAATAAAAATTTTCTCAATTCGTCTCGGTTTAACGGTTGTATGTAAAATTTGATGCTGCGTTGCTTCTCCGCAATCAAAAAGCCACACCGCCCCTCTTTCTTGCAAAAGTTCGAGCGCAAGAGATGAAACATTCCGCTGTTTTGCTGGTACTCCTGCACCCGTTCCTAAAAATAACAATTCCATTTTCTACTTCCTCCTTCACACGCACAAAAAGCCTGTAAGTATATTATACAGGCTTTTTGCAAACTTACCTATTTGATGCTGTCAAGCGCATACGTAATAGTAGCTAATAACAGCTCAATATCACTTTCCTCAATGTTGAGCGGCGGCGAGAGCGTGAGAACATTATTATAGCCGGCTACCGTTGCTCCATTTTTCCCAATAATGACTCCTTTGCTTTTACATTTAGCAATCACTTCATTTACAAGATTAACGTCTAGCGGTTCCTTCGTTTGCTTATCAGCTACAAGTTCAATTCCGATTAAAAGCCCTTTACCTCTTACATCTCCAACGTATGGGTGGCTATCAATAAGCGGCGTTAGCTCACTTAATACGTAAGCCCCGAGCTGTTTAGAACGATCAAACAGATTTTCTCTTTCCATAATTTCTAAATTCTTTAATGCCAGTGCACACGCAGCCGGGCTTCCTCCAAATGTATTAACGTGGCGAAAATACTCGTACTGATCGCTATCTTTGAACGCTTCATAGATTTCTTTTTTAACAGCAGTTGCCGAGAGCGGAAGATATGCGCTTGTAATTCCTTTTGCCATGGTAATGATATCTGGTTTTACATCATAGTTCATAAAACCAAAGGCTTCTCCTGTACGTCCAAAGCCGCAAATAACTTCATCTACAATTAGAAGTGCACCGTGTTTTTCACACGTTTCTTTTACGCCTTTCATATAATTTTGAGGCGGTAAAAGAATTCCTCCACCTGTAATAATTGGCTCCATAATAACAGCGGCAATCGTTTCGCTTAGCTCCCACGTCATGACATTGTCAATATCTTTTACAGATTGAAGCTCTTCTTTTGGCGCATGGTAGTCATCTTGCCCTCGGTATGAATCAGGCGGCGCAACGTGAATAAAGCCAGGAGCAAGCGGTTCATATTTATATTTACGCTGAGCTTGGCCCGTTGCTGCTAGTGCGCCCATTGAATTTCCGTGATACCCTCGGTAACGCGAAATAAATTTGTAGCGAGAATGCTCTCCTTTTTGCTGATGGTATTGACGCACAATTTTAAAAGCCGTTTCATTTGCTTCAGATCCGCTATTTGAAAAGAAGATAACATAATCATCACCTAGCATTTCATTTAGCTTCTCTGCTAGTTTGATAGCAGGTACGTGAGATTGAGTGAGCGGAAAATAAGCCAGTTCTTTTAGCTGCTCATAGGCTGCGAGCGCTAACTCATCCCGTCCATACCCGGTATTTACACACCAAAGCCCTGCCATTGCATCTAAATAGCGATTTCCTTGTTCATCTGTAATCCAAGCACCTTTTGCTTTTGTAGCTACCATCGTTGCATCCGGACTGTATGGTTTCATTCCATGCCATACATACTGCTCATCTTTTGCACGCAGATCTTTTTCATTTTGACTGACCTGTACCATCTTATCCACTCCCAAATCGCTAGCGCGGTATTTTTTTCTGTATGAAAAGACTTCGACAAAATGCCGAAGCCACTTGCTATATTCATCTATATGTTAAAAGTCAAAGCGTGATGTAACCATCTTTTTACGTGTAAAGAAGTTCAAACCGTCTTTGCCGTTTACATGCAAATCTCCGTAAAAAGAGTCTTTCCAGCCGGAGAATGGGAAGAAGGCCATCGTAGCAGGTACTCCTACGTTAATGCCGAGCATACCCGCATCTGCTTCTTCTCTAAATTGACGCACCGCTTTTGCATCTTTTGTATAAATCGTTGCTCCATTTCCAAAACGAGATTTTTCCATATAGCGAAGTGCTTCATCTAATGTGTCAGCGCGAAGCAAGCTTAGTACAGGTGCAAAAATCTCTTCTTTAGCAATGGTCATATCAGGAGTTACGCGGTCAAAAATGGTTGCTCCTAAGAAATTTCCTTCTGCATGTTCATCCATTTCTTTACGTCCGTCACGAATGAGTTCCGCCCCTTCTTTCATGCCAAGTTCAATATAATCCAGCACCTTATCACGGTGCTCTTTTCGAATCACGGGCGTTAGAAGCACTTCATCATCAAATCCGCTTCCCATAATTAATTCATCTGCTTTTTGCTTTAATTTTGCGACGAATTCATCTCCTTTTTCACCAACTACGACCACGGCGCTGCAAGCCATGCATCGCTGGCCGGCACTTCCATAAGCCGAGCTGATAATATGGGATACCGCTTTATCCATATCGCAGTCTGGCATCACAACATGATGATTTTTAGCTCCGGATAAAGCCTGAACTCGTTTCCCTTGAGCTGCAGCTTGTTCATAAACATACTTTGCTACCGGCTGCGATCCGACGAATGAAATCGCTTTAACTTTTTCGTGCTCTATTAATCCATTCACGACATCATGTGCCCCGTGTACAATATTTAATAATCCATCCGGTGCTCCTGCTTCTGTAAAAAGTTCAGCAAGTCGCGTTGCTAAAAGCGGCGTTCGCTCAGACGGTTTTAATACAAACGTATTTCCACATACAATGGCAAGCGGGAACATCCACAGCGGTACCATCATTGGAAAATTAAAAGGTGTGATGCCTCCGACAACACCAAGTGGGAAACGGAACATTTCAGAATCAATTTCTTCCGCTATGTTATTTAATGATTCTCCCATTAATAAAGTAGGAGCACCCGCAGCAAACTCCACGCATTCAATACCGCGCTGTACTTCACCGTAAGCTTCTTTAAAAGCCTTGCCGTTTTCTTGTACAACTAATTTCGCTAACTCTTCGTGATGCTTAACTAGTAAATGCTGAAACGCAAACATTAATCTTGCTCGTTTTGGAGCAGGAACGTTACGCCATGTTTCAAATGTTTTTTGCGCTGTTTCCACCGCATTGGCTACGTCTTCTTTTGTAGAAAGCGGTACTTTTGCAATTACTTCGCCCGTCGATGGATTAATTACCTCTCCAAATTTTTGCCCTGCCGTATCAACCCATTTTCCGCCCACGTAATTTTTTAAAACTTGCGTATCATTATTCACAACTGACATATCGCTTGGCCTCCTCAAAAAATAAGAAATGACAAATCTACCTTTATTATTGAATAAATAAATGGTGGTTGCATTAGACAAAATGTGAAACAACTCTAGATTCTCGTTTCACATTTTGCGCAGTGAACTCGGAGAAAGCATGAACTAAAATGAACATATAGTAAAATCATCCTCAACATAAAAAAACAGCTGTTTCCAGCTGCTTACTTATCCGTTTATAAATTCCGCACGCGACTTTTTCATCATAAACAAATATTCATATGCCATAATCATAAATTCAATCGCCAATCGTTTTTCCGGCTCCATAAAATCTTCACCCAGCAGCTTTTCTAGTTTTTCAATGCGGTGATACAGCGTTTGCCGCACAATGTATAAACGCTTAGCCGTCTCTTGTTTAGATCCGTTGCATGCTAAATAAATTTTTAATGTTTCCATGAGTTTTGCATTGTACGTTTCATCATATGTAATAACGGGCTGCAGATATTCAAACACCACTTCCTGTAAGTCTTCATGCTGATGTAAAAGCGAAATAATTCGGTACATATGCAAATCATCATAAAAATGAATAATGGTTTGTTTTTGCAGCATTTCTTGAATCGAAATTGTTTCTTTAGCCGTTTCATAGCTTTTATGCATACAGTCAAGCTGTTCACAGTATTGGCCAATTCCGATAAAGCTAATAGCGTTCCGCTTTGAGTTTTCATCCGATTCGTATTGATTCATCCAGCGGTGAAGGCTGCTTTCTAATCTCTCTCTCCACGTGCTAACCATTCGTTTGTTCAAAAGAATAAATAACACTTCGCGATTTCGCTCGGAGACTAATAAGTGAAAGCCTTCTTGTTCAAAGATGCTTCGTAAGATCAGCTTAAAATACGTTCGATCAAACTTTTCCCGTCTTTGCCACTTACAGCAAACAACGATACCCCCGCGAATAGGAGAATCTGAACACACCTCGTGCATAGAATCTTTTATTTGTTCAAGAGTTAGCTCTCCGTTCATCCATTTCGTCATCCATTCAGTTTCATCTACTCTTTTTTTCTCTTCGACATACAAGTCCTTCAAAAAATGCTGAGCAAGTGCAGTTGCCGTCCGGTCAACGGTGAGCACTTCAAGTTCTGTTAACGCTTCATTTATAGAGGCGACATACAGCTGAGCATAATCTTGTCCTAATAAATGAATAGGCTGCTCAGTAAAATGCGGACTCTCATTTTCCCTGCTTATATAATGAAGTAGAAGCTGCTGTTTGAGTAAGTCCATCTCCGGAGCAAAGGTAAATAATTCATTTGAAACTTTAAGGCCGACAAGAAGCCCCGTAGATTCATATAAACACTGTAAGATAACGGCCGGGTCATTAACTGTTAACAGCAGCTGATTTAGCCGATGAGAATACTGTTCTAAATCGGAAATCATTTGATAATGCTGATTAATTAAAAGTGAGTGAACATCTTGCGTAATTTCAACGAACGGAACTTCTTCGTGAAATAAAATAATCGGAAAATCACATTCGTTCGCTTTATCAATGACAATTTGCGGAATCTTAGAAGTATAAGTGCCAAGTTCAATACACAGTCCTGATGCCTTACAAGAAATTAATTGCTGAAGAAATGATAAACAAGATTGAGGATCTTCTCCCCAGCCTACCCCTGTTGATAAAATGAGCTCGTTTCCTTTTAGCAGCTCATTAATGCGCGTCACTTCCATCACGTGCACCCACTTCACAGAATTAGTAAGCCCTTTCTCTCCAGCTATTACTTCACAGTTTACAAAATGTTTCCTTGTTAAAATCTCTGTTACTGTTAAATATGATTTCAAGTCAACACCGCCCCTAGCGAATTTCACATCATGTCTCCTGGATCATTAACGCGTATTTCGCATATGTGTAGAACAAAAGCTATATCTTCTTACATTATATTAAATATTTAGAAGAAATAAAATATTTAATAAAAGAAACGAAAAAAGCTGTAACGATAATGGATCGTTACAGCTTCTGAGCCGTTTGCTGTAATTTATTAAAAAAACCGTGGCGCTTAACCGCTTGTTCTTTAATTCGGTGAATTTCTTTTTTATAAAAACGCAAATCTTGTAGTGACACTGCATTTAACATTTCCATTTTTAATTTATCAATAATTTTTGTTTCTTCTTGTGTCATACACTGCGTAGCTTGATCCATCCGTGTCACACCCTTTTTATATTTAATAGATTTATTGTGAAAACGTTCTACTATAATATTTACTACAATTTACTAGATAACTAAACCTTTTCTCTTTCGATGTAAACGAAATGTAACAACTGTAATACAGTCAATGGATAATATCTAGTTATTTTGTTTCACATCCAAAACGAAAAAAACACAAAAACGGATCACTTTTGTCAGCCAATATAGTAAAAAACTTATAGGTCTTAGTAAACAAAGAAAGGGATTGAGACATAACTAAATTACTTCCATCAACATCTAGGAGCTCCTGCATACGTGAAACCTACGTTCACCCTACCAATAAAAAAATCCGAACGATTCATCGTTCGGATCTTCCTTCAGCTAAAATAATTTTGTCTCAGCCTTCGTTTTTATACTTGTTGAATCAGTAAGGATGAAAAATACTTTCTAGCATCCGCCGTCAATATATGAAGCGTTTCTTGTTCGGTTTGATTCTTTTCGATGCGTTCAAACGTCACAAACGCCCCGCTTAGATTCTCTGTTACAGCCGTTATTTTAAATCCTTTTTGCAGCAAAAAATCAATCTTTTCCCGCTCTGCCATATATTCATGGTAACTTGACATTCCCCTGCCTCCAATCTATTTTGGCATCTGTTTTTATAACGTTAATTTTTCAGCTTCGTTAGCCGTGTTTAACTCATTAAACTTTGCTCTTTTTGTATACTGTCCATAGCCTTTTTGACCGACAAACTGCTTATCTTTTACGACAAATTCTCCTCGGCAAAGCACTGAAACCGGCTCACCTGTAACTTTCATTCCCTCAAATGCGCTATAATCAACTGCCATATGATGCGTTTTAGCTGAAATCGCACGTTCAACAGAAGGGTCAAATATAAGCAGATCCGCGTCTGCACCAACTGCTATCGTTCCTTTTTTCGGATACAGTCCGAACAGCTTCGCGATTTTTGTTGACGTTATATCCACAAACTGATTGATATTAATTCGGTTTTTCACTACTCCTTCTGAAAATAAAAGGCTCATGCGATCCTCGATAATAGGTCCTCCGTTTGGAATCTTTGTAAAATCTCCTTTTCCTAGATCTTTTTGACCGTTAAAATCAAACGAGCACTGATCTGATCCAATCGTTTGCAAGTCGCCATTACGCAGGGCATTCCACAAAACATCTTGGTTCCATTTTTCACGTAAAGGCGGCGACCATACGTATTTTGCTCCTTCAAAATCCGGTTTCTCTAAATAGGTTTGGTCAAGCGTCAAATACTGCGGACACGTTTCGCCCCAGATATTTACGCCTTTTTCCCTTGCTTCAGCAATCTTTTTAACTGCTTCAGCGCAAGATACGTGAACAACATAGAGCTGTGAGTCAGCAAGCTCGGTTAGCACTGCGGCTCTTCCCGTAGCTTCTCCTTCTATTTCCGGAGGACGAGTGAGTGCATGATAGATAGGATCAGTTTGTCCTTGCTCCAGCGCTTTTGCCGTTAAATACTCAATAACATCTCCATTTTCAGCATGTACCATCACAAGCGCCCCTAGTTTTTTAGCTTGCACTAGCGTTTGGTAAAGGGTAGCATCGTCTGCTTGAAAAACATTTTTATAGGCCATGAACACTTTAAAAGAAGTAATTCCTTCTTTTTCAATAATCGTAGGAAGCTCATTTAATACATCTTCCGTGATTTCTCCAATCATTAGATGAAAGCTGTAATCGATAGCCGCTTTTCCTTTTGATTTTTCATGCCATGTGCCGATCGCTTTTTGGAGCGGTTCGCCTTTATTGGTTAAGCAAAAATCAATAACAGTTGTCGTACCTCCAAAAGCTGCTGCTCTTGTACCTGTTTCAAAGTCGTCTTTTGTAACGGTCCCTCCAAACGGCATATCCAAATGAGTATGGGGATCGATGCCTCCTGGGAATACATAGTTGCCTTTTGCATCAATCACTTCGCATCCCTGTTCTTCAAAAGCTGAGCCAATTGCCGAAATCACTCCATTTTCAATTAAAATATCGGCTTTATACGTATCTGTTGCTGTGACTATGACACCATTTTTAACGATTTTCTTCATTTCTTCATCCCCTTTGTATTTATACGTCCAATCGCTGTGCAGCCGTCGCTTGTAAAGCAGCTTGGCGTTCATTCCACGTCATTGGCGGTTGTTCATTTGGTAATTCAACCATAGATATAGCTCCGTCCACAGGACATACAATCGAACATAAATTACAGCCTACACAATCTTCTTCTCGTACTTTTAAATAAGGTTTCCCTGAAGGATCTTTCAACATATCAATACATTGGTGAGAAGTATCTTCACAAGAAATATGACACTTATTGCAGTTAATACACGTATCAGGGTCGATGCGAGCCACTACTTTATAATTGAGATCTAAGTTGCCCCAGTCGGAATATTTTGAAACGGCTTTCCCTACAATATCGCTTACTTTTTCGATTCCTCTTTCATCCAAGTAATAGTTGAGACCTTGAATCATATCCTCTACAATGCGGAATCCGTGATGCATAGCAGCTGTACATACTTGCACACCTGTAGCACCCATGAGCATAAATTCCACTGCTTCTTGCCAGTTCGAAACGCCCCCCATACCAGATATTGGAACGTTAATAAACGGACTTCTTGCACATTCAGCAACCATGTTTAATGCAATCGGCTTAACAGCCGGGCCGCAATAGCCTCCGTGAGCGCCTTTTCCCGCTACGTGTGGAATTGTATTCCATGAATGAATGTCTACTCCTGCTAAACTATTAATGGTGTTAATCATACTAACAGCGTCGGCACCACCTCGAACCGCTGCTTCTGCTGTAACGGTAATATCTGTGATATTTGGGGTTAGCTTAACAATGACCGGCGTTTGGGCTACTTCTTTAGCCCAATACGTTTGTTTTTCAACTAAATCAGGGACTTGCCCAGAGGCAGCACCCATCCCTCGTTCTGCCATTCCATGCGGACAGCCAAAGTTCAGCTCTAATCCATCTACTCCTACATCTTCTACTTTTTTGACAACCTCATGCCATTTTTCTTGCTGAGGCTCTACCATAAGAGAGGCAATAATTGCGTGGTTAGGAAACTTCTTTTTCGTTTCATAGATTTCCTTCAAATTAACTTCAAGCGGACGATCGGTGATTAGCTCAATATTGTTAAAGCCGGCTACGCGCTGACCGTTGAAGCCAACGGCAGCAAATCGAGAGGAAACATTTAAAATCGGATCACCAAGCGTTTTCCAAACTGCGCCTCCCCATCCTGCTTCAAATGCACGCTGCACTTGATAACCTGAATTGGTTGGCGGTGCGGATGCCAACCAAAACGGATTTGGTGATTGAATACCTGCTAAATTTGTTGTTAAATCTGCCATAGATTTCTCCTCCTCCTGATTTTAAGCTGTTTCCATTGTTTCTTTTGTTAACTGCATATGAATATTTAACGCCGTTTGTTTTCCTTGCTGAGCAGCGGTCACAACCATTGCTTCTCCTTGTCCTTTACCAAAAATGACGTCTCCGCAAGCAAATACTTTTGGATTTGATGTTTGGAACGTCTCTTGATTGATTAAGACAACTCCGTCTTCATGGTTCAGCTGGAATTGTTGAATCAAAGACAGGTAACGTTCTTGACCAATTGCTTTAACAACAGCATCGACTGGAATCGTAAACGTTGAACCTTCAACCGGAACAGGCTTCCTGCGGCCGTCTGCATCTGGATCTGTTAGGGTCATTTTTACACATTCAATCCCGCTCACCTTACCATTTTCATCTCCAATAATTCGTATAGGAGCCGTTAACCAGCGGAATTCAACACCATCTTGTTTCGCAAATTCAAATTCAAAATCATAAGCCGTCATTTCTTCTCGTGTACGACGGTATAAAATTTGAACATTTTCAGCCCCCAAGCGCACGGAACACGTAGCACCATCAATCGCAGTATTTCCCGCTCCAATGACGGCTACACGCTTACCAACAAATTCTGTTGATAGCGCTTTTGACTTCGTTTTTTTCACAAAATCAATCGCATCATACACACCTTCTAGCTCTTCACCTTCAACATGTAGAGAAGGCACCTTACTCATACCAATAGCTAATACAACCGCGTCATATGACTGCAGTAATTCGCTTGGAAGAATATCTTCTCCAATTCTTACGTTTGTTTTAATTTTTACATCTAAGCTTTTTACTTGTTCAACTTCCCAGAATGAAATCGCTTGAGGAAGACGGAACGACACGATTCCATATGTATTTAACCCTCCTGCTTGTTTTTCCGCTTCAAAAATGGTTACGTCGTACCCGAATCGGGCCAGTTCTCTTGCTGCAGAGAGACCAGCCGGACCTCCCCCAACAATCGCTACCTTTTTGCCGTTGGCTTTTCCTTTCTCAAACAGCACCTGTTCATTTTGAATAGCCCAATCCGTTGCGTAGCGCTGCAAATCTCCAATCATAATTGGTTTGGTTGAATGGTTTAGCACACACGCTCCTTCACATAGTTCATCGGTTGGACAGACTCTCGAACAGCTTGCTCCTACTGGATTCGAAGACATAATCGTTTCGGCAGAGCCCTTTAAATTGCCCGATGCAATTTTTTTAATAAACGTCGGGATGTCAATTCCTGTAGGGCATGCCTGAATACAGGGTGCATCATAACAGTACAAACATCGATTAGATTCTTCGACTGCTTCTCTATTGGACAACCCTTTTTCTACTTCATTAAAGTTTTGAATGATGGACTGCAAACTTTCCGGTGATCGCATTGCATCAACCTCCCAAGAATATCTGTTGATAAAACTTAAATTGAAAGCGCTTACATATTTTTTATATACGTTATTTTCAACTTCTACTTTGTAAAATGTATTACTAACTTTATTGTACAAAACGACCGTCTTTTCTTCATTATACATTATGTTAAAAAATTCAGACTATTTACTATTCACTATGTAAAAAGCCTTGCTTTTATATAAAAGCAAGGCTGCAACTATTATTTTGCTACTTCTTTAATAATCGACACTACTAGTTCAGATGTCTTCACCAGTTCTTCTACCGGAATTTTTTCATTGGTTGTATGAATGTCTTCATAACCAACTGCTAAATTTACTGTTGGGATATCAAAGCCTGCGATTACATTTGCATCGCTTCCGCCTCCGCTTTGAAGCAGGCGTGAAGGACGATCGATATTAGCCACGGCTTTTTTAGCAACTTCGACAACATGATCTCCATCGCCAAATTTAAAGCCTGGATACATCACTTTAATATCAACTTCTGCACGTCCGCCCATTTCTTGTGCAGCTGTTTCAAACGCTTCTTTCATTTTCGCTACTTGTGCTTCCATTTTTTCTGGAATTAATGAACGAGCTTCTGCTAAAATATCGACGCGGTCACACACGATATTCGTTTGCGTTCCACCTTCAAAACGTCCAATATTCGCTGTAGTCTCTTCATCAATACGTCCAAGCGGCATTTTAGAAATGGCTCTTGAAGCAATCGTAATAGCAGAAACGCCTCGTTCAGGAGCTACACCCGCATGAGCTGTTTTTCCATAAATTGTTGCATTTACTTTTGCTTGCGTCGGCGCAGCAACAATAATGTCTCCCACTTTGCCATCGCTATCTAAAGCATAGCCGAATTTTGCCGTTACGAGACTAGAATCAAGAGCTTTAGCACCCACTAAGCCAGATTCTTCTCCTACTGTAATAATAAATTCAATTTTGCCGTGCGCGATGTTTTCTTCTTTTAATACGGTGATTGCTTCTAGCATTGCTGCTAAGCCTGCTTTATCATCCGCTCCAAGAATTGTCGTGCCGTCACTTTTAATATAGCCATCTTCAATAGATGGTTTAATACCATTTCCAGGTACGACTGTATCCATATGAGAAGTAAAGTAGATTGTGTCTACGCCTTCTTTTGTAGCTGGCAGTGTGCAGATTAAGTTGTTGGCTCCGTGGCCTGTTTTTTCTTTGGCATCATCTTCTACTACTTCGACGCCTAATGCGGTAAATTTTTCTTTTAGTACAACAGCGATTTTTTCTTCATGCTTTGTTTCTGAGTCTACTTGTACTAATTCAATAAATAAATCAACGATTCGTTGTTCATTAATCATAATATGTAATCCCTCCAAAAATAACCTACAATGGTATGTTACCATGTTTCTTTGCTGGACGCTCTTCCTTTTTATTGTGCAACATTTCAAGCGCTTGTATTAATTTTATTCGTGTTTCCCGAGGATCAATCACATCATCGACCATTCCAGCGCTTGCCGCTACGTAAGGATTAGCAAATTTCTCGCGATACTGCTCAATTTTTTCGTGTCTTGTTTCATCTGGGTTTTCGCTACCTCGAATGTCGTTTGCAAAGATAATATTTGCAGCACCTTGAGGACCCATAACAGCAATTTCTGCATTCGGCCACGAATACACAAGGTCGGCTCCAATCGATTTACTATTTAAAGCTACATACGCACCTCCGTACGCCTTTCGCAAGATCACCGTGATTTTCGGAACGGTAGCTTCGGAGTATGCATATAAAATTTTAGCACCATGTCGTATAATTCCGCCATGTTCCTGCTTGATACCTGGGAAAAAACCTGTAACATCTTCAAATGTAATAAGTGGGATATTAAATGAATCGCAAAACCGAATAAACCTTGCTGCTTTATCTGAGGAGTTAATATCTAAACTGCCTGCCATTACTTTAGGCTGGTTACACACAAGTCCGACAACTTTTCCATCTATGCGGGCAAAACCAATGACAATATTTCTGGCAAAGTCTTTTTGCACTTCAAAAAAGGAGTGCTCGTCCACTACTTGGTGAATGACTTGACGCACATCGTAAGGACGCACGGCATCGAACGGGACAACGTCTAATAAATCCGGACGGTAATGATCACTCTGTGCCTCTGAAGCTAAAGGAGGCTGCTCTTGACTAGACTGCGGAAGATAGCTTAAGAGCGTTCGTACTTGTTCTAGTACCTCTTGTTCTGTTGAACCTCTGAAATGGGCGTTACCGCTAATTTCGTTATGAACAGCTGCTCCTCCAAGATTTTCAGAGGAAATGCTTTCTCCCGTTACGGTTTCAATTACTTTTGGTCCGGTAATGAACATTTGACTTGTTTCTTCTACCATAAAAACAAAGTCCGTAATCGCCGGTGAGTACACGGCTCCGCCTGCACAAGGACCCATAATAACAGATATTTGAGGCATAACACCTGAATAAATGGCGTTTCGATAAAAAATATGACCGTATCCATCAAGAGACATGACGCCCTCTTGAATACGAGCCCCTCCTGAGTCATTTAAACCAATAAACGGCACGCCTGTTTTAGCCGCTAAATCCATTACGTGCGCAATTTTTTTAGCATGCATCTCACCTAACGCGCCTCCAAATACCGTAAAATCTTGCGAAAACAAATAGACTGAGCGACCGTTTATCTTGCCGTAGCCTGTTACTACCCCGTCTCCTGGTCCTACTTGATTATTCATACTGAAGTCAGCACACCGATGCTCAATAAACGGATTTAACTCGACAAATGTATGTTCATCCAAAAGAATTTCAATTCGTTCACGTGCCGTTAGCTTCCCTTTATGGTGCTGTTTTTCAATTTTTTCGTCTCCACCGCCTAACTCGATTTTCCGGCGCTTATCGTACAATTCATTTAATTTATCATAAATGTCAACCATGTTTCTTCTCCTCCTCTAGTGTTTTTTCACAGAGCTCATAAAGAACACCGTTTGCTGACTTAGGATGCAAAAAAGCAATGGATGCTTCCCCTGCGCCTTTTCGCGGAACATCGTCAATCATTTGTACACCTTTTTCCTTTAACTCGTTAATCCGTTCTTCAATCGTACGTACACCTAAAGCAACATGGTGAAGACCTTCACCTCTCTTTTTGATGAACGCACCGACTGCACTGTCTTCAAAGAGCGGCTCTAATAATTCAATTTTTACGTTGCCGCACTGAATAAAAGCCACTTTTACTCCTTGTTCTTCTACTTTTTCTACTTTTAATAGAGACAGTCCTAATACCTTTTCGTAAAAAGGGAGGCTGCCTTCAATTGATTTTACAGCTACTCCTATGTGATCAATTCCTTTTATCACTTTCTCACCTCTTTAAAAAAGCGTTTTCATTTACACATATTCTTGAAAACAAAAGAAATCTCCTGCTCGCGTATGTACAGAAAGTTGCTTGTCTAAGCAGCGGAAGACATGTAAAATAAGAAAAAAACGTGTAGGAGGACTTTGGTTGTATGTCTAATAAGAAAATCCAAAAAACCATTGTGTTTTTAATGCTTCTTGTCATGTTAATATCTACGCTTCTAGCGGGACTTGCGATGTGGTTTTAATCGAGACTGATGACTAAAAACATAGCTGCACTGCTGTTTCTTTGTGCAATGCAAACATATAAAAAAGACTGGTGACTAGTCACCAGTCTTTTGCTGTATATTCACAATGCCTTTTTGAGCGGCTAACTCTTCAAAAGATTGATCTGTAGATACAATCCATACTTTTGTACCTAACGGGACTTGATCATATAAATGGCTTACTTCACGATTTTCTACGCGAATACAGCCATTCGATACATATTTACCGATGGAATCCGGCTGATTTGTACCGTGAATGCCATAAATACGTCCGTCAGTCTCTCTTGCATCAAACCCAATCCACCTTACACCTAGAGGATTTTGAGGAGCGCCTCCTTCAATGTTACTTCTCCGATAATAAGGATTAACAGCTTTTACTGTTACCGTGAACTCCCCTTCGGGCGTCAGATTAACTGTTTTCCCCGTTGCTACTTTAATAATTTGTTTAATTTCTTTATTTTGAATATAAGCAAGCTCATTGCTTTGTTTATTAATAATAATATAAGGATCATTTGGCAACGGATTTTCTCCTAATGGCCAAACCGGAGATAGTAGTAAAAGGATAAAAGCAAACACATGCACGTAATCCACCACCTTACGTTAGTCCTAAGTAAAAGACAAGAGAGACATCTCTTGTCTTATTTAGTGTTCGTAAGCAAGATACACAACATGCATGCTGTTTAACTTATTTTTAAGGTTTGTTTAATAACCAAATATTGTTCAATTTCTTTGACTACGTGCAGTAAATCGGCACGCGCTTCAAACTCTTCCCGCGTTTTGGGAAGCGGCATCTCTGCAAACGCTTCTCGTAAATGCTGAAGTTTGGCTAAAAATAATTTTGCTGTATTACCGGGGTGGATGGATAGACTTAATTCTTCAATGAAATCGGCAATCATGTAGCGCTGTTCTACCACCAAATCAATAGCGGTAATGAGAGGAAGCGTACGCTCAATAATTTCAAGCTGTTTTTCACGAATTTTAAAATAGCGGTAATAATAATTTTCCCCACGTACAAAATGATTTTCTACATCACGAAACGCAAGGCTTTTTGCTTTTTCTAAAATTTTTACGGTATCTGCAATTTCCTTACCGTCCCAGCTGCTGTCATTGGTTCTGAGATACAGGGCAATTTCCTTTAACATCGATCGGAAATTTTCTTCAATTTCTTGCTGATACGTGCGAAGCTCTTGATCTAAACTTGGCATATATAAATTCACAAGCAGGGCAACCCCTATCCCAATTACAATTAAGCCAAGTTCATTAAAGACGATTCCCCACGTCATATTGCCTTTGGAGTAAATATGAAGCAAAATAACGGAGCTTGTAACAATGCCTGCATTAACTTTGAATATAACCGTAACCGGGATAAACAAAAGCAGCATCAGTCCTATAACAAGTGGATGATAAGCAATCCCTTCAAAGAATATAAACGAAAACAGAATGGATAAAGAACAAGCAATAAAACGATCGCTTGCGCTTCGCAGCGATTTTTTCTTTGAATTTTGAATGCACAAAATGGTGATAATTCCAGCTGATACAAAAAACTCGAGGTGAAAGAACTGAGCTATAATAATAGCCAGTGATGTACCGACGGCTGTTTTAATTGTCCGGTACCCAATTTTAAATTTCATTTTCTAGACTCCTACATGTTGGTTTCTTTTTAGTGTGATAAAATACTCTATTCTTTATTAACACGAATAGAAAAATAACACAACCTTAAATCTTGCTGTACTTTATAAATTTCAATAAAAAAAGTGCAGAAAAGATCGTACTCTTCCTGCACTTTTTTTATTATAAAATCTTTTCTAAGAAATCTTTAGCACGCTTGCTTTTAGGGGCTGAGAAAAATTCGGCCGGAGGCGCATCTTCAACAAGCACACCGCCGTCTAAAAACAGCACACGATCCGCTACTTCTCGTGCAAATCCCATTTCATGCGTTACAATGACCATCGTCATTCCTGTTTCTGTTAGCGACTTCATTACATCTAGCACTTCTTTTACCATCTCTGGATCCAATGCTGATGTTGGTTCGTCAAACAGCATTACTTTCGGCTCCATTGCCAATGCTCTTGCAATAGCTACACGCTGCTTTTGACCGCCCGATAAGCGACTTGGAAACTCGTTGGCTTTTTGAGCAAGTCCAACTTTTTGGAGTAATTCTTTGCCTTTAGCAACAGCCGTTTCTCTTGACACGCCTTTTACCGTCATCGGAGCATACGTCAAATTTTCAAGCACTGTCATATGTGGAAACAAGTGAAAATGCTGAAATACCATTCCTACATTTTCACGCACACGCATAATGTTTGTTTTTTTATCTGTAATCACTTGACCGTTAATGGAAACTAATCCGCTCGTCGGTTCTTCAAGCAGGTTCATACAGCGTAAAAAAGTAGATTTACCAGAACCAGAAGGGCCAATAACAGCTACGACTTCTTTTTCCTTAATCGTAGTTGAAATACCTTTTAAAACGTCATTCTTACCAAATGATTTGTGTAAATTTTCAACGTTAATCACCTTTTCTCATTCTCCTCTCGACTGCTTTACCAAGGAGCGTTAAGCCCATTACCATTACATAATAAATCAACCCTGCAAAAATTAACGGTTCAAGGTAGGCGAATTTTTCTCCCCCTACAATGTAAGCACGGCGCATAATGTCGAGTGCTCCAATAACTGTAACGATAGCTGATTCCTTTGTTAATGTAATGAACTCATTCATTAAAGCAGGTAAAATATTTTTAAGTGCCTGTGGCAAAATAATTTGTCCCATCATGCGGCGATAAGGAATTCCTAACGCTAATGCCGCTTCACGCTGTCCTTTATCAACAGCTAAAATACCAGCGCGAATAATTTCAGATATATATGCTGCAGAGTTTAGCCCGAACGCAGCAACGGCCGCTGGAAACGGGGCAATATCAAACCCGAGCAGCTGAGGTAATCCAAAGTATATTAATAATAATTGCAGTACAAGCGGTGTTCCGCGAAACACGGACGTATATGCATCCGCAAACCATTGAAGAGGTTTATTGCGGCTGATTTTACATAAAGATAAAATAACTCCCAGCACAAACCCTAAAATTGCTGAAGCTAGGACTATCTGTATCGTTACCCCTATCCCTTTTAAAATATAAGGCATAGAAGGCACGATTTGCGAAAAATCCAAATTCATGCCTAGTTCCATTCCTCTCTAACTATCATTCTTATTTTTGGTCGTCAAACCACTTAACGATTAATTTATCCAATTCACCGTTTTCTTTCATTTTCTTTAATTCACGGTTAAAGTCATTCGTTAGCTTGCTGTCTTTAGGAAATGCGATTGCTGATCCTTTACTTGAATCGGGACGTCCTGTATCAGACATTTGCAAGCTTTTGTCTTTGTTCACATACCCTTTCGCTACTGTATCTTCAATAATCGCTGCATCGATACGATTTGATTTCATTTCTTGAATTAGTTCTGGAATACGGTCACGCGTTGTTACATTTACTCCGTCAACTTCTTTTGCAATTTCTTTTGCTTCGTCTGCTTGAATAGAAGAAGTTTGTACACCGACTGTTTTTCCTTTTAGTTCTTCTGCGTTTTTAATTGGCGCATCTTTCTTCGATACAATCATGTTTTTTGCTTCGTAGTATACATCTGAGAAGTCCACGTTCTTTTTACGCTTTTCAGTTGGCGTCATACCGGCTAAAACTAAATCGACTTTATTAGATTGTAAAGCTGGAATTAATCCGCCAAATTCCATATCCTTTACCTGTACGTCATAGCCTAACTTTTTACCGATTGTTTTTGCTAAATCCACGTCAAATCCGATTGCTTCACTATCACCTTTTGCCGTATCAATATATTCAAATGGTGGGTAATCTGCTGATGTTCCCATTACAAGTACTTTTTTATCTTTGTCGTCGCTGCTTGCTCCGCCATTAGACGTTCCTTCTCCTGCTCCGCATGCAGCTAAAACGCCTGCTGTTAAGAGACCAATTGCCGTTACCGATAACCACTTTTTCAATTTCATCTTCGTTCCCCCTAGTTTATTCCTTACATTATTTTTTAAAAATTAATAATATTATGAAATAAGTTTTTTACTATTGCAAGTAAATGTCGAAATTTAAATATATATTCATATAAATGTATTTTAACACAACATTATAAATATGCAATATCTTTTTTAAATATAAGTTTCACTATTTGAAAATACCTTTTCTCAACATTTTCCACTCATTAGAAAGCCTGCATACAGACGGGTAAAAAAATGCATAAAAAAAGAAGCCGTTCAAAACGGCTTCTCTCTTACACTTCTTCACAGTTCTGTTCGAACGCTTCTTGCAGCTTCATCACAACTGACATTGGCTCATGGCCTTCAATTTCGTGACGCTCTACCATTGTGATAATTTTTCCGTCTTTTAATAAAGCGAAAGATGGAGATGAAGGTGGATAACCTTCAAAGTATTCGCGTGCACGCGCAGTTGCTTCTTTATCTTGCCCAGCAAATACTGTAACCAAGTTTGTTGGACGTTTATCATAATGTACAGCGTGCGCTGCAGCAGGTCTTGCAATACCTCCTGCACAACCGCAAACTGAATTCACCATTACAAGCGTTGTGCCAGGCTGTTTAAACGTTTCATCTACGGCTTCAGCCGTCGTTAATTCTGTATAACCAGCAGCTGTAATTTCTTTACGGGCCTGACGAACAACGTCGTTCATAAACAAGTTAAAATCGATATTCATTTTCATACCTCCCTTTTGCTATCTATCCTTTATCATAGCAAACGAAAACTAAAAAGGCGATTGCTTTGACTCATTTTTTCTTGGTAATCAAGATTAAACAAGAAAAGAAATGGTGATACTGTTTTTACAGCTAGAAAACCATACTCTTAACTCCCTAGTGTAGAAGGATCCGCATAAAATGCAGGATCCTTTTTTACATTTCTTTCATCGCCTGCTGATAGATTTTAATCAAGTGTTGGAGAGCTTCAGCCATTGTGGCATCTCCGGTCATCATTTGTTTTTCAACATCCCCTAATGTTTGCTTAACTAAAGGATGTTCATAAAATGATTCTTGTAAATATTCATTAACACTTGCTTGCAACCATGCCTTCATTTGCTTTTGTCTTACTGCATAAAACAGATCTTTTTTATTCATCCATTCCTTATAGTCACAAATTATCTGCCATAAATGTTGAAACGACGCTTCTTCATAAGCAGAAGTTGTGATGACCTGTGGTTTCCACCCTCCGGAATGACCGTGAAGAAAACCGATGACACTTTTGTATTCTTTTGCAGTCACTTCTGCTTTTAGCCGGTTATCCCCGTCTGCTTTATTTACACAAATTAAATTAACCCATTCAAGCAGCCCTTTTTTAATTCCTTGCAAATCATCTCCTGCTCCGGTTAAAGCAAGCAAAACAAAGAAGTCTACCATCTCTTTTACAATCATTTCACCTTGGCCAACACCCATCGTTTCGACAAATATGATGTTATACCCAGCCGCTTCACAAAGAAAAATGGCTTCTCTCGTTTTAAGATGAACACCTCCAAGCGTTCCTTGAGAAGGTGAAGGACGGACAAAAGCGTTCTCTTGTTTGGCAAGCAGCTCCATTCTGGTTTTATCTCCTAAAATACTTCCTCCAGACAAGGTACTGCTTGGATCGACTGCTAAAACTGCAACGGAATGGCCATTTTTGCATAGATACGATCCAAATTTGTCAATCAGCGTACTTTTTCCTGCTCCTGGTACGCCTGTAAAACCAATGCGCACTGAATGCCCCGTATGGGGATAGATTTCTTTAATCAGCTGTTGTGCTATTGCTTTATGCTTCAGCGCTTTACTTTCAATTAAAGTAATGGCTTGAGCTAACGCTGTTCTTTTCCCTTCAAGCAGCCCTTGTTTATAATCTTGTACCGTTTTTAATTTCACCAATTGTCTTCACCAACTATTCTTCTAACCGTTTCTTTATTTCATGTAAGACGGAAACGGCCGCTTTTGGGATTACTGTTCCAGGTCCAAAGATTGCAGAAGCGCCGTGCTCTAAAAGAAATGAGTAGTCTTGTTTAGGAATAACGCCTCCGACAATAACAACGATATCGTCGCGCTCTAATTTCTTTAACTCATCAACAAGCTGCGGCAGTAACGTTTTATGCCCGGCTGCCAAAGAGCTTATGCCAATCACATGTACGTCGTTTTCTACAGCTTGCCTTGCTGTCTCTTCAGGCGTTTGAAATAAAGGGCCAATATCCACATCAAATCCAAGGTCAGCAAAGGCTGTTGAAATCACTTTTGATCCTCTGTCATGACCGTCTTGCCCCATTTTCGCCACTAAAATCCTTGGGCGTCTTCCTTCTTCCTCTAAAAATTCAGCCGTGAGCTTTCGAACTTCTTCGATTTGATCTCGATGCGCAAACTCCGCACTGTATACCCCGCTGACTGACTTAGAAGTAGCCTGATGTCTTCCAGCCACTTTCTCAATGGCTTCTGAAATTTCACCTAGTGTAGCTCTAGCTCTTGCAGCTTCAACCGCAAAAGCAAGGAGATTCCCTTCGCCTGTTTTGGCACAAGTGGTCAGTCGATTAAGCGCTTCGAGTACCGCTTGTTCGTTACGTTCACTGCGTATTTTCTTTAGCTTTTCCAGCTGCTTCATTCGAACTGCTGTGTTATCAATATCAAGAATATCAAGCGGTTCTTCTTGCTCCGGCTGAAACTGATTCACACCTACAATAATTTCTACCTGCGAGTCTATTCTTGCTTGTCTGCGCGCAGCAGCTTCTTCTATCTTCATTTTAGGTACGCCTGCTTCTATTGCTTTTGTCATTCCGCCGAGCTGTTCTATTTCTTCAAGGTGCTTCCACGCTTTTATCATTAATTCATTCGTTAATGATTCCACATAATAAGAGCCTCCCCAAGGGTCAATGACGGAACAAATCTCCGTTTCATTTTGCAAATAAAGCTGCGTATTTCGAGCAATTCTAGCTGAAAAATCAGTCGGAAGAGCAATCGCTTCATCCAGTGCGTTTGTATGAAGCGATTGCGTATGTCCTGACACTGCAGCCAGAGCTTCGACGCATGTTCTAATAACATTATTAAATGGATCCTGCTCGGTTAAGCTCCATCCGGACGTTTGAGAATGCGTTCTAAGAGCGAGTGATTTAGGGTTGTCCGGCTCAAACTGTTTCATGAGTTTTGCCCACAGCAGCCTCCCCGCTCTCATTTTCGCTACTTCCATAAAGTAGTTCATTCCAATTGCCCAGAAAAAGGATAGTCTCGGTGCAAACGCGTCAATTGAAATTCCTGCTTTCAAGCCGGTTCGTACATATTCAAGTCCATCTGCAAGCGTATAAGCAAGCTCTAAGTCTGCTGGAGCGCCTGCTTCTTGCATATGATAGCCTGATATACTAATACTGTTAAATTTCGGCATATGCTCCGCTGTATATTTAAAAATATCCGCAATGATTCGCATGGACATTTCAGGAGGATAAATATACGTATTGCGCACCATATATTCTTTTAAAATATCGTTTTGAATCGTTCCAGCCAGCTTTTCTTTTTTTACTCCTTGTTCTTCAGCTGTTACGATGTAGAAAGCTAAAATAGGAAGAACCGCCCCGTTCATCGTCATCGACACGGACATTTGATCAAGCGGAATCCCTTCAAACAGCTGCTTCATATCAATCATTGAATCAATTGCCACTCCTGCTTTCCCTACATCTCCAACAACTCTTGGATGATCAGAGTCATAGCCGCGGTGGGTAGCTAGGTCAAAAGCAACAGACAGCCCTTTCTGTCCAGCAGCTAGGTTTCGGCGGTAAAAGGCATTGCTTTCCTCCGCCGTTGAGTATCCTGCATACTGTCTAATCGTCCAAGGCCGATTCACATACATCGTTGCATACGGTCCTCTCACAAACGGTGGAATACCAGGTGCAAAGTGAATAAAGTCGAGGTCATCTCTGTCTTTTTTTGTATATAATGATTTTAATTCAATTTGTTCATTTGTTTGAAAAGCAGTGAATGAACTTTGAGTCACGTCCTCTTCCCTTTGCTGCTTTGAAAATGATAATGGAATATTAGAAAAAGAAGGCTTTTTATACATGAACTTCTACCTCCAAAGCACATAATAACTTCTTAACGCATTGAATAACATTTGTCTTAGGATGTATGACGCTCATTACACCTTTTTGCTGCCACTGCGTTTTGCGTGATACGTGTTCTTCCCCTACTACGTACACATAAACGGAATCTTCCTCAAAATAAGTCATCGCTTTTGTTAAGAGCTTTTCCACGAGTTCATCACTTCCACAGATTACATATGCTTCGTGCTTTTGTTCATTCATCCAATCTGCTATCTCGACGTAGGAATCTATGTTTTTAATTGTTTCACACGCAAAGCCTGCGCTTTCAAATAAAGACCGGGCAATCTCAGCTTTTTTATGGCTGCTAGGATCGGCGAGCTCCATAATGCCAATGCTCATTCCCTTTGTATAAACCCGTATTTTTTCAAACTTCTCTGCTGCTCTCCACTTAGTGAGCGGCACAACACTGTCTGGCTGTGACTGCTTCGCCATTTGTTTTAGCATCCACCCTGCTGTTACCCCTTTAGATGCTAGCTTTGTATAGTCCTCTAGCGAAAGATTTGATAAAAATTCCGAAGTGTTCTGGTCACTGTATTTATTCATTTTTCTTTCTTCTTTTTTAGACAGAGTGCTTTTTATCTCTTCAGATGCAGCGTGTTGCTTAGGAGCATAGTGTGTGACTCCGATCAAGCGCTCAATTCGGCACTCTATATCTCCTTGTCTTTTTACTCTCATTTGTTCAACTTCATCTTGAATTCGCCCTTGTTTTAAAGCTTCTTCCATTCCGCCGTGGTCTTCAATGTTGCCAAATAACTCCCAAGCTTTTGTCATTAATTCATGTGTGTAAGCTTCAACGTACCAAGAGCCTCCGGCAGGATCCATTACTTTTGATATATGTGTTTCGTGCTGCAAAATTAAGTGAGTATTACGGGAAAGGCGATGAGCGAACTGAGAAGATGAGGATGTAACGGAATCATATGGTTCAATATGCAGACTATCCGCTCCTCCTACAATAGAAGCAAACGCTTGAACCGTGCTCCTTAATGCATTTGTATACATATCTTCTTTAGACTGTGTAAGACGTGACGTTTCCGTATGAATAAACGGCACTGAAACGGCCGTGTCATCAAAAGCACGAACCACATTTGCCCAGAGCATGCGAAAAGCACGAAGTTTTGATATTTCCATAAATAAATGTGAGCTAACTGAAAAAGAAAAGGTCATGTGAGGTAAAACTTGATGTAAGGACAGACCGCGTTTCATGCATTCATCAATATACTGCACTCCTGTAGCAAGCATATAAGCTAGTTCTTGAACAGCGTTTGCACCGCTGTTATGGTAAGGAATGCTTGATACAATGATCGTTTTGAGCTCTGGAACATTACTGTGAGCCAAACGCGTTGCGTAAGCTAAATGATCGTATAAATCTCGAGTAGAAAGTGGAACTCTCCCGTATTCAGCAAGAGTGCCGAGCGGATCCATTCCAACCGTACCTGTTAGCTGTCTCATATCAAAGTTATGATCAACACAGTATGCTTTTAGAAACGAAAGAAGTGGAACGGATGTACATCCCGTATTTAAAAATAAAGGCACAGCTTCAAGAGCTACATGCTGAAACAAATGAGCAACATCCTCTAAAGTAGAAATTGTAGCGCCTGAGGCTACTTCAGCTTCAGTTGCTTCATCAACGTCTTTTCCTTGCCTCATTGCTTCACTGCACGTAAAAGCGGCCGTATTTTGTCCATTTCTCAAACTGTGTAAAAGAAGTTTATTGCTTTCTTTAATAGAAGGTAAGTCGATTTTTTGGGTGATTTCCCATTCCCCTAGTATGTATGATTCTTTACCGGCTCCTCTTAAACAATCTATTCCCGCCGGACTCTGCTGCAAGTAGTCTAAATGTGCCGTATCACTTTCAAAATAAAGCGGTTTCAAAAAGATGTTTTCTAACGTTTCTTTTGAGCGGAGCGCGGTGTTTTTGCTAACTTCCTGTGCCCAATCTTCTTTAGGTGTACGTGTAAATTCATGAAATGATAATGTATTTGTTTTCATTTCCATGCCCCTTTACAGTTAATAGCTGCCTGCTAGACCTAGATGATTACACTTTGAAGTTTGATGATTCTTCTTTTATTTTAATACATCTTTTACAAATTGTTCAATCATTGCTTCAAAATAAAAAAGCAAATGGAGAAAGCTCCATTTGCTTTTTTTAATAGACGGACGTATTCTCTTTAGACGTAGATTCTAAAATCTCTTTAACTCTTGCCAAGAACCTGCCGCACACCAAGCCGTCCAACACGCGGTGATCAAGTGATAAACATAAGTTAACCATATCTCGAACAGCAATCATGTTATCAATAATAACCGGACGTTTTACAATAGATTCTACTTGTAAAATAGCCGCTTGCGGGTAATTAATAATCCCCATTGATTGCACGGAACCAAATGAGCCTGTGTTGTTAACAGTAAACGTTCCGCCCTGCATGTCTTCAGACTTCAATGAACCCGTACGAACTTTTTGCGCAAGCTCTGTAATTTCACGCGCAATGCCTTTGATTGTCTTTTCATCGGCTTGTTTAATAACCGGCACAAATAAAGCATCGTCTGTTGCAACAGCAATAGATACATTAATATCTTTTTTCTGAACAATACGGTCTCCTGCCCACATTGAATTCATTTGAGGGAATTCTTTTAAAGCCTGAGCCACTGCTTTTACGAAGAACGCAAAATAAGTTAAGTTAAAACCTTCTTTTTGTTTGAACTCCGTCTTTAATGCATCACGATAAGAAACTAAGTTCGTTACATCAACTTCAACCATTGTCCATGCATGCGGAATTTCGTGTTTACTGCGAAGCATATTTGCTGCAATAGCTTTACGCACGCCTGAAACAGGGATTTCTTGATCTCCGGCTGCAGACACAACCGGCGCGGGTTGCTTCGTTTTCGGAGCAGCTGCCGCTACGGGTGCTTCTGGCTGAACTGTTGATGCAGGTGTTTCTTTCACTTCAGCAGCTCCGCCTTTTTCGATAACAGCTAAAATATCTTTTCTCGTAATGCGGCCGCCCGCTCCTGTTCCTGTCACGGTATCTAAATTAATATTATGTTCTTGTGACAGACGCATAACAGCTGGAGAGTATCGGCTTTTATTGGATTGACTGTCCGCTGTTTTTGGCGCTGATTCTTCTACAGTCTTATCAGACGTTTTCTGTTCTTTTTGAGGTACAGTTCCTTCTACTTCAATTAAACAAATCACTTCTCCCACGGGTAAAGTATCATCTTCACCTGCAATTAACTCTTTAATTGTTCCACTAAAAGAAGAAGGCACTTCAGCATTTACTTTATCCGTCATGACTTCAGCTAACGGGTCGTACTTATTTACGTGATCTCCAACAGAAACGAGCCATTTGCTAATTGTACCTTCTGTTACACTTTCACCGAGCTGCGGCATCGTAATTTTTTCAATAGCCAATTGATACAACTCCTTTTAAAATTGAGCTAATTCTCTCATTGCTTTTTCTACTTTATCTGGATTCACCATAAAATATTTTTCCATTGTTGGTGCATACGGCATAGCTGGAACATCAGGGCCAGCAAGGCGCTGAATTGGCGCATCTAAATCAAATAAGCAGTGTTCAGCAATAATAGCTGCTACTTCGCTCATAATGCTGCCTTCTTTGTTGTCTTCCGTTAAAAGCAGGACCTTACCTGTTTTAGAGGCTGCTTCAATAATAGCTTCTTTATCAAGCGGATAGACCGTTCTTAAATCTAAGATGTGTGCTGAAATACCGTCTGCTTCTAGTTTTTCAGCAGCTTGAAGAGCAAAGTGTACACAAAGACCATATGTAATAACCGTGATGTCGTCTCCTTCTCTCTTTACATCTGCTTTGCCAATCGGCAGTACATAATCATCTTCAGGGACTTCTCCTTTAATCAAACGGTACGCACGCTTATGCTCAAAGAAAAGAACTGGGTCATCATCACGAATAGCTGCTTTTAATAATCCTTTTACATCATAAGGCGTAGAAGGCATCACAATCTTTAACCCTGGCGTATTGGCAAAGAGTGCTTCAACAGATTGAGAATGATAAAGAGCACCGTGAACTCCGCCGCCGTAAGGAGCTCGAATTGTAATTGGACAACTCCAATCATTATTAGAACGATAGCGAATTTTTGCTGCTTCTGACACAATTTGATTGACTGCAGGCATAATAAAATCAGCAAACTGCATTTCAGCAATTGGACGCATGCCGTACATTGCCGCTCCGATTCCTACCCCCGCAATGGCGGACTCTGCAAGAGGTGTGTCAATGACTCTTTCTTCTCCGAACTGTTCGTACAGTCCGTTGGTTGCTTTAAATACGCCGCCTTTTTTCCCTACGTCTTCTCCTAATACAAACACGCGGGAATCTCTTTCCATTTCTTCACGAATGGCCATTGTTACTGCATCAATATATGAAATAACCGGCATATATTCTCCTCCTTACTCACCGTACACGTATTTTAAAGCCGATTCCGCTTCTGCATAAGGAGCGTTTTCAGCATAATCTGTTGCATCATTAACGATGTTCATAATATCATCAAGCATTTGTTTTTCTCGTTCATCGGTTAACACGTTAACTTCTTTTAAATAAGCCGCAAAGTACGCAAGCGGATCACTCTTTTTAGCTTCAGACAATTCTTCTGCGCCGCGATATGCACGATCATCGTCATCACTTGAATGGGCAGTCAAACGCTCTGAAACAGTTTCAATAAGAGTAGGCCCTTCTCCTCTGGATGCACGATCTCTTGCTTCTTTTACCACTCGATATACTTCAAGGACATCGTTTCCATCAATTGTGTAGCCTGGCATACCATATCCAATCGCACGATCAGATACTTTTGCGCACCCTAGCTGCTTTTCAACCGGAACAGAAATCGCATACTTGTTATTTTCACACATAAAGATAACAGGAAGCTTATGAACACCTGCAAAGTTCGCGCCTTCATGGAAATCTCCTTGGTTAGAAGATCCTTCTCCAAACGTGACAAACGTGACTAAGTCTTTTTTCTCCAACCGTCCTGCTAAAGCGATTCCTACTGCATGAGGCACCTGTGTTGTAACGGGAGAAGATCCTGTTACAATTCGCTTTTCCTTATGGCCAAAGTGACCTGGCATTTGACGACCTCCTGAGTTTGGATCTTCTGCTTTAGCAAACCCAGAAAGCATTAAATCGCGCGCAGTCATTCCAAATGCCAGCACAACACCCAGATCGCGGTAATAAGGTAATATGTAATCATTCTCTCTGTTTAAGGCAAAAGCTGCGCCAACTTGAGCGGCTTCTTGACCTTGACATGAAATAACAAAAGGCACCTTCCCTGCACGGTTTAATAGCCACATACGCTCATCAATTTTTCGTGCAAGCAGCATAGTGCGGTACATTTCAAGTACTTGTTCATCAGTTAATCCTAATGATTCATGACGGTTTTTTGTCATGTTTAAACCTCCTTTAATCATCAAAAATGAATCGCTTTTCCATCTACAGCTAATGAAGCTTCTCCCATCGCTTCTGAAAGGCTAGGATGAGGATGAATGGTATGAGCAATTTCCCATGGTGTAGCATCCAATACCTTTGCAAGACCCGCTTCAGAAATCATATCCGTCACGTGAGGTCCAATCATATGCACACCAAGAACATCATTTGTGTCGGCATCGGCAATAATTTTAACAAATCCCTCTGCCTCTCCATATACAAGAGCTTTTCCAACGGCCTTAAACGGAAACTTTCCAACCTTCAGCTGAAATCCTTGCTGTTTTGCTTCTTGTTCTGTTAATCCTACACTTGCTGCCTCCGGGCTGCTGTATACGCATTTAGAAATTGTTGTGTAATCAATCTTCAAAGGCTTGTCACCGTGTAAATGCTCAACAGCTACGATTCCTTCGTGAGAAGCTACATGTGCAAGCTGCAGTCCGCCAATCACATCTCCAATTGCGTAGATATGAGATTCTTTCGTTTGATAAAAATCATTTGTGGCAATCACACCGTTTTCTACTACAATATCGGTATTCTCGAGACCAATTCCTTCGACATTCGCTTGACGCCCTACAGATACAAGCAGCTTTTCTGCTTCATATTCTTGCATATCGTCTCCTACTTGAGCAGAAATTTTCACCTGACCACCAACAGACAGTGTATCAGCCATTACTTTAGCAGAAGTAATAATGGTAACTCCTTTTGCTTTTAAAAGCTTCGTCATTTCACGGGAGATATCTTGATCTTCTGTTGGTAAAATTCGATCGCTGTATTCAACAACCGTTACATCAACATCAAAATCTGTGAGCATTGACGCCCATTCAATTCCAATGACGCCGCCTCCCACAATAATAATAGAAGCAGGAAGTGTTTCCATCTTTAATGCTTCATCTGAAGTGATTACTTTCTCTCCATCGATTGTTAAACCAGGTAATGTTCTAGGGCGAGACCCTGTTGCGACAATTACATTCTTTGGAATAAGCATTTCGTTTTCTTCACCGCTTTTTAATTCAACGGAGATGGTTCCTGGCATAGGAGAAAAAATAGAAGGTCCTAAAATACGTCCAATTCCTTCATATACGTCAATTTTACCTTTTTTCATTAGCTGTTTGACACCATTATGTAACTGTGAAACAATTTCTGACTTTCGTTCTTGTACACGAGCATAGTTCAATAGTACATTGGACGTTTCTACGCCAAATTCACTGCTTTTCTTAGCCGTTTGATAGACTTCTGCACTTCTTAGTAAAGCTTTGCTTGGGATACACCCTGCGTGCAGGCATGTGCCGCCTAACTTATTTTTTTCCACAACCGCTACCGATAGACCTAACTGAGAGGCACGAATAGCTGCTACGTACCCTCCGGTTCCACCGCCGAGAATGACCAAATCATATTCTTTTGCCACACTGCTTCACACCTTTCTGCAAACGCTATTAAGCGCCTTTATATTCCTTTACTTCTTCTTCACCTGTAAGCACTCGGAGAGCCCCTTCAGCTAGCGCTTGAAGCTCATTTTCTCCAGGATAAACAATGACATCTGCAATCCACTTTACATGATTAATAATCAGCTCAACAAACGCTTTTGAATAAGCAATGCCTCCCGTTAGAATAATGGCATCTACTTTTCCATGCAATACCGTACTGGCAGCTCCAATTTCCTTCGAAATTTGATAAGCCATTGCTTCGTAGATAAGCTTAGCTTTTTCGTTTCCATTTTTCACTAGCGCTTCGACTTTCTGCACGTCAGATGTGCCCAAATAACCGACAAGTCCGCCTTTTCCTACAAGCATTTTCATAATCTCCTCGCGGTAATACTGACCTGAAAAGCAAAGACGAACTAATTCACCAACCGGTACACCGCCAGCGCGCTCTGGACTAAAAGGACCGTCGCCGTGCAGGCCATTGTTCACATCAATTACTTTTCCGCACTTGTGAACTCCAACCGTAATGCCCCCGCCCATATGGGTAACAATAACGTTCATTTGTTCGTATGTGCTATTCATTTCTTTGGCCACTTTTCGAGCCACCGATTTTTGATTCAGCGCATGAAAGATGCTTTTCCTTTCCATAAAAGGAGTTCCTGAGATACGAGCGATGTCACTTAGCTCATCTACCACCACTGGATCAACAATGTATGCTGGAATATTTAATCCAGATGCAATCTCAAACGCTAAAATCCCGCCTAAATTTGAAGCATGATGGCCGGCATAACCGTCTTTTAAATCTTTGAGCATGGCTTGATTTACTTCGTATGTGCCGCCTTCAATCGGGCGTAAAAGCCCTCCTCTTCCACATACTGCACTTAATTTAGATAAATTAATCCCTTCTTCATCAAGTGCCTCTAAAATCGAGTTTTTACGGAACTCATACTGTGCATATATCGTCTCAAACTGATTCATTTGCTGTGAATCGTAGCGGATTGTTCGATCAAAAATTGGTTTATCGTTGTGAAACACGCCAATTTTTGTGGACGTTGAACCCGGATTTATTATCAGCATTCGATATTCGTGCATATCCAACACATGTCCTCCTACCTTATCATTCTCATAAACGAAGGCTAGGTCGAAAGGATTTCATTTATTCCTTTTGCCTAGCCTTCAGCTCAAACATTAGCGCGTATGACGTCTACTTAAAATATGCTGTCCATTTTGTAAAAATTGACTGCGTGAACGACGCAGCTTTTCAATTCTTTCTTCAGCTAAGCGATCTGCTGCTAGATAGGTTGGAATGCCATCTCGCTTTGAGATTTCAACTACCTTTTCAATATTATCATAAATACCTTCAACTTTTTTCAGCGCACGCTCACGGTTATATCCAACTAGCTCATCAGCTACGTTAATAACGCCTCCTGCATTAATAACATAGTCCGGTGCATATACAATGCCTAATTCATGAATTAAATCACCATGACGCGTTTCTTTCAATTGATTATTAGCTGCCCCTGCAATAACTTTTGCTTTTATTTGAGGGATCGTTTCATCGTTAATCGTTGCTCCGAGTGCACAAGGAGCATAGATATCACATTCTACACCATAAATATCATTTGGGTCTACTGCTTGCGCACCAAATTCTTCTACCGCACGCTGAACAGCTTCTTTATTAATATCCGTTACAATAAGTTTTGCCCCTTCTTCGTGAAGGTGGCGGCATAAATTATATGCTACGTTTCCTACACCTTGGACAGCTACTACTTTTCCTTCAAGCATATCTGTTCCAAATGCTTCTTTTGCTGCTGCTTTAATTCCTCGGTATACGCCGTAGGCTGTGACTGGTGATGGATTGCCTGATGAACCGAAGGCAGGAGATACACCCGTTACATAATCCGTTTCCTCATATACAATATCCATATCCTCTACCGTTGTGCCCACATCTTCTGCTGTAATATATCGACCATTTAACCCTTGAATAAAGCGGCCAAATGCACGGAACATCGCTTCATTTTTGTCTTTGCGAGGATCTCCGATAATAACCGTTTTTCCTCCTCCTAAATTCAAGCCTGCTGCTGCATTTTTATAAGTCATTCCGCGTGATAAACGAAGCGCATCTTCAATTGCAGCCTCTTCTGATTCATATGTCCACATTCTCGTACCGCCTAGAGCTGGTCCAATTGTTGTATCATGAATCGCAATAATGGCTTTTAAGCCTGAATCTTTATCTTGGCAAAATAATAACTGCTCATAATCGTATGTTTCCATATAGTCAAAAATTTTCATTGTTAGTGCCTCCTAAGAATTCTGTTGAGCGACGCTGATAGCAAGCGCCAGTGAGTATAATTTACTTTCTGATGAATCTGCTCTGGATGTTAAGACGACCGGAGCTTTTGCCCCCGCTAGAATAGCTCCAACTTTTGCTTTAGCAAAATAAATAAGGGATTTATATAAGACGTTCCCTGTTTCAATTGCTGGAACGAGTAATATATCTGCTTGACCGGCAACTTCACTTTGAATGCCTTTTTGCTTGGCTGCTTCTATGTTAATGGCATTGTCGAGTGCTAAAGGTCCATCAATAACGCAGCCTTTAATTTGTCCTCTGCGGTTCATCTGTGTAAGAAGTGCAGCCTCTACTGTGGCAGGCATCAAAGGGTTCACAACTTCAACCGCTGCAACAGGAGCTACCTTTGGAACCTCTATCCCAATCGAGTGAGCAACGTTCACCGCGTTTTGAATGATTTGAACTTTCTCTTCCAGAGATGGCGTAATATTCATAGCTGCATCTGTTACAAGAATAGGGCGGTCATAGTGAGGAACATCAAACACAGCTACATGTGATAAAACATTTCCCGTACGCAAACCATGCTCTTTATTTAACACAGCTTTTAAAATAAGCGATGTGGATAAATTCCCTTTCATTACGATATGAGCTTGACCTTGCTGAACTGAACGCACAGCCAATTGAGCCGCTTCTAAAACGGACTCCGTATGTACGACCGTCACAGCCTTATGAGTGAGTAAGGATGGGCGGTACTGCCTGAATAATTCATTAATTGTTGTTTCGTTGCCAAACAAAATAAATTCAGAAACTTCCCTTGACACAGCTTCATACACTGCCTCAATTGTTTCTAAGTCTTCAGCTGCAGCAACAGCAACAGTCAAAGAAGACTGCTTAGCAACCCGAGATAAGATGGTAGCAAGAGTCATGGAATGTTCGACCTCTCCTTTTTCATTCTTTCTTTTGCCCCTTTTTAAAGAGCATACTGCGCGTTTATGCAGTCACTTAAAATATATGCAAGATTTGTGCCACACTCTGCATATATTACATAATATAGCTGCTTATATCCGTTTCTACGCACAAAAATTTTTTTTTATTGATTCTAACGACAAACAGAAAAAAAGAATACCTCTCTATTTATATGCAATAACTTGCACACCATGCATTTTATTGCATGCTGTTATTTGCAAGATTGTATTTTTCCAACTTATAATACAGAGAACGCAGGGAAATATTGAGCTGTTTTGCTGTTTTCGTTCGGTTATACTTGTTTGCAATCAGCACTTTTTGAATAAGTTCAGCTTCATAATTTTCCATCATGTGCGCTAAAGTCTTCCCTTCGAATACTACCTCTTCATTCGCCTGATTTTTTTCTTTTTTGCCCTTGCCTTCAAGTGAAGGGAGATGAACAGAATCAATCATTGTTTCCGTATAGTGCATATAAATAATAGCTCTTCCTAATATGTTTTCAAGCTCTCTGACGTTTCCTGGCCAGTCGTATGATCTCAATGATTGTAAGGCCCGCTCTGTTACCCCTTCAACATGTCGGCCGTAATCTTGATTAATTTTTGTAATTAAGTGTGTAACAAGCGCTCCAATATCCTCTTTTCTCTTCCGAAGAGGAGGTATGTGAATCGGAATTTTGTTTAGCCGATAATACAAGTCCTGTCTGATGCTTCCATCAGCCATTCCTTTTTCTAAATTCACATTCGTAGCTGCAATCACGCGAACATTCACCGGAATAGGGGTCGTGCCTCCAACGCGAATAAGCTCTTTTTCTTGAAGCACTCGAAGCAGCTTAGCCTGCATATGAGCTGAAAGCTCCCCGATTTCATCCAAAAAGATGCTACCGTTATTGGCTTCTTCAAAAACACCTCGTTTTCCGCCTCGTTTTGCCCCGGAAAAAGCTCCTTCTTCATACCCAAAAAGTTCACTTTCAAGCAAAGACTCAGAAAGTGCAGCACAGTTGATCCGAACAAATTTATTAAACTTTCGGCTGCTCGCATTATGAATCGCATGTGCAAACAGCTCCTTACCCGTCCCAGATTCACCTCTAAGCAAAACAGTAGCTGGTGTTTTAGCAGCAAGTCTAGCCTGCTCAATTGCTAACTGAAATTCTTCAGACTGACCAATGATATCAGCAAATGAATATTTCGCTTCAAGCGTTCGGATAATTTGACGCGCTCTTTTGAGTTCATTTGTAAGCTCTTGAATTTCAGACATATCATGAATAACTCCAACGCTGCCTTTTAATTTTCCATCGACAATAACGGGGGCAACATTCACAACTACGTCTCTTTTACTCGGACCAAGCCTCATTCTTACACCTCGAACAGGACGTCTTGTTTGCAGCACCTTCATGTGCATACTGTCTCCTTCAGAGATATCGGCAGTCGCGGGCTGACCAATAATATCCGTCTTTTTTAAACCCGTAATTCTCGTATAAGCAGGATTAATTAAAATCCCTCTTCCTTCTTCATCGACAACCGAAATAGCTTCTTCAGAAGATTGAATAATAGCTTGAAGCATAGTTTGTACTTCTTTTAAGTTCGTAACTTCTTCTGCCAATCCGACAACGTCCGTAATATCTTTAAAAATCGAAAAGGCACCAAACAGCTCTCTATTCTCGTCGAGTATTGGTATTCTAGTCGTAATGACCTTCCGTCCGCTATCTAACACAAATTCACTATTTTGATCAATCGTTTTTGTATGAAGAACATCAACAAGTTTACTATTTGGAATAACTTCATGAAGATGCTTACCAATTACATCTCTGTGTGAAAAGTTCGTCAAACGCTCGGCGCTTTGATTAAATAGCGTAATATATCCATTCTTATCAATCACGACCATCGCATCATGAGCCGCGTTAAAAATAAGATCATATTTATACGATTCTTGCTTTAACCGCTGAATTAACTCTTCTTTTTCCTCCATCAGATTGGCCATAATTTCAGCAACCAATCCCGGAACTACCAGTGCATCAGCAGGTTTGCTTCTCTGCAATTGTTGAAAAACACCTTGTTTACCTGTTGTTTCAACAATAACATCGAGCTGCTTTGTCATATAAGGCTCCCAATTCATTCCAGTTGAAATATCTTGTTCTTGCGCATGCAAAACAGCCGGCGCGTCAGCTCGTACGTCTACTACACCAATCACTTTCATAAATTCTGTTTCCAACAAGATTTTCAGAATAGCTAATCCGCCTTTTCCTCCTCCAACGATCAACACTTTTTGCATATTTTTTCACCTTTTCTACTTAATATGTACATATTCCGTGCAAAATATTGCATATACCTATCATATAAAAAAAGAAACGCTCTTGACAATTTATTTAGTTCTTTTATGATTCAAGTATAACGGTTTTATAATGTAAACGCATTCATTTTAAAAAAGAGAAGCGAAAGGAGAAGCTATGGTTCGAATTATTGCCCTGCTAATCTTACTTATTCCTGGTATACTCGCTGGATATGGCATTAAACTTATGAGAGATATGATTTTTGGCATCCTGCAATCCCCGTTCCCTTCTTTATTTTTGCAATTTTCAGTCGGCCTTCTGTTATTTGTAATCGGCCTTGGATTTGTTGCTGGCTTTATTCTGCACAGAGACCGCAAGCGAAACAAAGTTCAAAACAGATTTCAAAAAGATAAAAAAACATCGCATTAATGCGATGTTTTTTTACGAAAAGCGTCCCCCAAATTGCTTCACCATTTTTTCAGGATAATCAGTAATAATGGATTCACATCCATATTTCCGAAGCTGCTCAGCTACTTTTACATCATTTACTGTGTAAGGTCGCACTGGAATTTGACAATCTTTTGAAGCGGCTACATTTACTTCATTCACGGTACGCTGATTAGGGTGAAGAGCTTTTGCGCCAAGATGCTGCGCATATACCCAAGGCTCATACATCGGATAAGAATATAAAATAGCTGTTTCAATCGTAGAATCCAAAGAACCAATTCGGGCTAAGCTGTTATGATTAAAAGATGAAATCATCGTTCGATCCTTCATCTTGTATAAATAAATTAAATCTAAAACTTTCATTTCTAAGTATGGATAGTCAAATATATTGTTTTTCAACTCAATATTTACACTAATTCCTTCACTTGAAGCCCACTCCATTACTTCATTTAACATGGGAATTTTACATACCCCGTACTTTTTTTTGAACTTATAGCTCGCATCTAATTTTTGTAAATCTTGATACGTAAAATCTTTTACATACCCTTTTCCATTCGTCGTTCGATCTACTTTTTCATCATGAATTACAGCAAGTTCTCCATCCTTTGTCATATGCACATCAAGTTCAATTCCGTGTGCTCCGACTCTCGCTGCTTCTTTGAAGGAAATCATCGTATTTTCAGGAAACGTTCCAGCTGCGCCGCGATGACCTATTACAAACATACTTGCTCAACTCCTCTATTATCACTTATTATTAACTTTAGCATTACTTAATAGTGAAAGCACGAATTTACTGTTTATACTTCTTCACTTTCATTACTTTATATGCAAAAGGAGGTCGTTGTGTATGAGACCACTGCAAATTTCTCCGGATACAGCCGTAAAATTAGCAGAACAATTAAATATCCCCCTCGAGCAATTGATGCATATGCCTCAGCATATTTTGCTGCAGAAGCTTGCTGAATTAAATGCGGGCGAAGATAAAAAAGGATCTGAATAACAGATCCTTTTTTCTTTCGAATTTTCGTTTCCAAAAATAGTATTACTTTCTTACTTCATTTTCCATAACATATATTAGAATATTTAATAATATAAATGTATTTTTAAAAATGCTTTTAAATAAGTAATTTAATACTTTTTTGTGTATATTTAATTATTTTTTGATTTTTCCATATAATTTCATTGACGAAATTATTGTTTTTCTACTAAAATAAAAATACATTATATTTATTCCAGTACTTATATTCTGATTTTTTGATCAATTCAAATAAAAGAATTAAATAGTATGAGAGAAATTTTAGGGGGACTTCATTATGCAAGCAGCTGTACAACACGAAAATCAGCAGCCAAATGAGTCTAGGAAAAAACACCCTCCTGGACTGTACTTATTATTCGCGACTGAGGCATGGGAAAGGTTTAGTTATTATGGAATGAGAGCCATTCTGGTTCTTTATTTAACTGCTACCGCTGCTCAAGGTGGACTCGGGGTAGATAAAGCAACTGCACTGAGCTTATATGGAACATTCACTAGTGCTGTTTACATTACGCCGATGATTGGCGGATATTTAACAGACCGCTTCCTCGGAAGAAGGCTAGCCATCACAATCGGTGGTGTGATTATGGCACTCGGGAATTTTTCCATCTTCATTCATCAAAGCGTAGCCGCTTTGTATATCGGACTTGCTTTATTAATTATCGGAAACGGATTTTTCAAACCAAATATCTCCACATTGGTTGGAGATCTTTATGCAGAAAATGATCCTCGCCGTGACGGTGCTTTTACCATTTTTTATATGGGTATTAACTTTGGTGCATTTTTCGCCCCATTAGTTGTTGGATTAATGAGTTATAAATACGGATTTTTAACAGCAGCTATCGGAATGGTTGTTGGACAAATTTTATTTAACCTACTGGCTAATCGCTATTTAGGTGATATTGGGAAAGAGCCTACAGGAAAAGTTCATGCAGCAGCATCTCAAACATCAACTGCTCCGCTGACAGCACGAGAAAAGAAAAGAACGGTTGCTATCGTTATTCTAGCTTTCGTTGTTATTGCTTTCTGGACAGCTTTTGAACAGGCTGGAAGTTCTTTAACGCTATATGCTCAAGATCAAATTGATCGTCAAATCGGTAGTTTTACGGTTCCAACAGAGTGGTTCCAATCATTGAATCCACTGTTTATCATGATTTTAGCACCAATTATGTCACTTGTTTGGTACAAGCTAGGAAATTCAAAACGCGGTGATTTTAAAACACCAACAAAAATGGGTATGGGACTTGTAACAGTCGGATTAGGATTCTTAATTTTAATTCCAGCCGTTATGTATACTGGTAATGACCCAGCTTTAAAAGTAAATATCCTGTTCATGATTTTCACTTACTTCCTGCACACGCTGGCTGAGCTTATGATTTCGCCAGTAGGGTTGTCTATGGTAAGTAGACTGGCTCCATTAAAGCTTGCTTCTCTTTTAATGGGCGTATGGATGGCAAGCTCTGCTGTTGCTAATAAGCTAGCGGGTGTTCTTGCATCTTATACACAGTCGTTAGGTTATTTCGACATCTTCAGCTTAATCGGAGCTGTAACAATTGTACTTGGAATTATTGTTTTGTTCCTTTCAAAACCGATTGCTAAATTAATGGATTAAAAAAAGTATGTTAGACGAAGTGAAAAACGAGCCATTTATCAACCATGTTGATGAGTGGTTCGTTTTTTGTTGTGGTAAACGTAGGTTTCACCCGTTCGAATTCTTCTAGCCGTTGATTGGAGGGCAAGACGAAGACTCCTGCGGGAAAAGCGGAACAGATGAGACCCCGCAGGAGCGTAAGCGACGAGGAGGCTCCTCGTCCGCCCGCGGAAAGCGAAGGCTTGCACGGAAATTAATGGCGGTGTCTCAAGCGGTTCAGCTCATGTCTCCCATTTGTCCTTCTTTAGATTGGATTCATCTCATTATGTCCCAGCCTCTTTTTTATCATTTATTTATCCATATCCCATCTAAAATAGTTAGATAAATTTCTTAATGCATCTTCAAAATTTTTTTCGCTGCTTATTTCTACTAGCCTTTTCACAGTTTGTTCTACTTTATTTTGATCATAGTCCTTCATTATCAGGTATCCACGACCAATTTTAACATCGTCAATGATGTTGTGCAGTCTTGCAGGACTAATAACTTCAAACGAAAACATATCTGAAGCTCCTTCAACACCTTCTAAACCAACGTCTAATTGATAATAAATACAAAAATCTTCAAATGTTTCTCCCCACTCTTCATGAATGACAGTAAGGGCTTTAACCATCATCATGGTATTCAACTCCTCATTAGTAAACAATAAACTCCTGTTCATTATAAAAACTCGACGCCAAGTCGATCTACCTTCATTTCTGCGTATTTACCCATGACCTCAGGATAATTATCTAAATAACCGTCTTCATCTATTATATGTAGACCTGCATCGATAAAACCTTCCCTAACAATTCCTCGAATCACATACATATATGCTTCCCCAACTCTCTCTAACTCTTTGAGTCTATTTGCATTTAATCGGACACGTAAATCATAGATCATTGTAAAACCTATACTTACTGGATAACGCTGTCCTTCTTTAATTTCATACGGACAAATATCAATAAATGCTGTAAATACTACACCGTTTATATCTAACGTAACTTCTTGTTCCAAATTTTCATTTAGGTTCTTTATTTTAGCAAAATAGTTCATCGAATCACCTCATGGGCTCAAAATTTAAGAGGTTTTAAAATAGTTTTTTTCACGTTCCAAAAAACTATTTAAATTAAGAACTAATCGATTGGTATTTTCAATGTCAGAATGCTTTTCGGGACAATATTCATCATCTGGAGGAAGATAGTAGATAAAACTTTTCATCTCACTAGGGTATTGACAATCAGCATACACTTCAGCAACAGCTTTAAGTAATGTCGACACATCATCTCGATAGGATTTTTTCAATGATTCTAGTATCCCATACCTCCACTTTCTTGTTTCGCCTTCAAACTTATCTCCTTCTTGTAAAATCTCTTCCATATTACATTCTTTCAGTATTCCTATTAATACTCTTTTATCATTTGTTTCTTCAAATCCCCATGCAAGCTCAAGAATGTTAGTATCTTCTACATCAGGAACCACCTCTAAGTATTCAATTGCATAATGCATCAAATCTTTATAATCTATAACTCCTATTTCCAAACCTACATACAACGTATCCCAACTATAAGGAATGTTTTGTTGTTTTAATACCTCAATACTATATTTCATTTAATCACCTTCAGAAATTTCATTGGTTAATCTTTTCGGTTAGTGAGATGTGCTTTGCTATAAATGCCGATTTTTTTATTCCAAACTCAAATCCATCATAACAATTACATAAATTATTTCAATAAAATACAACACTATTGGTAGGAAGAGAAACCAGAAGTACATTCCCTTAACCTCCCTATTTCCAACTCTTAAAACAAAATGAAAGGACCCATGAATGATTAAAATTCATCGGCCCTGCAGTAAAAAGTTTATTGGTTTTCAGTTTAATATCTAGTGTAAATTCCAAAAGTTTATCGGCATGTACTCTGTATTACAAAAGGTATCAGCTCACTCAAAACCCCGTAATTCCAGCAGTCCTATCCCTTTCAACTCGCTTTATGTTCAAGGCGTAATTTATCCGCAACCATGGCGATAAATTCACTATTTGTCGGCTTCGCTTTTGACATGCTGACAGTATATCCGAATAATGAAGAAATAGAATCAATGTTCCCTCGGCTCCATGCTACTTCAATGGCATGACGAATGGCGCGCTCAACGCGGCTTGCTGTTGTATTGTATTTTTTTGCAATGTCAGGATACAGCACTTTTGTAATCGACCCAAGCAGCTCAATATCCTTATATACCATTGAAATGGCTTCTCTCAAATATAAATAGCCTTTAATATGAGCAGGTACACCAATTTCGTGAATGATGCTCGTAATGCTTGCATCTAAATTTGCTGGTTTGCTGTCGCGATGCGAACGCATGGAAGAAGATGAACGTTGCATAAATGAAGATGTTTGTCCGCTAACTTGACGAATATGATTCACTAAGTTTTCCATATCAAACGGCTTTAGAATAAAATAAGCAGCTCCTAAATCAACCGCTTTTTTCGTTACGTCTTCTTGCCCAAATGCTGTTAGCATGATGACATTTGGATAATTTTCTTTTTTCATTTCTTTTAACTGACCTAAAACTGCTAATCCATCTAGATGCGGCATAATAATGTCTAATACAAGAACATCCGGATCTTTATCTTTTAAAATGGATAAACACTCTTGTCCATTGTAAGCTACTCCGATTACTTCCATGTCTTCTTGCTCTGAAATATAATCTTCAAGCAAACCAATTAGTTCCCGATTATCATCAACCAAGCATACTTTAATTTTTTTCAATGCAGCTTCCTCCTCAGTCCTTTATGTTATACGTCGTTTCCTACGTGTCTCTATTCTTTATTCTAAAGGACAAATTCGACAATGCAACATTATTTCCTTTATTTTTTTAGAAAAAAGTCTTTTAAATGGAATTTATTCGATTTTCTCTTATTTTCTTTGTTTTTCGACGTTTTTCTCGTACATTTACGACAATAATTTTTATCAAAAAAAGCGAACTAATGACAACATTAGCTCGCTTTTTTTCGATTATTTTTATAAATATCGATTCCTGCTTCGTTAAGCATCCATTCAATATGGACACCGTAACCGGAGGTAGGATCATTTACAAAAACATGGGTAACCGCTCCAACGACTTTACCGTTTTGAATAATGGGACTCCCGCTCATTCCTTGAACAATTCCACCTGTTTTCTTTAACAATTTAGGATCTGTAATTTTAATAACCATTCCTTTAGTAGCCGGAAACTTTTGAGGTATAGTACTCATAATTTCAATATCAAATTCTTCCACTTGATCATCATCTACTACCGTTAGAATTTTAGCAGGTCCTTCTTTTACTTGATGAGATAGAGCAATTGGCATTGCTTTATCCATTATTCCGTTTTCCATCGTTGAAGACAATTTTCCAAAAATACCGAAAGGACTATTTCGTGTAATATTTCCAATGATTTGTCTATCTTCAGAAAACCTCGCTAGCTTTTCGCCGGGAACGCCGTTCGAACCTTTCTCAATTGATGTAACGGTCGAACGGACAATTTGTCCATCTTCTACTACGATTGGCTTTTTTGTATCCATATCCGAAATAACATGGCCTAAAGCGCCGTATTTTTTAGATTTTGGATCATAAAAAGTCATTGTGCCAATTCCTGCAGCTGAATCACGGATGTATAAACCGATTCTGTACGCATAATCTTGCTTATCTTTTAACGGATACAGCTTCGTGTCAAACTGCTTTTTTTCTCTTAAAATATGCAGATTTAATGGTTCACCCGTTTTCCCTGCCTGCTGAATAAACGGTGTAATATCACTCATTTTTTCAATGGTTTTACCATTAATCTTCGTAATCATATCTCCAACTTGAATACCCGCAATTTCGCCAGGAGATTTTTTACCTTTTGCTGTATCTACCTGATGATAGCCTACAACAAGAACACCTTTTGAATTTAATTTCACACCGATTGATTGTCCACCAGGAATGACTTTAAAATCAGATAATACCTGCACGTCTACACGCTTTACAGGAATACCGGCCAAATGAAGCATCAACTCTTCTTTGCCTACCTGTTTGCCTGCTACGGTCAGCTTCGCCTTGTTACTTGTTACATCGTAAACAGGTGATGAAGCTTCTACGCTAAGCGGTAATGTCGTATTAATTTTTTCTTTTTGCTGTTCAAATAAGACGATTTGTTTTGGAATGTGTATATATTGTTGCACAACTGGAATAAATCCTACAAAAATGAACGAAACAAGGAGAATCGCACCAATTATATGTCTGTATCGATTTTGCATGTTTTCACTCTCCTCGCTTCCTCGCCTAAATGGCTACACATTTAATTTAGCCTTCTTAGAGCGCATTTATAACAGAAGTTCAGAGAAAAATGAAAAGAAGTGCAAGGAAACATTTTCAGTTCCTCCATTTTGTATAAAAAAACACCTTTAACACATACTGTTACGTGTTAAAAGGTGTTTTTTTAAATGGTCTGCTTCATCTTATCCGCTAAATCTAAAAGCTCTTTGGCATGCTCCTTCGTTAAGCTTGTAATTTCAGCTCCTGCAATCATTCGACCAATTTCTTTTACTTTTTCATCAAGAGTTAATGGAAGAACAGATGTCGTTGTACGATCACCTTTTATCTCTTTAGCAATAAAGAGATGAGTATCTGCCATAGCTGCTACCTGCGGCAAATGAGATATGCAAAGAACCTGCGAATCAACGGAAATGGCATGTATTTTTTCACCGATCGATTGAGCTACTCTTCCACTTACGCCTGTATCAACTTCATCAAAGATAATGGACGTCACGCCTTGATGCTTAGAGAAGATGCTCTTTAACGCCAGCATGATCCTTGACAGTTCTCCGCCTGATGCTACTTTCGCAAGAGGCTTTAACGGTTCACCAGGGTTGGTAGAAATATAAAACTCTACGTTGTCAATGCCGTCTTTGGTGAATTTTATTCTTTCGCCATTTACTTCAACGTCATTTTTACCTGCATTTACGACAGAGAATTTAATTTGAAATACGGTTTTAGCCATATAGAGTTCTTGAAGCTCATGATGGATGCTGTCCGTTAACTCCTGAGCAAGTTTTTTTCGAATAGCTGAAACGTTGTTAGCTTCTACTAATAAATCCTGTGCTACGCTGTTTAACTGTTCTTTGATCTTGCTCACGTGCGTATCTCGATTTTCAATACGATCAATTTCATCTTCAATTTGCGCTGCATATTCTAGAATTTCATCTACACTTTGACCGTATTTACGCTTTAAATGATTAATTTCATTTAAACGCGCTTCAATAAAGTCTAAGCGTTTCGGATCAAATTCTAATAAATCCAGCTGCTGACGAATTTTATAAGATGCGTCTTCTAACTGATAGAAGCTCGATGAAATAATCTCCGAAATTTCGGCATAGTTTTTTTCCAGTGACGAAATATCCTCCGTATGATTCATTGCTACGCCTACCCAATCCAGACCTTGATGTTCACCGTGCAGCGCATTGTACGCATCGTTTAGCGACGTATAGATCTTTTCAAAGTTGGAAATCTTCAAACGCTCTTCATTTAGTTCCTCGTCTTCATTGAGCTGCAAATTTGCGGCTTTGATTTCATCTAATTGAAATTGAATAAGATCGAGGCGATGTGCCATCTGCTGCTCATTTTCAGTTAATTGATCCAACTGCTTTTTTAGCGACGTATACCTCGAAAATACCTCTCGATACTCCGTCAAAGCCTCTTCTACTTTTTCTCCTCCATATTGATCAAGAAGAGTTAAGTGACGATCTTGATTCATTAAATCTTGGTGCTCGTGCTGTCCATGTATATCAATTAACGTCTGTCCGACTTCACGTAGGATAGCTAACGTTACGAGCTTCCCATTGATACGGCAAATACTTTTCCCATTTGTAGTGATATCTCGGCGAAGCACAATCATTCCATCTTCCACTTCCAAACCGACTTGTTTGGCTTTTTCGTGACTCGGATGCTGTTCTTCATCAAATAAGAAAAGCCCTTCAATTTCGGCTCTGTCTGTTCCATGGCGGACAAACTCCGAAGAGCCTCTTCCACCTACTAACAATGAAATGGCATCAATAATAATCGACTTTCCCGCTCCTGTTTCGCCTGTTAATACCGTTAAGCCTTTTTCAAATGAAACAGAAAGTTCATCAATAATCGCAAAGTTTTTAATGGATAATTCAGCTAACAACCTGCTTCACTCACCTTTATAACATTTCTAAGAATCGGTCTGATATAATTTGCGTATCTTCAGGAGTACGGCAAATAATCAAACATGTATCGTCTCCACAAATTGTTCCTAATATTTCATCCCAGTCCAAATGATCAATTAATGCGCCAATCGCATTTGCGTTTCCCGGCAATGTTTTCATCACCAGCATATGCCCGGCTGAATCAATTTTTACAAATGCGTCCATAAGAGAGCGCTTTAACTTTTGTAAGGGATTAAAACGCTGATCTGCAGGCAAGCTGTATTTGTATCGTCCGTCCATCAAAGGCACTTTGACTAAGTGCAGTTCTTTAATATCACGAGAGATTGTTGCCTGTGTTACATTAAAACCTTGGTTTTTTAAAATATCTACCAATTCATCCTGTGTTTCAATATCATTATTCGTGATAATGTCACGAATTTTAATATGTCTTTGCCCTTTATTCATGTTGGCACCTCACATTAATATGTAATCTTCTTTTTGTTTTGTTGTTTATAAGTCTTTCACTAATTAAGTATCATAATGTGTTCAACTTGATTATGCACCTTTTGTATAAAGAGTCATAATCAAATCGCCAATGCTAAGTTTTTGCTTAACATTGGCCATTATTACTTTTTCTCTTTTAACGTCTTATGTGCTTCTTCGACCACTTCACGCACAGTAAGCGGAGCTTGATTTTCACCAAGTTCACGCTCGCCTTTCCAGCTCAGATGAAGAAGAAATTCGATATTTCCATCTCCTCCTGTTATCGGTGAATACGACATGTTATATACATCGTATCCTTGACGAAGGGAGAAATCCACCATTCCTTGAAGGACTTCTTCATGCACTTTTGAGTCACGCACGATTCCTTTTTTCCCAACTTGCTCTCTTCCAGCCTCAAACTGTGGCTTAACAAGTGCAACAACATCGCTGTATGGAACAAGAAGTGTTTTTAACACAGGGAGAATGAGTCTTAAGGAAATAAACGATACATCAATAGAAGCGAATTCAGGCAAGCCTCTTGATAAATCAGCTGGTGTCACATAACGGAAATTTGTTCGTTCCATTACTTCTACTCGCTCATCTTGACGAAGCTTCCAAGCTAGCTGATTATAGCCTACGTCTAGCGCATAGGACATCTTCGCTCCATTTTGAAGCGCACAATCGGTAAAGCCTCCAGTAGAAGAACCAATATCAATCATGATTTTATCCGCTACATGGACATTAAATTCTTTAATCGCTTTTTCAAGCTTAAAGCCGCCTCTGCTGACGTAAGGCATCACTGCACCTTTAATTGTCAGCGGCGTATCACGTTCAATTTTCTCTCCCGGCTTATCCAAACGGACTTCATTCGCATAAACAAGTCCTGCCATCACTGTACGCTTTGCTTTTTCTCTTGTTTCAATCAAACCTCGTTCTACTAATAATACATCTACTCGTTCTTTTTTTGTCACTTAACTTCAAGCCTCTTTTGTGTTGGTGTTACGAGTTTTTTAACTCGATTTATAATCTCTTCTTTGGTTAAGCCAATTTCTTCTAAAAGTTTTGTTACGCTGCCGTGCTCGATAAAGCGATCTGGAATACCCATACGTTCAACGCGAGTATCATAATAGCCGTGCTCTGATGCAAACTCTAACACCGCACTTCCAAAACCGCCTTGAAGTACCGCTTCTTCCACCGTAATCACAGGCTTATTCGTTTGGAAAATCTCGTGAAGCATTTTTTCATCCAGCGGTTTAATAAAACGAGCATTGACCACTTTGACGCTGATTCCTTGCTTCTCAAGTTCTGCTGCTGCATCCATCGCCATTGAAATCGTTGTACCAAACGTTAAAATGGTTGTATCCGAACCTTCTTTTAATACGTCCCATGTACCGATCGGAATGTTTTTCAGTTCTGAATCTAGTTCAACACCTAATCCGTTTCCTCTCGCATAGCGCATCGCAATCGGACCTTCTTCATAAGTCAAAGCAGTGTGAACCATGTGCTGACCTTCATTCTCGTCTTTTGGCATCATAATAACAAGGTTAGGCAAATGACGTAAAAACGCAATGTCAAATACACCTTGGTGCGTTTCACCATCAGCACCTACTAGTCCAGCTCGATCAATCCCAATAAATACATTTAGCTTCTGACGGCAAATATCATGAACCACTTGATCGTATGCACGCTGTAAAAACGTCGAATAAATAGCTAAAAAGGGCTTCATATTTTGAGTTGCAAGACCAGCGGCCATTGTTGTTGCATGCTGCTCTGCAATCCCAACATCAAACATGCGATGCGGAAACTCTTTTTGAAACGCTTCAAGTTTTGAACCTACAGGCATTGCTGGCGTTACTGCTACGATACGCTCATCTTCTCTAGCCATTTTCAATACCGTATCACTTACTAATTTACTCCAAGCAATCGGAACATTTTTGTCTTTAATAAAGTCACCGGACTCAATTTTGTAAGGGCCTGTACCATGCCACGCTCCGCTTTTATCGCTTTCCGCTGGCAAGTACCCTTTCCCTTTTTTCGTAATCACATGAATAAGTACCGGTCCTTTTGTTTTCTTTGCATATTGTAACGTTTCCAATAAATCGTCATAGCTATGGCCGTCAACCGGTCCTAAATACGTAAAGCCAAGATCTTCAAAGAACATGCCTGACACAACCATGTACTTTAGGCCATCTTTTACACGTTCTGCCGTTGCCGCGAGCTTACCGCCTACCGCAGGCACTTTTTTCAGTAGAACTTCAAGCTCATCTTTTACCCAGTTGTATTTGCCCGCCGTGCGCAAACGCCCCAGAATGCTGTGTACAGCCCCGACGTTAGGAGCGATAGACATTTCATTGTCATTTAAAATAACGGTCATATCCGTTTGCTCGTGCCCGATGTGGTTAAGCGCTTCAAGAGCCATACCACCTGTTAAAGCTCCGTCACCAATGATAGGAACAATGTGAGCTTTTGTTTTTTGCAAATCTCTTGCAGCAGCCATTCCCATTGCGGCTGAAAGAGATGTAGAACTATGTCCCGTTTCCCATACATCATGCTCACTTTCATCTCGCTTTGGAAAACCGCATAATCCTTTATATTGACGGATTGTATCAAACTCTCCCGCTCGTCCTGTTAAAATTTTATGGACATACGACTGATGCCCGACGTCCCATAAAAATTTATCTTTTGGACTGTCGAACACTTTATGGAGTGCAAGCGTTAACTCAACAACCCCTAAATTTGGCCCTATATGACCACCAGTTGCAGAAAGCTTTGTAATTAAAAAACGACGAATCTCTTCACTTAGTTCTTCTAATTGTGTTACTGACATTTTCTTTAAAAACTCAGGATTTTTTATCGTTGTAAGATCCAAGGTGGATCACTCACTTTCGTACTTGTTATAAAGTTACCTTAATACATTGTCTATTGTTTTATACGTATAGTCAATTTTTAGTATTTCCTTATTACTTACAATACCTTTGATATTCTATCAGTAAACCAGTGATATTCAAAGGAAAATAGTGAAAAAATAGCCGCTAACACAAATGTGATAACGGCCACCAAGATATTGTATATGTCTTTCAAACCTATGCACTACGCTTTTATACAGTAGTAAAATCATTATAGCATAGCCCCTATTGGGACTCAATCTTATTTTACTGTATCACTCAAAAAACCTGACAGAAATCGTCATTAACTATCACGTTTTGCTATATATAAACAAATTTCTTCTAGTAATCCGTGCTTAATTTGAGCTTGACGTAACGAGAGAAGTGCTTGTTCAACATGATACTGTAACTTTTCTTTGGCCGCTTCCATACCTAATAAAGAAGGATATGTCGTTTTTTCATTTTCTGTATCACTGCCAATTGGCTTTCCTAACTTTTCTTCAGACCCTTCCACATCCAAGATATCATCTTGAATTTGAAACGCTAACCCTACATGCTTACTGAATTCTTCTAATAATTCTTGCTGTAGAGGCGTAGCTTTTGCAAGAATTGCTCCTGCTTTTACACAGAATCCTAGCAGCTTCCCCGTTTTATGAAGATGAATATATTCAAGCTCATCTAGCGTGAGCTGCTTTTTTTCACCTTCCATATCTGCAACCTGTCCGCTGATCATACCTTCTGTTCCGCTTGCTTTTACCAGTTCTGTAATGAGCTGAAGTTTCATATGTGATGTAATTTCAGGATGTACCGCTTCAGAAATGAGCTGAAAGCTATTTGTTAAAAGAGCATCTCCAGCTAATATAGCCGTTGCTTCGCCGTACACCTTGTGATTTGTCGGTTTACCTCTTCTTAAGTCGTCATCATCCATACTAGGTAAATCATCATGAATGAGCGAATATGTATGAATCATTTCCACTGCACAGGCTGTTTCTAATCCCATGCTCTCGTCTTTTCCAAATGCATGTAGCGTTGCAAACAACAGCACTGGGCGAAGTCGCTTTCCTCCTGCCGTAAGCGAGTAAAGCATGGATTCCTTTAAGTTAACCGGAGCATGTAATGCCTTTACCACTTCAGGCAAGCGTGTTTCTACTCGATCTTTTGTAAAAGAAATATACTCTTTTAAATTCATTTCATTCACCATCACTCTTCCTCCTGTACCGAGAATGGCTCAAGCGTTCCGTCTTCACGTAAAATAGTTTCCATTTGCTTTTCAATATGCTGAAGACGATCGTGACAGAATTTTGAAAGAGTCATTCCTTCTTGGAATTGTTGAATTGCTTCTTCTAAAGGCACGTCGCCTTCTTCTAGCTTGTTTACGATGGTTTCTAACTGCTCCATCGCCTCTTCAAACGTATACTCTTTATTTGTCGCCATTTTTCATCGCTCCTCTATTTTCGAAACTTCACACTGCAACTGTCCATCGGTCAAACGAACGTTTACCACATCACCTTTGGATACTTGTTTGGTTGATTTAATTAACTCTTTTTCTTTATCGTATACTAAGCTGTAGCCTCTTTCCATTGTTTTTAATGGACTAAGCGTATGTAATTTTGACGTTGCCGTGGCAAATAAAAGCTGTTTTTGCTTTAGCAGCTGCTGCATCTCTTTTGTCAGCATTTTCGTCAGCTGCTGTTGACGGTCTGCCGCTTTCGTTAACTGATGCTCGGGGTGATTGCGCAACAAAGCGGCTGTTAGCTGCTCGTAGTTCGTCCGTTTATGCTCAATGTACCTTCTACCTTCACGATAAAAACGCTCCATCAGCTGATCTAACTGCTGCTCTTTTTGCTCGACCAACTTTTGAGGATAACGAAAAGCATATGATTTCTGAGATCGTTCAAGCCTGCGGCTACTAGACTGAAGCATCTCTTTCATCGAACGAAGAAGACGGATATTTCGCTGAGTCAATCTTTCTGTAATTTCACTGATATGAGGTACGGCCAGCTCCGCAGCACCCGTTGGAGTAGGGGCTCGCAAATCTGCTACAAAGTCTGCAATTGTAAAATCGGTTTCATGTCCAACCGCTGAAATAACGGGAATAGTAGAAGTGAAAATTGCACGAGCTACGCTTTCTTCGTTAAACGCCCAAAGCTCTTCAATTGACCCGCCGCCGCGGCCGACAATTAATACGGCTGCTTCTTTACGACGGTTTGCTTCTTCAATTGCCTTGATGATAGACGGTGCCGCATTCACTCCTTGAACAAGAGCGGGCATAACAATAATGTTCGCGTTATATCTGCGCTTTAATGTCGTAATAATATCACGTACGGCGGCTCCAGTAGGAGATGTAATCACACCTATTGTTGTTGGATACTTCGGAAGTTTTCGTTTTCTAGCATGATCAAACAAGCCTTCTTTTTCCAGCTTTTTTTTCAGCTGTTCGTAGGCCAAGTATAAGTTTCCAACGCCGTCAGGCTGCATTTCTTTTACGTACATTTGATAATTTCCGCTTGGTTCATAAACCGAAATTTCAGCTCGAATCAGTACATTCATTCCTTCTTCAGGCTGAAAATTAAGCTGACGGTTATGCCCAGCAAACATAACGGCTGCGATACGAGCATTTTGATCTTTTAAGGTGAAATACATATGTCCTCGACTATGACGTTTAAAGTTAGAAATTTCTCCTTTAATCCATACATCTTGCATGTGAGGGTCTACGTCAAACTTGCGCTTGATGTATCGTGTAAGAGCCGTAACGGTTAGATAACGCACTTCACTCATCATTTTGCCTCCTTTGCAGTCACCCTCTCCCCTTTATATAAAGGAGAGAAGCATTTTAGTCACTTGATTTGGCAAGATGAACGTTTATTTAGATAAAGTTGTTAACACTTTAGACAATACGCCGTTGATAAACTTGCTTGATTGATCATCGCCAAATGTTTTTGCTAATTCAATCGCTTCATTTAACGTAACGCTCGTAGGAATTTCTTCTTCATACTTCATTTCGTATACGGCAATACGCAGGATTACGCGGTCTACAGTAGCTACGCGGTCTAACGTCCATTTTTCTAAATGATTGCGTAAAAGTTCATCAATTTCTTGCTGATGCTCAACTACACCTAGCACAAGACTTTCTAAAAATTGATCAGACTTTTCGTTTTGTACAACATTTCCGATTGCCTCCATTGGCTCGGTTTGCCCTAAATCATGCTGAAATAGTGCTTGTAATGCTTTTTGGCGTGCTGTATGTCTTTTCATTATTTTTGCTCCTTTATTTATCTTCTTCAACTAGTATACCTAGATAATAGCATAGTTTATGAAACGATACTTGATTGTTCTTATACGAAGTTTGTAGAACACGAAAAAGACCGTCTTTATGACGAGACAGTCTTTTTCACTTTACCATAGCTTGTGTTGAAAAGGAACAAGTAATCATACGTTATTCCATTTTAGCAACAGCCGTTAGGTAAACGTTTGTTTTATTCAACTTCTTCAATATCAGTTTTTTGCGTATCAAACTGAATCCCTACGATATGAATGTTTACTTCATCGAGATCAATAGCTGTCATATTTTTAAGGGCTTGACGAATGTTATCTTGTACTTGCTGCGCTACGTTTGGAATAGACACACCAAACTTCATCATACAAAACACGTCTACTTTTATCCCGTTTTCTGTTAAGTCCACTTTTACACCTTTACCGTGGTTTTTCTTTCCTAGTTTCTCCACAACGCCAGCTGCAAAATTTCCTCTCATTGCAGAAACGCCTTCTACTTCAGAAGCAGCAATACCCGCAATGACTTCAATAACCTCAGGAGCAATTTCTACTTTGCCAAGAGAATTTGGGTGTTCTTCCATTTCTAATACATGATTTTCATTCATGTACAGCACCTCCTATAGTTTATATTATACTAAGAATTCATTACGTCATATAGCTCAAGAAACTTCGTGTTGAATTCACCGCTAACAAATTTTTCATGATTTAATAGCTTTTGGTGAAAAGGAATAGTGGTCGCAACGCCATCGATAACAAATTCATCTAACGCGCGCTTCATTCGTTCAATAGCTTCCTCACGAGTTGGCGCATGAACAATCAATTTAGCCACCATTGAATCATAGTAAGGTGGGATTGCATAGCCCGGGTATGCAGCAGAGTCTACGCGCACTCCGTAGCCACCTGGCGGCAAGTACATTTGAATCGTACCTGGTGATGGCATAAAGTTTTTCTCTGGGTTTTCTGCGTTGATTCGGCACTCAATTGCCCATCCGTTAAACGTCACTTCTTCTTGCGTAAACGGTAAAGTTTCACCATTTGCCACGTTGATTTGTTCTTTAATTAAGTCAACTCCTGTCACCATCTCTGTAACAGGATGTTCTACTTGGATACGCGTATTCATTTCCATGAAGTAAAATTTGTTTTCACGATAATCATAAATGAATTCCACGGTTCCGGCTCCTGTGTAATTAACGGCTTGAGCGGCTTTAACAGCAGCGTCGCCCATTAATTCACGCGTTTTTTCGTCCAACGCTGGAGAAGGCGTTTCTTCAATTAATTTTTGAAGACGGCGTTGAATCGAGCAATCACGCTCTCCTAAATGTACAGTATTTCCATGAGAATCAGCCAACACTTGGATCTCAACGTGACGGAAATCCTCAATGAACTTTTCAATGTACACACCAGGGTTACCGAAAGCTGTAGCAGCTTCTTGCTGCGTAATTGTAATACCTTTAATAAGCTCTTGTTCATTTTTCGCAACGCGGATTCCTTTTCCTCCGCCTCCTGCCGTTGCTTTAATAATAACAGGATAGCCAATATCATTAGCGATTGACATACCGTCTTCCACTGACTCTACAATTCCAGTGGAACCAGGAACAATTGGGACACCGGCTTCACGCATCGTTTCCCTCGCTACGTCTTTTGTTCCCATTTTGTTAATGGCTTCCGGACTTGGTCCTACAAATGTAACGTTACACTCTCTGCATAGCTCTGCAAAATCAGCGTTTTCAGCTAAAAAGCCATATCCAGGGTGAATGGCGTCACAGCCCGTTAGCATCGCAACGCTCATAATATTTGTAAAGTTTAAATAGCTGTCTTTAGATGACGTTGGTCCAATACAATACGCTTCGTCTGCTAATTGTACATGCAAAGAGTCGCGATCAGCTTGAGAATGAACAGCTACTGATTCTACACCTAACTCTTTACACGCTCGAATAATTCGAACCGCAATTTCTCCTCGATTCGCAATTAATAGCTTTTTAATCATATTTACCGCTCCTTATTCAGGCTTTACTAAGAAAAGAGGTTGACCGTATTCTACAAGTTGTCCATTTTCAACTAATACGTCAACGATTTCACCTTTAACTTCTGCTTCGATTTCATTAAATAATTTCATTGCTTCTACGATACATACAACCGAATCTTTTTGTACTTTATCTCCAGGCGTTACGTATACATCTGATTCTGGCGATGATGACGCATAGAATGTCCCTACCATCGGAGATGTAATTTTATGTAAGCTTTCATCAACCGCTGGGGCCGCTTGTTCTTCTTTTGGCTGAGCAGACTGTGCTGCTGGGGCTGGCGCTGGAGCCGCTGCTGCCTGCGGTGCAGGTGCTGCTGCTTGTTCAGGTGCCGAAACCACTACTTGCTGCGCTTGTTTGGAAACAATTGCGTCTTTTTTCTTCATCTTGATTTTGGAGCCTTCGTGCTCATAGGTGAACTCCTCGATTGATGATTGATCAACTAGTTTAATGATCTCACGGATCTCTTGAATTTTTAACATATTGAACACTCCTACCTCATGAAAATAGAATTCTCTACAATGTTAATAATACGATAAATGGCTACAGCCATTCAATTCGTTTGGCAAACATTAAAAAGAAGTTCCACTTACTCTATAATAACTTTTTAGCGTTATTGTTTTATAAATGGAAACATAGCTTTACAGATGACAATACTTATGAAAACATTTGTCACCTAGTACTAATATAAGATTATGAAACCTATTATAACCGAAGTAAAAAAAGAAAGCCATGTTAAAATTTTTCCCGTCTCGCTTAGATTTTAGTCATTTCATAAAAAAAGAAGTGTAAACAACCCCAATTTGCGGCTGTTTTACACTTCTTTTATTCCCTTTATTTAGTTGGCTGAAACTCTACCGCTACTTCTTTTGGACCCATTTCTTTTTTGACTAGCTGAATGATTTGATTGGCTTTTGTTTTTGAGTGTTTTTCTGTCTTAACGGTAATTTGCACTTGTTTTCCATCTGCTCTTACTAGCGCGTCGCTGTATCCTTTTGCTTTAATTAATGTTTCCAGCGTTGCTTCTTTTTCCCCGAGCTTTGATAATTCATCGATTTTATCCATCGCTTTGCTTACTTCTGCAGGCGTTACATTTTTTGATGCCGCTACTTCCTGATACTCTTCTTTCAGCTGACTTCTTTCATCATTTAATTCCAAGCGGAGCGCCGTAAATAGCTCGTCGCTATCTGTGCTTGATACAACCGCTGATTCTTTTGCATTTTTAGCCGTTTCCTTTTTTACATCTTCTGCTGAGCCTTCGGTTTTTGAATCTTCTTTTGTTCCTGATTTCTCATCTGCCTGTTGTTTTGTATCTTCTGCAGGAGCCTTGTCATCAGCCTGTTTTTCGCTTTGTTTTTCATTGTCTACTAGCGCAACATTACTCTGAGGATTTTCTGGCGTTGTCATATAGTACACCGATAACACAACAACTAAACTTAACATTGTTAATAACCAAACCGTTTGCTTTTTTAATAACATATTCATTTCCCCCTCATCCTTTTTTCGCTAATACTGCTACTCTATGACTTGGTATATCGAGCGCTCTTGTCACGGCTTCAATAATAGATTTCTTTACCTCGATATTATCAGCTCCTTTAGCGACAACTAACACACCTCTGACTTTTGGCTTTTCGGTTTTGACTACAACAGGCTTTTCTTGTTCTCCACTTCTTACAATGACCAGCTGTTCATCTGTTGAGGAATCTTCAACTTTACGAGTCCCTCCTTCACGGTCCGTCTCGTTGGTCGTTTGCGATTTTGTCACGCTGTTTTTTTCATATATTTTGGATTCTGTTGCATCTAGGTTCACAATTACTTTTACCTTACTTACGCCTCTAACTTGATCTAAAATATCTTTCAATTCTTCCTCATACCGCTCTTCATAACCTGTCATCGTTGTTGTCTTTTTGGAGCTAAAAGCGGGAATATCTTGTGATACGGGTGGTGCGCTGGTTTCTTTGCTTGCACTCTTTAATAATCCGCCTGAATTCATAGATGTTGTGAGTGAGTTGCTAAATACCATAAAGATAACGCCTGCAGCTAGTAAAATACCTATATACATTAACTTTGAAGGTTTCTTCGTAGTTGATGACTGTTTAAGTGAAAAGAACCGCTGAAAAAATGATGGGTCACCTTTTTCTGGCTTTTGACTCATTTCGTGTCTCCCTCCTCCATATTCACAACAACTTGGCCTTGTTTTACATCCCATTTTGCTGCTAAATAGTTGGATAATTTCTTGGATTCTGTTGGTTTGTTTGTTTCGATCGGTGTGGAGGTATCAATAGAAATAACTTTCACAGCTGAAACAACCTCGGAATCACCCGATGCTTTTTTACTTACGGCAACTGAAATGGATTTAATATTATCAGCGGTAGGTTCGTCGTTCGGCTTTTTTGTTTCAATGTGAATTCGATCAATTGCTACACCATACTGATCCATCAACTCCTCTTTTACATCTGCCTCCATTTGGACAGCCATTTGTTCTAAAATATATGCACGTTGTGAAGCTTGTATTTCTTTTTTCTGATTTTCTATTGAATTTTCTACCTGTTGATCGGATCGAATAGATGATAAGCTAAGTGATTTCAGCATTTGATTAACATCCACTTTAAAAATTTGAAAAACGGGTGTAATAATAATCAGCATCAAAAGAAGTCCAACCACCAGCTTCGTATACTTTTGAAAACTAGAATTGGGCAACAGTAAATTAATAATGGTAGCTAATAAGATAAAAAGAACGATATTCGTAATCCACGTCGTTAAGGCCTGCAATTTCTTCACCTCACCATCATTGTGACGTTGCTCGCTGTAATGATGACCGTTAAACATAAGAAAAACATAAGCGAGACAACAGCAAGCGCCGCAAAAATATAGATGACGCTTTTGCTGATAATGCTCAAGCAGGAAATAACCGGTCCTCCTCCAATGGGTTGAAGAAGAGCTGCTGCTAGCTTATAGATAAAAGCGAGCGTTAACACTTTAATAGCCGGAAATGCGACGATTAACAGTAAGACTGCTACTCCAGCAATCCCTACTGAATTCTTTAATAGAAGCGAGGCACTGATGACTGTATCAGCCGCATCTGTGAACACACGTCCTACAACAGGTATAAAGTTCCCTGTGACGAACTTTGCCGTTCGAATCGTAATACCGTCAGCAACAGCTGATGTGGCACCTTGGACGGATAGCACACCTAAAAAAACAGTTAGGAATATTCCAAGCACGCCAATGCTTATATTTCTCAACAGCTGAGCAAGCTGTGTAACCTTATGCTCATCTGAAATCGTACTCACAATGCTAAGCAGTGCTGAAAGAAAAAGCAGCGGCATCACTACGTATTGAATAAGCAAACCGCTGGTGTTCATTAAAAACAAAATCATCGGATGAAAAAAGGCTGCCGATACAACTCCTCCTGATGATGCCATTAAGGCAAGCAGCAGCGGCACCAGAGCTAAAATGAATTTGGTCATGGTCTCGATCGCTCCTGTTGCATAAGAAATAGCAATTTGAAAACTATTAAGAGCAATGATGATCAAAACCATATATACAAGCGCATACGCTACTTTACTTACGGTTTGCTGATTAAACGCACTTTGGAGCGTTTGCAAAAACACGCTAAAAACCGTTAGCATAATGAGTGTACCGAGGAGCTTTCCATTCGCTAATACTTCGTGAAATAAAAACTTTACAAGACCTCCTAGCCATTCTTTAAGAGAGAACTCTTTTTCTCCTTTTAAAAAATCGACTAAACTTCCCTTCTGACTCTCGGGTAAAAAGCCGCCGTATTGGGTAATAATATCGTCCCAAAACTGTTTGACTTCATCGATACCGAGCTTATCAATTTGTTCATTGACAAGTTCTTGCTGCTTCGGGGGTTCGGAAGCTTGTACATTTTCTGGAAAGAAAAAAAAGAGGAACAAAAGAAGAGCGAGTATATTCACTTTAAACGTCCACCGCTTCATTTCGTCACCTCATATTAAGTAAAATTAATTGGGCAGCATTGAAATAATCGTTTCAATAATGACCGTCAAAATAGGAATTGCCATGGAGAGAATCAGCACTTTTCCACCTAATTCAATTTTAGAAGCAATGGCACCTTGTCCTGCATCTTTCGTAATTTGAGCACCAAATTCGGCGATATAGGCAATACCAATGATTTTCAAAATGGTTTCCACATAAATCATGTTAACGTGAGCATTGATCGACAGCCGCTCGACCATCTTAATAATCTCGTAGATTTGATCAATTAAAAAAAGAAAGATCACGGATCCCACGAATACGACAAGTAAAAAAGCAATAGGTGATTTATGTTCTTTTAAAATGAGTGCCAAAAATGTCGCTACTAATCCTAAGCCCACAATTTGAAGCATTTCAATGGCGAATCACCCCTCTACCCTTGAAATAAAAAAACCGATTTGATTTTTTGAAATAAGTCCTCCACAATCGAAGCAACCATAAATAAAATATAAATAAAACCGATGAGGGTAACCCAATTCGCGTAATCTTTTTTTCCCATCTGTTCGAGTACGGTGACTAAAAAAGCTACGACGATACCAATCCCAGCAATCTGAAAAATGGTGTTCATATCAATTCCCACATTCAATCCTCCTCCATCGCTACATCAATAGGATGACCAGTAGCAATCCAGATAGAAAGCCTAAACTTTTAACCATTTTTTCATAGCGATTCTGCTTATCGACTGCATCTTGTTCTTCGCGTTCGAGATGGTTCAGCGTCAGCAAAATATGCTTTTGCTGCGAATAACGATCATGCTGACCAAGCGTTTCACCAAATTGTTTTAAGATTTCCAGTTCTCCTGTTTTAAGTGCGGTTTGTTTCCAAAATTGGTCCAACGTCTTTTCCCAAGCTTCCTTGACACTTTCAGTACCTTCTTTTAATTTCATTGAAAACTCACTAAATAAAGAAGCTAAAGGGTTAGGAAGCTGTAGAGATAACAAATGAGCAACTTCTTGAAGAGGCCGGTTGCTATACATAATTTCCGCTTCTAACGACCGAAGAGCCGTTTTTAATTGCCTGAGCTGCCTAGGTCTTTCGCTAAGCTGCTTTGCAAACTCAAATCCTGTGTAAGTGGAAGCAAATAAGATAAAGATGGCACCAAACAGTTTCATACACCATCACCCTTTACTATTTTCAATAAGCGACTTTTCAGCGGTCAATTTCATGGAGTTATAATGCTCATCATAGATAGCCTGAAGTGTTCCAGGACCTCGGCTGTTCGATAGCACAACATACCTTTTAAATACGTGAAGTTTCATTAAAGCTTTCAAAGTGGGACGCTTCATTAAATCGTCAATGTCATACCCATGAACAGTCATAATGACACGAACACCAGCATTAACGGCTTCAAGTACGGCCTTACAATCTTCTTCACTTCCAACTTCATCCACGATCAGTACATCGGGACTCATGGAGCGAATCATCATCATCATGCCTTCAGCTTTCGGACAGCTATCTAATAAATCCATTCTAGATCCGAATGTATGCTGAGGAACCCCTTTAACAGCCCCAGCAATTTCTGATCGTTCATCTACAATCCCTACTTTAAACGGAGGAATCTTAGAGCGCTCTATGCCAGTGCTTATTACTCTGGCTAAATCACGAATCATGGTTGTTTTTCCTGTTTGAGGAGGTCCTATAATGACCGTACTTTGCCAATAGCGATTGTATAAAAAAGGAATAAGCTGATTCGAAATGCCAATCTTTTGTTTAGCAATCCGGATATTAAAGGATGATACATCACGAATCACACGAACCTGTCCATTTTCCGTTACAACTTTTCCCGCTAGTCCAACCCGGTGTCCGCCTTCAATGGTGACATATCCTTTTTTTAATTCTTCTTCAATCATATAAATCGAAAACTGGCTTAGTTTATTTAAGATAAATAAAGCATCTTCTGCACTTGGAAGATACGATTCGAAATAAGGCTGATTGTTGATTGTAAATTCGACAGGTCTTCCTATGCGCACTCGAATTTCTTCTAGCACATGAGAATGGTTTGTGACATAAAATTCAACAGTCTTTTTTAAATTAGGCGGAAAAATTGCAAGTATTTCGTTTAACATATTCATCCCCTCATATTTGAACTCACTTCAATGTATTATGAGCTTGACCATTTTATGCCTACCTTTTATTTAAAAACACCGATTAAAATGAAGAGCACTCCTATTACAATCATGATTAATTTTCCAAAAGATAATTGATCTGCTACGGACACTAAACCAATGGTGAAAGAACTCACCATTACAATCGGACCAACAAGCGCTAGCATTCCATTAATCATTAACGCTTTTTTCACATCATTGTTTGTGACAATTAAAATAGCGGCAATAAACTCAATAAATGAAGAAATAAATCGAAGGCACGCCATCGTTAATACCGTACCGTTTAAATGATCCAACCACTGCTTCATAAGCCCCTCCTATATCTCTGCGTTGTTTAGTACAACCTATGCAAAATAAGGAAGGGTTAGCACAAAAAAACACACAAAAAAGGCAGAGAATCATTCTCTGCCTTTTTCGTGTGTTTGCAGCTTGCTTACACGACCGAATTACGCGCGTGATACGTAGCTGCTGTCTGTTGTGTTAATAATTAATACGTCGCCTTCATTTACGAAGAAAGGAACGTTTACTGTTAAACCAGTTTCAACAGTTGCTGGTTTTGTACCGCCAGAAGCTGTGTCACCTTTAATACCAGGTTCAGTTTCTGTTACTTTAAGCTCAACTGTGTTTGGAAGTTCAACACCTAATGTCTCACCTTGATACATCATAATTGCGACTTCCATATTTTCTTTTAAGAATTTTAGCTCATATTCAATTGCACTCGCCGGAAGCTCTAATTGCTCATAAGACTGGTTGTCCATGAATACGTGCTGATCGCCGCTTGCATATAGATATTGCATTTTACGATTATCAATTTGAGCTTTTCCTACCTTTTCACCTGCACGGAACGTTTTTTCTTGCACAGCTCCTGTACGAAGGTTACGTAGTTTTGAGCGAACGAATGCAGCGCCTTTACCAGGCTTTACGTGTTGGAAATCCATTACACGCCAAATACCCCCGTCTACTTCTACTGTCAAACCTGTACGAAAATCATTTACTGAAATCATGAAGAAATCCTCCTACATTTTATAAAATAATGAACTCTTTTGATGAGTGCGATAATGCCTCATTACCTTCTGCTGTGACGACCGTATCATCTTCAATACGAACGCCCCCTAAGTCTGGTATGTAAATACCTGGTTCAACGGTTACAATCATACCTGGCTGCAGTACATCTGTAGATTTCACAGAAAGCGATGGGCCTTCGTGTACTTCTAACCCTACGCCGTGACCGGTCGAATGTCCAAAATACTGGCCGTATCCGTGTTCTGTAATATAATCACGCGTTAGCGCATCTGCTTCTTTACCCGTCATACCTGCTTTGATACCGTTCATTCCGTTAAGCTCTGCTTGCAGTACGACATTATAAATTTCTTTTAGCTTATCACTTACTTCACCGACGGCAAATGTTCGTGTGATATCTGAACAGTAACCATTATAGTATGCGCCAAAATCAAGCGTTACAAGTTCGCCTTTTTCAATTACTTTGTCAGAAGCAACACCATGCGGTAAAGCCCCGCGATGCCCTGAAGCAACAATTGTATCAAAAGATGAAGATGTTGCGCCTTGTTTTCTCATAAAGAACTCCAGTTCATTCGATACTTGAAGCTCTGTTAAACCAGGACGAACAAAGGTTAAAATATGTTCATATGCTGCATCTGCTATTTTTGCAGCTTCCTTTAATATCTTAATCTCTGAGTCACTCTTTATCAAGCGTAAGTTTTCGATTGCGTGCGAGATTGGAACAAGTTCCGCTCCGATATGCTTATCAAATAATTGATGCTGTCCATATGTAACATAATTCTGTTCAAAACCAAGCTTTTTAATTCCAAATTGTTTCACTACATTCGCTACTTCTTCTACAATAGGACCCTTGTGCTGAACGATATCAAAACCTTCTGTTTGACTAGTTGCTTGTTCAACATAACGAAAATCTGTTACAAATGCCGCTTTGTCTTCAGAAATGATAACGACACCAGCAGATCCTGTAAAATTGGTCATATAGCGTCTGTTATATTCACTTGTAACGACAACACCGTCTACATTCAACTTTGAAAACTGTTCGCGTAGTTTTTCGATTTTCATTTTATTTCCCCCTTAATTGTAAAAGTGCCTGCAGAGCAAGCTCGTATCCGTATAAACCTAACCCGACAATTTGACCATGCGTAACAGGTGCCGTCACCGAATGGTGGCGAAACTCTTCACGCTTATGTACGTTCGAAATATGCACTTCAATAACAGGAACAGATATACTGGCAATCGCATCTCGAATGGCATAACTGTAGTGAGTAAAAGCACCAGGATTGATCATAATCCCATCAAACTTCTCATCCGCTTCGTGAATCCAGTCGATAATTACACCTTCGTGATTAGACTGTACGCACTCAACTTCTACCCCATGGTCTCTGCCTGCTCGCTGAAGCTTCTCTTCAAGATTTTGAAGATTATCTGTCCCATATACCGCTGGTTCGCGTACGCCTAAACGGTTTAAATTAGGACCGTTTATTACTAAAATTTTATTCATCTTATTTCAACACTCTCCCCTACTACGAACCCTTTATGCAGCTCACTTGTGTGAATTTACACTTTATTTTTCTTTTTAAATCATTATATAGAATATATTAGCATACGTTGGAACATTCACACTACTTATTCGCCGTTTGAAAATCTGTAGATTCATCTTTTGTTTGAAGCTCTGCCGCTTCAAAAGAAATGGAATATCCGATGAATACACCATATAAAATATAAATACAGAGGGATGAAATAATTGTGTTAGCTGGAAGCTCTCCAATTGTTTTCAAGTTAGGAAAGAGCGGATTCAAAACAACGAATACGATTGCCCACCATAATAAGCCGTAAGCAAAACCTATCCAAATTGTTTTAAACTTCTTTAATAGGACGTAGTATAACAACCCGACAACAATAGATAATACCCCTATGAGAAAAATACTGACGATAACACCTATTCCTTTATCCTTCCAATTACCTAATGCCCATGGATCTAAAAGCATATTTGGATTGATAACACTAAAGCTAAACAGATAATTTAAATAGCCAATAAAGCTCCAGAAAACCCCTCCAAAAAAGGAAATAAAGATGGCTTTAAATAAAAAAGATATTTCCTGTTTATGCGTAGGTTGGTTATCCTGTTTTTTTTCATGCTGTTCTTTAGGTTCTGACATATTAATCACCTCTTGATGTAGTATGAACTTTTTTCTCATTTCCTACCGACTCATTTCTAAGTTTTTACGTTTATTACTCTTCCTATACGCAAGAAGGGCGCCTGATATCGCAGAGACATTTTAAAACTACTTCGCACAGAGTTTCATAAACAAATTTTATAAATGAAAGGAAAAAAATTCATATGAAGGGTGTGGAGATGAAAAATATTGGCTAAACTAGATAACATGCATCCGCCTAGAGGTTTATTTGATTTTGCTGTAGAATATAAAATACTAAGAAGTCTAGTCTAGTTAAGTTAGGTTGGTGCCTGAAATGTCTAAATTACAAAAACCTGCGTATGGTGGTCAAGCCGTTATAGAAGGTGTCATGTTCGGTGGCAAACGTATGATGGTGACGGCTATTCGCCGCAAAGATCAATCTATTGATTATTTTCATTCAAAAAGAAAATCAAATTCCGTACTCACTGCTTTAAAAAAAATTCCTTTTTTACGAGGAATTGCTGCTATTGTTGAAGCCAGTGCAAACGGTACGCAGCACTTGAACTTTTCCTCTGAACGCTATGACGTGAATCCAGAAGATGATGCTCAAGTAGCAGCAGAACAACAAAAAGAGAAAAAAGAATCAAAACTATCTTTAATATTTGGCGTTGCAACTATTGGTGTAATATCCTTTCTTTTCGGGAAAGTACTATTTACATTGATTCCTGTGTTTTTAGCACAATTGACACGTCCTGTTTTCACTTCAAGTGTAGCTCAAGTTTTTATTGAAGGAGTATTTAAACTATTATTGCTCCTTGGCTATATTTATGTGATTTCACAAACGCCACTTATTAAACGGGTGTTTCAATATCATGGAGCAGAACACAAGGTCATTAATGCATATGAAAACAATGCTGAACTTACGGTAGAAGCCGTTCAAGCACAATCTCGACTTCATTATCGCTGCGGAAGTAGCTTTATCCTCTTTACCGTAGTTGTAGGAATGTTTGTCTACCTACTAGTTCCAACGGATCCTCTTTGGTTACGAATTGTGGATCGCCTTGCATTAATTCCAGTTGTCCTTGGTTTATCATTTGAAGTGTTACAGTTAACCAATAAAGTTCGTCATGTCCCTCTTCTTCGCTTTTTAGGTTATCCCGGTTTATGGCTTCAGCTTTTAACAACCAAAGAACCAAAAGATGATCAAGTTGAAGTTGCGATTGCTTCATTTAAAGAACTTTTACGCGTTGAAAATGAACTTTCTTCTACCACTGACGAACAAGTTGTCTAATCCACACCGTTTTGCTTTCTTTTTTTACTATTTTAGGAGGTGAACAAAATGAGACGTCCATTCGTGAAACCACTTGTATATGGTCTAATCGGGTTAGGAGTCATTGGCTTTGCATTTACGTTGATTACAGATCCAGCTGTTTTATTACGTCAAGCAGGTTATATTTTTCTGTTTATCATTTTGTTTTACTTAGTTTATCGGTTTATTCTCCGCCCTTCTCAGACAAAAGGTCAAGATAGAGGCTATGTGCGCGCAGTAAAGCAATCGAAACTGCGTCAAAAAGAAAAAGAGCGAGGAAGCAACAAAGTTGATATGCATACGTACCGAAGCTCAAATAAGCGCCCGGTATCCAAATCAACGAAACCGCTAAAGAAAAAGAAAAACAACTCACACTTGACCGTCATCGAAGGTAAAAAAGGAAAAAAGAAAAATAGAGCATTCTTTTAAAAAAACAAGGAGAAAAGCCTCCTTGTTTTTTTAATAGCACCATTTTTTCAAAAATGCCCTTGTACGCTTTTTGCCAAACGCAATCAGCTCTTCCTTCCGTTCTTCTGTGAGGGTAAATTCTGTCGCAAAAACTTGATTAACAGGTAAAAAGATAATATTTTTTTCGTGACGTTTTGAAATATGTCTTGCATCGTGCGCATCTTTCATCGTCTCAAAAAGCGCACTGAATAAACCAACGGCATTTTTAATTTTATTCCGTTCTCTCTCTTCGTCCTTCGGACTCAGCTTCACACCAATTACCGGTCGTTTCTTCAAACTTTTATCATCATCAAATAAAAAAATTGGAAAGTTGCTTAACACTCCCCCGTCGACTATTAAACTGCTTGGAGTAGATTTTAATTTAACCGGCTCAAAAAAATATGGAATGCTGCAGCTCATCCGAACGGCTCTTGCTACAGAAAAACGATTCGGATCAATGTGATATTTAGGCAAATCATCTGGAAGAACAAGCATCGTACTGTTGGTCAAATCTGACGCAATAATACGCAGCGACTGATCAGGCAAATCAGCAAATGTACGAATTCCTCTGCTCCGCAACTTCTCAGCAATCCACTTTTCAAGCCTTTCTCCTTTATATAATCCCATTTTCCAATATAAAAACAGCCATTTTGTCAAGCTCGATGGTAAAAAGGACATTCTTTGATCTAGGAAAGAAGATAACTCAATTTCATTCATCATTTCAACGATTTCTTCACTTGTATAACCAGCTGCTACAAATGCACAAATAATGGAACCCGCACTCGTTCCCGCTAACCGCCGAAAAATAAAGCCTTTTTCTTCTAGAGCTTGTAACGCACCAATCAGTGCAAGCCCTTTAATACCGCCACCTGAAAATACTCCGTCGACGTACACAGCCTCTCCTCCAAACTACCTACTCTACATTTGTAGTCGACTCAGCAACAAGTTATGATAAAAAGAAAAAAAGCAGTGACGCTATTGGCCGCTGCTTTTTCCTTATAATTTTTGCTCTTCTTCATTTCGTTTCTGTACATTGCGAAGATCTTGAATACGGTTATGATTTTCTTCAAAGTATTGAACCAAGTCCCCAATTCGATCAATGGAATTCCAGCTTAAATGATGTTCAATTCCTTCTACGTCATCATAAATATTCTTCTCATCCACGCCAATGATTCGCAATAGCTGCTCTAAGAGCTCGTGGCGATAAACAAGACGTTTTCCAATCTTCTGTCCCTTAGCTGTTAAAACAAGGCCTCGATATTTTTCATAAATTAAGTACTCATCTTTGTCTAGTTTTTGAACCATCTTTGTTACAGATGAGGGGTGAACCGCCAATGCATCAGCAATATCAGACACTCGAGCGTATCCTTTATCTTCAATTAGCATATATATTTGTTCAATATAATCTTCCATACTCGGTGTAGGCATGAAATCTCCCCCAATTAATATTATGTATTGCTAATAATAAGTCATAAATGTCTGTTTCTTATAGTGATATCGTGTTCATGTTTGATAATCTATGTGAAAAAAACGTGTAAATAAAGCGATGTCATAAGATAAAACTGGATAAAAGACATTCAATTAAAATCATACTACAATGCTTATTCAAATACAAGAACCGTTCTCTCCCGCTTCTTATTTATGCCCCATTTTCATACATAATAAAAGCCGACTCACTTGAGTCAGCTTTTACTAGTCAATCATGATTAAAAATTAAAGGCCGCATTTCAGCTGTGCACCACAGTTTGTACATGTGTTGCATCCGCCCATTTCCTCTACCGTTCCTTGACGGCAAACCGGACACGTATTACCTACTTCAGAACCGATTGTTACATCAGTTGAACGAATTTCATTAATTGTATCAACTAACACAACGTGTGGTTTTGTTTCTTCTTTTGGCGCTTCAATTTCTTCATCAAATGTATTTTCTTCTGCTTTTAGCGTTAAGACTTGTGCATCACGGCTTCCGTCTACGTACACCGTACCGCCTTTTGCTCCGCCTTTATACAGACGCTCGTACACTTTTTGAACTTGCTCTACCGTGTAACCACGAGGAGCGTTTACTGTTTTACTAATTGAGCTATCAATCCAGCGCTGAATCACACATTGCACGTCCGCGTGAGCTTGTGGTGCAAGTTCCATAGCTGAAATGAACCATTCAGGAAGATTGTTTGGATCTGCTTCTGGATGCTGATCTAAATACTCTTGAACGATATCAGCTTTCACTTCAATAAACTTACCTAAACGACCGCTTCGGAAGTATGAGAATGAGAAATAAGGTTCAAGACCCGTTGATACTCCAACCATCGTTCCAGTACTGCCTGTCGGCGCTACTGTTAATAAATGAGAGTTTCGGATACCGTGCTCTTTAATGTTTTCACGAATATCTTCAGGCATTTTTTTCATGAAGCCTGTATTTGTGAATGCTTCACGTAAAGAAGCCGTTTCAGCATCTGTTTCGCCCACTAAGAACGGGAAGCTTCCTTTTTCTTTTCCAAGCTCTACAGACGCGCGGTAAGCCGTCGTGGCAATTGTTTCAAACACTTTATCTACTAACTCATTGCCTTTGTCAGAGCCGTATTCTGTTTCACAATAAATAAGAAGATCGTGAAGACCCATTACACCAAGACCAACGCGGCGTTCGCCAAGCGCTTGCTTTTGGTTCTCTTCTAAGAAATAAGGAGTTGCATCAATAACGTTATCTTGCATTCTAACGCCCGTTTCAACCGTTTGACGTAGCTTTTCAAAGTTAACTGTTTTTGTTTCTTTATCTGCCATTTGCGCTAAGTTAACAGCAGCTAAGTTACAAACAGAGAATGGTGCAAGTGGTTGTTCCAAATTTGTTATCGTAAAGGCTTTTTATCCTCTACCTCTTACGCTTCATATTTACGTAAGTTCAGCATACGTTTTCGTTACAATTATTCAGCCATTTCTTTCAAGTACAACATTAATGCTTTTCTACCTTGATCTTTTCCTAAAACAGCTTTGGTAATAACTCTTATATCTTTTACATCATAGATTTGGGCTATCTCGTCCATTAAAGGTTTAAGGTATGTGGAAATTTCATTTAAAGGAATCGAAGTTACTAAAGGTGCATTTGCTTTAGACCATGATTCAACATGATTTTTAATCTGTTGGTGGAGAATTTTTCTATGTTGAACATATGCTTGAGTAGCTGTTTTAATAGCTACTGCTCCACTGCAATGTCTACTACAATACTGCTTCTTTGTAGTAATCAACACTTCCATCTCTTCACCACATTTCAAGCAACAAATAACTTTTCTTCCTACCTTAATTTTACCTTTTTGAGACAAGCCACTTTTTCTTAGGCCTTCTATCATTTTAACTTTAGCTATACCATTACTCGCCCATAAAGCCTTAGTATGTTTGCCTATTTTTATTTTAGCCTCTTCAGTATGTTTCATATTATAATGACCGTTTAATTCACCTTTCAATGACTTAAGGATAGTCGTAGCCTCTGAATTGATCCATTGGTCAATGACTGAATTTAAACTAAATGGCAAAGCACGATAGATAACTAACAATTCTTTATAAGATATTAAAGAGCATTTAATACCATAAGTTTCAGAAACTATATTTAGAGATTTTTTGGCTATATCAATTTCTTTTTGACATTTAGATTTAATTTCGACTATTTCAACTGTGTCACCATATTTATCTGTAATAAAAAAATCTGGTTTAAATAGTTTAAATCCTACGTCAAATACCTCTACTTCATAAAGCCAGCTTATTCTCATATAGTCAAGATACCTTGCGTAAGCATATTCATAAGAACTTCTTAAGTAAATACCTTTATAATATCCAGCATACCCTCTGTTCACTAGATACGCCCCTTTGCAAGAGTTTTCAAGGCAGTTCCTATACGGCTAGAAAATTGTAACGTTGCGGCCTCGTGGAAGCATTATAGTCTGTTATACAGGATCAGCTTCTATGCGTTGCCCCTGACTAAACCTTTACGTTTAGCCTTCGGTTCAGATTCCCATCTCAGGGTTCCTGCTTTATTCCGCAATGTTTTACATGAGGCAAACTATTCACCACATGGATTCGTTGCAACAACGTGCTGACCATATGCTTGAGCATTTGTCATGTCATTGGCATTGTCGAAGAAGAAAATGCCTGGTTCAGCTGAGTACGTTGCACAAATATTAATTAAGTTCCATAGCTCTTTTGCACGGATAGTACGGTACGTACGAACTTTGTTTCCTTGTTTTGCCCACTCGCGCACGTCGCCTACTTCGTGCCAGTTTTCATTGTAGTTAGCCATTTCTTCTTTTGAATAGCTTTCTACGTCTGGGAAGCGAAGTTCGTATTCACCGTCGTTTTCAACAGCATCCATAAAATCTTTTGTTAAGCATACAGAAATGTTTGCTCCTGTTAAAAACTCTGAGTTATGAACGCTGTACGTTCCGCCTGTTTGCAGCTTTTCTTCTGCATCTTTAATGATTTTTTCATTAAATCCACCAAGACCAGGAATTTGTTTATAGTTAATGATTCCTTGGTACATTGCTTCTTCAGACTCTGTTAGCGGCGTGAACTTCAATTTATCTTGCGCGTGCTTTTTAATCATTTCGTCATTTGTGTTTTCAATTAAGAAACGTAAAATGCGAGGGTTTTGCATTTTAGAAATAATAAACTCTACAATGTCAGGATGCCAGTCGGCAAGCATGATCATTTGAGCCCCACGACGCGACCCACCTTGCTCAACAAGATGCGTCAGTTTAGCAATATCATCTAACCATGAAACCGAACCAGATGATTTGCCGTTTACACCGCGAGCCAGCGTGTTGCGCGGGCGAAGAGTTGAACCATTCGTTCCAACACCGCCTCCGCGGCTCATGATTTCCATTACTTGTTTGCGGTGTTCTGAAATACCTTCACGTGAATCTTTTACATAAGGCATTACGTAACAGTTAAAGTACGTTACGTCCGTGTCAGCACCTGCACCGTAAAGAACGCGGCCAGCTGGTACAAAGTTTAGCTGAACAAGCTCTTGATAGAACTTTTCAAACCACTCTTTGCGCTTTTCTTCTGTTTTTTCCACAGAAGCTAAGCCTGTTGCATTACGTTTTGCAATTTGCTCATAGAAGACCTCTAGAGGTTTTTCAATGACATCTAAAGAACGAGTAATTAACCCATTTTCTGCTTCTTCAGGTGATAAAGCTCCTCTAAACTCATCTTCTACCTTGACAACAGCGGTTTTTTGCTCAAAATTAATGCTTTCCACATAGCCAAGTCCTCGTGCTGGAAATTTTGGGTCTTCCTTTACAGTTAGAACAACAAAATCTCCTTCTGATAACGTTAATTTTTCCGTATCTTTAAACGCATAGCGGTCTAACATTACCAATCTTGAAACACCTTTATGAGTTAACTTCATATCCGGTGTAATCGGATGTACTTGCGGAAAGCGTTCAATATCTGAATTGAGCTTTTCAACATTCATATTCACTTTTTGATTTAACAAAACAGTCATTCTCACAACTCCTTACCTATCGAACATCTATAAATTTATTAACTCTTTTTCCTTTTAAAGGAAATAGAGTTTTTCAATCAACTATCAATAACTTACCACACGGCTTGGACGAATTCAATATATAGTATTTGACACTTCTCCAAACATCTACATATAGAAGGGTGTCAAGTGAAATATTTTTTTTTTCGTAAAAAAAGTGTTTGACTTTTCTTCCGTATGTATTCTATTAGCCAAGCATTGTTTCTAAAAATTCCAATAAAAAGTGCAACTTATAAGAAGTTGCACTTTTATCTATTTACCATCCGCATTCGTTTAGCGCTTAAAGTTCCATTCATCCGATCCGTACTTTGTGCGCGCTAGTTCTTCTACATATGCTTCCTCTTCTTCAGATAGTGTATACGGTTCTAAATCGATATCAAGAGCAGAAGCAAATCCTTTATAAAACGCTTCTTTTGCTTCTTCGATAGAAATTTTGCGGCCCGCAATTGCATTGATGGCTACCGCTTTAGAACGAAATGCGCGCTGCATTCTTTCTTTCACGCGGTCATTTGGATAATTAAACACGCTGAATAATTTATCTTCATCAATCTCTAACAGAATAGAGCCGTGCTGTAGAATAACTCCTTTTTGTCTAGTTTGGGCACTTCCAGCAATTTTGCGGCCCTCTACAACAAGTTCATACCAAGAAGGAGCATCAAAGCACACGGACGAACGAGGGTTTTTTAAGCTATTTTTTTCTTCTTCTGAACGAGGAATAGCAAAATAAGCCTCGAGCCCTAACGAACGAAATCCTTCCAGTAAACCTTCAGAGATGACGCGATATGCCTCTGTAACTGTCTTAGGCATATTAGGATACTCTTCAGATACAATGACGCTGTAAGTAAGCTCTTCATCATGAAGCACGCCCCTGCCGCCCGTTGGACGTCTCACAAAGCCTAATCCTAATTCTTTTACTTTATCAAAGTTAATTTCTTTTTCAGCTTTTTGAAAATAACCGATTGACAGCGTTGGAGGGTTCCATCCGTAAAAACGAATCGTAGGTGGAATTTCTCCTTTACTATGCCATTCTAATAACGCTTCATCTAACGCCATATTGTAATAAGGCGAACGGTTGTTGGAATCAATAAATCTCCACTTTGCTTTCATCTACCTCATCCTCAGCTATATGTAATATAAAAATAAATCCGTTTTTTAGTCTACCAAAAGATTGAGCTAAGGAAAAGCAAAGAGCAACATAAAACTGCGAATTCAAATGTGGTAGTTTTTTCATTTTGGGGAAGAAATCCGCTAGATTCAAGGCAAAATCGCTTTACTTCTAATTTCATTCACTTATATAATAAGAGTATGGATTTTGTCGAAGAAAGGAAGAATCAGCATGTCACCAATTACAGCAGTACTCATTTTACTTGGAGTAATCATCATATACTCTGTCGTTATGTTCTTTATCCAACGTCGCATTATGAAAACGTTAACTGAAGAAGAATTCCGCAGCGGCTACCGCAAGGCACAGCTAGTTGATATTCGCGAACCGAATGAATTCGAAAACGGACATATTTTAGGCGCACGAAATATTCCTCTTTCACAGTTCCGTATGCGCATTAAAGAATTTCGTCCAGATCAGCCTGTGTACATCTATTGTCAAAGCGGAATGCGCACAGGACGTGCAGCACAAATGCTTCGTCGCCACGGTGTTAAAGAAATCTATGATTTAAAAGGCGGCTTCAAAATGTGGAACGGTAAAGTAAAAAAGAAAAAATAATGGTATGTATATAGAAAAACCTCGCCTTTGGGCGAGGTTTTTTGTTAGACGTTTTGAACAGCCTGTTCTTTCTGATAGCGAAGAACTGGTTTTCTCGCTGCCAGCGTTTCGTCAAGGCGCTTCACAACCGTTGTATGCGGAGCTTCCTGTACGAGTTCAGGCGTCTCTTCTGCTTCTTTTGCAATTTGAATCATCGCATCGATAAACGCATCTAGCGTTTCTTTCGACTCCGTTTCCGTTGGTTCGATCATCATGCACTCTTCTACGATAAGAGGAAAGTAGATAGTCGGCGGATGATAGCCAAAATCAAGCAGTCGTTTCGCGATATCCAATGTGCGCACGCCAAGCTTTTTCTGACGTTTTCCTGATAAAACAAATTCGTGCTTACAGTGACGGTCAAACGGCAGCTCATAGTGTTCTGCTAAACGACGCATCATATAGTTGGCATTTAGCACAGCGTTTTCCGTTACGGCTTTTAAGCCGTCTGGACCCATTGAACGAATATACGTATAAGCTCGAACGTTGATACCGAAGTTGCCGTAAAACGGCTTTACGCGTCCAATTGACTGAGGACGGTTATAGTCAAAGTGATAGCCTTGTTCTGTTTTCACAAGCACTGGTTTAGGCAGATACGGAATTAAATCTGCTTTTACCCCTACCGGACCAGAACCAGGACCGCCGCCTCCATGAGGACCTGTAAAGGTTTTATGAAGATTTAAATGAACAACGTCAAACCCCATATCTCCAGGACGAGCTTTGCTTAATACTGCGTTTAAATTTGCACCATCATAATAAAGTTTTCCACCTGCTGCGTGAACAATTTCAGCCATTTCTAAAATATCTTCTTCAAATAACCCTAGGGTATTTGGGTTTGTTAACATTAAAGCGGCTGTATCTTCTCCCACTACGCGGCGTAAATCCTCTAAGTCCACTAAACCATGTTCATTTGATTTTACCGTTACCGTTTCAAATCCCGCAACTGTTGCCGAAGCAGGGTTCGTTCCGTGAGCTGAGTCTGGAACAATGACTTTTGTTCGCTGCGTCTCACCATTTGCTTCATGATAGGCACGAATCATCATAAGCCCGGTCCACTCGCCATGAGCACCCGCTGCTGGCTGAAGTGTTACTTCATCCATTCCCGTAATTTCTGTTAAATGCTCTTGTAAATCATATAAAAGTTCGAGAGCACCTTGAACCGTTTGCTCATCTTGAAGCGGATGAATATGCGCTAACCCAGCAATGCGTGCTGCTTGTTCATTCACTTTTGGATTATATTTCATCGTACATGAACCAAGCGGATAAAACCCTGAGTCCACTCCGTGATTTCGTTTTGAAAGCGCGGTGTAATGACGCATAATATCGAGTTCTGATACTTCAGGAAGCTCAGGAGCTTCGGTACGGACATACGCTTTTCCAAGCAGCTCTTCAGCATTTACTTGCGGAACATCTAACTCCGGCAATGAATAGCCGATTCGCCCTTCTTTACTGCTTTCAAAAATAAGTGATTGATTTTGATTAAGCATGAAGATCCCCCAATTCATTTACAAGTTGGTCAATTTCCTCTTTTGTACGGAGTTCTGTAAAAGCAAGCAGCATGTGATTTTCAAGCGCTTGGTTATCACGGCTAAGATCATAACCGCCAATTATTTTTGATGCTAATAAATGATTGTTTGCTTCTGTTACCGAAACAGGAAGCTTCACGACTAGTTCGTTAAAAAACGGTCCTTCAAATGCTACATTTACCCCTTTTGCCTTTAACGCTTCATATGCATAATGCGTTTTTGATAAGTTTTGCAGCGCCATTTCTTTTACACCTTGCTTGCCTAAAGCTGTCATTGCAACTGATGCTGCTAAAGCATTTAACGCTTGATTTGAACAAATGTTAGACGTCGCTTTATCGCGGCGTATATGCTGCTCACGCGCTTGAAGGGTTAAAACAAACCCTCGCTTACCGTTTTCATCGACCGTTTGCCCTACTAATCGTCCTGGAATTTTTCGCATAAGCTTAGACGTAGTTGCAAAGTATCCGCAGTGCGGGCCTCCAAATTGACTTGGAATACCAAATGGCTGTGCATCTCCAATGACAATATCAGCTCCAAATTCTCCAGGAGGCGTAAGTAAACCTAATGATAAAGGATTGCTTGAAACCACAAACATACATTTTTCTTGATGAGTAATTTCTTCAATTTCTTTTAACGGCTCGATTTGTCCGTAGAAATTTGGATACTGGACAATAACAGCTGCCACGTCACTTCCCATCTCTTTTTCTAATGCAATCATATCTGTTACGCCGTCTGCTGCAGGGATTTCTACCACTTCAATATATTGACCCTTCGCATACGTTTTTAACACATCTTTTGACTCAGGGTGAACGGCCGCAGAGACAAGTACTTTTTTCTTTTTCGTTTGACCCGCACTGAGCATAGCGGCTTCTGCTAAAGCAGTTCCTCCGTCATACATAGAAGAATTGGCCACGTCCATCCCCGTTAACTCACAAATCATTGTTTGAAATTCAAAGATGGCCTGAAGTTCTCCTTGAGAAATTTCTGGCTGATACGGAGTATAGGCAGTATAAAATTCCGAACGAGAAATAACATGGTCAACAATAACCGGCATGTAATGATCGTAAACTCCCGCTCCTAAAAAAGAAGAATATTCTTTCAAATGAGCATTTTTTGCAGCCATATTATTTAATTCTTTTAACAGCTGAGGCTCTGAAGCCGCTTTTTTAATATTGTATTCTCCTTGAAAACGAACGCGCTGCGGAATATCTGAAAATAAATCATCAACGGATGAAACACCAATTGCTGCTAACATTTGCTGCTGATCTTGTTCTGTCATTGGTAAATAGCGATGTAACATGTTAAATTCCTCCCCAAAGCTTACTTTGAACGTTTATAAAAAGGTGTTGAAACCACTTTTGCTTTTAAGCGTTTTTTCCGAACCTGCACTTCCACTTCTTGACCAAGCTCTGTATACTCTGCTGATAATAGCGCTAAACCGATGTTTTTCTTTAATGTCGGTGACTGTGTACCTGTTGTCACAAATCCAATTTGTTCTTCATCTGCAAATACTTCGTAACCGTGTCTTGGTATACCTTTATCAATCATTTCAATTCCTACCAGCTTACGAGGTGCCCCGCTTTCACGCTGTTCTTTTAACACTTCTTTTCCAATAAAGCTGTCTTTGTTCGTTTTTACTGCAAATCCAATTCGAGCTTCAATTGGCGTAATATCTTTTGAAAGCTCTTGGCCATATAAAGCCAAAGTAGCTTCAAAACGAAGCGTATCGCGAGCGCCTAGTCCGCAAGGCAACACACCGTCCTCACTTCCTGCTTCTAAAATAGCCGTCCACAAGTGAGAGGCGTCAGCTGAAGAACAATAAATTTCAAAACCATCTTCTCCGGTATATCCAGTACGTGAAACGAGAGCTTTTACATTCGCTACTTCTACATCATCAGCAAATGTAAATGGCTTTAATGAAGCTAAATTTTTATTCGTTAACGTTTGTAAAACTTTTTCTGCTAAAGGACCTTGTAATGCTAGCTGCGCAGTTTCATCAGATTGATTAACGAGCGTTACATCTCCTTGTTTGTGAGACACAAGCCACTCATAGTCTTTTTGAATATTAGCAGCGTTTACGACCAGCAAATACTCTTGATCTGCTTTTTTGTAAATCAGCAAATCATCTACCGTGCCTCCGTCTTCATAACACATAGCCGTATACTGCGCTTTTCCATCTACAAGGGTAGAAACGTCATTTGTCATCGTATGCTGAAGAAAAGCTAAGCTATCAGCTCCTGTCACAAGAATTTCTCCCATATGAGAGACATCAAAAAGACCTGCCTTTGTACGTACAGCTTCATGCTCTTCTTTAATAGAAGAAAATTGAACGGGAAGAGCCCATCCTCCAAAATCAATTGTTTTGGCACCATATCTTTGATAGGTATCATAAAGCGGCGTTTTGTGTAATTCTGTTGTCATATTTATGTCCTCCTCTTTTTCACGTGAAACTTTTCATAACGGGGAGTTTTCAAATAGTGTGGGGATCACTATGTATCCAAGCAAAAAAGGACAGAAAACCCCCTACTGTATTTAGTAGGAAGTCTCTGTCCTTTTCACCTGAAAGTTTACCTATAAACGAATAGGTTTGCCTCGTGGGTGGTCTATAAACGCATAGACACTCTCCAGAGCTGCGTCAAACAAGAGTCTTTTTGCCTGAGAGATTCACAATTTTATTGCTTGCTCCTTCGGCGCTACATTCAAGTAGTCTCTCCCCGTGTCGTCATTCGCTTCTATAAAGTTGGTAAAGTTGGGCATACTACTGAAAGATGTATCTATCTCTATTCACACAATCATTTGTAAAGTGCTAATCTATTTTCTTTTTCAAATTTTCTAAATATATTTTTATCCTACCTGATTCTTATCATTTGTTCAATAAAAATTTTTTACAAAGGAGCATTTTTATCATGAAAGTGAAATTAAACATCGATGAAACATGGGAAGCAGCCTTCTCAACTAAATTGGAGCAAGACGGCCCTTGGTCTGCATGGGATTTGTATAAACTTGCCTATGAAATAGAAGACCAAACGCTTATCTCAGAATTTGAAGGACTACAAAGCCCAAAACATCTAGCCGATTTAACGCCGCTTCCTCATCAGCTCGAAGTAGCCAAACAAGTAGTCGAAACAATGAATGGGAAAGCCATTTTAGCAGATGAAGTAGGACTAGGGAAAACGATTGAAGCAGGGTTAATTTTGAAGGAATATATGATTCGCGGGCTTGTTAAAAAAGTTCTCATTTTAGTTCCAGCTTCGCTTGTTTCACAGTGGGCTATGGAATTGAATCAAAAATTTTATATTCCCGCGGTCCCTCAAAGAAAATCATATGTGTGGGATCAGTGTGACATCGTTGTATCTTCAATTGATACAGCAAAACGTTCCCCTCATCGAGAAATTGTGCTAGAACAAGACTACGACCTCATCATCATTGATGAAGCTCATAAACTTAAAAACAACAAAACAAAAAACTATGAATTTGTTCAAAGCCTGAAAAAGAAATTTTGTCTGTTGCTAACCGCAACACCGATTCAAAATCGAATTGAAGAAATTTTCAACTTAGTCTCTCTTTTAAAGCCTGGCCATCTCGGCAATAAAGACTATTTCGAAGAGTTATTTTCTGCTAAAAAACGCTCTTTGCAAAACGATGAGCACTTAAAAGAGCTTGTTAACAAAGTTATGATTCGAAATCGCCGCCATGATACTGGTATCGAATGGACGAAGCGAATTGTTCAAACCATTCCTGTTGAATTTTCACCGAAAGAACGCGAGCTATACGATGCGATTACGTCTTTTAAAGGAAACGGACTGCACCCTTCAAGTGCTTTTTCAATTTTAACCCTGCAGCGAGAGGCCTGCAGCAGCCGTGAAGCGGTGTATATGACATTAAAAAACATGCTGGAACGTCAGGAAGATCAAAACAGCGCATTAACGGAACATATGATTACTCCGTTAATGCAACTACTTCAGCAAGTGCCGCAAAATGCAAAAGCAGAAAAAGTTCTGGAGCTCGTTCAAAAAATTGATGACAAAGTTATTATTTTCACTGAGTACAGAGCAACTCAACTGTACTTACAGTGGTATTTAAAACAGCATGGAATTACCTCTGTACCGTTTAGAGGAGGATTTAAGCGAGGTAAAAAAGACTGGATGAAGCAGCTTTTTGAAAGCCACGCGCAAGTATTTATTGCCACTGAAGCGGGCGGAGAAGGAATCAACCTTCAGTTTTGTCATCATATTATTAACTATGATCTACCGTGGAATCCAATGCGTCTAGAACAGCGAATTGGAAGGGTACATCGTTTAGGTCAAAAACATGATGTTCACATTTACAATTTAGCGATTCAACATACGGTCGAAGAACATATTTTAAAATTGTTATACGAAAAAATAAACCTTTTTGAACGAGTTGTTGGAGAGTTAGATGATATTTTAACAAAGCTTGATTTAAAAAATATCGAAGAGCATATTCAAGATATTTTATTTCATTCACGGAGTGAAGGAGAAATAAAAATCAAAATGGAGAACTTGACGTCTATTATTCAATACGAAGACAGCGAGGAGGATCAGCATGCAGCAAACTGATATTCATCAATTTTTAAAGCGTTACTTTCTAGCTAATAATTGTTCTATTGTCACAGAAACACCATCTTATCTAACGGTTCAATTAACAATCGAACTTGACAAAGAGTTGATGAATCGTCCATTTTATTGGCATTATGTTGAAAAGACAGGCGGAGAAGCAAATCCTGCTTCACTCACTTTCATTACAGACCCCGCGTTTGAAGACGATTCTGTTCAAGGAGAACGAATTCATTTTGGCTCACCTAGGCTGCATCAAATTTTCGCTTCTACTCAAAAGCTAGGCGGGTTTATTCATCTGTATGAACAAGTTTCATCAGCTCAGCCAACAAATCAGCCTTTACACCCTTGGCTTGCGTTAAATATTAAAGTCTCATACAAATGCGACCGTAAAAAGGATGAGCTCTTGTCGCTTGGCATTAATTTAATTAACGGACAAATCGTTGAATCATTTCATGAATCAATCATTAATCAAAATTTATCATCTAAAATCTCGGACTATTGCTTTACTCTTTCACCTTTTATTAAGCCGAAAAGTGCGATTGCACGACTCACATCATACGTGACTGACTACGTTAAAACTCAACCGACTGAATGGGCAGAAAAAGCGCAGGAAAGATGGTACGAAGACTTAGCGCTTCTTGATCATTTTTACGAAACAGCAGAAGAGCTGCCAGAAATATATATGACCGAAAAAACAGCGCTTCAAGAGCTGTACGAGCCGACCATCTTATTTAAGTTTATAAACGGTGGCTTATTTTACATATCGCCCGAAACGATGTCACGTCAATTTAATAAAACACAAGCCGGTTAAAAAAAGATGAGCATATGATATGCTCATCTTTCTTTTTTCTTTCGGTACCACAGCATAAACGACAGCGGAATCATTCCAAACCATCTGTTCGCAAAAGGTGCTCGCTCTTCTTTTTTTTGAATCTTTTTCGTTTTCCTCTCTTCTTTTGGCTGATCCATATATTGTACAAATTGCTGAGTCATATATTTTACATAATCATTCGTTTTCATATAATCATCTCCTCAGCACTATTATATCCGGAGAGAAAGAGACTTAATCCGTCCACTTCACAATGTGCTGGTCCTTTTTTTGAATATATGCGGTTTCTGTCAATGCTCTTCCTTGCAGTGTTTGACACTTTATTTTTAGGATAATCATCTGTTCATCTTCACTTACTACGTCGTATGAAACCGTACCCGTTTCTAACACTAAGGGTGCAGATGGAGATTTATTATGTTCTTTTATTTCTTTTTTTACATGTACAACCGCGTTTTCTAAAAGATGCTGCAGACGATTTTTCTGCTCTACTTCTTGATAAAATGAACTTTTCGTCACAAAATAAGTAGTTTGCTGAGCTACTAACAGAAGAAAAAGCGCACAAAATGCCAACACAACCGGGAGAATAAACCCTTGCTCATTATGTTTCATAAGCAAGCATCAAAAACGTCGTAATGGTTTCTTCTCTAACTTTGTTAACACCGTCTGTTGAACGAATCAGCAGCCTTTCTTTTTGCTGTTCATACATGATATTCTTAATATGCTGCAGCACAACTTCATGACCGCTTTCATCCACTCGTCTTCTTATCTTGTCTTCGTATCGTTCATAAGTGATGATCTGATTATTTTCCATTTTCAACGTAAGCGTAGTCGCATGAATTCTCACTTCTTTTGCTTCTCGATATTCCATAGCAAGTTGATTCACAAAAATTTCCCACTCCATTTCATTCATACTAAAGTCTGGATTATATGTTTGCTTAGCTAGCGGAATGATAATGGGGAAAAATGAAACAATGATCAAAAAAAGAGCAAAACTGACTAACATCTCTACAAGCGTAAAGCCTTTTTCACTTTTCACTTCAACATCACATCACACTTCTTTTTCATTTTATCAGCGGAATCTGTCCATTCTACACAAAGCTTTTGAGCACTTTCTCCGTTCCACTTCAGATAAAACACAACGTTTTCTTTTACGATTTTTTCTCGCCGTTTATATCCTGTTTCATATTTATATTTCAATAGTTCTTCGTGTAAGATAGCATCAGCTTGATACGAAACATATTGCTTCTTTTCTTCTTCCTTCATCTGAACATACAAAGGAATAATTGTACCGGTTAGGAGTAAAAGCATGCTAAATGAAACAAGCATTTCTAACAAGGTATAGCCCTGCTGACCCTTACATCTTGTCCACATAAAAACGCCCTCTACCTATTTGAAAAGTAACTTTGTATTTAAACTTTTGACTGCTGATAAAAATGGTCTTTGCTTGAGAAATATTGCCATTTTTGTTGTATTGTATCGTGGAATTGCCGCTTCCAAACGTGATATGAATCGTGGAGTCATAGGCGCGCTTATAAAGAACGGCACGAGAATCAGAAACAATATATTCTGTTCCCTTCGGTGCGAAGTTAATTTTAATTGGAGATTCTCGGTTCATGGCTGTCTGCTGCACATAAAACGTGTCGCTTTGCAGCTGTCGCAAGAATAATGTGATTTTGTAATATTCCACAAGCGGCCGAATGGTTACGATAATGGAAAACATCATCACTTGCACAATAAATAAAACCATCAGCATCTCAATGAGGGTAAATCCTTTTTGCTTAAGAAGAACCACTAGCCGTAACCTTTCCGGTACCGTCAATTTGAATAGCTTGACCATTTGGACACACGGTGCCTTCTTTTAAGTAGCCTCCTGCTTCAAGCTCTTCTAGACTTGGTTTTTCGCTGTTTTCAAGCTCATATACTTGTACCTCAGCCTCTACGGTTTTGACAAGAGCTGAGCAGCCTTTGTTGTTAATAACCGTATTATGCTTTAATACATTTGGAATCATAATGAGCAAAAGCACGGTAATAACGAGCATAACGATTAACATTTCAATAAGGGTAAACCCTTTATTACCTTTTAGAATCATATTCTTTCACCCTTCTACAAGCTCGACATCACTTCTAACATCGGAAGCATAACAGACATATACATAAGCAGAATGACCATTCCGATGAACAAAAATGTAAGCGGCTGTACATATTTTAAAATACGAAAAATAAATTGTTCCATTCTTTCCATCATAAATAGACTGTAATCATACAGCTCTTGAGAAAGCTCACCGTTCTGCTGGCCATGCACAATAACATGAGCCAAGTCTTTTTCATAATGAGATTTAGCTGAAACGATATGATCTAATCGCATTCCTGAGGAAAGTTGATCTGTAAAAGCAAAAGCTTCCACTTGAAAGAACGGATGATGCTCCTGCTTTTGAAAAAGAGCAAAACATTCATAAATAGATAAACCACCGTTTAATAAATTGCTCATATGAACAGAAAAAAAGTAGGAGTTAAATAGTCGTGTGAACGTTCGGATAACGGGAACTCTCATAAAAAGCTGCATTTGAACTACTGGAGGCAATTTTTTAATGTAAATTACATAAAACAAATAAAGGATGATTGGCATACTGATGACTGCAGGTAACACAAAAGGAAAGAACGACATCGCCTGCATAAATAAGAGGATAAACGAAGACTGCTTGTTTCCAAAGGATAAGTACAGAGCTTCAAACTGCGGAAGTAAAACCGTACTTAAAACAAATAAAATGGAAAGAATAAACAGAAGTAGCAATACGGGATATTGAACAAGCTTTTGAAATTTTTTACGATGCCTTACTTTTTCTTCAATCATTGAGCTACTTTCTTTTAAAGCAAATTGAAGGTTTCCATGCTGTTCCGCAAAATATAAATAGCTTAAAATATCACGGTGAAACTGAAGTTTAACAAAAGCATCGTGCAAAGATTCTCCTCGTTTTAACTGCTCAAGACATTTTTCAATATCCGTTTTTTCTTTGTTAGATACTTGAAACGTCAAAAATGAAAGAGCTTGAGAAAGAGTGTAGCCTTTTTCTAAGAGCTTGGAGACCTGCTTAAGAATTTTTGCTTGCTGAGCTAGAGACCACCTTTTTTGTCTATTTGTCTTTACCCCCATCCGTCTAGCGAATGCGGATATAAATAGCCTAGCGCGATTCCTTTTAGAATAACATCTCGGAGCGTCTTATAATCATAATCCGCATTTTCTCCTTTCACTTCTCTCATCACTGCGCTAAGCTCCTTGCCATAAAGCAATTCGTATATGCTGGACTGACGATGCTTCCTCATTTTTTTACAAGCAGGGTGGCATTTTCCCGAACACAGCGGACAGCGAATTTCTACAAGACGCTGTGCAGCTACTGCTACAAGAGTCTGCTCCATTTCTTGAAAGCTAACGCCAAACTCAAGCAGCCTGTACAAAGATCCTTTTGTATCTTTAGTATGCATCGTTGTCAAAACCAAGTGTCCGGTAAGCGCTGCTCTCACAGCAATTTTGGCAGTCTCACTATCTCTTATTTCTCCCACCATGATAATGTCTGGATCATGGCGCAATATAGCTTTTAAACCAGTCGTATACGTAATCCCTGCGCGTTCATTTACCTGCACTTGAAGCACGGTTTCACTCGGTTTTTCAATAGGATCTTCTAGTGTAATAACATTTCGATTAAAAAGGTGCTTTACTTCGTGTAAAAGAGTATATAGAGTAGTGGTTTTACCTGATCCTGTAGGACCGGTAAAAATAATTAATCCATGAGAGAATTTCAAGAGAGAAATAAGCTTTTTAGTATGTTCAGGAAAAAGAGATAAATGTTTGAGAGAGGTAGATTGTTGATGAGGCAAAAGCCGAATAACAAGACTTTCATCATGAGAAGTAGGAAGAGTTGATAAACGCAAATTTACTTGATAGTGATCAACGGAAGTGGTCAATGCACCATTTTGAGGTTTTCTGCGCTCCCCAATATCCATTCCCCCTAAAAATTTAAAATGCGAAATGAGCCGTTCAGACATTTCCTTTGAAATAACCCTCTTTAAAATAAGCTCCTGGTCAATTCGCAGCTGAATCACAGCATCTTTCTTTCGGGGCACAATATGCACATCAGAACTTCGACACTCACATGCATCTCGTATAACGTAAGTAGCAAACTGTTCAATTTCGGTCAAACGATCATCACTCCTTTATTTGTAATGAAGATGATTCTTAAAACACCTAGAAACAGTAATTTCGACCTTTTTCGAGATTTTCCTCCTTCTTTTTTCATTTTTATAATTTTTTTCGTATACGCTTCTTTTCTTCGCTTCAGTCCTTGTACACGATGTACAACTTCTGTACACCTCTAAACGATTACATAAAAAAAGACAACGTGATGTAAAACTCTACGCTGTCGTTTTATTCGTTATTTACTGAATTGAGCTTCTTCATCATGTATGCTTACACAACTAGAGACGCAAGACTTGTTTTTTTCTTGACCAAATTTTTAAGTGCAGATTCGTTATAACCTACTACAAGCTTTTTGCCATCCGTTAAAATGGGGCGGCGAAGCAAACGAGGATGTTCAATTAATAGATTGACTACTTGTGATAACGTCATGCTGTCCACATCAACATTTAACTTTTTATATTCCTGACTTCTTTTAGCAAGAAGTTCATCCATCCCTTCTGTTGTCATAGAAAGAAGTTCAAGCATTTCTTTATGAGTAGGTGTTTCTCTAAATAAATGACGCTCTTTAAAATTTACATCTTCCTTCACTAGCCACTTTTTCGTTTTACGACATGATGTACAGCTCGGGTACGTATAAAATTTAATTTCTTCCATATGAAACCCTCCCGTTTTTTAGTTATAGATTGTTTATATACATTGTACACGTTTTGTATAACATTTGTATAGTATTTTGCATACGTTTTGTATAACTTTTTTTCTTCTGTCGTATTTCAAGGAAAAGATAGCGTTTTCAGGAAAGAAAGGATGTATTATAATGGAAAAGTATCGATATAGTTTCATAAGTGCTTTCTAGTGCTTACACAGCGATGACATTCATCATGACACTAACTAAGTTTGATAAAGGAGGAAATGGACGTGGAACGAATGTACCGTGTAATGGGGTTCTGGACAGCAATTTTCACTGTAATGTTTTACCTCGGTCACATGCATAAGACTTCTTTACTCTTTTTAGCTCAAACAGGCTTTTTTGTAATTCTTAGTTATTTAAAGCTGTCTGAAAGAATGTACATTTACGTTTTTGGAGCATATTTGACCGTCTTTTTTGTGGGGTTCACGTACTGGTCAACTTTTATGATGACACCAGGACAGTAAAGAGAAAAGCGATGGGCTTCCATCGCTTTTTGTATTCTTAAAACCCATTTAGAAAAGGATTTTGATCCATTTCGTGTCCCACAGTTGTTTCAGGTCCGTGACCGCTTAGTACAAGCGTATCTTCTGGAAGGGACAGCAATTTCGATTCGATGCTTTCTAACAGCTGAGCTTGATTACCTCCAGGTAAATCTGTGCGCCCGATGCCGCCTGCAAAAAGCGCGTCACCAGATACTACAAAGTTACCCGGTTTGAAATAATATGAAACGCTGCCAGGAGAATGACCAGGCGTTTCATACACCTCAAATTGGAATGAACCGATTGTTAAATTGCCTTCTGATGAAATAATATCGGTTGCATCTGGAGCTGTAATTTCTCCTAGGTCAAAAAATTTCGACCCGTTTAAGTCACTATTATGAAGCCATTCTTTTTCGTTTTTATGTACATAAAGCGGGATAGAGTAGTGATTCATCACCTCATCTACTCCTCCAATGTGATCGAAATGAGCGTGTGTCAGCAAAATAGCTAATGGTTTATACGTTTGTTTTTCGAGAAATTCAACGAGCTGTTTTCCCTGAGCTCCCGGATCAAAAATTAAACATTCTTTTTTTTCGTTAGCAACGACATAACAATTCGTTTGAATAGGTCCTAGCGGTATACGATGATAGTTCATAATGTGTCCTCCTTGTGTAAATTTATTTCCGTTATATGCATTATCATACACACATCATCTTATAAATGAAAGTAAGGACCTTTCTAAGCCAAAGAAGCAAAAGAAAGATTGGTTTTCATCTCGACAAACGGTTAGAAAAGTTTTACAATTGAAGGGATAAGCTAATGATAGCGCTTTAATTTTAAGTTACCTAAAGGAGGTTTCTTCGAGTGGGTCTTATGATTATTTTTGCACTAACAACATTGCTAGGCGTATTTGCAGCTATTTCATCTTTGAGAAATAAAAACATATTAGGCATTGGTTTTTCGGTACTAACATTCGGTGTATTCGGATGGTTTACCGTGATGACCATCATACATCACGGCTATCCGGCGGTACATCATTAAAAAAGCCATGCAAAGCATATGCTTTGCGTGGCTTTTTAAATAGACAGATAATCCATTGCCGCAACTAAAATAGCTTTAGTCGGATTATATACGCGCGATATTTGAGATAAAGGCAGCGGATTAATCCCTTTTCCCAATTCTAGGGTGAACCCCAGCTTTTTCTTTTCTAAAATAAACCAATCCTTAAATCCCGCGTGACTATCAATCGTTTTGACAGCTTTATAACCGCTTACCCTTTCAAAATAGCTTGCTATTTCCTCTGCTTCCTCAGGCTCTTCATTCATATACCCCCAATAAAATTCTTCTCCTTGGGTATGTAAAGCAATCACACAATCAAAATCATGACGCTCAACGAGTTTTACCATTGCCTGAGCTTCAGGTTCAGAGAGAGATTCATAGCCTGGAAAATCTCGATAATGCGGCGCTTTAGGTTCTTTACGCTTTTTTTCGATTTCCCAATAAGCCGGAAACTGATTGTTTAAGTCCACCCCTCGGATATTTGCTTTCCAGCTTTGAAAATCTGGAAAATCTCTCCCTATTTTAGAAAGAAAAGACGCATAAGGTTCGCCTACACCAGGACCTTTTAAGACCAGATCTACTCCGTCTGGGTTAACAATTGGAACTGCAGAAAGCGTAATTTGATTAAAAAGAGCTCTTGAATCTTGCCCGTTCAACGCCTGATCATAATGAAGAGCAGCTAAATAATCTTCCATAAACTGTAGAAGAACATTTGTCGTAATCCATTCATTAGCATGAAACGACGCATTGATATGAACCTTTCTCTTTCCGTTTCCAATTAAAATATGAGGAATCGGCTTTCCAAGCACGCTGCACCCTATCCATTCAAGAGAACCATAGGGATAATAAGTCAAAAGTGTTTGTATGTCTTTTATGGTTCGCTTGTAATCGTAAGGCTTTTGGATATCTATAATTCGCATAATCTTCACTCCTTTACACTATGTATATGTAAAGATTGAAAAGATGCATGATAAAAAAGCGCTTTGACATTTAGTCAAAGCGCTTTTTTATCTCAGTTAGATTCATGCTTATTATTCAAAATAAGATTTAACTAACCAAGCTCCTCCAATAATTCCCGCATCGTTTCCTAAAGTAGCGATTGCTAGCTCAGCACCTTGCGCTACGCGAGGAAATGCAAAACGTTTGAAATAATCTCTTACCGGTGCAAGTAATACCTCGCCTGCACGAGACACACCGCCACCTAGAACGATTTTCTCAGGGTTTAATGCATTAGCAGAGTTTGCTAGTGCTAGGCCTAAATGAAAGGCAACTTTATCTACAACATGCATAGCTAACTCGTCTTTTGAACGTGCTGCATCAAATACATCTTTAGATGTAACTTGTCCGTTTTGTTCTAACACTGTGCGAAGCTCACTTGGTTTGTCCGTTTCCGTTAACTCTTCCATCGTTAAACGTACAATCCCAGTTGCTGAAGCAATTGTTTCTAAACAGCCGGTTTTGCCGCAGTTACACGGTGCCCCGCCTTCAGGAATAGATGTGATGTGGCCAATCTCACCAGCTGCTCCATTTACGCCTTGTACAATTTCACCGTTGGCAATGACACCGCCGCCAACACCTGTGCCAAGCGTAACGCACAGCAAATCTTTTGCTCCGTCTCCAGCACCTTTCCACATTTCTCCAATGGCTGCAATATTTGCATCATTGTCTACTACAACAGGAAGAGAAGTTTCTACTTCCAAGATATCTTTGATAGGGAATTTTTCCCAACCTAAATTGACAGCTACTTCAATCGAACCGTTTGCAAAGTTGACAGGCCCCGGTGCACCAATACCAATTCCCACCAACCTTGACTTTACTTCTCCAAGATCGTTTAACTTTTTATCAATTGCTTTTGCAATATCTGTTGGAATTTTACGGCCTTGCTCGCTCACATCCGTATTAATTTCCCACTTGTGAATGATTTCTCCATAATGATTAATAAAGGCCATTTTTATTGTTGTACCGCCTAAATCAACTCCAACTAACCATTTGTCATCCATGTTCATTCATCCTTTTTCTCTTTTTGTTGTTTTAACTCTCGACGGAGCAAAAGAATTGCCATTTGGTAATCACGTACATCAATCAAATTAGACTGATATAATTCTTTTACTTCCGCTTCCATCAGCTCTAAATCAGCAGTACGATCGCCTACGTATATAAAAATGCCGAAGGACTTTAATAATTGTTGTACATCATATAACGTATTCATTCTGTCACCTTTATCCTATTTTCTAGGTGATATGATTCATTTATTTTGAGATAACTCAACAGTCATTCAGTCATAAACAGCGGCCGTATTTAACGCCCACTGCTAGGTCTACATATTAATATTCTAGTAAACGTTCTCACAATAGTAAAGTATAAAATATTAAATTCGTCATTCAACAGTTTTAATTTTCTAGCTGTCGCTTCAGCTTTTCATATTTTTTACTTTGTGGTTCAAGCGCAATTGCTTTGTCGATATTTTGTGTGGCCGCTGAAATATCGTTCAGTTTTATATTCACCAAAGCTAAATTGTAATACGCCTCATGAAAAGTTGAATCATACTTTACAGCCTGATTCAATTGCTGTTTAGCTTCTTTATAATTTTCAAGATAAAATTCTGCGCTAGCACTGATAAAATATATGTCACTATTGCTTGTCCCTTTTTCAATAAAAAGCTTGATGGCGTCTTTTGCTTCTTCATACTGCTTCTGCTGAAGATACGTAGCCGCTACGCTGAGTGCATATGGCTCATCTTGATAAACAGAACGCTCATGATATCCATAAAAAAGCAGACTTCCTACTAATAAAAGCGTGCAAATGAAAGCCGGAATCTGAATATACAGCTTTTTTTGTTTCGGTAAACTGACGATGCTTGCAGCTAAAAATCCGCCAACCAAACCGCCAATATGCCCTGCATTATCGACGTTCGGCGCAACAAATCCAAAAATCAAGTTAATCACAATGATGACAATGAAACTCGATCCCATTGTTCGAAAAAAGAAGCGTGGATTTGTTCTTGCTAAAAACAGTAAAGCTCCAAAGCAACCGAAAATGGCCCCTGAGGCTCCTGCAGAAATAGACGTATTCCATATAAAACTTCCTAGAGATCCTGCAAACCCGGCAAATATATAAATAAAGACAAAACGCCCGCTGCCATATATCCTCTCTACAAGCGTTCCTAAATAATACAGGGCTACACTATTCATAAGCAAATGCAGAAGTCCTATATGCAAAATTATAGGTGTAAAAAAACGCCACCATTCGCCTTCTATAATTAAGGGGTTATATTTAGCTCCGTATTGAATCAGAGTGAGCGTATTTTGCGTACTGCTTTTCCACTCCAGAAATAGAAACATTAAGATTTGCATCGCTAAAAATATATATGTAAAAATAGGCTTTCCGTATCCAGCTATTTGCTGTTCTTCGCTTTGTTTTTTCTGCACAAAAAGCACAATTTTATGTTTCCACTGTTCTATCCGCTGAGCTTCTTCTTCGGAAGAGAAATTGTCTGCGCTTTCTAATGTAAGACCCAGCCGTTCGAATAGAGGTTCATAAGCGCTTGCTTTCTCTGCCGTTAGTTGTTCAACATAACTATTCACTTTAGAGGGACTCGGCGCACTTTCTAAGGACTGCTCTGTATAAAAAGGATCAAAATCAGCAAAGTAAATTGTGTTAAGAGTAAGCGTTGATTTACCGCTCTGCTTTCGCACATTCTCAGCTCTTTGTAATGCATACAATACATCTTTTTGCTGCTCAACGACTGATTTGAAATTACGGCGGACTATGCGGATTATTGACTTATCTTTGCGATAGTGAGATTGAAACCATAGCTCTGAAGCATCAGCTTTCATCGAAATCAGCTCATATGAAGAATGGCCAAGCAATTGCTGTGCCACCTGCAAATAATAAAAATCTTGCCTAGACAAATAGTCACCTCCTCACACTCTCTATATGTAAAGATGGCAGAAAGCCAGGAAAAAAGCAACGATTTTCCCTTTTTCTTTTTCTACGAAAAAACACCTTACATGTCTGTAAGGTGTTTTTTATGTATCTTTCGCTCTTAGCGGAAGACCTGCTTCATTAAACGATCCCGAACAAACGGCAAATTAAAAAATGAACGAACAGCTAGACTGCGGATAAATGAATTTCCAAACAGCGAATTTAAAACACGGTATCTCATTTGGTAGCCCAGCGTTCCAACAACTAAAAGCGTAAGTACTAATACAATATGTCTCATTTTCAAGCCTCCTTACGTTTACTTTGCTCCTATGACGAACATTTTATGCTCTTATATAGGTAAAAGCAGGATAAGGATTCCGCCTGTAAAAGCAGCAAGCAAAATAGCGGCAAGATTCACAACATCATTGTTAAAGAACGTTATTCCTTTTTCTTTTACGGTTGGCTTGCCGCAATGATCTTTCCGTTCCGTTTCAATACCGCAGCTTTGACAGCGAAAGCGAACTTGCACACTTGCTCCAAGAAGAGTGTCTATAGCGTTTCCAATAAAACCAAAGCACCCAACTAGCAATATACTACTCAGCGATACGGATGGAAAAGCAAAATAACAAGCGGCAGCAATAAGAAAAGCTCCGGCTGCTCCGGCTGCTGTACCTAAAAGTGAAACGGCTCCTGAAGTACCCGCTTCTACTCTCTTTAACGTCCAAATGTAAAACGGCGGCTTCTTACTAAGAGACCCTATTTCAGATGCCCATGTGTCAGCATTAGCAGCTGAGATACTAATCATAAACATCCACATGTAAACAGGCAAAGCTGTTACAGCATATAACAAACCGCAAGCAGCAGCTACACCTCCATTAGCAAGGACTTGAATGTAATCTCGCCTGTCGTGCTTCTCTAGCTTTTCTTCTAATGCGCGTTTTTTTTCTTTTTTATACTTACTACACAACGTAGAAGTGCTAAAAAATAAGAGTAAGAGTAAAAAACCTTGAAGCGAAAAACCGATATAAACGCTCGCTCCTACGATGAAAGACATGCAGGCTCCCGATACTGTCAGTGCTTTTGCTATGTAGCCCGCTCCTGCCATGAGTAATATCACGATTATCATGACAGCATCAAACGGATTCACAGCAAATAAGCTCCTTCTCTGTCAAAATATATTCAACGGGAATATCATGAGATTCATATGGAACCTCTGAAACGACTTGACAATCAAACGCAAGGCTTAGCTTCTGTCCGGTATAATCTGTTAAATAACGATCGTAATAGCCGCCTCCATAGCCGATACGATATCCATTCTTGCTATATACCACGCCAGGCACAAGGAGTAAATCAATTGAAGATTTTGAAATGGGAACCGTTTCTTCAACAATTGGTTCGGCTAACCCGTAGTACACTGTTTCAAGCTGTGAAAAATTCGTAATCTCGTAGAAAACCATTTGAGATGTTGTGGGGTTGCATTTTGGAACAGCTACTTTCTTTCCATCTTTCCAAGCCCGTTCAATGATGGCTTTCGTATTAACTTCTTTATTTCTTGAAACCGTAGCTGCAATGACTCTAGCCTCTTTCCATAAACAAGTTTCATACAGTGCATTTGCTATGCTCGTTGAATGTGCCTCGTGCTGCTCTTCAGAAATTAAATTAAGAACGCGCTTCATCTCTTTGCGCAGATGAGATTTCATTTTAATTCCCCCCTATAAAAAAAAACAGCAGGATTGTACTCCTACTGCTTACTTTGTTTCACGATGAAGTGTAACTTTTTTAAGTCTTGGGCTGTATTTTTTTAACTCAAGACGATCTGGGTTATTACGCTTGTTTTTAGTTGTAATGTAATTACGGTCACCAGTTTCAGTGCAAGCTAATGTAACGTTTACGCGCATCTATTTTCCCTCCAAACATTATAAACATAAATCAGACTTTAATATAATATCATTTTTCGAAAGGAAATGCCAGTCTGTTTTTTTGAAGAAAGTCATTTAATTTCATTTCTTCACTTTTTCTTTCCTCTTAGAGTCCTGAGCTCCTTCTCTGCTACGCCTTATATATAGATGAAGTTTCTTAAAATAGGCGGAACTCTTTTTATGAGAGGCGTACTTCCTTTCTTTTAAATAAAATCCATTATTTACACTCTTTGATATTCTTGTATTTTTTCTACAAAATATGCCGACAGCTTCTTGGCAGTCTGAGTATTTAACGCCTCTGAATAAATATTTAATACAGGCAAGTGACCATCGGGCAAAATAAGCGTCCATTCATGAGGATCATGGTAAATTTTTAAACCATCAATGACATACACTTGTTTACCGATTGCTTCTTCTAATAACTTCTTCATCACTTGTTCTTGAATTTCTAGCGGACATGAAATATAGCGCCAGTTCATATAAGCGTGGGGGACATATTGAATCATTTCAGAAATTTTCCGCTGCTGCACCATAATTAATTCGATCAGCTGACATAAAGCGTACATGGCATCTAACTGAAATTGAACAGGCCCCAAAAGACTAAGCAAATCACGTTTTTTTGCTTTTGTCCTCATAAATGATTGATTGAGAGATTGAGCAAATGTTTCTAATGTGGATGAATAGTGTATAGGAATAGGAACGAATGCTACTTTTTTTGTCATGTATACGCTATAAATATAAAGCGACATAATTTCTGAGTCATTTACGCTGCAGCCTTTTTCATCATATAGAGCAAATGTTTCTCCATCTTCTTTAATCTGAATACAAAAAGACAGCTTATTTCGTTTAATTATTCGTTTGGTTTCTTCTGTTTTCTCCCACTTGTTTAAAAATAACACATGGATACGAAGACGCTTACATAATAATTCGACAACTTCCTGTATAAACGGTGAACAAATCACACCAATCCGCGTACTGTCTTCTAATAAAACATGCTGATTAATTGATTTTACTAAAGCATCACAATATTCTTCCCTGATATTTCCTATGCTTGTTTCTTTAAGTGAAACAGAAGTCGTTATGTTTGCTTTTTTAGCTTGAAGATACATCCGCTCAATCTTTTTTTCAATAAGCTGATTAACTAATTGTCCTTTATTATCATATATTTCTAAAAACAGACCGCTGTTTTTGCTATCCACACCAATATAAATACCAATGCTCGCTTGTGAAGTCATCATGTAATATCGAAATACCGGAAGAGCTTCTTTTTTAATATCATACACAGCTGAATGATTACTCCGTAAAAAAGAAAAGCATTCTTTGCGAAGTTGAGTGGCTTCTCCTTCATCATCGCTTGCTAGACAGAACGATCCTTGATGTTTGCATACAAGTAATAACGCATTGTATAGTCTTTCTCGATCAACAGATGAATGTACATACAGGCGACCGTTTTTGAAGATAGAAACATCTGGTTTTACAGAAAGTTGAGGTAGCACTTGATTTTCAGCTACTGTATCTTGGACATACGTAGTCATTGCTTGAACATTTACATACGGACCTATCGTAGCGTTGTATAAAAACGATTCTGCCCCCACCGTTACGTTTTGAAGCAAAATCGTTTTATCGATTGCAGCATGTGCTTCTATGATACTATTGGTTCCGATAATCGTGTAAGGACCAATTGAAGCACCTTTTCTAATCACCACATTTTCTCCTACGTAAACCGGATCGTAAACAGTCACCCCTTCTTCTATAAGCGCGTCATCTGAGACAATACTTTCCTGTCTATCGCCAAACCACTTGCTCCACAAATCATAGTGTGCTTGACGATAATGGTGGATTTGCCCAATATCAATCCAATAATCCTCTGTTACAAAACTGCACACAGTATGATTATATTCCAAAAGAAGCGGGATAATGTCAAAGCTAAAATCTGTAGGACCATAAGAATTCACGTAATCAAGAACGGATTTTTTGATCACATACACTCCCGTATTAATCAATCGGCTATTGGCCTGTTCGTAGGTGGGTTTCTCTACAAATCCCGTGACTCGATTCCCTTCATCTATCGTCACCACTCCATAACCCCGCACGTCGTTTACTTCTTTTGTAACAATGGTCATTTCGCTTTTTTGTTCATAATGAAAATGAATAACGTCTTGAAGATTAATTTCTGTTAAGGCATCTCCACTAATAATAATACAGTCTTCCTCAATAAAGGCCTCTGCTCGCTTAATTCCGCCCGCTGTTCCAAGAGGCTCTTTTTCGATAAAATAAGTAAGCGTCACTCCCCACTGAGAGCCATCCCCAAAGTATTCAATAATTTGTTCATGCCTATACTGCAGCGTAATCCCAATCTCTGTAATTCCATGTTTCTTAAGCAGTTCAATGCTATATTCCATCACAGGTTTATCGTAAAGCGGCAGCATAGGCTTTGGAATCGTGTAGGTCAAGGGCTGCAGTCTTGTTCCTTTACCGCCAGCAAGTATAATGGCTTTCAATTTTTTGCCTCCCTCCTTTTTTTATCCTGGCAAATGTGATGTTGAAACAGCTTACTTGTATCGATAGCGATTTTCTCCCAGCTAAACATCGTTGTTGCTTTTCTATACCCATTTTCGCTGATTTTCGCAGCTATTTTTTCATTTTTTAACAAAAATTCAATACAGTTGATTAATTCGAGCGTATCTCCTCTGGCAAACGTCAGGCCCGTGTCGAAATGTGAAACAATATCGCTTAGACCTCCTGTATCGGCAACGATGGTTGGCTTCTTGGCTACCATCCCCTCTAAAGCCACAATTCCAAAAGGTTCATATAGACTTGGAAAAACAACCATTTTGCAAGCTTGAAGAAGTTGATTTCGTTCGTTATCGGTAATGTATCCAATAAAATACACGTATTTGTCTAATTGCTTTTCACTTACCTGTGTTCGAAATTCATGAAGTAAAGGCCCTTTTCCCGCCACAACAAATTGAACATCTATTTGTTTTTTCTTAAATAGTTCCGCTGCTTCAATAAATAGCTGAAATCCTTTTTCATATACAATTCGTCCAATTGAAAAAATAATAGGGGCCTTTCTAAAATTATATTTCTTTTGTAAACTTTCTTTTAACCGTTCATTTACTGCGTCGACTACCAGCTGCTTGTCAATTCCATTTGGAAATATAGCAATTTTATCCTGTTCTACGTGAAATAAAGTGATTAATTCTTTCTTCATATAGTCGCTGCAGACAATGATTGAGCTTGATTGTCGAATCAGCTCCTCTTCTTGCAAGTGAATTTTCTGCTGCATGTCATTATGAATACCATTATTGCGCCCATGTTCTGTCGCATGAATGGTCGTAATTAGCGGCCTATCCGTTTTATCTGCTAAACATTTTGCTGCGGATGCAACAAGCCAGTCATGAGCATGAATAACGTCAAAAGACAGCTTGTAGCCTAACTCCAGTCCTCTAAGAGCCATAGCCACGTTCAAACTGTTTACCCATGTCAAAAAATCCGGATGATGAGGCTGCAGGCTTTTAACTCTGTAAACGTGAACACCGTATAAACGTTCATATTCCGGCAGCCCCTCTACATACGTCGTTAATACACTAACGTGATGACCCGCTCTAGCTAACGCTCTGGATAAATCAAATACATGTCGTGCAAGTCCTCCGATAACTAGAGGAGGGAATTCCCATGCAAGCATTAAAATGGAGAGACCGCCTTTATATTGATTTACTGATAAAGCCGACGGCTCTATCTCTTTTACAGGGTATAAAAAAGAACTTCCTGAAAGAAAACTGTTTTCACTATCCATCCTTGGATTCTCTTCGTGACAGAGAAAATCAAACAGCTTTATTTGCCTTTCGTATTCACCCCTGACTTTTTCAAAAGTATAAAGCCAATCGCTGCTACTTAAAAGGAGCCACTGTCGGTAGATGGCATTCACCACGCTAGGATGTTTAAAATCGATCACACCTAGCATCGCCTCTGACTTCTGTACGGTTGAAATAAACAATTGATTGTTCTCACTGACAAATTCGGCGCTTTTTGTTGCACCGTAGAGTGCAAGAGTTTCGTTTTGATGAAACTGTATATCCCTCGCGTAATCTAAAGGATATTGAAATGTACCGCTTGCTGCTTGCATTCGCTGAAAGCCAAGCGTGTCCTTCGCTTTCAAATCCAAAACAGCGCTCGCTTTATTCATTGTTCCTTCCTCAACTTGTTTTCCTTGCTTAGGATATGGAAACAAGATAATACCAGCAGGGGACTTTTTTAGTTCATCTGTTGATGACTTCACAAAGGTGTAGCGCATTTCATGAGATTTCAGGAGCATATCTACTTGATGAGTATACTCTCCTTGCTGTATAAAAAAACCGACGGGCTTTTTTTCAAAAAACTGTTGAAAAACACGTATTGCTTCTGTAATTTGGAGATTTAATGTTTGTTCTGTTTTAAGGATGGAAACGAACGCGTTCGTTACGGTAGTAGGAATACATTCCAGCATGTCATGCTGAAAGAAATATTTGCAGGCTGAGAACAAGCTCCCGTCCCACTTTTTTAAAAAAGTGAGTGCTCTCTGATGCTGCCGGCTTGAAAACTGGTGTAAATACTGAGCGTAACGAGTATTAAACTCCTCGTCGTTTAATACGTTCAAAAATACACAAGACATCACAGCTGTTGCACCTATCAATTTTTCAGACTCAATTTGATCTAAAAAAGGGATGAATTCGTTCGTTACTTGTTCAAACAGCGGATACTCACTCTCTGCTTGAAGTACATGTAGCAACGGATAATGCATATAAGTTAAAAGAATACAGTCATCACTATTCATATTGCTTCTTCACCTGCTCCAAGTCATTTGAATATAAGGAATATGTGCTAAATTCATTTTGAACACCCTGGTGAACTTTTACAGGTTCGTACATCCAGCTCAACGACGTTACATTCACTTGTTCATGCTGTTCTTTCATCAAATAAACCGGATTCGAACGAAGAAGGGAAAAAAAACTTCCTTCTTTATCTTGAATACCAATATCTATTACATACGTGCGCTCACTTTCCAAGCTATTCATAAATATGAAGTCTTGCTTAGGAGTAAGACCCTTCATATAATAGCGGTTTGATTCATGGCCGTTAAAATGAAGGCCTGTTATATCATACGTACACATAGCTAGATTCAATTCTTCCCATCGTGTCGAAAACATACTTTCTACCATTTCTCGAATATGCTCTGAAAACGACCAGTGAACATAAATACGAGATGAGTCAAGCTGAGTAGCTATACACACATTTAAGTTTTGAATAAGATTAGGAGCCACTGTTTTATCACTTCGTTTCTTAGATTGTTTTTTCTACATATAAATGCCGTATAAACTTATTAACATCTTACCATTCAGAAAAAGTTGCCACAATAAACGCAATTTGTCGATTTGTGTTAAAAAATCCAGGCCAGCAAATTGGATGCATGGGCCCGTATGAATCGTTTGTTACACCGCTGTTGATTTCCGTGCAAAATGTCGCTTTCCGAGGGCGGCGATGAGCCTCCTCGTCGCTTCCGCTTTTCCTGCAGGAGTCTTTGCCCTTCCCTCTCATTAACAGCTAGAAGCAGCTACATTAAACCTACGTTTCTCGATACAATGAAAAAAATCCGAACGATTCATCGTTCGGATCTTCCTTCAACTAAAACACTTTTGTCCCAGCCTCTTTTTCCACTATTCATTTAAATCGTAGCGTTTGCCTTTTACAAGGTAAAATACGCTTTCTGCTACGTTAGTGGTATGATCAGCCATACGCTCTAAATAACGGGCTACAAATAAAAGCTGTGTAATTTGGTTCATAGCCTCCTGCTTTTCTTTAGCAAGACTTAAAAGTTCTTTAATTGTTATTCCGTAAAGCTCATCCACTTGATCGTCCATTTCCGCTACTTTTTTAGCCAACACAAGATCTTCTTCGTGATAAGCTTTTAACGAAAGGCTCAGCATTTCAATCGAAATATCGTGCATTTTCTTTACATGTTCTAACGGCTTAATTAATTCTTCGTTTCCAATTCGTATAGCTGATTTTGCTACATTAACGGCAAAATCTGCCATACGCTCAACATCCGAAGCAATTTTAATTGCCACAATAATACGTCTTAAATCAATAGCCACGGGCTGCTGCTTTGCAATCAGTAGGATAGCTAGGTCATTAATTTCTTCTTCTAAGTCATCCACGTATGAATCACCGTCGATAATTTCTAGCGCCAGCTCAACGTTACTTGTTTGCAACGCTTCAATTGATTTTGATAACGCCTCATGCGTTAAGCGCCCTATTTCTAATAATTTTTCACGTAATATCTTTAAATCACCATGAAACTTTTCGCGTACAACCACTCATCCCATCTCCTTGTATGTCTTAACCGAAACGACCTGTAATATAATCTTCTGTGCGTTTATCAGATGGCATTGAGAAGATTTTATCTGTTTCTGCGTACTCTACCACTTCTCCATTTAAGAAAAATGCTGTTTTATCTGAAATACGTGCCGCTTGCTGCATATTATGTGTAACAATAATAATGCTGAAGTCTTTCTTTAATTCTTGTACTAACTCTTCTACTTTTAATGTCGAAATTGGATCGAGTGCAGAAGTAGGCTCATCCATTAAAATAACGTCGGGTTCAATAGCCAAGCAGCGCGCAATACAGATACGCTGCTGTTGTCCACCTGACAACCCATTCGCATTTTGATTCAAACGATCTTTAACTTCGTCCCAAATAGCTGCTCCTCGTAAACTTTTTTCAACAATTTCATCTAGTTTTCTCTTGTTGCGAACGCCATGAATTCTTGGACCGTACGCGATATTATCATAAATAGATTTTGGGAACGGATTTGGTTTTTGGAAAACCATTCCTACTTGCGTGCGCAGCTCTTCCACATGGTACGATTTATCAAAAATATTTTTTCCTCTATACTCAATTTCACCTGATGTACGGACAATTGGCGTCATTTCTACCATACGATTTAACGTTTTAATATATGTTGATTTTCCGCAGCCCGATGGACCGATGATCGCGGTAACTTCGTTAGCATGAATGTCTAAATCAATATTTTTTAAGGCATGTGTGTTGCCATACCATAAATTCAAACCTTTTGTTTTATATACAATTTCTTTTGTTTGCGGAGTATTTACTTTTTCTTTGTTAGTCAATTCCATTGTTATTGCCATTGGATAATCCTCCTTCATCGTCTTTAACCGTTTTGAGCACAATAAAAGTCTCTCTATGTCTATTTAATATCTATTGTTTACTATTAGTGTAAATACATACGAGAAGCCGAACGCTTCCCCTTATTTTGATCATTTCTATTAATCCTTACACTTACAGAATAATAGCCGACTATTAATTGTGTTTTAACTCAATGTAAAGCTTTTGTAAATGAAGGCCTATCTGCGTGTTTTTTAGGTAAAAAACTAGTTCTTACGACCCTTAAATTCAATAAAAAACCATATATGTAAAGATTTCTAACAAAAAAGAAGAGGTTGAGACATAACTAAATTAATTTGATATAAAGATAAGTAAATTAGATAAATAAGCCAGTACGAATCACTTCTTCTGACACCACTGTTGATTTCCGTGCAAGCAGGCGGCCGGTGAGCCTCGTTGTCGCTTCCGCTCCTGCGGGGTCTCACTTCTTCCGCTTTTCCGGCAGAAGTCTTCGCCCTGCCCTCCAATCAACCGCTTAAAGCACCTACTTACATGAAATCTACGTTCACCCTCTCAATAAAAAAATCCGAACAGCGTTAATTCTTAATCAACGTCGTTCGGATCTTACTTCAACTAATATGCTTTTTCCCAGCCTCTTTAATTGGCGTCGTTTGCAATGACAGCCTGTTGATTCTCTTCTTGATCTTTTACTTCTTGTTCACCTTTTTTCTTTAAATCAAAATACGTATCGAGCGCAGAACGAGCAAGCTCTTTTGTAATGGTATTTGGTGCACTTGGCACAAATGCCGATGGTACCACGACAGCTACTGCAATTTCAGGATCATTTGCCGGAGCAAAGGCCACAAAGTTTGAATTATTAACTTTAATTGGATCCCCTCCGCTTGGGTTTTTCTCATAGGCTTGTGCCGTTCCAGATTTACCAGCAGGATTATAGTTCGCTGTATGGAAAGCTGCGTACCCTGTACCGCCTTGTTCCTGCGTAACCCGCTTAAAGCCATTTTGAACATCTTTAATGTATTCTTCTTTCATCGTGATACGATTTAACACATCAGGTTCAAATGAATGCTGCGTACCGCCAATTTCATCGGTTTTTATCGTTGGCTTTCGGATTTCTTTTACTAGCTGCGGCTTGATGCGATACCCTCCATTAGCTATTGCAGAAGTATATTGAACAAGCTGCAGCGGCGTGTACGTATCATACTGGCCAATTCCTAAATCAAGCGCTGTACCTGGAACATTGCTTCCGCCTTGTACACCTGTTGATTCGTTATCGAGGTTTATGCCTGTTGATACGCCTAAGCCGAACTGACTGTAGTACGAACGCAGTTCGCTGAATGTGTCAGGTTTAATCGGTAAAGTCATGTTCTTGTGGTACTGTAATCCAGCCATCGCCATTACCGTTTTAAACATAAATACGTTGGATGAATATTTTAACGCGGATGAATACGTTAAGGGTCCTAACCCCTCAGCCTCAGCTGATTTCTTAATTGGTGTTCCTTTAATTTTTAACGGTTCATCAACGAACACTGTGTTTGGCTTAATAGCTCCTGAATCTAAGCCAGCTAGAACCGTTGCCCCTTTTACAACAGAGCCCATTGTATAAGATGTTGAAATATTCCCTAATGCAAAATCTTCTATTTTAGGTACCCCAGTCTTCTTATCAATGGTGTATTTTTTACCTGCCATTGTTAAGATTTCTCCTGTGTGAGGATCCATCATAATCACAAAAGCACGGTCTAAAAACTGCGTTCCTTTCATTTTCTTTTTGGCTAAAAGCTGGTCCGTAATTTGTTTTTCTACCGCTTTTTGAAGCTCCATATCAATAGTTAAAACTAAATCACTGCCGCGTTCGCCTTTCGACACTTGAATTGTATCAAGGAGATTTCCTTTATCATCTGTTACATACTGGACTTTTTCTTTTTGACCGCTGAGCTGAGCTTCGTATTGCTTCTCTAAATAGCTCGTCCCAACTTGGTCATTTCGACTATAGCCTCTTGATAAGTAATACTGTACTTTATCTTTGGGCAGACCCTCGTTGGCAGAGGATACATTTCCAAGCAAAGTACGGAGAGTGCTGTTTTCTGGGTATGAGCGATCCCAATACGTTGTTGTATCAACACCCGGAAGTTCATCTAAATGCTCACTTACAACGGCATACTCTTCATTTGTCACACCGCTTTTAACAATTTGCGGGGTGTTAGAATAACCTGCCTCCATTTGGCGCTTAATAGCTAGAACTTCTAAATCACTCTTTAAACTTTCTAAATCTTTTTTAGAAATGCGGTCTAACTGACGTTGATACAGTTCGTCATCAGTCATTTCACCATCTTGAACTTTTTTACGATCAGCTTTCGTAATTTTCTGCTCCGCTTCTTTAGGGTGAAGCATAATCCAATAATCCTTCATGTCGCGTTCTGTAATTTTTACCACGTTTTTAGCATCTTTATTCTTTCTATTTTCTGGAATATCAATCACATTTGTGGTGTAAGGAACATCGATCATAGTGGCTAACTTTTTAGCGATGCGCAGCCTTTCTTCAGCTGTATTTCCTTGAAAACGAGTATATGTAATCGTATTTAAAGAGGTATTATCTACAATTACGCGGTTATACCGATCGTACATTTTCCCTCGAGGAACAGGCGTACTGACTGTAACGTCCTGTGTTTTTTCGACTTCTCGTTCGTAATTCTCACCGTACACAATTTGAACAAGTCCCAACCGCAAAATTAATACGGAAAATAGGGCAAATACGGTCAAGAAAAGTAAGTTCACACGAAAAGGCACGTGACTTTTTCTTCTTTTTTTCTTTTTCATACCAACACCTACACTTTATAAAACATATATACCATAACACCATAAAATCAGACATTTAGCAAATAAATAGACACCTGGCAGGTGCCTATTTACACAACGTATTTATTCTAAAAGAAAAGCGAGGCATTTTCCATAGTACAAATGAAGGAGCTGATAATACTCTAAGCTGGAGACTCTCCGTCTCCTTCATTTAATACTGGAGGAGTAACAGTCGTTTCTTTTTTGTGCAGAGGCTGTGAGATATGTCTTACACAAAAATAAATGATCGTATGCCCTGCTCCAACAATAGCTAATAAAACGGGAATACTTTTTGCTTCATCAAAAAATAGTACGGCTATTAAAAATAAAGATATGGAAACAACGCGCCCAATATTCAGAAATACTTCTCTGACAACAATGTATTCGATTCTTTTTGAAACAACGTCCTTTGCTCGTCCAATCACATCGTACGTTAGAGAAATGAATGGAACCAACAAAATAGGATAGGCAATGGCAATACAAACAGCATATATAATTAACTTTGGATACGATAAGTTAAAGATAAGCAAAAAGACTGCTCCATAGAGAAGGAGGCCCCCGGTGAAAATAAATCGAAGGCGATTTTTTTGCTTAATAAATCTTGAGGCTACATAGTATCCTACAAACGCCACCGCTGAATTCACCAGTCCATAAGTTCCTAAAGCTAATTCACTTCCCGTCGTAATAAATACCATGACGGATACGACAAAAATGAACGTACCTTCACGCAATCCTTGAAAGAAATGAGCCTGTAATATTCGATTCCAGTCTTTGTTGACTTTTCGTTCAGCCCACACTTCTTTAAATTTGTATACTCCTTCAGCTGCGCGTCTTGTAATAAAAAAACTAAGCACAACGGCACCGACAAACAATAGCAGAGATACACCAAACACAATTTTATATCCAAGTGATTCATACAAAGCGGAAATAACAAAGCCCGCTCCTAAAGGACCAATCATCCCTGCAAAAGAGTTTAAGATCCCTAAAAATCCGTTAAAAAAGTCTCTTGTATCAGGTTCTGTAATTTCAAAAGTTAGCACATTAAAAGCTAGCCAATAAAAGCCATATCCTATACCCAGCAGTCCACCAAGCAATACTAAATACTCGGCTGCGTTAGCTCCACTGACCAATACAGCGATATAAAAAACAGCTAAAAAAGATACGCCTAACCTTAAAACCACAACCCGGTCAATTCGTTTGGCCCATTTACCTGCTAAAATAAACGTAAGGGGCTGAAGCACCACTACCGCTAAATTATAAATAGCGAGATCCGAAAATTCGCCTGATTGTTTCCACAGATAAATGTTAACAAACGAATTGGAAATTGAAATAGCCAAGGCATAAAGACCGCCTATAATTAAAAGCAAAAGTAAATCTTTACTAACTTCTACATCTCCAACTACTTTTTTTAATAAAGGCATATCAAAAAACTCCTTTTCTCTTCTACACCTAGTGTGTGAAAAAGAAAAGGAGATATGTAAAAGAATTGGAAAACAAAAAAGCCAGTAAAGGTAATAATTACTTTACTGGCTCTTAAATACGTCTTCAGCTTATTTTGCAGCGTCGTAACGCTTAGCAACTTCGTCCCATTTTACAACATTAAAGAATGCTGAAATGTAATCTGGACGGCGGTTTTGATAATTTAAGTAGTAAGCGTGCTCCCAAACGTCTAGACCAAGAATTGGCGTTTTGCCTTCCATTAATGGGCTATCTTGATTTGGTGTGCTTGTTACTTCTAATTCGCCGTTGTTTACAACTAACCAAGCCCAGCCAGAACCGAAGCGAGTTTTAGCTGCATTTGCAAATTCTTCTTTGAATTGATCAAAGCTGCCGAATTTGCTAGCGATAGCGTCTGCTAATTCACCAGTTGGAGCACCGCCGCCGTTAGGGCAAAGGATTGTCCAAAATAATGAGTGGTTCGCATGACCGCCACCGTTATTGCGTACTGCTGTACGGATATCTTCAGGAACAGCATCTAAGTTTGAAATTAACTCTTCAATACTTTTGCTTTCTAAATCCGCTTTGCCTTCAACAGCAGCGTTTAGGTTTGTAACATATGTGTTGTGATGTTTTGTGTGGTGAATATTCATTGTTTCTTTGTCGATATGTGGTTCCAGTGCATCGTATGCATAAGGTAGTTCTGGTAATTTGTAAGCCATGAATAATTCCTCCTTCAAAATATGTAAGCATTTTGGCGCAAAAGCACCATATACGTTTAGATTAGCAAATTTACCCTACTCTTTCAAATAAAAAGTACCTAATCCATGATTTATATTTACCTAATTCCCATTCGCTATTCTTTTAAACATAAAAAAAGCTTCTTTTTCTCAAAAGAAGCTTTGAATAGACAATAGTATGGCGGAGGAAGAGGGATTCGAACCCCCGCGGGCTTTAACACCCCTGTCGGTTTTCAAGACCGATCCCTTCAGCC